>NZ_JAJVKV010000001.1:1358009-2037014 GCF_024198175.1 Pyxidicoccus xibeiensis
TCCTCGTGGAGACGCTGCGCACCATCGCCGGCGTCACCCGCACGCAGACGACCATCGTCCTGTCATCCATCAAGGAGGACACGCATGTGCGTGTCCCCGCCGAGCAGCTGAAAGGAGAGTGAATCGCATGAGCGCCGACGCGATGAGCGCCCCCCTTCCCCCGCCGCCCGTATGGCGGCTGGCCCAGCGGATGTCTCGCATCAAGACGTCCGCGGTCCGCGAAATCCTGAAGGTCGCCGAGCGGCCCGACATCCTCTCCTTCGCGGGAGGCCTGCCGGCCCCGGAGCTCTTCCCCGTGGAGGCCATCGCCGAGGCGCACGCCGAGGTGCTCGCCACCGAGGGCCGCGCGGCGCTCCAGTACAGCACCACCGAGGGCTTCGCCCCCCTGCGCGAGTGGATTTGCGGCCACCTCCAGAAGCGCGGCCGCGTGTCCACCGCGGACCAGGTCCTCATCACCAACGGCTCGCAGCAGGGCATCGACCTGGTGGCCAAGGTGCTGCTGGACCCGGGTGACCTCGTCGTCGTGGAGAACCCCAGCTACCTGGCGGCGCTCCAGACGTTCGGCGGCTACGAGGCGAAGTTCGCCACCGTGGGCAGCGACGACCAGGGCATGCGCACCGACGACCTGGAGCGCCTGCTGGCCACGCACCGGCCCAAGCTGGTGTACGTCGTCGCCAACTTCCAGAACCCCAAGGGCACCACCCTCTCGCTGGAGCGCCGGCGCGAGCTGGTGCGGCTGGCCCAGCGCCACCGCTTCCTCATCCTCGAGGACGACCCGTACGGCGAGCTGCGCTTCACCGGCGAGCACCTGCCGTCGCTGGCCGCCTTCGACGACGAGGGCGTCGTCGTGTCCCTGGGCACGTTCTCCAAGACGCTCGCCCCGGGCCTGCGCATCGGCTGGGTGGTGGGCCCGCGCGACTTCGTGCGCAACCTCACCGTGGCCAAGCAGTCCACGGACCTGCACACCGCCACGCTCGCCCAGCGCGCGGTGGCCAGGCTCCTCACCCGCTTCGACTACGGCGCCCACCTGGAGTCGCTGCGCCCCGTCTACGGCGAGCGCGCCAACGCCATGCTGGCCGCGCTCGAGGCCCACATGCCTGCGGGCACCAAGTGGACCACGCCCGAGGGCGGCATGTTCCTGTGGGTGGAGCTGCCCGAGGGCCTCAGCGGCGACCTGCTGCTGCCCAAGGCGATTGAGCAGAAGGTGGCCTTCGTGCCCGGCAGCCCCTTCTTCGCCAACAACCCGCGCCCGGAGTTCCTCCGCCTCAACTACTCCAACCGGCCGCCAGACCTGATTGCCGAGGGCATGCGCCGGCTGGGCGCCGTGATTGCCGCGGCCATGTAGGTCCATGGAAGAACCGTGCCGCGCCGCGTTGCAGCCCACGCGGCGCGTGCGGCTTCTCCCAAGTTGAAGCTTGATTCAGGTTTCAAGTCTCTCGCCGCTGGCCAGGACGGGCCCGGTTGCGTAGCCTGCGCCCACTTTCGAGGGTGGCGCGGGCTCGCGCCGCCCCCATTCGCGGAGAGAGACATGCAGCTCAAGGACCTCAAGATTGTCGTCACGGGTGGCGCCCAGGGCATGGGCGCGCACTTCGCGCAGCGGCTGCAGGAGGCTGGCGCGCAGGTGGCGGTGGGGGATGTGAACGAGGAGCGGCTCGCCGCCCTGCCCGCCGGCATCCACCGCCGCAAGCTGGACGTGTCCTCCGAGGAGGACGTGGTCTCCTTCGTCAGCTGGGCGCACGGGGCCATGGGCGGCCTCAACGGGCTCATCAACAACGCGGGCATCCTCCGGGACGCGCTGCTGGTGAAGAAGGACCGCACCACCGGCCAGGTGAAGAAGCTGTCCACGGCGGACTGGAATGCCGTCATCGGCGTCAACCTCACCGGCGCCACGCTGATGGTGCGCGAGGTGGTGGCGAAGATGGCGGAGACGGACGCCAAGGGCGGCGTCATCGTCAACATGTCGTCCATTGCCCGGCACGGCAACCGCGGCCAGTCCAACTACGTGTCCGCGAAGGCCGCGCTGGCCGCCAACACCGTCACCTGGTCTCGCGAGTTCGCCCCCTTCGGCATCCGCGTGGGCGCCGTGGCCCCGGGCATGATTGAGACGCCGATGACGCAGGGCATGAACCAGAAGGCCCGCGACGCGCTGGTGTCCAACATCCCCGTGGGCCGCATCGGCGTGCCCGAGGACATCTGGGTGGCCGTGAAGTTCATCATCGAGTGCGACTACTTCAACGGCCGCACCATCGACGTGGACGGCGGCCTCAACTTCTAGGCGGCTGTCTCCAGGCGGGGCCTGTGTCCGGGCCCCGCCGTGCCGAGCCTCACCTCACGCCGACGCCGTCCGGGCGGCGGAGCTCGCGCAGCAGGGCGGGCTCGTTCCCGTACAGCAGCTTGTAGGCGCTGTAGCTGCCGAGCACCTTCTTCACGTAGTCGCGCGTCTCCTCGAAGGCGATGTGCTCCACCCATTCGTCCAGCTCCGCCTGGGGCAGGGCCTGGCGCCAGCGCTCCACCGCGCGAGGGCCCGCGTTGTACGCGGCCACCGCGTAGGCCGTGTTGCCGCCGAACTGCTTGAGCAGCTGGCCCAGGTAGGCCGCGCCCAGCCGCACGTTCTGCGCGGGCTGGAGCAGCGTTGACTCACCCGCCAGGGGCACCTCCAGCGAGTCCGCCACCTGCCTCGCCGTGGCGGGCATGAGCTGGGCCAGGCCCAGCGCTCCCGTGGCGGAGCGTGCGCGCGGGTTGAAGCGGCTCTCCTCGCGGATGAGGCCCTGGAGCAGGTCCGGGTCCACTCGCGACGCCCGGCCGTAGCGCTCGATGAGGTTGCGGTAGGCGCGGGGCCACGTGGCCTCCCAGATGGGGCGGGACGCGGCACTCAGCGGGCCGTGCACCTCCTGGCGCAGGGAGGAGCGGGCCACCTGCCTCGCGGCCCGGCGCCGGCCCGTGCGCTGCACCGTCTGGTACAGCAGCCGCGCCGAGGACTCGGGCAGCGCGCGGGTGTCCACCGCGAGCAGCTCCTCCACCGAGCCGGGCAGCCCCAGCCGCAGCAGCTCCACGCCCGCCACGAAGCGCGCGTCCGCCTGGAGCGGGCCGGGCGCCAGCGGCCAGATTTCGGCGGGCTCCACCGGCTCGCCCGGCTCCACGGCCACGGCGCGCTCGACGGCGCCACGCGTGACCGGGCGGCCCGTGCCAGCAGCGGCAACGCCTACCGCGCTGTCCGGGCGCCCCGTGCCGGTGGAGGTACCTCCCGCGGAGCCACCCGTGCCGACGTAGACGAGGCCCGGAGTGCTCGAAGCACCGAGTCCGCCGCTGCCCGAGCCACTCGTGCCGGCGGAGGCAAGGCCTGGGGCGCTCACACCACCGGAGCCCCCTCCGGCGGCACCTGAGCCTCCAGTGCCGACGGAGGCAAGGCCTGGGGCACTCATGCCACCGGCCACTCCCGCGCTGCCAGGGCCACCGGAGGCCGCGGCGATGCCACCTGCTCCGCCCGCGCCACCGGTGCTCGCGGAGGCAGCGGAAGCAGCGGCGACGACTCCCACGGCGCCCGCCCCGCCGGTGCTCGCAGAGGCGACACCCGCCTTGCCGCCCGGGCCACCGCTACCGATGGAAGCAACGGCGGTGCTTCCCACTGCGCCCGCACCGCCGGTGCTCGCAGAGGCCACACCCGCCTTGCCCGAGCCACCCGTGCCCGCGGAGGCCACGGAGGCAGCTCCGGCGGAGACACCCGCGACGGCACCCAGAGTCACTCGCAGGCGAGCCATGCGCTCGGGCGCGAGCAGCGCCAGCCTCGAGCGGGCCAGCATCCCGTACCAGGCCGCCGGGCGCTCGACGGCGATGTGCTCGTAGCCGTCCAGCGCGGCGTTCGCGTTCGGCCCCGTCTCCTGCATGCGCGCCGTCCAGTAGCGCGCCCGCCACAGCGCCTCGTCGGTGCGCGCCGCCGCGGGCAGTGACTCCACCGCCTTCAGCGCGGTCAGCGCCGCGTCACGCTCATCCTTGCGGACATGCAGCCAGAAGGCCCGGAACAGCGCCTCCGAGGCGAAGTTGCCCGCCGGGTACCGCTTCGCCGTCTCCTCGTACCGCGCCATCGCCACGTCCGGCTGCCCGGTGCGCTGGAGGAACCACGCCTCGAAGAAGAGCGCGTCGTCCGCGTACCCGTGCTCCGGGTAGTCCCGCGCCAGCGTGGCGTAGGTCTGGATGGCCGCCTTCGGGTCCACCACCGACTGCGAGTACCCCAGCACGTAGAGCGCCAGCGGCCGCTGCTCCGGCGAGGTGCACTGCTCCACCATCGGCGCCAGCACCTGGATGGCCCGGCGGTGCTGCCGCTCCTTGCGCAGCGCCCGGCCGTACGTGAGGTGCGCGCGGCACGCCAGCTCGTCCGGCATCGACACGTGCGGCAGCACCCCGTTCAACAGCTCCATGCCCGCGTGGTTGCGGTGCAGCTCCACCAGCGCCTCGGCGCGGCGCACCCGCCACTTGATGGGCAGCGGCAGGCCCTTGAGCCGCTGGGCGGCACGCTGCGCCTCGCGCGACAGCGGGCTGGTGGCCCACACCTCCAGCAGCGCGCGGTGCTCCGCGTTGTACTGCCCCTGCGCGCGCGCCAGGTCACAGATGGCCAGCAGCGCCTTCATCCGGAGCGCGTCCGGACCGCGCGACTGGCGGCTGTCGATGAGCTCCTGCAATGCAGCGAGCGCACCGGAGATGTCCCGCTTGCGCTGGAGCACCTTCGACAGGCTGAAGCGTGCCTCCGGGTAGAGGGGCGAGCCCGGGCTCACCGCCCGGTACTGCTCCGCCGCCAGCTCCAGCCGGCGCAGCCGCTCGTTGGCGTGGGCCGCCCTCAGCAGACAGTGGTCCCGCAGGGC
Organism: Pyxidicoccus xibeiensis; assembly: GCF_024198175.1. Classification (NCBI taxonomy): domain Bacteria; kingdom Pseudomonadati; phylum Myxococcota; class Myxococcia; order Myxococcales; family Myxococcaceae; genus Pyxidicoccus; species Pyxidicoccus xibeiensis. The sequence continues at coordinate 1,362,866 of NZ_JAJVKV010000001.1, forward strand.
GGGGTAGTCACCGGACAGCGCCGCGAACTCCTCGGCCGCGACGGCGAAGTCCCCCATCCGCAGGGCCGCCTGTGCCAGGAGGAAGCGGACCTGCGGCGTGGCCGTCCCCTGGGCCAGCAGCGCCCGCGCCTTCTTGTAGCGGCCGCGGTCGAACTCCCACTTCGCCTTCGCGAGCGTCCCGTCCGCGAAGTACGGCGTCAGCTGCTCCGGCCCGAAGACCTCCGCGGACTCCGCGCCCGCGCTGGGCTGCGCCGCCGGCGTGTCCAGCAGCGCCTCGAGCTGCTCCTCCGAGAGCACCTCGCCAGGGCCTTCCTCCACGGACTCCTGCGCCCACGTGGGGCCCGCCCACAGCACGCCCGCGCACGTCAGGAACACCACCGCGCCTGCTCGAAGCCCGTCCATACCCGCCCTCTTCAGAAAATCTGGGCGACTATGGATTGTCACTGCCGGTGGGAACGGGACTGCCCTGCCTGACGACTTTTTTGCTCACGTCATCCAGGCGATATCGGCGCGACGCCCCTCCCGGAGCGGATGCACGAAACTCAACGGCTCGCGGACGCGGACGTGGGCGCGACTGGGAGTGAGTGGCCGGTGGGACCACCCGTCCGGCCGCCACGGCTGAAATCCGCACCGCCCACGTTCCGGGCCCCGCACCGTGATGCCTCCTGCAATCCGGCAACCGTACGCACGGGGTGTGCGACAACCCCCTGTCGGGCGAAGACCCGGAGCGAGCTCCGTTCATCCCCCGCTGGCCTACAAGTGAGGACACCACGATGAAGACCGCAACCGTGCTGGCAGCCCTGGGATGCATCGCCGTGAGCGCAGGAGGATGTGGCGGGGACTCGCAGACCCTGGGAGCGGGAACGGGCCTGGAGTTGGAGGACGGCATCCTCAGCGTCGCGTACGGCGACGGGCCGGGCAAGGCCGTGGAGGGCAACGACCCGCGACTCACCGACGCGCGTCCTCCCCTGCCCGGTAGCGGCGGCTACATCCAGAATGGGACGGAGCCCCAGGACGCCTCGTTCTCGCTCGCGGGAACGGGCAGCACGAATGGCCGGCTGACGACGAAGGCCAGCCTGCTCGTCGATGCGGCCACGGCCATTGACGACTCGACGGCCCTGCTCCGCGTCCAGAACACCGCGCCGCTCGGCGGGACCGAGTGGCTCAAGCAACCGCTCTTCATCGTGGACTCGGCGGGCGGCCTGCTGGCGCGAGGAGAGCTGGGCTTCGGGAAGATTCCCATGACGGGCAAGGGCCTGCGGCTCATGTGGCACCCGTTCAAGGCCGCGTTCCGCGCCGGCTCCGCCGAAGACCAGTGGGATGAGGCCAACGTGGGCTTCTACTCCTGGGCGGGAGGCAACCAGACCACGGCGAGCGCGTTCGGCTCCTTCGCCTTCGGGGACCAGTGCTCCACGAGTGGCACGGCCGCGGCGTGCTTCGGCAGCAGCAACCAGGCCAGCGGGACGGCGAGCTTCACCTCCGGCGCGTCTTCCATCGCGGGCGGGTTCGGCTCGGTGGCCATGGGCTTCACCAACGTCGCGGGCGGCCAGGGCTCGGTCGCCATCGGCTACCGGGTGGCGGCGAATGAGGACTATTCGATGGCGCTGGGGCACCGGGTGACGACGGCGACGCACACCGGCTCGTTCATCTGGGGTGACCAGTCGACCAACACCGTCTCCGCCAGCACCGCCAACAACCAGTTCATGGTGCGCGCCGCGGGCGGCGTGCGGCTGAGGACGAACAGCGCCCTCACCACGGGGTGCGACCTGCCGGCGGGCTCGGGCGTGTTCACCTGCACGTCGGACCGGGAGACGAAGGAGGACTTCCGCCGCATCGACGGCGAGGAGGTGCTGGCGAAGGTGGCGCGGCTGCCCGTCGAGAGCTGGCGCTACAGGGAGGAAGGCACCGGCGTGCGCCACCTGGGCCCCGTCGCCCAGGACTTCCGCGCGGCGTTCGGACTGGGGACCGATGACAAGAGCATCGGCCTGCTCGACATCGACGGCGTCAACATGGTCGCCATCCAGGCCCTGGAGCGGCGCACCCAGGAGCTGCGCGCGAAGAGCGCCGAGGTGGACGCACTGAGGGCCGAGCTCGCGGAGCTCAAGCGCGGCCTGTCCCGGCTGGAGGCCGCGGTCGAGCGCCGAAACATCCAGAGGTAATTGGATTGCATCCGTGTCGCGTCTTCCACTGTTCCACGGCAACCCGAGGTGAGCACCGGTCAACATCGCGCGGCGCGCAAAGCCAAACCACGGCTTTGCCTGATAGACAGGCAAAGCGCGCACGCGCACGTCCCCTGACTGGAGGCACTCCTTGCGACACCTCTTCTCTGTCTCTTCTTCACTTCCCGCGCTGATGGCGGGGCTGCTGCTGACCGCCTGCGGTGGGCCCGAGGGCCCCGCCGCCGAGGAGCTGGGGGAAGGCACGGGCGAACAGGCTGCGGCGCTGACGAGCCCCTCCGCTTCGATTTCGTGCGCCCGCACGTCCGGAATCGACATCAGCTGCACGGCCAATGCCTCGGGCGGTAGCGCGCCCTACGACCCGCAGTGGCAGAATCGCCGCCTCATGATGGGCCGGATCTACGTCGAGGGCTACGACTCGGGCGGCTACACCCGCGTCGTCGACTGCCTCACGCCGGAGCCGGGTGGCACCACGTTCTCGCTGACCATCCGGTTCAGGGTGTTCGACGCGAACGGCGCCGTCTCCAATGAAGCGCAGGCTGGCCCCTTCGAGTGCGCCTTCTGATGAGGCGCTGCCACGCCAGGTAGCCGCTGCATCGCGCCGCCTCTCCATACGCGGGGCGGCGCGGGTCTTCAGCCCGCCTTCGCCAGGGGCATCGGCATGGCGGGTGCTTCGTCCCAGCCCAGGTGCAGCCGCAGGTCGCCGTGCCCGCAGCACGTGCAGCGGTTCCGGGCGTGAAGGCCCAGCCGGTGAAGCAGCGCCCGTGCATTCTCGCGCCACAGGGACGGGCCGGCGAACAGGCCCGGCGTCACCCACCATGCGTTGAGCGACAGCGAGTCCTCCAGCGAGGACACGTCGTGCCACCAGCCGGGCGGCAGCAGCAGCACCTCTCCGGGATTGATGACGGCCTCGTAGCCCTGAGCATGTGCCGCCTCGGGGTGCCGGGCGAGGTCCGGCCGGGCGACCCGCACCTCGCTGAAGACGGTGGTCCACTCGAAGACGTCCGACGGGTAGAGCCGGGCCGAGTCCTCGGGCGGAAAGAGGATGAAGCGCTTGCGGCCACGCAGCACCGCGTGGAGGTTGATGGCGTCGATGTCGTAGTGCAGCGGCGTGTGCGCGCCCTTGCGGCCCATCCACAGCCCCGTCTTCGGCAGCCCCATGCCCGAGGGGAACAGGGGACGGAAGTCGAAGTCCTCGCGCAGCCTGTTGGAGCCGCCGAGCACGGAGGCGTCATAGGCGAAGTACAGGTCGGGCCCGCCGTCGGCCAGCGGGCCTCGGCCCTCCAGCCCGTCCACGTACGTCCCCAGCGTGGCCTTCAGGGCGTTGCGCCGGGTGAAGCGGTGCAGCCACACCTCCTGCTCGCCGCACACGTCGCGGAAGTACGCGGGCGTCCACTTGCGCAGCGCGGGCCAGTCGGAAATGGCGCGTGTGAGGATGACGGGCGTGGTGCGCTTCGCGAGCGCTTCGGGCGACAGCCGCGCCACGCGCTCCACCTGCGTCCAGGGCTTCATCCCGGTGCTCGGCTTGCGGACTGACACCGCGTCCATGGCGTGTCCCTGCACATCGAGCGGCTTCACCCCGGTGCTCAGCTTGTGGATGGACGCTGCGTCCATGGCGTGTCCCCGCGAATCCGAGGGCTTCATCCCATCACCTCCCGCGCCGCCACCGGCGCACCGAGCCTCCGCTTCGCCCACGCGGTGAGCCCCACCGCGCTCAGCGCCGTGAGCCCCACCGTCACCCAGAGCCCGAGCGAGCCGCCTCCGCCCTCCACCATTCCCGCAGCCCCATGTCCCAGGATGAGGAAGAGCAGCGTGGCCGGCAGGCTCCCCACCGCCGTGCCCGCAAGGAAGGCCGCCGGGCTCACCCGCGTCAGCCCCAGCGCGTAGTTGAGCGCGCCATACGGAGCCAGCGGCGACAGGCGCAGCAGGCACACTGCTCCGAAGCCCCCCTCACCCAGCGCCGCGTCCAGCCGCGCCAGTCCGGGGAAGCGCTCGCTCATCCGTGCGAAGGGGCCCCGTGCCAGCCGCGCGACGTAGAAGGCCACCAGGTCCACGCCCAGGCTGAGCAACATCAGCAGCAGGCCGCCACCCCATGGGCCATAGAGCGCACCGGCGATGAGGGTGAAGGGCGTGGTGGGCAGCAGCAGCAACGTGGCCACGCTGTACGCGAGGCTGAAGAGGACCGCGCCCCGCGGGCCCGACGCGCGCACCGTGTCCAGCACCGGCAGCGCGCCCTCGGCCAGCGGACGCAGCAGCAGCAGCGTCGCCACGACGCCCAGCAGCATCAACAGCGCGGGCAGGTGGCGCTTCATGCGTGCTCCTTGAAGGGATGGCGGGCCGTCCAGCGCGGCTGCACGAGCGGGAGGAGGCTCTTCGCCAGCGGGTACAGCAGCGGCTCGCGGTGGCGCGTGAAGAGGTTCAGCGCCACCGGCTCGGCGCCCAGCGCGCTCTTGCGCTCCAGCGAGGTGCGACCGAACTGAACCCGGTGCGCGCCCGTGTCGATGCCGTACTCCACGTCGTCCAGCATCGCGTTGAAGTAGAGCGCCAGTCGCTCGTTGTGTGCGTAGTCCAGGCCCAGGTAGTAGCTCTCCAGCTCGTCGCCCGCGCGCAGGCGGCTGTTGAAGGCCACCAGGTCTCCGCGCTCGAAGTAGCCGACGAAGTCGAAGGCGTCTCCCAGCGCCTCCTTGAGCTGCACGAAGTACGACGCCCCCACCTTCGAGGGACGCAGCCGCGAGCGCTGGAGGACCGCGCCGTACAGCGCCTCCACCTTCGGACCGGAGTCCGCAATCTGCCCAGCGCTCAGGCTCCGTCGCTCCACGCCCTCGAACTGGCGCCGCACGCGCCGGGCCTGCGCGCGGTACTTGGTGGTGAGGTCGCCCAGGTAGTCCTCGAAGCGCCGCCACGTGGGGCGCACGGTGAGCACCATGGTGGGCTCCACCTGGATGCAGTCCAGCCCCGCGCGCTCCAGTGCGCGGTTGGCACCGTGCGCGTCCGGCGCGAGGTCCTTCACCAGCACCATCGTCACCCGCTCGCGCGCCTGGAGGACGTCCACCGCCTCGGCCAGCGCGGACCAGGCTCGCTCCGAGTCCAGCTCCGGCCGGTGCGCGAAGCCATGCGGGCCGCACACGAAGAGGTTGCCGCAGATGAGGACCCGCGCGCGCATGCGCCCCAGCACGCGCTTGAGCTGCGCGCGCACGAAGAAGGACGTGCCCGCCGACTCCGCGCCCTCGGCCAGCAGGTTGGGCCCGAAGCTGTCCATGCCGAAGTCCACGCACTGGAAGCTCGCCACCGCCACCGGGCGGTCCTGCTCGCGGAAGAGGGCGTAGAAGAACGTCATGCGCTCGGGGCGGCTGCGCTCCAGGGCTCGCAGGTACGTGGGCTGGAGGAAGACGTGCCCGGCGTCCACCACCGTGCGCCAGTCCGCGTCCGGCAGGGCCTCCGCGGTGGAGTACAGCTCACAGTGCAGGCCGCTCGCCGCGACGGTGTTGCCAGGGGTCCGCGAATACCTCGCGGCCGAGGAGTGCTTCATCGCCAGTTGCATGAGGGTCTCCGTGCAGTGCGCTTCCTGGGAGGCCACCAACGCAACCGCCGTGCCGCGTCACCGTGATGGGCCAGGTGCGCGGTTTTCCTGGAGATGGCCTGCGCACGGAGACCCGGCGCGTGTGCAGCCCGTCGCACACCGCGCGACGCGGGTGACGGTGGCGCCTGGCGTCACGGGCTGCACGGTGGCCGTCCTCACCGGCAAGCAGGCGTACGGAGACTCTGAGTCATCAATGACATGGGGTCGGTGGGGGACGTTGTCAGTCGGCCTGGGGCTGCGCCGTGGGTGCGCTGGAACCCGAAGGCTCGAATCGAGGCACACACTGACGAACGCGGAGCGGCAGGAGCGTGGTACCGGTGGTCGGATGGTCTCGGTGGATGGCAGACAGCTGCCGCTCACCGCCGTGGCACTGAGAGCGGAGGCGCAGGGGGGCATTGCCCGCGTCACGCTCACCCAGCAGTTCCAGAATCCCTACGCGGAGCCGCTCCAGGTCAGCTACCAGGTACCGATGCCGGCGGACGGCGCGGTGGCGGGGTACGCGTTCCGAATCGGTGAGCGCCGCATCGTGGGCGAGGTCGACAAGGTGCAGGCCGCGCGTGAGCGCTTCGACCAGGCGCTGGTCTCCGGCAGGACGGCGGCGCTGCTCACGCAGGAGCGGACCAGCCTCTTCACGCAGGAGCTGGGCAATGTGCCTCCGGGCCAGCCGCTCACCGTCGAGCTGACCGTGGACCAGCGCCTGCGCTGGCTGTCCGAGGGAATGTGGGAATGGCGGTTCCCCACCGTCGTCGCACCTCGCTACCTGGGCGCGGAGGGGCACACTCCGGATGCGGACCGCATCTGCGTGGACGTGGCCAGTGGGCCCACGGGCCTCGGCGTCACGTTCGAGCTGTCCATCGGAGATGTGCTCTTGGATGGACGCGAGCCCGAGTGTCCGAGCCATCCGGTGCGCTGCTCGCATGAGACGGGGAAGGCAGTGGCTCGGCTGGAGCAGGGCGCGTTGCTGGACCGGGACATCGTGGTGCGGTGGCCTGTGGCCACGCCCGAGGCCGGTGTGCGACTGCATGGGGCTCGGCTGGAAGGGCGGTTGGCGGAGAGTGCGTTCGGGCTGCTCACGCTGGTGCCGCCCGCAGTGAAGCCGGCGGGGATGGCTCGGGACCTCGTCATCCTGCTGGACGTGAGCGGCTCCATGGGTGGACCTCCGCTGGAGTACTGCAAGCGCGTCATCTGCTCGCTCATCGACACGCTGGAGGAGCGGGACTCGCTGGAGCTGTTGGTGTTCAGCAGCCAGGTGCGGCGCTGGACTGGGGGGCCCGTGCCCGCGAATGAGGTCATGCGGGGCGAGGCCATGTCCTGGGTGCGGAAGCTGGCCGTGGGCGGTGCAACCCACATGCACCAGGGCATCCAGGAGGCCCTCCGTCCGCTGCGTCCGGACAGCCAGCGTCAGGTGCTGCTCTTCACCGACGGCTTCATCGGCTTCGAGCAGGACATCGTGAGTCACCTCCTCTGGCACCTGCCTCGCGGTTCGCGGCTGCACACGGTGGGCGTGGGGTCGTCGGTGAACCGCTCGCTTACCCAGGCCGCGGCGCGGGCGGGGCGGGGCGTGGAGGTGCTCATCGGGCTGGACGAGGACGTGGAGCGCGGCACCGCCCGGCTCATCGCGGCGACCCGGGCTCCCGTGGTGGTGGAGGTCACCGTGGAGGGGGACGCCGTCGAGGACGTGGCGCCCGCTTCGGTGACGGACCTGCTGGCGGGGGCGCCGGTGCTCCTGTCGCTCAAGCTGCGCCCGGAGGGCGGGCCGCTCACGGTGAGAGGACGGACTCCCGAAGGTTCATGGGAGAGACGGCTCCTGGTTCCTCCGCTGCGTCCGGGAGAGGGCAGCCCGGCCATCGCGGCGCTGTATGCGCGGGAGAAGGTGGAAGACCTCTCGATGCGGATTGCCGGAGGTGCTCCGCGCGAGGAGATGGAGCCGAGCATCGAGCGGCTCGGACTGGAGCATCGGATTGCCACGGCGCTGACGGCCTGGATTGCAGTGAGCGAGGAGCCCACCGTGGATGCCACCGCGCCCACCCGGCGTGAGGTGATGCCACAGGAATTGCCGCATGGGATGTCCGCGAGCGGTCTGGGGCTCCAGCTCTCGGGAGGGATGGTATCGCGACCACTCATCCAGGTGAGGCGGATAGCACCGGCGGCTTCTGGGGCGGAACCGCCCTCTCCTCCTGAGTTCCTGGGACGGGCACCCATCAGGGCGTTCATGGTGGTGACCGAGGAACCGGAGCGCACGGAGCGCCCGCGGCGCAAGCCCAAGCGCAGTGGGCATCGCCGCGATGAGGTGGATGTGGCACCGGAACAGGGCCCCATCGTTCTGCGGGGACGCAGGCTGGGCGCGTCCGACGGGCTCGACACGCTGGAGCTCCAATGCGAGGCCTTGTTCTGGGACCCGGGTGTCACGTTCGAGGCGGAGCTCGCTGACGGCACGCGCATCACGCTCGACGTGGACCTGACGACGAGCACGCGGAAGATGCTCGTCACACACGGTCAGCAGGTGCGGCTCCGTTTCAAGTCCGTGCCCAGCGAAGTGGTCATGCTGCGCTGGACCTGCAACGACGTGGAGTACGTCGTGGCGTTATGATGGCGAGTTCCTGATGGTAGGGTTCTCGAGGCATGCGAGCTCTTCACGCCCTCTGGTTCTCGATGCTGGCCCTGTGCTGGGCAGGCTGTGCCACCGTCACGCACGCGCCCATGCAGCAGCACCGGGCCGAGGCGGAACCTGAGGACCGATGACCCGATTCTTCTGGGTGGATGAGGACAACGCGGTTGCGGAGACGTACGGTGGCTACGTCGACGCAACGAGCAGGTGGGGGACTGCCCGGTGTGCAGTGCCACTCGTGTGGCGTCACCTGGAGTGGTGCAGGCCACAAGTACCCATGCATTGACCTGTCACAACTGCCGGAGCACCACGAGTTCGTGAAGGCCAGACCCGAGCCCTTCTCCGAGTTCGCGCGCCTGCGCGAGCTGGTTCGCCCCCTGGCTCCACCTGATGCCTGGCTCCCCCCCGGCACGGGCTTTGGGCCGCTGGAAGGCACTGCCTCCGGAAAGCTCGCGGCCTTCGTATGGGTATCGGGGCTGGTACCTCTCGTACGACAGGAGACGTTCGCGCAGCTTCATGCAGAAGGTCTGCGGGGACTGAGGGCCTGCCCGACAGCATTGCGGTACCGGCAGAAGAAGAACCCGCCCGAGCTACTGGAACTCCAGATTGAACCGCTCGGCCGGCTGCACCCGGACTGCATCCCTCCAGACGTGCCTCCACCGTGCGCCAACTGTGGCCGTCACGGCTTCCGGCGCCCCGAAGAGCCCATCCTGGACACGGCGTCCCTGCCCATGGACCGGGACCTGTTCCGCGTGGGCAACTTCGCCACCATGGTCATCGGCACCGAGCGGTTCAGGGAGGTCGTGCTCCGCCTGGAGCTGGACGGCCTCACTTTCCGCGCGCTGCCCACGCGCTAACCTGCTCTAGCAAATTCCATTAAGACGGTCTCCGCTGAGAGGTTGTCCGTCCTTCCTCTTGAAGGGGGCTAATTAGTCGCTATCCCGTGCATGGCCGATCAAGTTCGTCGCTAACGAATGGGACAACGAGCGCGACGAGAACGTCGTCGAGCAGGCCTCGCTTACGTACGCCTTCTGCGAGTTGGTGCGGTGACTTCTGAGCGAACTGTATGAGTGTTGTTGGTCGGCACGACGGTGTACGATGCCCCCCGCGAGGGCGGCTATGAAGATCTACGATGAAGGCGCTGAACCACTCCACGAGCTTCTCCGTGCTGCGAGTTCGGATCAGGGCGCGACCCTGCTCGTTCCTGACCTCCAACGACCGTACGTTTGGAGCCCAAGTCAGGTCACCCTCCTCGTCGACTCGCTGCTGCGAGGCTGGCCATTCGGCACACTGTTGCTGTGGAGCGTTCACAAGGAGGACCTCGCCAGCATTCCATCTAGGCCGTTCTGGCGGGTAGCGGATCGAACCGGCGAATTCGATGACGAGCAGGTCAGCAAGAGCAACCCGCCAGCGCAGTTCCGCATGGTTCTCGATGGGCAGCAGCGTCTGCAGAGCCTCCTGCTCGCGTTTGGCGGCGACAGCTGGGGGTTTCGTCTGCTCGACCATGAGTGGTCGACAGTGCTCGACGCTGAGCGCCCGCGCGGTCGCAACGCAAGGCGCCACTGGTCTCTCGGGCACCTATGCCTCGATGTTCACTCCTTCAGCGAGCGTGTGCAGGCATCTGGAGGTGTGGCGAAGGTTGATTTTCGCGATGTCCTTGTATGGGTCGTTCAGCGCCCAGATGGCGGGCGCTCGACGCTGAAGCGCCCCACGAACTACAAGCATCCGATCACAAGCAGCTTTGACACGGAGAACAAGGGCCGCTTCGTTCGACTGAGCCGCCTGTGGGATTTGGCGTCCACGCAGCCGGGCCTCTTTGAGAAACATTTCCGCGAGAGGCTCGCCCCGCTGTTGGAGCAACATGATGTTCCGAAGGTCGTGGCCAACGCCGTGCTTGAGCCCCTCGCGGAACTTATTGTTACGCTCGTCGCGATCAAGCAGTCGAAGGTGAGCTACCTGCAGCTCGCGCCTTTCAACGACCAAGTCTTCAGCCAGGACCTTTACAACGACGCGATCGTCAACATCTTCACCCGGCTCAACACCGCCGGGCGTGCGCTCACGCGCCAGGAGATTACCTTCGCGTGGATCAAGACTGGATGGGACGCAGCGAAGACGGACAACCGCACGGCTGGTAAGTGCTTTGAGGAACTCGGTGAAGCTCTTGCCGAGGAAGGCGTAGTACTCGACATTGATGCCCTCGTCGGGACCGTTTCTGCGATGTGGTCAGTCCTCCACCGCGACGGCGCGCTGCTCACAGCAAACGACCTACTTCGTGGCGAGAAGGTTCGCCCCATGGTGCAGGACCTTGTACAGAACTGGGAGACGGTATCGGCGAACGCGGTGGACGGCGCGCAGCTTGTCGATGTTCGCGGCTTTCGCTTCGGCACCCACTACCGTTCGCTGAACGTGCTCACGCTGCTGCTCTCCTGGCGGCTGCTCGGTCGCCAGTGGTTGGCAGAGCATTCGCTCGGTGTCATGGCGAAGGACAGCTTCGAGAAGTCTCTGGATGCTGCGTTCGCTGCTTCGTGCGATCGCTGGATTCTCTTGTCGCAGTGGTCCGGTCGGTGGGGAAAGTCGACCGACAAGGCGTTCGCCGACTACATCAAGGACCTGTCGGCGGACTGGGCGAGGATCCGGAAACTGACCGCCCCCGATGATGTGATAGAAATCCTCAAGCGCCGGATGGAGGCGTGGATCAGCGCCCTCCAAGCAGAGTCTTCGAAGTACTTGGATGACCTCGGCGTCCTCACCCGCGACGCCGTACACCAGTACTACCTGCCTCTTTGGTTGTGGCATCGAATCGATGCTGAGCGTTGGAAAGCGTCTAAGCTGCCCCTGCGGGAGTCGAAGCGCGGCAGCTTGAGTGTCGACGTCGATCATGTTGTCGCGGTGAAGCTCTGGGAGACACTCCAGGACACGCCGCAGAATGCAGCAGAAGTAGGCGAAGAGGACGAGTCAGCGCTAACGACGGATGACATGTCGACCACGATGAACGCGCTCGGCAACTGTTGTCTTCTTGAGAAATCCTTCAACATTGCGAAGAGCGCCGCGCCACTTCGCGTGTTCCTGGATCGTGTGCACGAATTCAAGACCGGCGCTCTCAAAGTCGATGACTGGGCGAGGGCGATCGGTGTGGATGCCGACCTCGTCGATCCTAGAGGAAAGACCGCTGAGGAGGTTCGGCTGGTGGTCGAGAGGCGAACGGCGCAGATGAAGACTGAGTTGAAGGAGTACCTCTCAGGCACCCGGCAGCGGGCCGACATCTAACCTGCCTCAACTGAGAATGCCTAAGCGACTTACCTGAAGGGGGTTAGCAGGCTTCAGCTCGCCTGCCGCAGCTGGTTGGCTCGACGGTTCTTCGCAGCCTGGGGCACCGTCTCGTCGATGCGCATCTGCCGCGTCTCCGGCCGCATCGCGCCGAGAATCTACACGAGGACGGCTCGCTTCACCGAGCGTGGGAATGCCTCCCAGTGCTCTCTCTCCGCGACGCTCTTGTCGAGCCTCGCCTTGAAGTGAAGCACGCAGTGGCGTTCTGAGGGCGAACTCCCGATGCTAGGGTTCGCGAGGCATGCGAGCCCTTCACGCCCTCTGGTTCTCGTTGCTGGCCCTGTGCTGGTTGGGCTGCTCCACGGCCCCGCGCCCGTCCCTGCAGCACCGGGGCGAGGCGGAGGTGGAGTGCGACGACCCTGGAAAAGACCGGTGCGTCACCCTGCTGTGCCTGGGTGACGCGTGCGGCTTCTACCGCTGCGAGGACATGCCTGGTGCGCTTGAGCTGGCGCGCTTCCCGCCCTCGCGTCCTCCCGCCGCCGCAGCCGCGCCGGGCAGCGGGCCGAGGAGGAACTGGGGCGGCGGGCAGCACCTGCCCCGTGGCGCCGTCATGGTGTTTCCCAACTGGAATGGCGCCCCCGCGGAGGTCCTCCCTCCCTCACGCCAGCTCACGGCCGGACGATGGGAGAAGCACCACATCTTTCCCCAGGCACAGGAGTTCAGGGAGTGGTTCATTGAAAGAGGCGTCAAGATCCACGACTACACCATGCCCCTTCCGTACAACCTCCATCGGGAGATTCACAGGGTCGGTGGACGTGGCGGACAGTGGAATCAAGACTGGCGAGACTTCAAGCGAGCGAACCCGTTTGCCACTCCCGAGGAGATCTACCAGTACGCGGGAGAGCTCATCTATCGCTTCCAGCTCATCGGTGGCCCCATCCAGCCCTACCATTCCCGCCCTGGTATCTGAGGACCGATGACCCGCTTCTTCTGGGTGGATGAGGACAACGCGGTTGCGGAGAAGTACGGCGGGGAGGCCCACGGAGCGCACAGGTGGAAGCTCCCGGCTGTGCGCTGCCACACGTGCGGCGCAACCTGGGGCAACGTGGGCCATGAGTACCCCTGCATCGACCTGTCGCAGCTACCCGCGCGGCGAGAGTTCGAGAAGGCGCGGCCCGAGCCCTTCGCCGAGTTCGCGCGCCTGCGCGAGCTGGTTCGCCCCCTGGTACCTCCAGGTGCCGAGCTGCCCCCCGCGACACGCTTCGGCCCCTTGGTAGGCACGGCTTCGGGAAAGCTCGCAGCGTTCGCCTGGATCATCGAGGTCCTGCTCGTGCACCGGGACGCGCTGGAGCGACTCCAGGCCGAGGGAGTACGCGGCCTCCTCGGCTGCCGGACGGAGTTGCGGTACCGGCAGAAGAGCCCACCGGAGCTGATGGAACTCCAGATTGAGCCTCTCGGCCGGCTGCACCCGGACTGCATTCCGCCGGACGTGCCTCCGCCGTGCGCCACCTGTGGCCGGCACGGCTTCCGGCGGCCCGAAGAGCCCATCCTGGACGCAGCATCCCTGCCCATGGACCGGGACCTGTTTCGTGTGGGCAACTTCGCCACCATGGTCATCGGCACCGAGCGGTTCAGGGAGGTCGTGCTCCGCCTGGAGCTGGACGGCCTCACCTTCCGCGAGCTGCCCACCCGCTGAGCAGTCCCGGTGTCACGCAGCCTGGCGCTCCGACAGCCACTGCGCGTACAGCGCGCGCCCCTTGTGCCGCTCCAGCTTGCCGCTCGACGTGCGCGGAATCTGCCCGCGCTCCAGCAACACCACGTCCTTCGGTGACAGCCCCAGCGTCGACGACACGGTGTCCCTCACCGTGGACACCAGCTTCTTGCGCACCGCCTCGTCCCGCTCCTTCGTCTCCAGCAGCACCACCAGCCCTTCCGTGCCCTCCACCTGCACGCCCATGGCCAGCACCTCGCGCACGCCCGGCACCCGGCTCACCGCCGCCTCCACGTCCGTGGCGTAGTAGTTGTTGCCGTTGGAGATGATGACCTCCTTGCGGCGCCCCACCACGTACAGCTTCCCTTCATGCAGGAAGCCCAGGTCCCCCGTGGACAGCCACCCGTCGCGGAAGGCAGCCCGGCTCGCCTCGGGGTTGCGGTCATACCCCTGCATCACGCTGCCGCCCCGGACGAGAATCTCCCCCACCTTCCCGGCGCCCGCGTCGCTTCCCTCCGCGTCCACCACGCGCACCTCCGTCTCGTACACGGGCGTGCCCACCGACACCACCTCGCGGCCCTCCGGATGGCCCGCCGCCACCGGCTCCACCACGTCCTGCCCCAGCGCCGCACGCGACACCGTCAGCGTGCGCAGGGGCTCCTCCACCGCGCTGAACGTCACCGCCAGCGACGCCTCCGCCAGCCCGTAGACGGGCATCACCGCCTCCGGCCGGAAGCCCGCCGGCGCGAAGTGCTCGCAGAAGCGCCGCACCGTCGCCGGGTCCACCGCCTCCGCCCCCATCAGCGCCAGCCGCCATGAGGACAAATCCAGCCCCTTCACCGCCTCCGCGCCCACCCGCTTCACGCAGTGCAGGTACCCCGCGTTCGGCGCGGGCGCGATGCTCCCCCGGTACTTCCCGAAGGACGACAGCCAGCCCTCCGGGTCCATCACGAAGCTCTCCGGTGACGTCATCACCAAGTGCATGCCCACGTAGATGGGCGCCAGCAGGCAGCCGATGAGCCCCATGTCGTGGAACAGCGGCAGCCACACGCACCCCACGTCCTGCGACGTCATCCGCAGCCCGCGCCGAATCGCCTCCACGTTGGACAGGAGGTTGCGGTGCGTGAGCACCGCCCCCTTCGGCGCCGTGGTGCTGCCCGACGTGTACTGGATGAGCGCCGGCGAGTCCGGCGACACCGCGTGCCACGTGGGCCCGGACTCCAGCAGCGGCTCCAGCGTGCGCGTGCGCACGCCCTGGGCCGCCATGCCGTCCTCCAGCATCCGCAGGAAGCCCTCCTGCGCCGTGGGCCCCAGCAGCAGCTTGATGCCAGAGCGCTCCAGCGCCCCGCGCGTGCGCTCCAAGTAGCGCTCCGGGTTGGAGAAAGGCAGCGGCGGTGGCAGCGGCACCGGAATCGCTCCCGCCGCCAGCACGCCGAACAGCCCGCGGATGCTCTCGCCCGACGTGGGCAGCAGCAGCGCCACGCGGTCTCCCGGCTCCACACCCGCCTGGTTGCGCAGGCCCGTGGCCAGCCGCCCCGCGTCCTCGTACAGCTGCGCCAGCGGCAGCCACTCCACCTCCTCGCCTCCACTCAGCAGGCGGATGCCCGCTTCGGGGTGGGCCAGCGAGGACTGGCGCAACATCTCCACCAGCGTGTCGCCTCGCTTGAGCGAGGCGAAGAAGCTCTCCGTGGGCGAGGTCATGGCGACGCTCCTACGAGTGGGTTCGTTTCTTCCAGGATGCGAAGGGTCCTGCACGACCTGTGTCCTTCCCGCCCCGAGGGTGGAAGGAACGTTCATTCCACGCAGGGGTGGCCGGACACCTCCGCGGCTCCGCTCAGCTCGCCTGCTGCAGCGATTGCGGCGCGGCCAGCGTCTCGACGAGCAGGAGGAACTGCCCCACCGTCTCCATGCGGAAGGTGGCGTCGTCCGGAATCTCGATGCCGAACTTCTTCTCCACCTTGAGGATGATGGACAGCACCTTCATGGAGTCCATGCCCGCAATCCCCCGCAGGTGCACGTCCGGCGTCAGCTCCTCGGCTGGCATTCCCAGCTCGCCACTCAGAATCTGGATGATGTCGTTCCGCATCTCAGGTCACCTCGCGCATGTAGCGTTTGAAGCTCTCCAGCGTCTCTTCCGGCAGCCCGTGACGGGCCGCATCCATCCGCTCGGCGTCCAGGAGCATGAACGTCGCATCCGCCGCCGCGACCAGCCCTTCCACCGGGCTCTCCAGCCGCCCCGACAGGCGCACCAGCTCGCCGTCGCGCGACTGCACCTCGGCCACCGCCACGTAGGGCTGGCCCGTCTTCATCACCTTCACGTAGCGAAGCCGCAGCCCCACCGTCATCGCCGGCACGCGGTGCACGTGCAGCGAGGCACGGGCCAGCACCTCGTCCAGCACCGTGGCCACGATTCCGCCGTGGATGATGCCGGGGAAGGACTCGAAGTCCCGCCCCAGGCACACGTCGGTGTGGATGCGCCCCGCCTCGTCATGGCGGAACGTCAGGCGCAGGCCCTTCATGTTCCCAGGCGCGCAGCCGAAGCAGTTGCCATAGGGCGCGGGGTCCGGCGGCGGCGCACGAGCAGGTCCGGAGTCCATGGTGTCAGGCCATCTCCCGCAGCGTGCGCTTCAAGTCCCGGACCGTGCGCAGGCCCTCGTCGTTGGTGAGGCCGCGCAGCATGGCGAAGACGCGTGCGTCCGCGCGGTCCGTCACGCCCTCGTTCTGCTTCTCCACCTGCTTCAGGCCCGTGGCCGACGTGGAGTGCGGATAGAAGTGCCCCGCCGGGTGCTTCACACCATCGCTGCGGTCCGCCAGCCAGACGTAGGCCATCTTCAGCGCGGCCTGCAGGTGCTCGCGGTTGAGCGCGCACAGCTCCTTGCAGAAGACGAGGAAGGCGCGCGCGTGGCGGCCCTCGTCCCGGCCCAGCACCGTCCAGATGTTGCGCAGCACCGGCTCGCGCGTCTGGGCGGCCAGCGTCTTGTAGTACTCGGCCGCGCGCGCCTCGGAGATGATGTTCATCATCAGCGTGCCGGCCTTGTCCTGGCCCATGGGGTACGGCTCACGCTTGTACATGGCGTGCTTGGCCGGCACGGAGATGCCCAGCGCCTCCAGGTAGCGGCACTGCACCAGCGAGTGCCGCGACTCCTCCGCCCCCCACGACAGCGCCCACGAGGAGAAGCTGTACTCGTCCCCCCACTCGCGCAGGAAGTTGTGCGCGCCCGGCAGCGTGCCGAACTCGATGATGGCCGACTCCTTCAGGAGGTCGATTTCCTCGTCCGTCAGCAGCGAGCGGTCCACCTTCGAGAAGTCGCCCAGGTCCGCCCACGTCCAGCGCGTGTTCTCGAACCAGTCGAAGACCTTGTTGAACGTCGCATCCAGGTAGAAGCGCGGAATCAGCGGGTTGGCGCCCAGCGCCCGGTGCGCGCGCAGCCCCTGCTCCAGCGCCCGCGTGAAGCCCGGGGCCGACAGCTCGCCCGCGTCCAGCACGGCCTCGACGTCCAGGTCTCCCAGCCCGCCCGCCGCCAGGAAGCGCGTGTCCTTGCCGAGCAGGAAGATGCGCACGCGCTCGAAGCGAGGGTCGTCCCGCAGCAGCCGCAGCGGCGCGGGGACCTGCCCGTCCGCGGCCTCGTCGAGGAAGGCCACCACGAGCGCGTCCTCGCCCATGCGAGTCAGGTACTCGCGCGCGGAGTCGGGCGTGACGACGTCCACCAGCAGGCGCGTGCCGTCCGGCAGCGTGACGTCCGTCGTCCCGCCGGGCAGCGGCCTCGAGCTCAGCCAGGCGGCGCGAAGCCGCTCCGCCGTGGGAGTCATCAGGGAGGGAGGAAGAGTCTGGGCAATAGCCGGCACACCGCTCGCCGCGAGCGCACTCATGGAGACCTCTGGGATGGAGACGGGAGAGCCCTTCCGCACCGGAGGGGCCACTCACCTGTCTGAACGGAGGTGGGGGTTTTTCTTCCCCACCCACCTGGATTTTTTCGTCCACCCCGGGGAAGGACGGACGCGGCGGGCGTTCTGGTACCGTCCCCCCACCTCCTGCCTGGAGCCTCGCCGGATGAACCTCTACACCCTGCTCAAGAAGCCCTTCTTCAGCCGCTACCAGAAGCCGTGGAGCTGGCCCGCGGAGGCGGAAGCGGAGCGGGGAAGCTGGCGGCGCGTGGACCTGGACAACGGCCGGGGCGGGACGCTGGTGGGCCTCTTCGGTGAGTCCTCCTCCGGTCCCGCGCGGGCCACGGTGGTGTGCGCGCACCCGATGGGCGTGGAGGCCAAGGGCTTCTACCTGAAGCACGGCCACGCGCGGATGCTGCGCGAGAGCGGCTTCAACGTGCTGCTGTTCGACTTCAATGGCTTCGGCGAGAGCCCGGACGCGGACCTGCTCTATCCGGCGGACGTGCTCGCGGCCGCGAAGGGCGCGGCGGCGCTGGCACCGGGGCTGCCCGTCATGGGGCTGGGCGCTTCCTTCGGCGCGGCGTGGCTGGTGTGCGCGCTGGGACAGCAGGGCCACGGCATGACGGCAGCGGTGATGGAGTGCCCCTTCACCACGCTGGACGAGTACTGGGTCCGCTACAAGGTGGCCTTCGCGGTGCTGAAGGCGAGCAACGTGCTCATGCCCAGGCTGCTCGCGAAGCTGCGCCCGGTGGCGCGCGTGCGCGACGTGGCGGACGTGAAGGCCGTGCTCTTCATCTATGGCGGACAGGACTCCGTCACCCCGTCCTCCATGGGCGAGCGCCTGCTGGCCGCGTGCCCGCTGCCCCGCGAGCAGTGCTCGATGTGGGTGATTCCGGAGGCCAAGCACACGCGCGCGCTGACGGCCGCGCCCCAGGCCTACCGCGAGCGCGTGGTGGGGCTGTTCGAGTCCGCGCTCGCGCAGGCAGCGCCCCGCGCACAGCAGGCTCGCGGCTGAGGCGGCACCCATCCCGGGCCCGCGTCATTTCGCGGCCCGCGGGACTCTCTGGAGGACGCACATGACGTCGACGAAGCACCAGCCCATCGTCTCCCCCACCCTGCCCAAGCCCGCGGGGCCGTACTCGCCCGGCATGCAGCTGGACAGGCTGCTCTTCATCTCCGGCCAGGCCGCCACGGACCCGGCCACGGGGAAGCAGGCGGAGGGAATCGAGGCGCAGACGGAGCAGGTGCTGCGCAACCTGGAGCGCATCCTCGTGGCCGGCGGCTCCAGCCTGCAGCACGTGCTGCGCTGCGGCGTCTTCCTCACGGACATGGCGGAGTTCCCGCGGATGAACGCCGTCTACGAGCGCGTCTTCGGCGGCCACCGGCCCGCGCGCACCACCGTGCAGGTCTCCGCCCTCCCAAACGAGGGCCTGCGCGTGGAAATCGACTGCATCGCGTACGTGCCGTGAGCCCCCGGGGCGTACTGCCCGTGTCCCGGGCCACAACAGCCGCCCCTGGCGCGTCCGCGCACCCGGGCCCACAGGGCCTGCAGGACGGTGCAAGTGCCCGCGCCAGAACGACTTTCCGACCGTTCGGCACGGTGCGTCGACCGCTGGACGATGACCTGCGACTGGCAGACCTCTGGCCAGTTGGCAGGACAATCCCGAGTTTCTAAGTTAATCAGGAAGAAGCCGCCCTGACGTCGGTTCTCCGTGGCAGGAACGACGGGGCCGGGCTGCTTCTCCGAGGACGGCGCGCACCGCGCGCCGCCGCAGGGGTGGCCGGGAGGCCACCAGGGCAGCCCTCCTCACGCTCGGAGGGAGTCCCAGACCAGGGGTGCGAGGCGAGGGGCACCCACTGCTAGACGAGTTTGATGGGCATCATCGCGCCCGCCTCGAACTCCGGCGTGCGACGCAGCTGGTCCAGCACGCGCGGCGCGCAGCGCAGGTGGAGCATGGGCAGGGAGCCCGGCTCACTCACCGAACGCACGGCGCCCTGGAGCTGGTGCGCTTCAATCCAGCGCATGAAGCTCTGGTAGAAGCGCGCGCTCTCGGCCAGGCCGGACTGGTGCACCTCCGCCCGTGAGCGGAGCGGCGGAAGTGCGGGTGCATACGCGGGCGGAGCCTGGGGCTCCTCGCGCGGCATCACCGTCACGTCAATCCAGTCGGGTTGTACGTCCGCGCCCGCCGAGCCCGGCAATGGGCGCACGTCCGCGCGGGCGGCAGCGCCCGGCATGGGGCGCACGCCCGAGCCAAACCTGGACAGAGCCTCGGCATACACGTCGCCCGGCTCGCCATTCTTCCTGCTCATGGCCTTCTCCTCCACCGGGTCCGGCGCTCAACTGGCGCCGACCCCGGTATCAACCCACCGCCCTCACCTGAACACTGCCAGGCCCTTACCCGTCCGGTGTGTCCCCGAGCGAGGGAGCTTGACGGCATTGGCGAGGATCAAATCCCTCACCTCCGTCGCCGTCAAGTCAGGGGCACGGCAGCGGTACAGTGCTGCAATACCCGCTACATAAGGCGCCGCCATGCTGGTGCCACTCATTCGCTCGTAGAACGCCTGGTTGTTGCAGCGCCGCTCCGTGGACGAATACACGTTCACTCCGTAACCCATGACATCAGGGACGACGCGCTTCTCCACCACACCGCTGGCGGAGAATGTGGCCACATTGCGCTCGAAGTCGACCGCGCCAACGGCCAGGGACTCCGGAAAGGCGGCTGGATAACCAACCGCATCGGGTCCATTGTTGCCTGCCGCGACAACAGGCAGGACGTTGCTGTCGAGCAGGCGACGAATCATGGTCTGCAGCGCGCGCAGGTTGAGGCGGTAGTCGGCCTCGGAGATGCCGGGCGGCGGCGCCAGCGGGAAGCCGAGCGACAGATTCACGACCGCCGGGCGCATGGAGTTTTCAGGGCGGCTGAATTGATGCAGCAGCCACTCCATGCCGGCGGCCACGCGGCCGAGGCTGGTGCGGATGGTCTCCGATTCGATGACGGAGGCGACGTAGAGGTCCACCTCCGGGGCGACGCCGTGGTGAACGCCCGCGGCGATGCCGCACACGTGCGTGCCGTGGCCGTCCGGGTCGAAGCCGCGGATGTCACGAGCGGGGTTGTGCGGCGAGTTGGGGAACAGCGACACGTAACGGAACTGGATGACACGCGCAGCATGCTCCGGGTGGTCGGCGTCCACACCGGTGTCGAGGATGCCGAGCATGACGCCGGCGCCGCGGATGCCCTGGGCGTGGGCCAGGGGGACGCCGCACTCGTCCGGCCACTCGCGCTGCGCGAGGGAGGACATGCCGCGGTTGCGCGGCCCCGTATTTCCGGCGGACACCGGGCCGGGGAAGGACAGGGGCACCACGTCGGGGATGAACTCGAACTCGCTCTCCAGCCGGCTGCGGGCCTCCTTCTCCGTGGCCTCCTCGTAGAAGTGGGCCATGGTGGCGCCGATGAGGGGCATGAAGCGGTAGCTGCCCGGCTCGGCGCCGGTCTGCTCGGAGACGGTGGCGCCCGGCATGGGCATCGTGGACGAGTCCGCGCCGCGCGTGCCGGCCCTGGCCTTCGCGCCCTTGCGGCGGCGCTTGCGCGGCTCCTCTACGCTCACCGCGGGACGCACGCCGGGCAGCGTGGCCGAGCGCAGGCCGAGCGCGGTCAGCGCGTCCGGCGCATTGTTCGCCGTGGAGAAGCGCAGCGCCGTCGTGCGCGGCAGCACGCGCTCTCCCTGCTCCGTGCCGCGAGGCCCCACGCGCGCCTGCGACTCGATGGACTCCTTTGGAACCAACAGGTAGGACTTCATGGGTTGTCTACTCCTTGGACTCCCTTGCACCGCCGGTCGCGTGAGGCGAGGACGCCCGGCACCAGGTTCGCTCCCGCCGCGTGTGGAGCCTCTCGCGTGCGGCGGGGATGATGAGGGCGCGCACGTGGCGTCGTGCCCTCGACAGGGGTGGCGCGCGCGCACTTCCATCGCGTGGCGTCCACCGAAATGGGTGAATCCGGCCTCCACAGGTGCCGGGCGGAGACACACACGTCGACCTCGCGCGTGGCGGCGCGCTCGACGTGTGGTGGCTGTCTCCCCTGCTCCGGCATGCCCCTCACCCGCTCCCTGGAAAGTCCCCGGCCCACAGTGTCATTGGACAGGACGGGCCTGACAAAAAACCAAGGATTTCCCGTAGTAGACGCGCGAGACCCCCTGATTCGGTCCTAGCGGGTCTTCCTCGAACGTCTGGAAGTGGGAGTGATTCCCTCCTGGGTACGAGGAGAGTGCCAGCAGGCATACAGGCACGGTGTCTGCCAGCGGACCCCGGGGGCGGTGGGGGAGGGAAAGTCCGTGTTCCTACAAATGTTCGCCTCCGTCCCTCCGCCCGGCTAAAGGGAGGGACGTTCGCGCCGCCCAGGAGCCCTCAGACGTGATTCCCTACTGGCAAGCCCCCTCGCTCAAGCTGGGGCCCCTCACCATCGAGCCCTTCGGCGTCTTCGTCGCGCTGGGCATCATCCTGGCCGCTCGCCTGCTCGTCCGGAATGCAGAGAAGCAGGGGTTGGACCCGACGCCGCTCGCCGACTACGCGCCGTGGGGCGTGGGCATCGGCATCCTCGTGGGCCACTGGGTGCACCTGTTCTTCTACCACCCGGAGGAGCTGTCCAAGAGCCCGTTCCAGATACTCAAGGTCTGGGATGGGCTGTCGTCCTTCGGCGGACTGCTGGGCGGCATCATCGCCGCGGTGTTCTTCTTCCGGGCGCGCAAGCTGCGCTTCAACGACTACGCGGACGTGTTCGCGCTGGGCGTCGTGCCGGGCTGGGCGGTGGCCCGCCTGGGCTGCTTCGCGGTGCATGACCACCCGGGCGTGCGCACCGACTTCTTCCTCGCCGTCGCGTTCCCGGATGGTCCGCGGCACGACCTGGGCCTGTACGACGCCGCGGTCCTCTTCCTGTTCACCGGCCTGCTGTATGCCCTGCGCAACGCGGGCGCGCTGAAGGGCAAGCTGCTGCCGCTGACGGCCGTGCTGTACGCGGTGTCCCGCTTCCTCTTCGACTTCCTGCGCGCCACGGACCGGGCCTACGTCGACGCGCGCTACTTCGGGCTCACGCCCGCGCAGTACGGCTGCATCGCGCTGATTGCCTATGGCGTGTGGGGCCTGCTGCGGCGCTCGCCCGGCGGGGCCGCGGCGCCGCCGTCACCCTCGGGGACAATGCGCGCGGCGCGGTAGGGCGCTCGAGACGGCGGTAACATCGGCCCGGTGGCCTGGCGGACGGAAACGCCGGGGCCCCGGGCCGAGTCGTGTCCGGGGGGAGTTCTTCCCGTGGGAGGCTTCGGCATGAAGGCGCTGGCATATGACGCGGTGATGACGCCGCTCGGGTGGCTGGGGCTCACCGCCGCCCGGAGGAAGCTGGTGCGCGGGCTGGCCGGCCGTGTGCTGGAGGTGGGCACCGGCACGGGCCTGGCGCTGCCGGGCTACCCGGACACCGTGACGTCCGTCACCGCCATCGACGTGGACGCGGAGGCGCTCGAGCGGGCCCGGAGGCGGCGTCCCGACGTCGAGCTGCTGCACGCCAGCGTGGAGCAACTGCCGTTTCCCGCCGCGTCGTTCGACGCCGTGGTGTCCAGCCTCGTCTTCTGCAGCGTGGATGCTCCGGCGACGGCGCTGGCCGAGGTGTTCCGCGTGCTGCGCCCCGGGGGCGAGCTGCGCATGCTGGAGCACGTGCGCGCGCCGTCCTCCGGGCTGGCCGCCGCGCAGGACCTGCTCACGCCCGCGTGGCAGCGGGTGACGGGCGGGTGCCGCCTCAACCGGGACACGTTCTTCCTCGTCCAGCAGGCCGGGTTCGAGGTGGTGCGGCGCGTCCAGCGGCTGCAGGGCATGAGCGAGCTCATCATGGCCCGACGGCCGCAGGCGGGCGCAGGCCGGAGAGCTTCCGGGGCGTGAGCACCGAGTAGAGCTCGGCGATGCGCCCGTCCGCGCCCAGGTCCACGCGGACCACCGCGCGCGTGGCGAGCTTCGGGTCCTTCGCGGCCGCGAAGTCCGCCACCAGCGCCGGCAGCCCGTTGAGCATCTGGACCTCGAAGGCCGTCGGAGGGCCGCGCAGCTCCGCCAGCCGGAACAGGAAGTTGAGGACACGCTGCGCGCCGAGGACGGGATGGAGCGCCGCGCGGACCTCGCCGCCCCCGTCCGTCAGCGCGCGCACGTCGCTGGACAGCAGGGCCTCGGCCGTCGCCACGTCGCCCGACAGCAGGGCGCCCATGAAGGTCTCCAGGGCGACGCGGGTGCGCTCCTGGAGCGCCCGGGTGGGGATGCGGCGCGCGCGGTCGTACTCGGCCATGGCCGCGCGAGCCCGGTGGTGCACCACCTTCACGTTGGCCTCGGTCATCTCGAGGGCCTCGGCCACCTCGCGCACCGAGTAGTCGAACACGTCGCGCAGCAGCAGCACCGCGCGCTGCTTGGGCACCAGGGCCTCCAGCGCGAGGAGGAACGCGAAGGAGACGCTCTCCAGCAGCTCGTAGCGTCCCTCCGTCGAGCCGCCTCCCGGCAGCCTCGCCTCCACGCCCGGAGGGGTGTCCAGGTCCGAGGGCGCCTGGGCGTCCGCCGTCTCCAGCGGGGAGGGCAGCCAGGTGCCCACGTAGCCCTCGCGCCGGCGGCGGCGCAGGTGGTCCCGGGCCAGGTTCACCGCCACCCGCGTCAGCCAGGGGCGCAGCTCCTCCGTGCGGGCCGGGGGTGACGCCAGCGCCCGGGTGAAGGTCTCCTGCACCAGGTCGTCCGCGTCCGCCGCCACGCCCGTCATCCGGTAGCAGAGCCCCCAGAGGAAGCGCTCGTGCGCTCGCGCCGCCTCCGCGACCGCCCCCTGCCCCTGTCCGCCCTGGCGCTCCATGCGCTATGCCCCCGCCGCGCGGCGCGGCTGTTCGCGCTGACTCCGGGTGAGCGAGGCCGCCACGGACTCGGCGCTGGCGAAGGACGCGTCCGCGAGCATCCCCTCCGGGCCCACCCAGTCCCCTACCCTGTACAGTCCGCTCACGTGCGGCACCTGCGCCGGGGGCCTGCCGGCCAGCCCGCCCGTCGCCACCGTGGGCAGCCGGTGGCTCACCCGCAGGTCGGGCCGGAAGCGCCGCGCCACCACGTGCATCCGCCAGCCCGGCTGCAGCACGTCCATCACCGCCTCCAGGTCCGCCTCGCTCGCCGTGTCGTCCGCGCCGGTCAGGTACTTCATCACGTGCACCATCGCGCCTCCCTCCGGCGCCAGCCCCGAGGCCGCCGCGGAGTGCACCGAGACGTACCACGGGCCGTCGATTCCGAGCGCGAACAGGGCCTCCGGCTTCGGCAGTCGCGACAGGCCCAGCTCCAGCGTCGCGGCGCGGACCGAGACCGACTCCACTGCCTCCTTCGCGAGCACGGCGTCCCCGGGCACCAGCGCCGCCACGTCCGCCGGGCCGCCCGCCACCACCACCGCGTCCACGTCGTGCACCGTGCCGTCCGCGAGGCGCACCCCGCGCACGGGGGCTCCCGCGCCCGGGCCCTGGCGGACGAGGGCTTCCACCTTCGCGGAGGTCTCCAGCCGCGCTCCCGCGTCGCGCGCGGCGGAGGCCAGCGCGTCCACCAGCGTGCTCCAGCCGCCGTCCAGGTAGCGCACGCCCGAGGCGAGGGCGAGCTGGATTTGCGAGAGCGCCGCGTCCGCGCTCAGGGCGTCATGGTCCGCGCAGTAGGAGCTCACCCGCGTCACCGCACCGACGAGCGCCCGGGCGTCGTCACGGGACAGGCGGGTGTTCATCCACTCGCGCATCGACATGCCGGACAGCGTGCGCGTGTCGATGCGGCCCACGCCCGCCAGCAGGCGCGCGAACTCCAGCTTCCCGGCCAGGCCGAGCAGGTCCGTCGTCATCAGCGACACGGGCCCGCGTGGCAGCGTGTGCAGCCGGCCCGCCTCGAGCGCGAAGCTGCCCGCGCCGGGAAGGCCGCCCTGGGGCTTCACGCCCAGCCGGCCGAGCACCCGCGCCGCCGCGCCTCCGAGGTACAGCGCGTGCGGGCCGAGGTTGAAGCGGAAGCCCTCCACCTCCGACGTCTGCGCCCGGCCGCCGAAGTGCTTCGCACGCTCGTACAGCGTCACCGTGTGGCCCTCGCGCGCCAGCAGCGCCGCCGCCGCGAGCCCTCCCACGCCTCCGCCCACCACCGCTATCCGGGTCGCCTGCATGTCCGTCCTCCACGCTGGAGGCCCGGGGAAATTCCGGGCGTCCGACGGCTCCACGAAAGAGGGGGGCGAAAGGTTACACGGGGGTGAAAAGAGGGCCGGAGCGGGCGGGCGGGGACCGGAGTAGAACGGTGGTTCCAGACCATGCGTTCGTCCCGACCCTCCGGCTCGACCCGCTCACGGGCTTTCCCGAAGGCCCGTGCCTCCGGCGCGGGCACCACGGCCTCGCTGTTGAACCTGGGCACGCGCACCTCCGAGCGGCTGCGCACCGTGGGCATCGCGGACGAGGCCACGCTGCGCGCCGTGGGCGCCACCGAGGCGTACCGCCGGCTCAAGGCCGCGTTCCCGAGGCAGGTGAGCGCCGTGGCCCTGTATGCCCTGCACGGCGCGCTCACGAACACGCACTGGAATGACTTCCCACCCGAGGTGAAGGCGCAGATGCGGGCCCGGGCGGAGGGCCATGACGACGAATCATGACGAGGCGCACTACGCGACCAGGGCGGCCGCTGCGGCGATGTAGTCGAGATAGGCCCTGATGACGCCACTGTCCGGCTCGCGCGGAATCACGCCAAGAATGGGCGGCGGTGCAGGCGCCTTCCTTCGGATGTCCGTCGAGTCGAGCAGGACATCGGCGACCCAATCAGACTCCAGCCAGAACTCCATCACGCCTACATAGCGGGGCAGGAGCGCCTGACGCGCGAACGCGGCCGCGCGTTCACTCACGAGACGCTGCTGTTGGAACAATTCCCGGAGGTACGTCCCGCCCTGCGCGAACCGGAACTGCACGCGCAGCTTGTCACGCCGCTCCTGGGGAACCAGTTGCTTCATCATCGGAATGAAGGTGCCACTGAATTCGATGAGGTCCGTCGCGGAGAGGCGCAGCTTCGGATACAGCGGGATGAGGGCCGCCCATATCTTGAGCGGCTCACAGAGGTGCTCGAAGCCCTCGGCTCCTGGATGGAATACGAGTCGAGGAGGCTCCCGGTTCGTGTCTTTTGTCGCAACCTCAACGCCCACAGGCGGTAGAGGCTTCAGAATTCCCCGAAGGGTTCCCTTGACGCTCGATGAGTCTTTCCCTGCCTCCGTGAGGAGTGCTCCCTCGAATTCTCCCTCGAGTTCCCGCTCCGCCTCAGCCTGCGCAGGCACTGCTCTTGGAGGAGTGACCCACCGCATCCTCGCGTAGGGACCAAACCGGTCATCGTGAACGTACAGCCGACTCATCCCTCGGGAGATGAGCGCGTGACTGGGAGTCACCTTGCGAATGATGTCGTCAACCTGCTCTTCCGGGTGATGGCCCCGAAACCCGACAACGGCAATCGCATGGCCTCCTGCACCGGTTCCATCCGAGACGTGCAGGATGGGCGGAATCCCCGACCGGACGTAGCACTGGATGGCCATGAGGAAGAGCTCGGGCTCTTCCGCGGGCTTGAGGACGAAGGGTGAGTAGCCGAAGTCCCGGATGGCGGCGCACATCTGGTCCAGTTCGAGCCCTGCTTCCGCAGGAAGGACACGGCCTTCGTGATTGTGCTGCGTTGCCGCCAGGGTGATGGCCAGCGGAGTCGGGGCGCGTCCCCCATCCGTCCGCACCACTCGGGCCAGCGAAGACCAGAGCGCGGTGGTCGCACAGGCTCCGACTCCCTGGTCCTGTTGCTGGAACGGGATTCCCTCGATGGTGAGCTCCAGTCCGCCCAGGTGGACACGATGGGGCGCCGAAGGCGGACCATAAACACGGTCAGTGCCTGCGGACTGGTAGGGCCGGAAGATGGTCCGTCCAACAGGCGAGGCAGGCAGGGGACGGATGACGACGAAGCCACGATAGCTGTCGCCAAGCTCCTGCTGGACGACCTTGTACTCACCCGAGGCGGCCCGACGCTGGAAGGTCTCGAACGACGTCTCCTCCAGGTCACAGCCGAAGACATGGATGCGAGTGGTCTGCGAGTCGGGTGGCCTCAGCTGGGTCGCGTAATAGCCGAGGTACTCCTCCAGGTAGTGCCGGTCGACGTAGGGAGACTCAATGACGAGTGATTGGGCTCCACAGTCCGGATGGGAAAGAAACGAGGCCAGGTAACGAACCTGGTCGCACGCCAAGCCCTGGGACTTTGGGTCTACCTTGGAGGCAAGCAGGGCCTCCCGGATGAAGCCCTGCTCGGAGAACCGCAGGAACCGCAGCGAGACCTTCGTCGCCGGCATCAGCGCAGGCGGAGCTTCAAGTCCCCCGCGGAGACCTGCTTCATCGGAGCCACCCGCTTCTCCAGCTCGCGGCGGAGTTCCTCGCCCTCGCGCACGAGACGCAGGATCTCCTCCGGCGGCAGCACCGGGAGATTCGTGGCGTTCGGAGCGTCCTGGGCGGTGCTCATGGTCCAACCCTCCAAAAAGGCGGGGAGTCTACGCATCCCCGCTGACCAGCGTCGAGAACCCTCGTCGATCCGACATCTCCTCACCCCGCGAACAATGGGGATGAGACCTCGTAAAGCCCAGTGCCCGTGTAATCAGGAGGACATCTCGCCGCACGTCCAACCCATGAGAATCCCTGGGTAGGTCGTGCCCGGGCTGCCTCCTCGGACTCTCTCTGAGCGGGCTCCTGAGGGGACCGCCGGGCGCAGCGCCCTGGATGCAGTGGAGCCGCACCTGGAGGGCCGGGACGCCGCTTGTGCTGCCATAAGAGGAACTCTTCGCTGCGTAAGGATGCCGCTTTACCGCGTAAAGATAGCGACTGCGGGGACCTTGATGGGTCTCCGTCATCCTGCGCAACGCCGCCCCACCCGCCTCGAATGAGCCCGGCCATGACGCGGCGCCCGCCCCTGGCGAGGACGCCCCCGGCCCCGCCTCCAGCGACGACGACGAGCGCTGAACCTCCCGGCAGGTCGCGCTCGCACACCTCCGCAGCGACACGCGCGTCACACCCGCACCAGCGCCGCGAGAACCTTCCAGCACAGCTGCGCGGCCCATGCGGGTCATATCGACCTCATCCCGCCGAGGTCCCTCACACAGTCGAATCCTGAATTCCTGACAACCCCGCGAGTTACTACGTGCGAGGCAATGTCAGAGGTAGGGATATGATGTTTCGCACGACGGCGGATTCTCCCGCCGCGCATGTCCGAGACATCCACCCATGAGAAAGCTTCTCGTCGCCCTGCTCGCCCTTCCCATGCTCGTCGCCTGTGGCCCCGCGCCGGAGCCCACTCCGGTGGACCCGCCCGTCGAGCAGTCGCAGCCGCAGGGCATGGATGCGGCTCCCGCGGAGGAGTTCATCGCGCCCCGCGAGCGCTCTGTCACCCTGAGCACCGGCGTGACGCTGCGCTACGTGGAGCAGGGCTTCAAGCACGGCCCCGCCGTCGTGTTCCTCCACGGCTATACGGACTCGCACCGCACCTGGGACCTGGACCTGCCCATCTTCCCGCGCAACTTCCACGTGTATGCGCTGGACCAGCGCGGCCACGGGGACTCGTCCAAGCCCGCGTGCTGTTACACGCAGCAGGACTTCGCCGCGGACGTAGTCGCCTTCCTCGATGCCGTGGGCGAGCCGCGCGCCATCCTCGTCGGCCACTCCATGGGCAGCTTCATCGCCCAGCAGGTGGCGCTCGACTCCCCGAGCCGCGTGAAGGCCCTGGTGCTCGTGGGCTCGGCCCCCACCGTGGCCGGCAACGAGGTGGCGCTGTTCCTCAAGTCCATCGTCGACACCCAGGTGGGCACCGTGGACCCGGTCTTCGTGCGCGAGTTCCAGACCAGCACCTTCGTGCGGCCCGTGCCGCCCTCGTACATCGACACCCTGGTGTCCGAGAGCCTCAAGGTCCCCGCGAGCGTGTGGCAGGCCACGCTGGACGGGCTCATCGCGGAGGACCACTCGGCGCGGCTGGGCGAGATTCAGGTGCCCGTGCTCGTCGTGGGCGGTGACCAGGACGGCTTCTTCCCCGTCGCGCAGCAGCAGGCGCTCGTGGATGCCCTCCCCAACGCCACCTTCGTCCTCTACCCCAACACGGGCCACGCGCCCCACGCGGAGCTGCGCTACCGCTTCGTGTATGACGTGACGCGCTTCCTCGTGTCCGTGGCGTACTAGCGACACCGGAGGGCCCGGCACGGGGCTTCCCACCCGGAAAGCCCTACCCGGGCCCCGCCGTCCCGGGTGACGGGCCGCCCTTCGTTGGGCCCGCCGCCTCGGGCTGGGACGCGTCGGCGCGGGCCAGCATCACCGCGGCGGTGAGGATGAGCAGGCCGCCCAGCATCTGCCGGGTGCTCAGCCGCTCGCCGAGGAAGATGGCGCTGAGCACCACCGCCGTCAGCGGCTCCATGGTGGACACCAGCGACGTGTTCACCGGGCCGATGCGCGCCATGCCCACGAAGAAGAGGAGCACCGCCGCCACGGTGGACACCAGCGCCAGCGCTACCACGGCCCCCCAGCCCGTGGCCGTGGTGGGGAAGGCCGGGCCCCGTGCCAGCACCAGCAGGCCCAGCGAGGCCCCCGCGGAGCAGAGGATGATGGTGCTGGAGGCCAGGGGCCCCGCCTGGCCCGCCACCTTCGCGCTGAGGACGACGTAGACGGCATACAGGAGCGCCGACAGCAGGCCCAGCATGACGCCCAGCGGCTTCGCTCCTCCCTGGGACAGGTCCGCCGTCAGCACCGTGCCGCCCAGCGCCATCGCCACGGCCAGCCACTTCACGCGGCCCAGGCGCTCGTGGAAGAAGAAGCGCTGGAGCAGCGCCACCAGCGCGGGGAACGAGTACAGCAGGAGGGCCACCAGCCCCGCGGGCGCGTGCTGGAGGGCCACGAAGTACGCGCCCGCCTCGCTCACGTAGAACACCGCGCCCAGCCCTATCAGGCTCAGCAACATCTTCCGGGACGGCAGCCGCTGGCGCCGCACCCCCATGGCGCCGGCCAGAATCAGTCCCGCCAGCGTGAAGCGCAGGAAGAGCAGCGAGGCCGCGTCAGCGCCCGCCGCGTAGGCCAGGCCCGCGAATACGCCGAGCGCGCCGAAGCACGCTCCGGAGAGGGCAACGACGAGGAAGCCGGTGGTGCGAGTCATGGTGGACGCGCGGGAACCTGCTTCAAGCGGGCGCCCGTGTCACGTGCCCCGAGGCCCGCCACCGGCGGGCCCCATGGCCGCTACCAGTAGTTCACGGACTTGAGGTCGAAGACGTCCGTGTAGCCACCGGCGCGCAGCAGCTGCACGGCCTGGGCGCTGCGGCCGCCCGCGGCGCAGTACACCACCACGCGCGTGCCGGGCGGGCCCACCTCGGACAGGCGCCGGGGCAGCTCCTGCACGGGGATGTTGCGCGCGGCCTCGGGGTGACCCTGCTGGAATTCCTGCGGGGTGCGCACGTCCAGCAGCACCGCGCCTTCCGCGACGAGCTGCCGGGCCTTCTGGGACAGTTCCTGAGGCGTCATGGCTCTTCCACCCTCCTCCTTCGAGTCCGACGAGGGTCCTCGCACAACAGACCCCGTCCCGTCTCGCACGACGTCGCTCGCGGGCGCGCCCCGTTGGGCGAAGGACGCAGTGAGGCTCACGGATTGAAGAGGAGCCGCGAGGCCTGCTTCACCCACGCGCGTCGCGTCTCCAGCGTCCGGAAGTCGAGCAGGATGAACTGGTCGAACACCCGGGGCATCATCGACAGCAGGAGCACCGAGGACCACAGCTGCGCCAGCGCCAGCCGCAGCTTGTCCTGCGCAAGGTGCGGCGCCGCCGGAGCGAGCTTCGGCACGAGCTCGCCGAGGAAGGCGTTGAGGCGCTCGAGGGCCAGGCCCTCGTAGCGCTGGCTCACCAGCACCTCGCGCAGGTGCGCGTGCGCGATGCGCGGGTAGCGGCCGATGTTGCCCACCACGTCCTCGAACACCGTCTCGAAGGCCTCGCGCACGCCGATGCCTTCCGCGCGCAGCTTGTCGAAGTCCGCCAGGACGTGGCCGAAGGCCTGGTCCAGCGTCTGCTCGATGGCCAGGGCAATCAGCTTGTCCTTGCTCCGGAAGTAGTAGCTGATGGCCGCGCTGTTCACCTGCGCCTCGCGGGCAATCTCCCGGATGCCCGTGGCGTCCAGCCCGTCCCGCTCGATGCACACCAGGGTCGCCCGGATGATGCGCTCCCTCGCGCCCTGCTCGTCGTTCCCCATCTGGATAAACCCTTGAAAGGACATGCGAAGCTGGCGCGCCCTTGACGCCGCCCAGGACTTAATCAATTGATTGAACCTCCGGATTAAGCCTGGAGATTCAATCCGATGACCAACACCGGTGGCGACAGTAGCGCAGGACGGTTTTCGCGGCGAGGCGCGCTCGCCAGGGCGTCGTTCCGTGCGCTCGCCGCCGTACTCGGGGTGCTCCTCGTCAGCCCGGCCCGGGCCCAGGAGGAGGCGGACGGGCAGTTCAGCCTGGTGCCCTTCGCGCTGCCCGCGTATCAGCCGGAGACGAGCTTCCTGCTCGGTGGCGCGGCGTCCCTCGTGTACCAGCCACCGAAGGACAGTGGCCGCCGCGAGTCCCAGGTGCTGCTGGCCGGCGCCGCGAGCATCAAGGGGCAGTTCACCGTGCTGCTCCAGCCGGACGTGTACTTCCTCGACGACCGGCTGAACCTGACGGCCACGGCCAGCGCGGCGAAGTTCCCGGACCGGTTCTTCGGGACGGGCGCGTCCACGCGCATGGAGGACGAGGAGACGTACACGCCCGTGTACTTCGAGGTGGAGCTGAGCCCGAAGTGGCGCGTGGCACCCCGGCTGTATGTCGGGCCCACGCTGCGGGGCCAGCACGCGCGCATCTCGGAGATGGCCGAGGAGGGTGCGCTCCGCTCGGTGACGGGAGCGGCAGGCGGGACGACGCTGCAGCTCGGGCTCACCGCGCTGTATGACTCGCGCGACAACACGCTGAATCCGCTGACCGGGCTCCTGGCGCGGCTGAATCTGCGCAGTGCTCGCGAGGACTGGGGCTCCGACTACGCGTTCGACGTGCTGCGGCTGGATGCGCGGCGGTACTTCACGCTGCCCTGGGCCCAGCGGCATGTGCTCGCGCTGCAGGGGCTGGTGGAGCTGCGGCGGGGCGAGCCTCCCTTCTATGACACCGGCCGGCTCGGAGGCATGGAGCTGAGCCGCGGGCATCTGGAAGGGCGGTTCCGTGAGCGACAGCACCTGGGCGCGCAGGTGGAGTACCGCGCTCCCCTGTTCTGGCGGCTCGGGGGTGTGGCGTTCGCTTCGGCGGCGACGGTGGCTCGGAGCCTGGAGGACGTGGAGGCCGATGCCATCAAGCCGGCAGCGGGACTGGGCCTGCGGTTCGCGCCGCTCGCCGACGTGCCGGTGAACCTCCGGCTGGATGTGGCGTATGGCTCGGAGCTGAGCTTCTACCTGAACGTGGGTGAGGCGTTCTGACGAGGCTCCGCGCTCCGGGTAGACTCCAAGGCCTCACGACTGGAGCCACCCGGCCATGGAGTCCTGCAAGCTGTGCCAGGCGCCGATGAGCCCTGAAGACATCCAGTGGGACCTGGCAATGGCCAGGTGCCCTGAGTGCCGCGCGGTCTACGACGTGTCCGGACACAAGGCGGAGCCGCTCGCCGCGCCGGCCCCGGCGCTGCCCAGTCAGCCCCGGGCCCCGGTGCCCCTGCCCTCGCGCTTCCAGGTCGAGGAGGTCGACGGGACCCTCCGCCTCCGCTGGCGATGGGTCAGTGTCCACGTCTTCTCGGAGTTCATCTTCGCCGCGATCCTGGACGCCATGGTTGCCCTCACTGTCGTCACATACATCTCTGGCGACACGAAGCTCGGAGAGCTCCTCTGCTTGTCTCCCTTCGCCGTGCTGGCGGTGCTGCTCACCTACCGCGTGATGATGCTCCTGCTGAACCACACGACGCTCGAGGTGAGCCGCCACCAGCTCTCCATCCGTCATGGTCCCATTCCCGGCCGTCGCGACCTGGAGCTGAAGGGCAGCCAGCTGACCCAGCTCTACGGAAGGGAATGCGTCCATAAGGGCAACGTGGGTGACACCCTCACCTATGACCTGATTGCGAGGGATGACAAAGGCCGTGAGGTGACACTGCTCGCCGGGCTCGAGGAAGTACAGCAGGTGCTCTTCCTGGAGCAGCAGTTGGAGCGCCGCCTGGGCATCGAGGACACACCGGTGGAGGGCGAGGTCGCCTCGCGCCCTCCGGCCGCCTGAGGCCGCACCGTGACGTGTCCCGACAAGCCCACGCTGCTCGCGTTTCAAAGAGGAACGCTGCTTCCGGATGAAGCAGCGCGCGTCCGGCTGCACCTGGAGACCTGTGGCGCCTGCCGGCGCTTCGATGCTCCCACGGTGGAACTCGCCCCGCGAGCACCGGGCCCAGCAGTGGGCGCAGGGAGTGGCGCCGATGCGCAGCAGGCCACGAGCACGCTGGACCTCGCTGGCTCGCCGGGGGCCGCCAGCGCTCCGAGCCCGAAGCAGCTCGGACGCTACCTGCTGCTGGCGCGGCTCGGGGCCGGCGGCATGGGCGAGGTGTTCAAGGCGTATGACCCCGAGCTCGACCGCCGCGTCGCCGTGAAGCTGCTGCGCCCCGAGCTGCTCGCGGGGCCCGGCGCCGACGAGAACCGCGCCCGCATGCTTCGCGAAGCCCAGGCGCTGGCGCGGCTCGCGGACTCGCGCGTCGTCACCGTGCACGACGCGGGGGCGCATGGCGACCAGGTCTTCCTCGCCATGGAGTACGTCGAAGGACAGACGCTGCGCGAGTGGCTGGAGGCAGGGCCGCAGCCCTGGCGGCAGGTGCTGGAGCGCTTCCTCGAAGCGGGCTGGGGGCTGGCCGCCGCGCATGCGGCCGGACTCGTCCACCGGGACTTCAAGCCGCAGAACGTCCTGGTGGCTCGCGACGGGCGCGTGAAGGTGGCGGACTTCGGGCTCGCGCGTGGCGCCGATGACGCCACCGCCGCCGCTCCCACGGAGGGCCTCGCACCCCTCTCGGTGGTGACCCATGCGGGCATCGTCCTCGGCACTCCGGCGTACATGGCTCCGGAGCAGCGCGCGGGCCGCACCGTGGACGCGCGCGCCGACCAGTACGCCTTCAGTGTCGCGCTCTACGAAGCCCTCTACGGGCGCCATCCCCTCCACGGTGTGCCTCCGGGCGGCGCTCCACTCCCGCCTCCGTCCAGGCCCGGCGTTCCTCGCGGGCTTGCTCCCGTGCTCCTGCGCGGCATGGCCTCGCTGCCCGAGGCCCGCTTCCCCTCGATGGCGGCGCTGCTCGGGGCGCTCGCCCGTGAGGCCTCGGCGCCCCAGCGTCGGCGGCGCGCACTGCTGGCCGGAGCGCTCACGGTGGCCACCGCGACGGGGCTCTTCCTGTGGCGGGCGGAGGCTCCCGTGCCCTGCCAGGGCGCTGAAGCGCAGTGGGCCGCGTCCTGGAGCGCGGTGCGCGCGGAGGCTGTCGGCAAGGCGCTGCGGAGCACCGGCGTTCCGTACGCGAACGACGCCGCCACCGAGGTGGCCCGCCGCGTGGAGGACTACGGGCGGCAGTGGGTGGCACAGCACACGGAGGCGTGCCAGGCCACCCGCCTTCGCGGCGAGCAGGGCGAGGAGATGCTGGACCTGCGCATGACCTGCCTCGCCCGGCGGCGGCGGGCCGTGGAGGCACTGGCGGGCGTGCTGCTGTCGGCGGACGCCCGGGTGACGCAGCACGCGGTGCAGGCCGTGGAGTCCCTGCCGGAGCTGGAGGACTGCGCCGACCTGGCCTCGCTGCGCGCGGCCCCGCGTCCTCCCTCGGACCCGGCCGTGCGCGCGCGGCTGGAGGCGGCGCGTGGCCTCGTCGACGAGGGACGCACGCTCCTGAATGCGGCGCGGCTGAAGGCGTCGACGGCGGCGCTGGAGAAGGCTCGTGGCGAGGCCCGGGCCCTGTCCGCGCTGGACGTGGAGGCCGAGGCCCTCCTCATCGAGGGACGGCTGCACTGGCGCGCGGGACGCTATGACCAGGCGGCGGAGCGGATGACGGAGGCGTCCCACGCCGCGAGCGCCGTCCGCGATGAGCCGCTGCTCGCTCGCGCGCTGATTGACCTGGCCCAGGTGGAGAGCGGCCTGCTGCGCCGCCATGAAGCCGCGGAGCTGCGGCTCCGTGACGCGCGGGTGGTGCTGGAGCGGCTGCAGTGGCCCGAGCGCATCGAGGCCCGCTACTACTTCGTGGCGGGGATGAACGCGGAGGACCGCGAGCGGCACGCCGAGTCGCTGGAGGCGCTGGACCGCGCGCAGGCCCACTTCGAGCGCCTGCCGAGCAAGCTGCCCCTCATCCAGGTGCTGATGTTTCGCGCCAATCCGCTCATCGGCCTCGGCCGGCTCGCGGAGGCCGAGCAGTCCGTGCTCCGCTCCCTGGCACTGCGCGAGGCGTCGCAAGGCTCCAAGCATCCGGAGCTCGGGCCCGGGTACGTCATCCTGGGAAACGTCCTCTCGTTCCAGGGACGGCTCGACGAGGCCGTGGAGGCGCAGCACAAGGCGCTCGCCCTCTTCGAGCCGGCCTACGGCAAGGAGAGCCTCCAGGTGGCGGCGGCGCTGCACAACCTGGGCGTGCTGGAATCGTGGCGGGGCAACCTCGACGCCGCGCTGGAGGCCGCGGAGCGCTCACGGATGCTCTTCGAGAAGAAGCTGGGCGCGGAGCATCCCGAGGCCGCCAAGGTCCAGCGCACCGTCGCGGACATCTGGCTGGCCCAGGGACGCGCTCGCGAGGCGCTGCCCGTGCTGGAGCTGGCGCTCGCACGGTTCGAGGCCAAGGAGGGACGCGAGAGCGAGACGCTCACCCACTTCCTCACCAGCCTCGGCGAGGCCCGCCTGGCGCTGGGACAGCCCCAGCGCGCCGTGGAGTCGCTGGAGCGCGCGCTCACGCTGACGTCGGCTCGCAGCCGGCCCGAGGACGTGGCGCGGACGCGCTTCGCGCTGGGACGCGCGCTGTGGCACTCGGGGAAGGAGCGGGCACGGGCCCGCGAGCTGGTCGCGTCCGCGCGCGCGGTCTTCGAGACGAAGGGGCCCGCGAACACCCGCTCGCTGGAAGAGGTGCGGGACTGGCTGGCCACCCATGCCGCCGAGGCGCGCCGGCCCTGAAGGGCTCCACCGGCCAGCGCCATGCGCCGGGGCGGGCCGGTCTGCTACAACGGTGAGCCAGTGAGCTCGGACCTGGACACGATTCCCCTCGCACCCGAGGGCGGCGAGCAGGGCGCACGCAAGGGACCGGTCCGGCTGCTCGTCTTCAGCCCGACGCTGGCCCTCACGTTTCCCCTTCCCGAGTCGGGGAGCGTCGTCATCGGTCGCGGCGCCGAGGCGGACGTGCGCATCGACTCGGCCGCGCTCTCCCGCAGGCACGCGGAGCTGACGCTCGGTCCACGCCCCACCGTGAAGGACCTCGGCAGCTCCAACGGCACGCGCGTCGGCGGACGCCGGCTGGAGCCTGAGGAAGTCTGTGAGCTCACGCCCGGCAGCGCGCTGGAGCTCGGCGACCTGACGCTGCTCCTCCAGCACGCGCCCGCCGTGGCCGCGACCTCCGCCTCGCGGCCTCGCTCCGTGTGGAGCCATGCGGCGCTGGAGGCCCGGCTGGAAGAGGCCTGCCTGCGCGCGGAGGCCGGCGGCTCCGCCTTCCGCCTCGTGCGCATTCGCGGCCTCCACGCGGCGCACGCCGCCCAGGTCTGCGAAGCAGTCGCCACCGCCCTGGACCCGCTGGATGTCCTGGCCGGGTACGCCCCCCAGGAGTGGCATGCCCTCGTCTGGGAGGAGCAGCCCGGGCGCGGAGACGAGGTGGAGGCCGACATCGCCGACGAGCTGAACCGGCGCGGGCTGTCCTTCGCCCTGGGCCACGCGCGCTTCCCTCAAGAAGGCCGCACGCCCGAGGCACTGCTGGCTCGCGCGGGCGAGGGTGCGCGCGGGGAGACTCCGGACGCCCGTGAGGGCGACATCGTCGTCGTCGACCCCGCGATGCAGCGCCTGCACTCGCTGGTGCGGCAGGTGGCCTCCAGCCCCTTCACCGTACTGCTGCTCGGCGAGACGGGCGTGGGCAAGGAGGTCTTCGCCGAGGCCGTGCACCGTCACTCGCCGAGGGCCCAGGGGCCCTTCGTGCGGCTCAACTGCGCTGCCTTCTCCGAGTCGCTGCTGGAGAGCGAGCTGTTCGGCCACGACAAGGGCGCCTTCACCGGCGCCGTGAAGGCCAAGCCCGGCCTGCTCGAAGCGGCCAACGGCGGCACCCTCTTCCTGGACGAGGTCGCCGAGCTGCCCGCGGGCGTCCAGGCCAAGCTGCTGCGCGTGCTGGAGCAGCGCGAGGTGCTGCGCCTGGGCGAGCTGCGCCCCCGCCCGCTCGACGTGCGCTTCGTGGCCGCCACCCACAAGGACCTCGCGGCGGAGGTGGCGCGCGGCGCCTTCCGGCAGGACCTCTCCTTCCGGCTGGATGGCCTCAGCCTCACCATCCCCCCGCTGCGCGAGCGCCGCGCGGAGCTGGTCCACCTGGCGCACGCCTTCCTGCGGCTGGCCGCGCGCGCCATGGGCCGCACCACCGCGCCCACGCTGTCACCGGAAGCGCGCGAGGCGCTGCTGCGCTACGCCTGGCCCGGCAACCTGCGCGAGCTGCGCAACGTCATGGAGCGCGCCGTGGTGCTCGGTGCCGTGGACGTGGTGCGGCCCGAGCACCTGCCGCTGGAGAAGCTCCTCGCGCCCCGGCTGCCGCCCACCGCCGCGCCCCCACCCGCCACCGACGCGAGCAGCGGGCAGCGGCAGCGAATCGCCGACGCCCTGGAGCGCCACGGCGGCAACCAGACGGAGGCCGCGCGGGAGCTGGGGGTGTCGCGCAAGACGCTCGGCGTCTGGATGGACGCACATGGCATCCCCCGGCCGCGGCGCGGCGCCCCTCCGCGCTGACGTGCCCGGCAGGGGGGCTCGACTTCCCTCGAAGGAACCCGGCAGACTTCCCTTCAAGGCACCTTCGCTTCGCGGCACTCGCGCAACCCATTGATGTGCCTGAGCCGCGGGGGCGGCACGGTCATTGAAATGAAGCTCCTCCAACAACAACCGCAGCACCCGGAGGAGCCCATGACGCCGATTGGTCCGAAGCCGTTCCGCCCCAGCCCCGCCATCCCTTCCAGCCCGCACCGCCCGCAGCCGGGACCGGTGCAGCCTCCGCCGCGGCAGTCCCGGCCGGCCCTGGACTGCTTCGAGCCCGCCGCGCACACGGCGGTCACCGGGGGAAAGC
Source organism: Pyxidicoccus xibeiensis (assembly GCF_024198175.1). Classification (NCBI taxonomy): domain Bacteria; kingdom Pseudomonadati; phylum Myxococcota; class Myxococcia; order Myxococcales; family Myxococcaceae; genus Pyxidicoccus; species Pyxidicoccus xibeiensis. The sequence continues at coordinate 1,401,401 of NZ_JAJVKV010000001.1, forward strand.
CGCCGCTCGAGCCGCCGAAGCCGCCGCCGGAGCAGGGACGCGCCGCGGCCACCGACAAGGGCGTGAAGGGCCCCGTGCCGACGGCCCCATACGCCACCGAGACGCAGGGCAAGCCCGGCCGGCCCCCGGTGACGACGACGCCTCCGACGTCCGGCCGGCGCTGACACCTCATTCCTCCACGCCTCACCCTTCACCCTCACCTGTCTCCCACGCCCACATGAAACCCACCGCCCACCACTGGATGCTGACCGCCCTCTTCGTCTCCTCATGGAGCCCCGCCGCGCTCGCGCAGGCGGCTTCCACCGGAGGCCCCACGCGCATGCAGGAGCTGGACGCCGCCATCGTCGAGCTCAAGGCGAGCCAGGCCGAGGCCCCGGCGAACATGAAGGACGGCGTCGCGCGGCAAGTCACCGCGCTGGAGAACTCGAAGAAGCTGCAGCAGATGGTCGACGACGCGAACGCGCAGACCAAGGCCCACCGGCCCGCGCTCACCGAGGAGCAGAAGTCCTTCTTCACGCCGGTGGCGCCCGAGAAGCTGCCGGTCTGGATTCCCGACACCCTCACGCGCGCCCAGGCCAAGGAGGACATGCTGAAGTGCCCGGCCGGCGCGAAGGTGTTCGCGGACGCGCACGCGCTGGACTGCCGAATCCCGGGCCCGAGAGGCTCCATTCCCATGCCCCACGGGCTGGCGCTCTGGTTCTACAAGTCCACCGGGAAGCTGAAGGGCCAGCGCTTCTACGAGAACGGGCTGTTGCGCTGGGCCATCGCGTACCACCACACCGGCGGGCGTGACACGGAGGGCCGGTACGACGACGCGAAGCCGAAGCAGCACCGCGAGCACGGCCTGCACACCGGCTACGCGCCCAACGGCACCGTCATCCGCCAGGCCGAGTACACCTCGGGTGTCCTCCAGGGCTGGAGCCGGGTGTGGGAGGACGACGGCTACCCCATGGGCGCCACGCGCTACGAGAAGGGAAAGAATGTGGAGCGCAGGGGCCACGGCACCGGCAACCCCTGAGCGGGCCCGCGGCCGGCGGAAAACTGGAGGTGTCGGTGGGTGGCGCTACAGTCCTGTACCACCCATGCGACTCGACAAGCATGCACTCCTGAACCAGCTGGCGGACCGCCTCCAGCAGAGCGACAGGCTGGCCCACCGGGCCGAGGCCGAGGCTCGCGAGGCGGCCCGCAGCCTGGCCACGGAGTCGGAGAAGAAGGAAGACGGCCGCGCCGCGCTGGAGTTCGGCAGCCTCGCCACCGGTCAGGCCGCTCGCGCGCGCCGCGTCCAGGAGGAGCTCCAGGCGCTGACGGCCTTCGGCCAGGGAGAGCTGCCGCGCTTCCCGCGTCAGGGGCCCGTGGCGCTGGGCGCCATCGTCGACATGAGCACCGAGGACGACGAGGGCTTCGCCGAGCGCACCTTCTTCGTGCTGCCGGCGGGCGCGGGCACCGAGCTGACGGGCCCCGGCGGCGACGGCTTCCTGTCCGTCATCACCCCCGCCTCGCCCGTGGGCCGAGCCCTCATGGGCCGCAGGGCCGGCGACGTGGTGGAGGTGACGCTGGCGGGTGAGGTGCGCGAATGGACGGTGCTCGAGGTGGCATGACGCGAGGTGTCCCTCGCCATGCTCATGGGATGTCCTGCCCCGGACGTAAGCCCGGGGGGCAGTAGAACCCGTGGGCACCCTCGCGCGTGAATCCGGGAAGATGTCTTCGCTACCTTCCCTGAAAACCGAGACACCCGCCCCGCCGATGCCACTGACGTGGCCCGCGGCCTTCGTGGGCCTGATGTTCGGGGTGATGCTGTCGTATGTGCCGTACGAGTTCCGGATGGCCGCGTTCCGGCCCCTGTACCCGTATGTGCGCACGCTGGGCCTCGTGTACCTGGCGGGCAGCATCCTCCTCATCGCCGCGCTGCTGTACCCGCGCGCGCCGCGCTGGCTGGACTGGACGGGCCGCGCGACGCTCGTCGCCGCCATGGCGCTGTACTGGTGGGTGCTGAATGTCCTGCCCGGCAGCGTCACCGGCATCGTCCTCTACCCGCTGCTCTTCGGCGGCCTGGTCGTGGAGGCGTGGCCCGCCATGCGCCAGCGCCCCGTGCTGCGCGCCTTCGCGGCCCTCGTCGGCGCGTCGTTCGGCGTGGCCCTGCTCGCGGCGCCGGAGCGCTTCCTGTTCTCCGTGTACGCGCACCTGCGGCCGCTGCGTCCGCTGGTGGGCGCGCTCTTCACCCTGGCCGGCGTGGGGCTGCTGCTGCCCTCGGGACGGCTGCACCCGCGGCTGCCGCATGTCCTCATGGGCGTGCTGGCGGTGCCCTTCGCCCTGCTGGCGTACGCGCTGGGCCTCAACTCGGCGTGGCTGGGCGCCAGCGTGTACGCGGTGCTCACCCTGGCGTGCGTGGCGCAGGCGCTGGACTGGCGCCCGCGCGCCCCGCGCACCGTGGGGTGGAAGCTGTTGCGCGGGCTGGCCTTCGCCGGGCTGGTGCCGCTGCTGGCGCTGGGCGGGCTGGCGGCGTTCCTCGCGCAGCGGGCGATTGAGCAGCAGGTGCGCGACGACACGCAGCGCGCGGCGGCGGGCGAGGCGGACTTCCTGCGGCGCTACCTGAAGGACTCCCGCCAGTCGCTGGACCTGCTGCTGGAGTCCCCCGGCTTCCGCGCCGCCTTCGCCACCGGCGAGCGGGCCCGGCTGGAGCCATACCTGAGCAACCTGGCCGCCCAGGCGCGCGCCTTCGACGCCGCGCTCGCGGTGGATGCGACGGGCCGCGTGCTGGCCACCTCGCCGGGCGCGGAGGACTGGGAGCTGGCGGCGCATGAAGTCATCGCCGAGGCGCTCGCGCGCGGCGGCGCCGGGGTGTCCCCGCCCTTCCTCCGCCCGCCGGGCCGCCCCCTGGTGGCGATGACGCAGCCCTTCGAGCACGAGGGGGAGCTGCGCGGCATGCTGGTGGGCCTGCTGTCGCTGGAGCGGCTGAGCGGCGACACCACGCCCGCGTCGCTGCGCTTCCGCGTGCAGGTGCTGGACAGGCGCGGCCTCAAGGTGCTGCGCGACACGGCGCCCGGCGCCGTGCTGCTGGGCGAGGCGCACCTGCCGAAGGAGCTGGGCGCGGAGCTGGCCCGGCCCGGCAGCGGCATCATGGAGGCCTTCGACGCGGCCGACCGCCGCATCCTCGCCGCCGAGGCGCCCGTGGAGGACACCGCCTGGAGCGTCCTGGTGACGCAGGAGCTGGGGGTGGCCTACGCCGCCATTACGCGCATGAGCGCCGCGGTGGTGGGCCTGGTGGTGCTGGGCGTGCTGCTGGCCCTGGTCCTGTCGCAGCTCGTCGCCCGCGACGTCATCCGCCGCCTGGATGCCCTGCGCGAGGCCACCTCCGCGCTGGCAGCGGGGGACCTGGAGCGGCGCGTGGAGGTGGAGGAGGACGACGAGCTGGGCGAGCTGGCGCGCAGCTTCAACGAGATGGCGGCCCGCACCGGCGACGCGCAGGCGGAGCTCAAGGAGGCCGTGCGCACGCGCGAGGAGTTCCTCAGCGTGGCCAGCCACGAGCTGCGCACGCCGCTCACGCCCCTCAAGGGCTTCGCCGCCCTCACGCTGCAGCGGCTGGAGCAGAGCGTGGACTTCCCGGAGCGCGAGCGGATGCTCAAGGCGCTGCGCTCCATGGCCCGGCAGACGGAGCGGCTGGCGCGGCTGGTGGACGACCTGCTGGACACCGCGCGAATCCAGGGCGGCCGCTTCGATTTGGAGCGCGAGCGCGTGGACCTGGTGCCGCTGCTGGCCGAGGTGCTGGAGCGCTTCGAGCTGCGCGGCGAGACGGGCATCACCTTCGAGCTGCGCGCCCCCGCCCACGCGGTGGAGGGCGACTGGGACGCGCCCCGGTTGGACCAGGTGCTCACCAACCTGGTGAGCAACGCCGTGCGCTACTCGCCCCAGGGCGGCACCGTGCGCCTGTCGCTGGAGGAGGAGCCTGAGCACATCGTGGTGCACGTGAAGGACGAGGGCATCGGCATTCCGCCGGAGAGCCTGGGCAAGCTGTTCCGCCCCTTCGCCCGCGCGTCCAACGCCCAGGCGCGCCACTACGGCGGGCTGGGCCTGGGCCTCTTCATCTGCCGCGAAATCGTGGAGCGCCACGGCGGCACCATCTGGGCGGAGAGCCCGGGCCCCCAGCGCGGCAGCGCCTTCTACGTGCGGCTGCCCCGGCACGTGGCCCAGCCCGCGCCCTCGCCCGAGCCGGCACCGGCGTCAGACCCGTCTTCCGCGCACGCGGCGTGAGGCGTCAGGCGGAGGCGCCGCCGGCCGCGCCGGGCTCGGAAGGCTTGGAGAGCCCTGGAATGGACAGCCACTCCTCGGGGATGTCTCCGCGCGGCAGCTCCAGGACGAAGGTGGAGCCCTGGCCCAGGGCGCTGGTGGCGCGCACCGTGCCGCCGAAGGCCTCCACAATCTGCCGGGTGATGTAGAGCCCCAGGCCCAGCCCGCCGTAGTGCCTGTCGCTCACCGCGCGCTCGAAGCGCTCGAAGATGCGCGGCAGGTCCTCCGCGGAGATGCCGATGCCGCCGTCGCGCACGGTGAGCCGGGCCAGGCGCCCTTGCGCCTCCACGTGCACGGACACCGGCTGGCCGGCGCCGTACTTCAGCGCGTTGGACAGGAGGTTCGTCACCACCTGCTCCAGCCGCAGCCGGTCCCACCGGCCCACCACCGCCATGGGCGCGTGCAGCTCCAGCGCGCAGTTGAGCTGCGAGGCGGACGGGGCGAAGCGGTAGAGGATTTCCGCCGCCACGCTCGCCAGGTCCATCTCCTCCAGCTCCAGCTTCAGCCGGCCCGCGGTGATGCGCGACACGTCCAGCAGGTTGTCCACCAGGCTCGTCAGCCGGCGCACCTGGCGCTGCACGACTTCCAGCGTCTCCGACACGCGCTCCGCGGACACCGGCTGGCCCCGCGCCGCGGCCAGCTCCACCTGCTTGTGCAGCAGCTGGACCTTGAGGTGCAGCGGCGTCAGCGGCGTCTTCAGCTCGTGGCTGGCGATGCCCAGGAACTCGTCGCGCAGGCGCACCGCCTCGCGCGCCTCGCGCAAGAGCCGCGCGTTGTCCAGCGAGAGGGCGGTGCGGCGCGACAGCTCCTCCGCCAGCCGCTCCTCCTCCACGCTGAAGTCCCGCGCCACGTCGGTGCGGAACAGGGCCAGCGCGCCGATGACGCGCCCGCGCGCCACCAGCGGCACGCCCAGGTAGCAGCGCAGCTCCAGCGAGCGCAACAGCCGCGCCTGCTCCAGGTCCCGCGCGGCGGCGGCCAGGTGCGCGTCCGTCAGTCGCACGCGCTCCGTGCGGCCGGTGTCGAACAGCGGCGGCAGGCTCCCCGGCAGCCCCGGGTCCGGCGGGTAGCGGCGCAGCAGGTCCACCAGCACCACGTGCCGCGCGGGCTCCGCGTGCACCGCGGCCACCGCGCGCGCCGGCTCTCCCGGCGGCCCCAGGTACAGCACCCCGGCGTCCGCCAGCGTGGGCACGAGCAGGCGCAGCAGGGGCTCCATCCGCTCCTCGGCGTCCAGCGCGGCGCCCAGCAGCGCGCCCGCCTCCGCCAGCAGCCGCGCCGCGCTCGCCGCGTCCAGCCCGGTCGCCACCTCCTCCCGCGCGCGCAGCAGCACACCGGCGGCGCTGCCGTCCCGCACGCCCAGTGGCACCACCGAGCCTCGCAGCACCACCACCGTCCCGTCCGGCCGGCGCAGGCCCCAGCGCGCCTCCTTCACCCACTCGCCCGCCAGTCCCTGCGTCAGCGGTGACACCTCCAGGGGCGCCAGGCCGTCCGCGCGGACCCAGACACACCCGGGCAGCCGGCCATGCTCCACGCACTCGGGCCGGACGATGCGGAACTGCCGCGTGGCTTCTGTGTTGAAGGCAAGGACGCGTCCCGCGGCGTCGACCAGGACGAGCGCGTCGGTCGCCTGCTCGAGCAGCAACCCGAGGACCGCATCGTTCAGCAGGGCGTCGACCCCTTCCTCGGAGTCCTGGTCGAACATCGAGAGCCGGGCGCTTCCAGAAGCCATGAGGGACATCCCCGCACGCGTCATGGTGTCATCCCCGCTCATCAACAGGGAAGACAACCCCCATGTTGTGGCACAACAGCGGAAGGGGCACGCTGAAAGTCCCGAGGGTGCCAGGGTCATCCTGGCCCCCTTGCTTGCAGGGCAGAAAATCCAGAATCGTTACGAAATTATGAGACGCACGGACGCCCCCCGTCCGGGCGGCGCGGTTCTCTTCCTCGAGTCTCATCATGCAGACGCCGCACTCCAGGCCTGACTGGACCTCCAGTGAGAGTCGCTACCGGCTCATCATCGACAAGCTCAAGGAGGTGGTGTTCCAGACGGACACGCAGGGCACGTGGACGTTCCTCAACCCCGCGTGGACGGAGCTGACGGGCTTCACGGTGGAGGAGTGCCTGGGCCGGCCCTTCATGGACTTCATCCACCCGGACGACCGGCTGCCCCAGGAGACGCTGCTGGGCACGCTGGTGAGGCAGACGTCGGAGGACGTGCGCACGGAGGTGCGCTACCACACGCGCACGGGGGGCTTTCGCTGGGTGGAGGTCTTCGCCCGGCTGATGGTGGACGAGGCCGGCCACGTCCTCGGCACGGCGGGGACGCTCAACGACGTCACCGAGCGCAAGGCCGCGGACACCGCGCTGGCGCGGCGCGAGCGCTACCTCACCGCGCTGGTGGAGATGCAGCAGCGGCTGCTGGCCACGCCGGACGGTGGAGACCTGTACGGTCCGGCGCTGGCCCCGCTGGGCCAGTCGTCGGGCGCCAGCCGCGTGTACGTGTTCGAGATGCATCCGGGGCCGGCAGGCGAGCTGCTGTGCAGCCAGCGCGCGGAGTGGTGCGCGCCGGGGGTGAAGGCCGAAATCGACAACCCCGACCTGCAGAACCTGCCGATGGAGCCGATGCTGCCGCGCTGGCTGGAAGTGCTGTCGCGCGGGGAGGTCATCTCCGGGCTGGTGGCGGACTTCCCGGAGGGGGAGCGCGCGCTGCTGGACCCGCAGGGCATCCTGTCCCTGCTGGCGCTGCCCATGCGCGTGCAGGGCGTGCTGGTGGGGTTCATCGGGTTCGACAACACCGCGGAGGCGCGGGCGTGGGACCGGCTGGAGGTGGACCTGCTGTCCGCGGCGGCGGGCGCCATCTCCGTGACGCTGGAGCGGCGCGAGTCGGAGCGCGCGCTGCGCGAGCGCGAGCGGCGCTTCCGGCAGCTGGCGGAGAACGCGTCGGACGTGCTGTACCTCTACCGGCGCGAGGCCCCGCGGGGCTTCACCTACGTGAGCCGGGTGGCCCACGCCAAGCTGGGGTACGACGCGGAGGCGCACTACGCCCAGCCGGACCTCTGGTACCAGCGCGTGCACCCGGAGGACCGGGCGCTGCTGGAGCAGCTGCTGGAGACGCCGACGCCCACCCAGGGCGCCCCGGTGATGCTGCGCTTCCTCCACCCGGACGGACGCACGCTGTGGCTGGAGCACGTGGTGGCGCCGGTGGCGGATGCCTCTGGCCGCGTGGTGGCGGTGGAGGGGCTGGCGCGCGACATCACCGAGCGCCGCGAGGCGGAAGAGGCCCTCCGGCTGTCCGAGGCCAGCTTCCGCGCGCTGCTGGAGGGCGTGCCGGACGCGGCGGCCATCGAGCGCGACGGCCGCATCGTCTACGCCAACGCGGCGCTCGTCTCCACGCTGGGCTTCGAGAACGCGGAGCAGCTGGTGGGGCGCGGCTTCACGGAGTTCGCCCGGGACATGCGCGGCCCGGGTGGCACGCGCGCGGGGGCGCTCACCGGGGAGCGTCGGCTGGTGCGGCGCGACGGGCGCACGCGGGTGGCGGAGGTGGTGTCGCTGCCCCTGCGCTTCGACGGGCAGCCCGCCGTCGTGTCCATCGCCCGCGACGTGACGGAGCAGCGCCAGCTGCAGGCGCGGCTGACGCTGGCGGACCGGCTGGCCTCGGTGGGCACGCTGGCGGCGGGCATCGCCCACGAAATCAACAACCCGCTGGCCTTCGTGCTCTCCAACCTGGGCTTCCTCGCCGAGGAGTTCCGCCACAGCCTGCCCCCGGGCGACGGCGCGGCGGCGCTCCAGGCGCGGCTGAAGGGCGAGCCGGACCTGGGCGAGTGGAAGGAGGTGCTGCACGAGGCCTGCGAGGGCGCCGAGCGCGTGCGGCAGATTGTCCGCCAGCTGAAGACGTTCTCCCGGCCGGACGAGGAGCGGGTGCAGCCGCTGGACATGCACTCGGTGCTGGAGTCGGTGTCGATGATGGCGGCGAACGAAATCCGCCACCGCGCGCAGCTGCGGCGCGAGTACGGCGACATCCCGCCCGTCATGGCCAACGAGGGGAAGCTCTCCCAGGTGTTCCTCAACCTGGTGGTGAACGCGGCGCAGGCGATTCCCGAGGGCGCCGCGCACCGGCACGAAATCCGGCTGGCCACGCGGCGCGACGGCGCCGGGCGCGTGGTGGTGGAGGTGCAGGACACCGGCGTGGGCATCCCCCGCGACGTCATGGACCGCATCTTCGACCCGTTCTTCACCACCAAGCCGGTGGGCGTGGGCACGGGGCTGGGCCTGTCCATCTGCCACAGCATCATCAGCGGGCTGGGCGGCGACATCACCGTGGAGAGCGAGCCCGGCAAGGGCACCACCTTCCGGGTGATGCTGCCCACCACGGAGCCGGAGCCGCGCGCGGCCCCCGCGCCCGCCGAGGCCCGCGCCGCGAAGGGCTCGCGCAAGGGCCGGGTGCTGGTGGTGGACGACGAGCCGGCGGTGGGGCGCGTGCTGCAGCGCATCCTCCGCGAGCACCAGGTGGAGGTGGCCAACAGCGGGCGCCAGGCCCTGGAGCTGCTGGGGCGCGGCCCGGAGCCGGACGCCGTGCTGTGCGACGTCATGATGCCGGACCTGACGGGTCGGGATGTGTACGAGGCGGTGCGACGCGAGCACTCGGGGCTGGAGGGGCGCTTCGTCTTCGTGTCCGGCGGCGCCTTCACCACCGGGGCCCGCGAGTTCCTGGGCAGCATCCCCAACCTCCTCCTGGAGAAGCCCTTCGACGAGAGCCGGGTGCGGCACGTGGTGGAGGAGCTGGTGCGCAAGCGGCAGCCGGTTTCCGAAGCCTGAGGTGGGTCGCCCGAGGCATCGGTCATCGGGCGGACCCTCCTCCCGCTGACGGATGCGGCCGGGCGGGCAGGCGGGGGAACGTGTCATCCTCACGTCGCCCCACGCCCCGAGGTCTTGAATGAACCGCACCCTCCTGCTGGTGTCCGCCGCCGGCCTGCTCGCCATGGCGGCGCTCATCGTGGGCAAGCCCACGCCCCCGCCCGCCACCGACACCAGCCACACCGTGGCCCGGCCGGACGACGCGCCCGCCACGGTGACGCTGCCGCTCGTCGCCTCCACGCCTTCGGACGGAGCGCTCGGCCTGACGGGCAAGCTGTCGGGCGCGTACGTGCAGACGGGCCCCAGCGAGGTGTTCGCGTGGATGGAGCTGAAGGCCCGCCCGGCGGAGTCCGGCCGCCGCGTCCCCGTCAACCTGGCGCTGGTGATTGACCGCTCCGGCTCCATGAGCGGGCAGAAGCTGGCCGACGCGAAGCGCGCCGCCGGGGAGCTGGTGCAGCGCCTCACGTCCGAGGACCGGCTCGCCTTCATCGACTACGGCACCGACGTGAGGGCCCTGCCCAGCCGCCTGGTGACGGAGGCGGTGCGCGCCGAGCTGCTGACGACCATCTCCGAGCTGCAGGACAACGGCTCCACCAACATCAGCGGCGGCCTCACCGAGGCGGCCCGCACCCTGCGGCCCCACCTGCGCGAGTACCGCGTCAGCCGCGCCATCCTCCTGAGCGACGGCCAGCCCACCACGGGAATGGTCCAGGAGCCGGAGCTGTACCGACTGGTGCGCTCCATGCGCGACGAGGGAATCACGGTGAGCGCGCTGGGCGTGGGCGAGGACTTCCAGGAGACGCTGATGCGCGGCATGGCCGAGCAGGGCGGCGGCTTCTCCGGCTTCATCGACGACTCGGCGCGGCTGGCGGAGGTGTTCTCCCGCGAGCTGGACCAGGCCACCAGCACCGTGGCCCGGCGCGTGGAGCTGGAGCTGCGGCTGCCGGCCGACGTGCGCCACGTGGAGGTGCTGGGCGTGCCCTCCACCCGCGAGGGGCAGGTGGTGAAGGTGCCGCTGTACGACCTGGCGGGGGAGCAGTCCGTGCGCGTGGTGGCCAAGCTGACGCTGGCGACGGGTGCGTCCAGCGGGGTGCTGCCGCTGCTGGACGCCACCGTGCGCTACGTGGACGTGGGCCGGGACGCGCCCGCCCAGACGGCGCTGCGCCTCGCCGCCGAGGTGACGACCGACGCCGAGCGCGTGCGGGCGAACCTGGACAAGGACGTGCGCGTCCATGCGACACGGGCGTTGGGCACCCAGCAGATGGTCGCCGCCGCGGAGGCGATGAAGACGGGCAACCGGCAGGCGGCCCGTGGGCTGCTGGACAACGCGCGGAAGATTTTCGGCAGCTCCGCCTCCGCGCTGTCGGGTGAGCTTGCGGACCTGGACCAGACGGAGGCAGCCTATGGGAGCGCGTCCGACGAGGAAGAAGTCCGTCGTGAGTCCAGGAAGCTCTACAAGAAGACGATGACGAACTTCGGCCAGAACAACGCGTACTAGCCAGGAGCCGGTGTACCCATGGCGCTCTCCCTGCAGTTCCTCCACCGCGAGGAGTTCGAGTCACGCACGCTCCGCGCGCTGGGAGGCGCCGCCTCCGTGGGCATCCTCGCGGCCATTGCCCAGAAGCTGCACTTCCCCCTGGAAGCGGGCTACTTCGCGGTGGTGGCCGCCGCGCTGGCGGGCGCGAAGGCGCCCCCGCGCCATGCCATGGGCCTGCGCGCCGCGCTGGCCGTGCTGCCCGCGCTGCCCTTCTTCTTCGACGCGCCGGAGCCCCTCCCCCAGAGCCTGGCGGGCGGAATCGCCGCGGCCCTGGTGGCGTGGCTGGGCAACGGGCGCGAGGAGACGGGCCGGCCCCTGTCCGTGGCCCTGAGCGCCGCCGCCGCGGGCGTGCTCGTCCCGCTGGGCCTGTACACGCAGCAGGTGCTGGAGGCGCGCTTCCTCGGAGACAGGGGACTGCTCCCCGTGCTGGTGGGCTTCCTCACCCTGGCGCTCTTCTGGAGCATCGGCACGCTGCCGGCCAATGTCGTCGTGGAGCTGGACGCGGTGGAGGCGCGCGGCCGGCTGCTGGAGGACTCGCTGAAGGGCGAGGCCCGCGAGCTGGCCGTGCGCGCGCTGGGGCTGTACCGCCAGTGCAAGGCGGTGGTGACGCGCATGCCGGCCAGCCCCGGGCGCCTGGAGCTGCTGGGCGTGCTGGAGAAGATGGCCGGAGACAGCTTCTCGCTCGCGGAGGCGCACGCGGGGCTGGAGGCGCAGCTGGGCTCCGTGGTGGCCAACGACGTGGACGCGCAGGTGCAGGAGCTGCGGGCGCGCGCGGCCGCCACCCAGGACGCCGTGGCCCGGCGCCAGCTGGAGCTGGCCGCATCGTCGCTGGGCGAGGAGCTGAACCACCTGGACGCGCTGTCGCGCCGGCGCGAGCGGCTGCTGGCCCAGCTGCATGCGCAGGTGGCGCTGCTGGAGCGGGCCCGCGTGTCCTTCGTCGGCGTGCAGGGCAGTGAGATGGGTGCCAAGGGCGCCCAGGCCGCCCAGCTCGCGCGCAGGCTGAAGAGCCTGGGGGAGGACACCTCGGCACCGCCCGCCGAGGAGGCCTCGCCCGTGGCCCCGCACCCGGGCACCCGCGTCACGCCCTGACGGCTACTTCCGCGCCGCGCGCTTGCGCGGGGTGCGCGCCTTGCGGCTGACGGGCGGCGCGTGGAGCTGGTCGGCGATGCGCTGCTCAATCGCCTCGCGCGTGCTCCGGGCCACGACGAGCGCGGCCTCGATTTCCTCGCGCACCCGCGCGGCCTGCTCCTCGGCGGCGGCGCGGTACTCCGACGTCGTCCGGCGCAGGGCGATGCTGCCCCGGTCCTCCCCGCCCGCGCTCCTCGCCCGGCCCATCTTCGGTGCCGTGCGCCGCGAACGGGCCTTGCCTCCCCGCGTCCCTTGCTGTGCCTTCGCCATGGAGCCCTCCTGGAAAGTCGTTTCGGCTTCCCGGAAGGTGGGTTGCGATCGGGCACCTTGGAAGCCCGTCCCCTGGTCGCACCCTGTGCAGGCAGGGGGACAAACGTCCGACACCCCAGCAGCGGCACTTCTCAATTGCCCAAGAAAGACGCTATAGGGCCGTAACTGTAACGGAGCTTTTTCAAGAGCCCCTGCTACTGACAGCGACGCCGTAGTCCCCGAGGCCGGCGGGGGACGGCGCGGGCTCATTCGTGCTCCTCCTGCCTTGAAGGGCAGCGGCCACCTGCGAGGGATACCGTGGCAGTCAGCGCACCCACTTCGTTCTGGAAGAACCGGAAGCACAACCTCGACCGGATGACGCTGGGCGATCTGGTCTACTCGTTCTTCACCTACTACGCCGTCGTGGTCTACATCGCCCTGGGCCTCCTGTGCCTGGTGCTGGCCGTGAAGTGGTACGACAACCCGGTGCGCATGGGGCTGGCCGTGCTCGTCACGACGTTGGCGTACCCGGCGGGTTGGTTCGTGGCGCATCGCTACGTGCTGCACGCGCGCTTCCTCTACAAGTCGCCCCTCACCTCGGCGATGTGGAAGCGCGTCCACTTCGACCACCACCAGGACCCCAATGACTTGCGCGTCCTCTTCGGCGCGCTGGGCAACGTGCTGCCCCTGCTGGCCATCGTGTTGATTCCCCTGGGCTGGCTCATCGGCGGCCGGGCCGGCGCTGTCTCGGCCTTCGGCTGGGCCATGGTGATGCAGTGCTTCTACGAGTTCTGCCACTGCATCCAGCACCTGAACTACATGCCGAAGAACGGGTTCCTGAAGGAAATCAAGCGGCTGCACCTGTCTCACCACTACCACAACGAGCAGGGCAACTACGGCATCACCAACTACCTGTGGGACCGGCTCTGCGGCACCTACTACGCCAAGGCCAGTGACGTGCCCAAGAGCCCCACCGTCTTCAACCTGGGCTACACGGCCGAGGAGGCCCAGCGCTACCCGTGGGTGGACCGCCTCTCCGGTGGCACCCGCGGCGACGACCACCCCCGCCGCTTCTGGGAGGGCCAGAATCCCGAGTCCGTCCAGGCGGTGGTGGAAGAGCCCACCCCGGCCACCGGCACGGACCGCTGACCCGCGGCCCACCCGGGCGCCGGACCGAGCCCCCTGCTCCCCACCGGGACAGGGGGCTTTCTTCCAGGCTTATCTACGAAGACCTTCGTTGACATCTACGAATGCGTTCGTAATATAGGGGTGTCGAAGGGAGCGTCATGACTGAGACGAAGCTGCCGCGCCCGACGGATGGGGAGCTGGCCATCCTGCGGGTGCTGTGGGAGCGCGGAGACAGCACGGTGCGCGAGGTGCACGAGGCGCTCACCCGGAACGAGCCGGCGGGCACCGGGTACACCACGGTGCTGAAGCTGATGCAGATCATGACGGACAAGGGGCTCGTGGAGCGCGACGAGTCCCAGCGGGCCCACGTGTACCGGGCGCGTGCGACAGAGCAGCGGACGCAGCGTCAACTGGTGACGGACCTGGTGGAGCGCGCGTTCGGCGGCTCCCCGGCGAAGCTGGCCATGCAGGCGCTGTCGGCGACGAAGACGAGCCCCGGGGAGCTGGCGGAGCTGCGCCGGCTGCTCGACACGCTGGAAGGAGCGGAAGAATGAGCAACCTCCTGATGGAATCCCTGGGTTGGGCCCTGCTGCACTCGCTCTGGCAGGTCACCCTGGTGGCCGTGCTGCTGGCGGTGGCGCTCGCCGTGGTGGGCCGCCGGGCCGCGCATGCCCGCTATGCGCTGGCGTGCGGCGCGCTGGTGCTGGCGCTGGTGCTGCCGGTGGTGGCCGGGTGGCGGCACTACTCAGCGGCACAGGCGCCCGTGTCCATGTCCGTGGAGGACGTGGAGGTGGAGGGGGCGCCCGGGCTGACGGTGGCCGTGGCGGCGCCCTGGGTGACGGGGAGGGAGGTGCCTGCGCGTACATATAATGATGCGGGCTCGCGCGCGGTGACGCCCGCGGGGGAGCCGCTGCTGGAGCGGGTGCGCTCGGCGGTGGCGGAGCATCTGGCGTGGCTGGTGCTGGCGTGGGTGGCGGGCGTGGCGGTGTGCTCGGGGCGGCTGGCGGCGGAGTGGGTGAAGCTGCGCCAGCTCTCGCGCGAGGCGCTGCCGGCGCCGGTGGAGTGGCAGGCGCGGCTGGACGCGCTGGCGCAGAAGCTGGGGCTGGGGCGCGCGGTGCGGCTGCTCCAGTCGTCGTCGGTGGACGTGCCGGCGGCGGTGGGCTGGCTGGCGCCGGTGGTACTGCTGCCGGTGTCCGCGCTCTCCGGGCTGTCGACGCGCCAGCTGGAGATGGTGCTGGCGCACGAGCTGGCGCACATCCGGCGCCATGACTTCGCGGTGAACCTGGCGCAGGTGCTGGTGGAGACGCTGCTCTTCTTCCACCCGGCGGTGCGCTGGGTGTCCCACGTCATCCGCGTGGAGCGCGAGCACTGCTGTGACGACATCGCCGTGGGCGCGAGCGGAGGGGCCGTCTCCTACGCCCGTGCGCTCACCGCGCTGGAGGCGCTGCGCGTGCTGCCCGAGACGCCGAGCACCGCGATGTCCGCGCTGGGAGGCTCGCTGCCGGAGCGCGTGCGCCGGCTCGTCTCCGCGCCGGCGACGCGCTGCTCCTCGCGCTGGGTGGCGGGAGCGTCGGTGCTCACCCTGGTCAGCAGCCTCGCGGTGGCCGCGCCCCTCACGTCGCTCGTGCTGAGCCGCACGGCGGAGAAGAGCTCGGCTGAGGGCGCTGACGCGCCGGACTCCGTCGCCGCTTCGGAGCCCTCTCTGGAGGATGCCGTCTCCGCGCCCGCATCGACCGCTGCTCCTGCTCCTGCACGCATGCCCTCTCTGCCGACCGCGCCCGCGTTGGCCGCCGCTCCTGCTCCTGCCCGCGTGCCCTCTCTGCCGGATGCGGTCTCCACGCCTGCTCCGGCGTCCCCGCGCGATGCCGCCTCCGTGCCGCCCCCGCCTGACGCGGTCTCCGCGCCCGCGGCCCCGCCCGCCCCACCGGCTCCGGCCCGGGCTGGCGTCGCGAGCGCGGCCATGAAGCAGCCCCTGCCCTCTCCCACCGTCATCGCGCCGGTGCCCGGAGCCCTGGGCGCGCGGCCCACGCCAACGCCCGCTCCGACGCCCACGCCGAGCACGGGGAACAGGGACGATGACGACGCGGACGAGCGCACGCGCGTGGGCACGGGGCAGCCGCTCTCCGTGGACCAGCTCGTCGCGCTGAAGGTGGCGGGCGTCACCCCGGCCCGCGTCCAGGAGCTGGAGTCCATGGGCTACGCTCCCACCGTGGCGAACCTCGTGCAGATGGGCCACGCCGGCGTCACCCCGGAGTACACCCGGGACATGAACGCGCGGTTCGGCCGCAAGCTGGACGCGGACGACCTCGTCCAGCTGAAGCACCTGGGCGTCACCCCCGCGTACATCGAGTCGCTCAAGGCCGCCGGCTTCGCCACCAACGACCCGGACGACCTGGTGCAGGCCCGCGCGGTGGGCGTGGACGACGCGTACATCCGCGGCCTGAAGGCAGCCGGCTACTCGGGCATGCCGCTGGAAGACCTGGCCCACCTTCGCGCGGTGGGCGTGAGCCCCGAGTACATCCAGGCGCTCGGCCAGCGCGGGCTGTCGAAGGTGAAGCCCGACGACCTGGTGCAGCTGCGCGCGGTGGGCGTCACGCCGGAGTGGCTGGACCAGATGCGCAGCGCGGGCGTGCAGACGAAGGACGCGGACGAGCTGACGCAGCTGCGCGCCCTGGGCGTCGACCCCGCCTTCCTCCGCGAGCTGCGAGACGCGGGCCTGAAGGACCTCTCCGTCGACGAGCTCGTCCGCCTGCGCAGCGGCGGCGTGGACGCCGACTTCATCCGGAAGCTGCGGGACTCGCGCTCGAAGTAGCCGCGCCCCGCCGTAGCACCTGTCTCTCACTCTCCCCGCGCCTCACGGACGCGCCCAGCCAGGCGCGCGCCGGACGGGCGGGGTCTGCCCGAAGGAGCCACCACCATGCGTCGCCCGTCGTCTCTCCTGCCTCTCATGGCCGTGCTGCTCGCGGCCGTCTCCGCCCACGCCGCCGCCGAGGTGCGCGGCACCTGGACCGCCGGCCCCCAGCGCGACAGCAAGGAGTTCCACCTCCAGCTCCGCCAGGGTCCGAACAACAACATGGGCTTCAGCGAGCCCGTGTCCGCCTTCCAGGGCCTGTCCACCGCGGACGGCACCGCCTCCTTCACCCTGCCCCGCGAGGCCGGCACCCTCAGCTTCGAGGGCCGCTTCCAGGGCGGTGAGGGCGCGGGCCACTACCGCTTCACCCCCAGCGAGGCGTACGCCAAGGCGATGGCCGGGCTCGGCTACCCGAAGCTCACGGCGGAGGACCAGTTCAAGCTCGCGGCCACGGACGTCACCACCACGCGCATCAAGGACCTGGCGGCGGCCGGCTACAAGAACCTGTCCATGGACGAGCTGATGCAGGTGGGCATCTTCGACGTGACGCCCGTGTACGCGAAGGAGCTGGCCGGCGCCGGCTACCCGGGGCTGAAGCTGGAGCAGCTGGTGGCGGGCCGCATCCACGGCGTCACCGCGAAGCGGGTGGGCGAGCTGGCGAGCGCCGGCTTCACGAAGCTCTCCTGGGACGACCAGCTGGCCATGAACATCCACGGCGTCACGCCGGAGTTCGTCCGCGAGGTGCGCGCCCTGGGCTTCAAGGACCTGGACGGAGACGACATCGTCGCCTTCCGCATCCACGGCGTCACCCCGGCCTTCGTGAAGGAGCTGCGAGACGCGGGCTTCAAGGATGCGGACGCGGACGGCTTCATCGGCTTCCGCATCCACGGCGTCACCCCGGCCTTCGTGAAGGAGATGCGCGACCTGGGCTTCCCCGAGATTACCGACGACGAGCTCGTGGCCTTCCGCATCCACGGCGTGACGACGGACTTCGTGAAGCGCATGCGGGCGGCGGGCTACACGCGCATCACCCCGGACGAGCTGGTGTCGCTGCGCATCCACGGCGTGGACGAGGACTTCATGCGCGCCATGTCGCGCGGCGGTGACGCTGGCGCGCCCGCGAAGAAGCAGTAGCTCACCGGGTGCCGCAGACGTCGGAGATGGCCGAGCGGGCGTGATTCACCGAGGAGGCGTGGGTGGACAGCATCACCCCGAGCGTCACCTGCCCGTCCACCAGCACCTTCGAGCCGCTCCCCGCGTCCGCGGCCGCCCCTCGGGAGTCGGCGACCCGGGAGCAGGCACTCGCGAGGTTGTCGATGCTCTCGAGGTAGCGCTCCACGGCGCCCCGGAGCGAGGCGTCCTGGAGCTCCAGGGCGCGCAGCTCGGCGCCCACGGTGCGCAGCCGCCGCGTGTGGCGGACGAGCGCCTCCGCGTCATGGGGCAGGTCGTGGAAGCCGTCCATCACGCGGACCTCCTCCATGACGTGCATCTGCACGGCGGCACACTCGTGCGCCTTGCGTGGGGTGCACGCGAGGGCCAGTCCCAGCCCGCACACCGCGAGGTGCCGCCAGGAGCGGGGGCGCATGGACGCCAGCGACTGCGGGACGGAGTCAGCCAACACCTGTCCACGCTGGCCGCGCGCCCCTTCCCCTGTCAAATCGAGACATCGAAATGGCAGGGAACCGGCCCTCAAAGCGTCATGAACCCTGACATCGACTCGCCCTGGAAGGGCAGACGTCCGCGGTGGGCGGGCAGGACAGGGATGCGAGGGATTGGGCGGAAGCGCCCCTGCGAGGCCCGGCACGGCGTCTGCTCGCCAGCGGGCACTCGGGGCGTCCGCTGGACAACGGTGGGAGGTGGGGTGGCGTGCGCGAGCCGGCGCCCGGCAACAGCTTGGGCCCAGGTCGATGGTGGTGGTGGAGGGTCGAATGTTCCCGCTTCGTGTTGCCTGCGTCGGACTGGTGCTCCTGACGGCGTGTGCCTCATCCAACAAGTCCGCGTCCCCGGCACGGGAGGCGCGCGCCCGGACGGCAGCCGCGCCCGGAGGGGAGCTTCTCTCCTACGGCTTCGACCCGAGAGACCCGGTGCGGGTGGGCTGGGGGAACCAGGGCGTGCTGGCCTTCCTCGAGCTGCTGCGAGGTCCGCAGGGCCAGCGCATCGCCTGGCGGCGCGTGGGGCCCTGCTGCGAGGCAGACGCCTCTCCGTCACGCGCGCCCAGCCTGGAGGTCTTCGAGGTGACGTACGAGGGGCTCGCCACGCCGGTGCGCCTCTACCTCGACCCGCACCATGGGGACGCCATCTACGCGCCCCAGGGCTTCACCATCGAAGGCCTCACCTCGCGAGCGCCGCCGCCCGCCGAGGAACAGCCCGAGGTCATCGAGCTGTAGCCGCGAGGCTCACTCCAGCGACGGCGCGGTGTCTCCGGGCATCAGGACTCCGCGCGCCAGCGACACGGGCAGGCCGAGCTGGAGGAAGCGGTCGTGGAAGTCCTTCAGCACGAACTTCTCGCCGCGCGCCTCCAGGTGGCGGCGGTAGTCGTCACGCAGCTTGAGAATCTGCATGCGCCCCACCGCGTAGTACAGGTACGTGGGGTTGGAGGTGCCGCGCTCCACCTCGCGCAGGGCGGGGAAGGGCTCGAAGTACGCAATCTCCGCGTAGCGCTTCGCCACGGCCTCCAGGGGCTCGCCGTACACGTGTAGCGCGAGGGCGGCGTACCAGCGCGCGTGCCGCTGCAGGGCGCGGCGGAGCTGGCCCAGGCGGATGCGCGGGTCGCCGTTGCCGAGCCCCTCGTCCACCATCATCTGCTCGGTGTAGTGGGCCCAGCCCTCGACGAGGGACGCGGGGTTGAAGACCTTGCGCACGTCGGTGGGGATGCGCGACTCGTAGAGCAGCTGCACGAAGTGGCCGGGCATGGCCTCGTGGACGGTGATGCCGAGCAGGCCGGCGCGGTTGAAGTAGGTGAGGTGCTGGGCCTGCTGCTCCGGCGACCAGCCGGGCTCCACGTTGGTGATGTTGTAGAAGGCCTCGGTGGCCTTCGCCTCGAAGGGGCCGGGGGTGTCCATGGACGCGAAGCCGAGCCGCGCATAGGGCGGCGTCTCGCGCACCACGGGCAGCCTGTCGGAAGGGAGCGTGAGGATGTTCCGCTCTCGCACGAAGCGCTGCAGCTCCACGAGCTGGGCGCGGGCGGCGGGAATCAGCTCCTCGGCCGTGGGGTGGTCCTTCACGAGGGCGGCCATCACCTGCTCGGGCGTCAGCTTCGGGTCCACCTTCGCGGCCTCTTTGGCGACCCAGGCCTTGTACTCGCGGATGGCGCGCTCGTTGATGTCGCGGAGCTGGTCCGCGGTGAGCGTGACGTGCTCCTCCAGGGCCAGCTTCTTCTCGAAGCGCTCGCGGCCCAGGCGGAAGTCGCCGTCGGCCCTCGGCGTGAGGTCCTGCTCCAGCCACGTCACGTAGCCCTCCAGCTGCCGGGCGGCCTCCTCGCGGGCGGAGGTGAAGGCGTCACGCTCGGCGGCGTCGACCTGGGCGAAGCCCTGGGACTCCAGGGCCTTGGGCAGGTCCGCGCGGAGGTAGGCCACGGTGCCGCGCGCGTCGCGGGCGGCGTGCTGGGCCCACAGCTTCGGCACGGCCTTGAGGTTCGCCTTCGCGGCGGCGAGCACGGTGGGGATGCGCGCCATGCGGATGCGCAAGGAGCGCATCCGCTCGGCGACGGGGGCGAACTCGCGGGAGGACAGGCTGGACAGCCCGCCGGAGATGAGGCCCACGTAGAAGCCGGGGTCTCGCTCCCAGACGCGCTCCTCCTCCAGCTCGGCGAGCTCCGCGCGCATGGCGTTCTCCAGGACGCGGACATCGACGGCGGCGTCACCGGTGAGGGCCTCGCGGTCCACCTGCTCCAGCCGCGCGAGCCAGTCGCGCAGCGCGGAGGCCTTGCGAGTCAGGGCCTCGGCGGAGACGTCCGGGAGCAGGGTGTCGTGCTGGTGGAAGCCGAGCCGGGTGGCGCGGATGGGATTCACCGCCGCGTGCCAGTCGAGGTACTCGCGGGCGAGGCGGGTGTACGCGGCATCGGCCGCGGAGGACGAGGCCGTCGGCATGGCGGCGGAAGACTCCGGCCCGGGCCGCGAGCGCGAAGCGCAGGCGGAGACGCAGGCCAGCAGGACGAGGGCGGAACGGAAGCGCACGAAGACTCGGGGCAGGAGAGGGCCTCCAGTGTCGGCGCTCGGGCGCGGCTGGGAAAGCGCGAAGCCAGCCGCTGTCCGATTCAGTCACTCCCCGGAGTCCAACGAGGGGTCCCCGCCGGGACGGCGCTTCGCCTCGCGCCGTGGACCGGTGCCGCTGCCAGCACCCTTCACTTCCCTGGCGTCCCGCCCGTGCATGACCGAAATTCGGGGGCTATGAACCTCCGCTCACTGCTGTTCACCGTGCTGCTGTCAGCGTGTGCCTCGCGTGGCCCCGTGACGCTCCCGGAGCCGCCCGAGGCCGAGCAGGACGCCGAAGCCCCCGTGCTGGATGCCTCCCCCTCGGGCGACTACGGCACCGAGCATCCATTCGTGCTCCAGGGCGCGGCGGAAGACGGGCGCTGGCTCATCGGGTGCCAGGCGCGAGAGGACACCACGGGTGATGGGAGCATCGATGTCGGCTTCGGCCACCACGGCAGCCTCATCGGCGACGCGCTGCGCCCGTACCTCTTCCTGGAGCCTGGACCGGGCATCCCCATCGATGAAGTCCTCGCAGAGGACCCGACGGGGCGCTACCTCGCCCTGGTGCGAGACGGCACGCTCCGCCTCTTCGACACGAACACCCGTGAGGAGCAGGTGCTGGCCTCGGGCGTCCCCCTCGACACGGAGAGTCCCCAGCCTCCCGCGCGCGCGGCCTTCTCCGGAGACGGCACGCGGCTGCTCTTCCTCCGTCCGGAGGGCGCGAAGCGCGTAGCCGTCGTGCGCGAGCTGGCGGCGGGCACCGAGCGCGTGCTCGACGCGGGAGGAGGGCTCCTCGGCCAGGCGCTGCTGGATTCCTCGGGACAGTGGGCGGTGTTCGACGTGGTGGCGAAGGACACGGATGGGGACGGGAAGCTGACCTGGCCCCAGGAGCGCACGACGCTCGCCTCCGCGCTGTGCCGGGGCCCTGTCAGCTCCAGCTCACACTACGGCTGGCAGGGCGACATGCCCGTGCGCCGCTTCCGCCGGGTCGAAGGAGGTCTGCTCCGCGAGGGCGATGACATCCTCCAGCCTTTCGGCGGGGGCCTGCTGCGCCGCGCTCCGGACAGGGCCATCCTCTTCGAGCACGCGGACGGTCGGCGGGAGTCGTGGGTTCCCGCGGACTGCAACGGAGAGGTGCTCTACGCGGACGCGCAGCGCCAGCAGCTCCTGGTGGCGTGCGCGGTGCTGGAGCCCAGCTGGCCCCTGGAGCTGCACGGTGCCGGAGTCCATCAGTCACTCGGCTGGCGGGTGCCCGCCGAGAGGGAGCGCTCGAGGCCCTGGGGACGCAACGTGAGGCTGGTGGCGGTGAAGGCCTTCTCCAGCAACCAACCCAAGGATGTGCCCGTCGCCATCGACCTGGCGCGGCGCACCGTGCAGCCGCTGCCCGTGGCCTCCGCGGAGGTGGAGCTGGTGGCCGCCCACGGCCCTCGTGCCCTGCTGAAGGAGTCGTACCGGCCCGAGGGCGAGGACAGATGGCAGCGCCGGATATGGCTGTGGAACGCGGAGACGGGTGAGAAGGTCTCGGTGGGCGAGCCGGGCGACTACATCCAGGAGCGGGCTGGCGACAAGGTCCTCTACCTGGGCTGGCTGGTGGACCTTCGCAGGGGCCGTGTGCTGGGCGCCGTCGAGGGTGAGCCGCTGGCCATCGACTCCCGGGGCCGCGTCCTGCACGCGCGGCAGTTCCCGGAGCGCGGTATCCCCGGGGCTCGCGGAGGCATGGCGCCGCTCGGCCCGGTGCGGTGGGAGCCCGCGGTGAAGGCACCCGCTCCGGCGCCCGCGCCGGGGACTCCGTAGCGGGGGGCCGACACCGCGCTCCCGGCATCCAGGTCCGCGAAGGGCACCACATGGGAGAGGGCAGGGCACATCCACGCGCAACGACATCGAGTCGATGCCGCTTCACCTTCCGTTGACAGGCACAAGTCCGGACTCGACACTGCCTCGACGAGTGCATGCGCATCTCGCACGCCTTGCTGCCGGCGTTGCTGCTCGCTTCAGCGGGCGCTACCCGCACTCGGCCCCGGAAGCACCCGGTGACACGGTGGACGACGGTGACGCCCGGAGCGAAGGCACGATGGATGTTCGGAGACGCACCTGGCTGCCAGTGGCATCGCTGCTCCTCTCGCTCGGGTGCTCATCTCCCAGGCCTGTCGAAGGCGTCTGGCGGCCAGGGCCTGGAGAGGCGCCCGACCACATCCCGGGGCCGCTGAAGAACTTTGGGCCGTACACCGCCTACGCGGACGCGCTGAAGGCCGCCTGCCCGCTCATCCTCTCCAAGCCTCACGCAACGGTGAGCCACCTTCAGGACTCATCTCCCCAACTCGCTCGGCGCACCGCGACGGAGTACTGCGCCTGGCTGTATTACACGCCTGAGCACACGTACGAGATGAGCATGCTGGCGGACCGGTCGAGACCCGACGACCTCGTGACCGGCTTGAGAAGCTGCGTCCTCCCAGCGTTCGTGGACGACTCGCGGTATCCCCCCGGCAGCCTCAAGCACATCTTCGCTCTCCACAACCATCCATTCGGCACACGCCTCTCCGCGACCGACCTTCGTTTCATCGAGGCGATGGCCAACGTTCACGAGTGGGAGGTCATGACGAGGAACGGCAACGTCCGGCTCTCCATCATCGCGTTCTTCTCGAAGTCGAGGGACCCGCAGGCCCCCACCTGTGACGGCTTCTATCAGTACATTCCCGCCACCCGCGAAATGATGCTGTGGACGAGGTCGCAGGAGCAGTGGCGCCGGGATATGCATGGCGTCGTCACCTGGGTCAACGAGAGGACCTACCGGATTGAGAGCCCCTAGACGCGCTGCCCCAGCAATCCGTCCCGAGGTCACGTCATGGTGCTGAGAACGTCCGCGCTGACGCTCTTCCTGCTCCTCTCCGGTTGCGCGCGACGTCCGGAGCCGCTCGCGTCTCCGGTGGTGAACGACAAGTCCGTCACCTTCCCGCTGACCGCCGCACGCGACGCCGTCAAGGTGGCCGCTCCCGGGCAGGCCTACGAGCTGGATGGCGAGCTCCTGCGAGCCCTGACGATTGCGGCCAATGACCTCTTTCCCCCAGGGGCTTCCGCATCCGAGTGCAGGAACCTGCGGGAGGCACACACGTTCCGCGTCATCCGACAGGAAGGCATCATCTTCGTCTACATCGACGAAGACCTCGAGTACTGCGGTCACAGGTTCCCGGCCATGGACTCGGGTGCGAAGTACGCCATCAGCGGAGATGGCCGCATCCTCCGGCGTGTGGTGGATGGCATTGACGAGGATGACGGCGTCTGGCGCCTGAAGACACCGGATGGTGGAGGCGTGACTGTCATCGCCGAGCCCGGCGTCATTCCCGACCTGACATCCCTGGACGCACCGGACAGCGGAGTCCTCAAGGTCATCCCGGACGCATGGCCCCCCCCGGGGGAGCCGCTCAGCGGGTCGACAGATGGCGGAAGCCGGACCGGAATGACGGCTCCAGGAAACGCCCCAAGCGGACCTCCGCAAGAGGTTGATGCCGGAGCTGCCCCCTGAAAGCCCTGTCAGTGCTCTCAGGCCACGGACACCAGCCAGGAGAGCCACCGCCCCCCTTCCCTTCCCGCCCCACCGTGTACAAATCCGGACCGTCGGGTGGCAGGGGGCGCCATGAGGGCCGGCTGGCGCCCCCGTTTTTCCCGCTTCCGGGGCAGCCGTGCGTCCTCCGAAATGTACGCCGCCGTGCATTTCGCCGGGCCGGCGCCGTCCCACCCCGTGAG
The DNA here is from genome assembly GCF_024198175.1 of Pyxidicoccus xibeiensis. NCBI lineage: Bacteria > Pseudomonadati > Myxococcota > Myxococcia > Myxococcales > Myxococcaceae > Pyxidicoccus > Pyxidicoccus xibeiensis. The sequence continues at coordinate 1,425,363 of NZ_JAJVKV010000001.1, forward strand.
AATGACTCTGCTGTCCCGTGACAGGACCCTGCGTCTGGGACGTGCGAGAACCCCGGGGCTGAGCTAAGCGTCTGCTCGCTCCCCGGGCCCGCACCGAGCCAATGCGTGGCCTGCTCGCTGGAGGAGGTACCAGGCGATGTCCGACACCGTCGTGAAGAAGAAGCGCCGCTGGCCCTATGTGCTGGGAGGAATCTTCGCCCTCCTCGTCATCATCGTGGCCGTCGTCCTCTGGCGTCTCGACGCCATCCTGCTGAAGACGGCCAGGGACCAGGCTGCCACGTACTCGCAGAAGCTCGGCCGGCCCATCGAGATTGGCGACATCTCCACCAAGCTCTTCCCCACCATCGGCGCGGAAGTGGAGAACGTCACCGTCGGCCCCGCCGAGGGCGAGGAGCTGCCCCTCGCGCAGCTCGCCTCCATCGACGTGCGCGTCGCCGCCGGCCCGCTGCTGTCCTCGCGCGGCAAGGACATCCAGGTGAAGAACGCCGAGGTCTCCGGCCTCACCGTCAACGTGGTCCGCTTCCCCGACGGCACCACCAACGTGCAGCGCCTCATGAAGCGCCTGGAGGAGCAACAGCCCAAGGAGGAGGAGCAGCCCGAGGAGCAGCAGCAGCCCACCGACCTCTCCGGCGTCCACGTGGAGCGCGCCGCCCTCACCGACGGCACCATCCGCTTCGTGGACCGCTCGGGCGGACAGCAGGCCCGTGAGCTGGCGGTGAAGGACCTGGACATCGAGGTGAAGGACCTGCGCGTGGGCAAGCCCCTCGTCGTAGACCTCGCCGCCGCGGTGCTCGCCGACAAGCAGAACCTCAAGATTGCGCTGAACGCCGCGCCGCTGCCCGCCACGCTGGTGCCCACGCCGGAGCGCGTGACGCTCAAGGCCGAGCGCATCGACCTCGCCCCCCTGGGCCCTTTCCTCCCCCCTGACGTCGGACTGCAGGCCGGCACGGTGGACGCGGACTGGCAGGCGGACCTCGGCGGCGCGGTGCCCGGCGGCACCGGCCCCACGCGCGTGGCGGGTGTCATCAAGGCCCTCGGCCTGCGCTTCGCGGGCGCGGAGGGTGGCAAGGCGCTCGACGTGGTGCTGGACACCGACGTCACGGGCGACGTGGCCGTCGGGGACCTGGCGCTCGACAAGCTGAAGCTGGACGTGGGCCCGGCGAGCCTCACCGGCCAGGGCAAGGTGAAGGGCCTGCTCACGGAGAAGCCGTCCGTGGAGGGCTTCGAGCTGGTGGGCCGCAACCTCGACCCGGCCGCCATCGCCGAGTACTACCCGCCGCTGCGCAAGCAGCTCAAGGGCATGATTGCCGGCCCCATCGGACTGGCGATTCGCGGCAGCGGCTCGGCCGACGCGCAGGCCATCGACGTGGACGTGGACCTGACGCCGGTGCGGCTGCGCGTGCCGGACCAGCTCGCCAAGGACGCGGGCGCGCCCATGAAGCTCTCCTCGCGCATCACCGGCGCGGCGGCCAGCGGCGGCGCGCTGCGCTTCACCGCCGACGCCAACCTGGACGGCGTGGACCTGCGGCCCGGCCTGCTGGTGGCCAAGGGCCCCGGCCAGCGGATGCAGGTGAACGCCGCGGGCACGTATGCGCCCAGCAAGAGCGGCTCCGGCATGAAGGTGGAGATTCCCAAGCTCACCGCGAACCTGCTCGAGGACACGGTGACGGGCAGCGCCTCCTTCGCGCTGGCGGGAGCGGGCAAGAAGCAGACGACGACGTTCGCCATGGACCTCAAGAGCCAGAAGCTGGACGCGGACGCGCTGCTGATGAGCGAGGAGGAGGTCACGGCCCGCACGGGTGGCGCCCCGGTGCCTCCGCCGCCGGATGACCCGACGCGCTTCAACGGCTACCGCGGCGACATCCGCTTCGCGATTGCCGCCCTGCGCTACACGAAGATGGACCTGAGCAACGTCACCGGCGTGGTGAAGATGACGGACGACCTCATCACGGTGGAGAAGTTCTCCAGCGGCATCTACGGCGGCCGGGTGTCGGCGGACGGGACGACGGTGCGCCTGGGCCCGCTGCCGGAGAAGCGCCCCTTCGAGGCGAAGGTGAAGGTGGAGAACGTGGAGATGGCCCAGGCCATTGCCATGGCCACGCCGCAGAAGGTGATGACGGGCAAGTTCAATGGGAACGTGGACGTGAAGGGCGTCGGCTACACGCCGGACCAGCTCCAGCAGACGTTGCTGGGCGCCATCAACGGCAACATCCTGGGCGGCACGCTGCTGAGCACGGACCTGGTTGCCTCGGTGTCCGAGCCGCTCGCCAAGGCGCTGCCCTTCGCGGCCAAGAGCCTCAAGAGCGACAAGGTGACGTCGCTGGGTGAGAACCTGCCCTTCGGCGTGGAAATCAAGAACGGCGTGGCGCAGCTCGAGCGCCCCCTGTCCTGGACGCGGCCCGAGGCGGCGATGAGCTTCAGCGGTGGCATCCGGCTGGATGGCACGCTGGACTTGACGGGCGGGGTGACGCTGACGCCGGCCACCATCAAGACGCTGACGCTCGGCAAGGTGACGCCGCCGGAGCCCATTCCCGTGGGCATGAAGCTGACCGGCAAGGCGTGGAAGCCCGAGGTGACGGGCATCGACGTCAAGCCGGCCGCGACGACGATTGCCAAGCTGGCGGGCTCAGCGCTGGTGGGCAACCTGGTTGGCGGCGAGCGCGGCAAGCAGGTGCAGGCCGTCATCGAGGGCGGTGAGGAGAAGGCCCGCGCCGAGGCCGAGGCCAAGCGCAAGGAGCTGGAGGCCAAGGCCGCCGAGGAGAAGGCGCGCCTGGAGGCCGAGGCGAAGCGGCGCGCCGAGGAAGAGGCCAAGAAGAAGCTGCGCGGCATCTTCGGAAGGTAGCGCGCGGGCTTCCACCGGAGCCGGAGCGTGCCCGAAGGACGGGGCCGCTCCGGCGCGTGCCGGGAGCTTGCTGTTCGGAAATGTCGGGACATTTGGCGGCGCAAAACCCCCGACATTTCCGAACAGGGACCTTCGCGTCCGCTCCCGGGCGGCCGCAGTCCCCGGTGCCTACCGGGCTACCGAGCCTCGCCCAGCCAGCGGCGGACCTCTTCCAGGTAGTCGCGCGGCAGGGCGTGACCGCTGTCGAAGGTCTTTCGCGTCTTGTGCTTGGAGGGCGCGGCCTCGAACAGCTGCTTGTTGTTCTCCTCGGTGGAGAACGGGTCCTGGTTCGCGGTCAGCAGCAGCCAGCGCTGCTGAATCCCACTCATCCGCGTCACAGGGGCGGCGTCACCCAGCACGGGGTCGACGTACGGTGGCACCATCGTCACCAGATGCGTGACGCGGGGCTCGCGCGAGGCCATCAGGAGGGCGACCTGGGCGCCCATGCTGTAGCCGGCGACGAGCACCCTCGGCGGCTTCTTGTTCGTGGCGAGCACCTTCGCGAGGAGCGTCCGGGCATCGCGCACGGTGTCGACAATCATCGCCTGATAGGGAGCGGAGTCCCCGGCACGCGAGCGCTTCAGGATGGCGCCGGGCTTCTCGTCGGGAGTCAGCCGCGCGCCGTGCCGCCTCGCGTCCATGAGGTAGATGCGGTAGCCGGCGGTGCGCAGGTGCTCGGTCAGGGCGCCTCCGAAGGTGGGCTCCTTGTCGGCCAGCCAGTCCTCCTTGTTGCGCGTGAGGCCGTGCAGCAGGAGGGCCACGGGCGGGTTCGCCGCGCCGCCTTCCGGCTCCAGCACCAGCACGGGAATGGGCGTTCCATCCTCGGCCTGGACCTCCAGGGGAACGCCGGGGTTCGCGGCCTGGGCCACGGAGGTGGCCAGGAGCATCAGGCCCAGCAACAGCGAGCGGTTCATCATGGGACTCCTCCTTCACTGAGAGAGCCCTGGAGCCTGCTGGAGCGACAGTCAGCCGGGCGTCACCCCCGGGTTGACCTTCGTTTGACGTGACTGCGGGTAGCATCCGAGCCACTCCCATGCGCGTGCTCGTCGTCGAGGACCACCGTGACCTCCAGGCCAACATCGCCCGGTTCCTGGAGCCGGACTTCCAGCTCGACTTCGCGAGCACCGGCCCCGAGGGCCTCGCGCTCGCGCTGGCCCATCCGTACGACGTCATCGTGCTGGACGTGATGCTGCCCGGCATGAGCGGCCTCCAGGTCTGTGAGCGCTACCGGCAGCTCGCGCCCCGGCTGGTTCCCATCCTGATGCTGACCGCCAGGGACACGCTCGAGGACAAGCAGGAGGGCTTCGGGGCGGGCGCGGACGACTACCTCGTCAAGCCCTTCTCCCTGCGCGAGCTGCGCTGGCGCCTGGAGGCCCTGGCACGCCGGCCGGTGCCTCCGAGCGGAAGGAAGCTGACGCTGGGCGGGCTCACCCTGGAGCCGGAGAGCGGGCAGACGCACTGGGGCGGGCGCAGCGTCCGCCTCAACCGCACCGAGGCCTTCATCCTGCGACTGCTGATGGAGGCCGCCCCCGAGGCCGTCTCCGCGGCGACGCTTGCGCAGCGGCTCTGGGGTGACGATGCGCCCGAGTCCAGCGCGCTGCGCACGCACGTCTATGCCCTGCGCAAGGCGCTCGCCGGGCTGGGACTCGAAGAAGCCATCACCACCCGGCGCAACGAGGGGTACAGCCTGGATGCGCGCTAGGACCAGGTCGGTGCGCTCCATCGTCCGGCGCTCCATGGGGCTGTCCGCCGCGTTCGCGCTGGTGCTGATGGGCGGGTTCTTCACGCTCTTCAGCTACGACCTCGAGGACGTCATCTTCAACCGGATGGTCGCCGCGGAGGCAGACCGGCCCGGGCCGGGACACGCCCCCGGAATCACCGTGTATGACGGGCACTCGGCGCTGCCGCCCTGGCTGGGAGCGCGGCTCGCCCCGGACGAGCGCCCGGGCGCACGCGAGGTGTCCACCGAGGGCCACGGGCACTTCCACGTCGCGGTCCGCCCTGGCGTCGGCGGAGAGCGGCGGTACGTCGTGTTCGACGTGACGCTCCTGACGAGCACCACGAGCCACCTGAAGCGGACCGCCGGCCTGCTGCTCACCAGTGCCCTGCTGGCGCTGCTGGCCGCCACGGTGCTCGCGCAGCTCGTGGCCCGCAGGCTCGGCCGGCCGCTGGAGCGGCTGGTGGAGTGGATACGGGTGGAGGGCGCACCGGCCCCCGAGGGTGACGGCGGAGTGGCGGAGGTCCGCGCGCTGCAGGACGCGCTGCACGCCCGCAACGCGCGCATCCAGGAGCTGCTGGAGCGTGAGCGGCAATTCAACCGCGACGCCAGCCACGAGCTGCGCACGCCGCTGGCCGTGGCGCGGGGCGCGGTGGAAATCCTGGAGCTCGACCCGCCACGGGACACGGAGACGTTCGACCGGCTGCGCCGGGCCGTGAGCGAGATGGTCCTGCTGACGGAGGGCCTGCTCTGGCTGGCGCGGGAGCACCGCACCGAGGAGCGCTGTGAGCTGCACCGCGTCTCGCGAGAGCTGCTCGCCCTGTACGGGCACCTGCGCCGCAGTGCCGACCTCGAGCTCGCCATCGAGGCCGGCAGCGAGGTGCACGCCCCCATTCCCGCCTCCGTCGCCCGGGTGATGCTGGGCAACCTCCTCAAGAACGCGCTCGCCTATACGGACGCGGGGCGCATCGTCATCTCCATCGAGCCCACGGCCTGGAGCATCTCCGACACCGGCGTCGGCTTCGGTCGCGCCGAGCCCGGGAGCGAGAGCCTGGGCATCGGCCTGTCGCTGGTGGAGCGGCTGGCCCGGCGCTTCGCGTGGGCGCTGTCCATCGAAGTACTGGAGCCCCGTGGCACCCGCGTGCGACTGAGCTGGACCGTGAAACAACCTGAAACGCGCTGAAACACGCGAGAAACATACAGTCCACCAGCGCCTCCGCGCCTGCACCCGGGGACGGGTGTGGCACGCGCCCTGCTATGGCTTTCTCACGGACTCACGTTTCCCGAGGGAGCGCCTGATGCACACGAGCGAGGAGTGCCGCCGGGAAGCCCCGGTGACTTCGGCCCGGCCCGGCCATGAGCGCTACCGCGTCCTCATCATCGGCGGAGGGACGGCGGGAATCTCCGTGGCCGCCCGGCTGGCGCGTGCGGGGCAGAAGGACGTCGCCGTGCTGGAGCCCTCGCGGCACCACTACTACCAGCCGCTGTGGACGCTGGTCGGCGCCGGCGAGGCCCGCGTCGAGGACACCGTGCGCGACGAAGCCCGCCTCATCCCGCGCGGCGTGAGGTGGCTCCAGGATGCCGCCGAGGAGGTGGACCCCGCGCGGAGCGAGGTGCGCACGCGAGGCGGCCTGCGCGTCGGCTACGACTTCCTCGTCGTCGCACCGGGCATCCAGCTCGACTGGGACGAGGTGGCGGGACTGCGCGACGCACTGGAGACGGAGCACGTCAGCAGCAACTACGACGTGCGGCTCGCGCCGAAGACGTGGCAGCTGCTCCAGCGGTTCCAGGGCGGCACGGCCCTCTTCACCCACCCGGCGACTCCGGTGAAGTGCGCCGGTGCGCCGCAGAAAATCATGTACCTCGCCGCGGACCACTTCCGCCGCACCGGCGTCGCCGAGCGCTCGAAGGTCATCTTCGGCTCGGGCGCGAAGGCCCTCTTCGGCGTGAAGCCCTTCGCCGCCGTGCTGGAGGGCGTGGTGAAGCGCTACGGCATCGACGCGCGCTTCGAGCATGACCTCGTCGCCGTGGATGGAGGGAAGCGCGAGGCCACCTTCCAGGTTCCTCGCGACGGAAAGCAGGAGCGCGTCACCGTCCCGTACGATTTGCTCCACGTCACCCCGCCGCAGAGCGCGCCGGACTTCATCAAGCGCAGTGCGCTCGCCTGGCGTGAGGGCGCATGCGCCGGCTGGGTGAAGGCGGACAAGCACACGCTCCAGCACCCGGACTTCCCCAACGTCTTCGCCCTGGGTGACGCGTCGGACCTGCCCACCAGCCGCACCGGGGCCGCCGTGCGAAAGCAGGCGCCGGTGCTGGTGGACAACCTCCTGTCCGTCATGGCCGGCCGGGCGCCCTCCGCCCGCTACGACGGCTACGCGTCCTGCCCGCTCACCACGGGGTACGGGAAGCTGCTGCTCGCCGAGTTCGACTACGACGGCAAGCCCGCGCCCAGCTTCCCGCTCATCGACACGCTCCAGGAGCGGCGCGACATGTGGCTGATGAAGAAGTACGGCCTGCCCCACCTCTACTGGTCGCTGATGATGCGCGGCCGGGCCTGAGAGGCCGTGCCACGCACCGCGAGGCCGGGCTATGCAGGTGTCCCGCCCCGGCCCCGCCGATGCCCCACTCCCGCCCTGCCGCCCCGTCCCGACTCGTGCTGCCCGCCCTGGATGCCCTCGCGGGCCCCGTGCTCCTCGTCGACGGCGCGGGGCAGGTGGCCACCCTCACCCCCGCGCTGGAGGCGAAGCTCGGCGGCACCCTGCGCGCGGGCACACCCCTGGCGGAGGTGCTCGTGCCCCACGGCGGCGCCGAGCGCCTCGACGCCCTGCTGACCGGGGACCGCGAGTCGCCCGCCCGGCTGCACGTGGGAGGGCGGGGGCACGCGGTGCGGGTGCGCGCGGTGGCGCTGACGGAGGGAGGGCGCGTGCTCGGCCATGCCCTCCTCGTGAGCGTGGACTCCGCGCGCGACGCGGCCGGACAGGCCGAGCTGTTCCACGGCGTGTGGACACAGGATGCCGAGCTCAAGCGCATCTTCCGCATCGTCGAGAAGGTGGCCCGCACCGAGTCGAGCGTCCTGGTGCGCGGCGAGTCCGGCACCGGCAAGGAGCTCATCGCCCGCGCGCTGCACACGCTGTCGCCTCGCAGCAAGGGCCCCTTCCGGGCCATCAACTGCGCGGCGCTGCCGCCCAACCTGCTGGAGAGCGAGCTGTTCGGCCACGTGCGTGGCGCCTTCACCGGCGCGGTGCGCGACAGCCCGGGGCACTTCCGGCTGGCGGACCGGGGCTCGCTCTTCCTGGACGAGGTGGCGGAGATGCCGCTGGACCTCCAGGCGAAGATGCTGCGCGTGCTGGAGACGCGCACCGTCATCCCCGTGGGAGGCCGCGAGCCCGTGCCAGTGGACGTGCGCATCATCGCCGCCACGCACCGCGCCCTGCGCCGGGAGGTGGAGGCCGGCCGCTTCCGCGCGGACCTGATGTACCGCCTGCGCGTGGTGCCCCTCTTCCTGCCCACGCTGCGCGAGCGGCCGGGAGACATCCTCCCGCTGGCGAGGCGCTTCCTGGACGAGCTGCACCAGCGGGGCTCGCGCCGCGTGGAGCGCTTCTCCCCCGGAGCCCGCCGCCTGCTGGAGGGCCACCCGTGGCCGGGCAACGTGCGCGAGCTGCGCAACGTCATGGAGTACGCCTACGTCATCGGCGAGGGCCCGGTGGTGCGAGAGGCGGACCTGCCGCCCGAGTTCTCCGAGCAGAAGCGCGGCGGTGGCAGCCCGGACGTGCCTGGCGGTCCGGACGCCTCGCTGGACCCGGAGCGGGTGCGCGCGGCGCTCGCCCGGACGGGAGGCAATCGCTCCGAGGCCGCGCGCCTGCTCGGCATCAGCCGCGTGACGCTGTGGCGCCGGCTGCGTGAGCTGGACCCGAACGGCGCTCGGTGAGCCAGGGCGGGAGGGGTGGAGCCGCGCCGCCATTCCGGGCCGGGCACGCGGGCGTGCGGGTTCGCGGGCTCGCAACACAGCGAGCATGTTCCCGCGGCCACGGCCCCTGTGGAGCCTCCGCCACAGGTGTCTCCGCCGCAGGGCAACTCCGGCCACACCGGTTGCCGCGGAACGGCCTCACTGTTTCACCCCGGCGTTTCACCTGTTGCGCGTCGTGACATGCCCCGGCACGGAGGCAACCCGCCGGAGCAGCCCTTCCGTCCTCGTGGCCCGGCGTCCGCGGCCGGCCGCCCCTCCCTCTGGGCGGAGCGGGTGTGCGGCCCAGGATGGAAGGGGGCCCTCGCGACCGAAACCGGCGCCTGCCTCGACGACTGGCACGGCGATGGCAGTGCGTGAGCACGCAACGCCCTTCGCATGAGGTGGACCATGCTGTTCCGACAGCTCTTCGACGCCGAGACCTCGACCTATACGTATCTCCTCGCGGACGAGGCCACACGTGAGGCGGCGCTCATCGACCCGGTGCTGGAGCAGGTGGAGCGCGACCTGCGGCTCGTGGAGGAGCTGGGCCTGAAGCTGACGCGGGTGCTGGAGACGCACGTCCACGCCGACCACGTCACCGGCGCGGGCGTGCTGCGCGAGCGGACGGGCGCCACGGTGGTGGCTTCCGCGCGGGGCGCGCCATGCGTGAGCCGGAAGGTGGGCCATGGCGACGTCGTGCGCCTGGGCGGCCTGGAGCTCCACGTATTGGAGACGCCGGGCCACACCGACGACAGCCTCAGCTACCTGTGCGAGGGCCGGCTCTTCACCGGTGACGCGCTGCTCATCCGAGGCACCGGCCGCACCGACTTCCAGAACGGAGACGCGGGCCAGCTCCACGACTCCATCACCCGCCACCTCTTCACGCTGCCGGAAGAGACCGCGGTGTACCCGGGCCACGACTACGCCGGACACGCCATGTCCACCATCGGCGAGGAGAAGCGCCACAACCCGCGCCTGGCCAGGAGGACGCGGGAGTCCTTCATCGCCTTCATGAAGGGCCGCCAGCTCCCGCCGCCGAAGAAGCTGGACGTGGCGGTGCCCGCCAACCGGGCCTGCGGCCTCGGCAAGCCCCTGCTCCAGACCTGACCCCACGCTTCACGAACCCGGGCTGCCCGACCCCATCCAGAGGGGGCGGCAACACACGAGGGCCTTGAATCCCGAGCGCCCCGCCCCGGTCCCACCCAGGGGGGCCCGTGAAGCCCCATCGCCAGCATGCCCGCCCTCCGACTGGAGGACGCGGGACGAGAGAAGAATCACCATGAGCAGCCTCTTCGACGTCTCCACCCCACACGCCAGCGGCTACCGCGAGGTGGACGTGCGTCAGCTGGCGGCGCTCCCCCTGGCGCCCCTCTCCCTGGTGGACGTGCGCGAGCCCGCCGAGTTCGACGGCCTCCTCGGCCACCTCGAGGGCGCGCAGCTGGTACCGCTGGCCGTCGTGCGGAACGTGGCCACGGGCTGGCCGCGAGACGCGGACGTGCTCCTGGTGTGCCGCTCCGGGGCGCGCTCGGCGAAGGCGGCCGTGCAGCTGGCGGAGCTGGGCTTCACGCGGGTGATGAACCTGTGCGGCGGGATGCTCGCGTGGAACACCGCGGGGCTGCCCGTGGTGCGTCCGCCCCTGCTCGCCGTGCCCACCCTGGGCCAGGTCCTCGACAACCTGCTCGCGAGCCTCCATCGCGCCGTCGCGGCGGAGCCCGCATCCTCAGCGCCCTCACGCGAGGCGCTGACGGCCCTGCTGGACGCGCTGCAGGCCGCGCCGCCTCCGGCGGTCCGGGACCTCTCGGGCTTCGAGCGCCTGCTGCGGGACTGCCGGGATTTGCTCTCCATCGCGCGGACGGAGGCCCGATGACCACGCTCTACATGGGCCTCGCCGCCTCGCTGCTGGTGGGCGTGCTGCTGGGGATGCTCGGGGGTGGCGGCTCCATCCTCACCGTGCCGCTGCTGGTGTACGTGATGGGTGTGGAGCCACGGACGGCCATCGCCATGTCCCTGGTGGTGGTGGGCGTCACCAGCGCCAGCGGCGCCGTCGTCCACGCGCGGGCGGGGCGGGTGCGCTGGCGCACCGCGCTCATCTTCGGTGGCGGTGGCATGGCCGGCGCGTTTCTCGGCGGGCGGCTCAACCCGCTCATTCCGTCCACCGTCCTGCTGCTGCTCTTCGCGGGCGTCATGTCGGCCGCCGCCGTGGCCATGCTCCGGCGCAAGGAGGCGCCCCCTGCTTCCGCGACCGCACCCGCTCCCGAGGCGCTCCCGGTGGCCCGGGTGCTGGTGCAGGGCCTGGTGGTGGGGCTGCTGTCGGGGCTCGTGGGAGCGGGGGGCGGCTTCCTCATCGTCCCCGCGCTGGCGCTGGTGGGCCTGCCCACGCCGGTGGCCTCCGCCACGTCGCTGGTGGTCATCGCGCTCCAGTGTGCCGCGGGCTTCCTGGGCCACCTGGGCCACGTCCAGCTGCCCTGGGAGCTCACGGGCGCGGTGCTGGTGGTGGCGATGACGGGCAGCCTCGTGGGCGGGCGGCTCGCGGAGCACGTGTCACCGGCCACGCTGCGCCGGAGCTTCGCCGTGTTCGTGCTCGCCACCGCGGCCGTCCTGCTGGTGGCGCAGGCACCGGCGCCGCTGCACGCCATGCTGGAACAGGCGGGAGCCTGGCCATGGGCGGTGGCGATGACGGGTGTGGGCCTGCCGCTGACGCTCTGGCGCCTGCGCGGGGCCCGGCACCGCTAGCCACGGCCTGTCGACACGTGACGAGCCACTGGCTTTTCTCACGTCCCCTGGAATCCCATCCACGCGGCAACAACCACCGCCTCCGTCGTTGACCCGTGTCTCCGCCGCGCCGAGAGTCCCGGCATGACGCTGAGAGCCATCGCCGAAGTGGGCGCCGAGCTGGGCCTGTCGCCCGAGCACGTGCTGCCCTGGGGAACCCACCGCGCCAAGGTGTCGCTGGACGCGCTGAAGTCGCACGGCGGGAAGCAGGGCCGCCTGGTGCTGGTGTCCGCCATCAACCCCACGCCTCCGGGTGAGGGGAAGACGACCATGTCCGTGGCCCTGGCCATGGGCCTGCGCAAGCGCGGGCGCCGCGCGGTGGCCGCCCTGCGTGAGCCGTCGCTGGGCCCCGTCTTCGGCGTGAAGGGCGGAGGCACCGGCGGCGGGCAGGCCAGCCTGGAGCCCGCGGCCGACATCAACCTGCACTTCACCGGCGACCTGCACGCGATTACCAGCGCCAACAACCTGCTCGCCGCGCTGGTGGACAACGCCGTGTACTACGGCCAGCCGGTGGCCATCGACTCCACGCGCGTGCGCTGGCGGCGCGCCATGGACATGAACGACCGGTTCCTGCGCAACGTCATCGTCGGCCTCGGCGGCAAGGCGCACGGCGTGCCGCGCGAGGGCGCCTTCGACATCACCGCCGCCAGCGAGGTGATGGCCATCCTCGCCCTGGCCGACGGGCTCAAGGATTTGGAGGCGCGGCTGGGGCGCATCGTCGTGGGCCACTCGCCGGACGGGAAGCCCGTGCGCGCCCGGGACGTGGACGCGGCGGCGGCCATGGTGGCGCTGCTCAAGGACGCGCTGATGCCCAACCTCGTGCAGACGCGCGAGGGCGGCCCGGCCATCGTCCACGCGGGGCCCTTCGGCAACATCGCGCACGGGTGCAGCTCGGTGCTCGGCACGCGGCTGGGGCTGGCCCACGCGGACGAGGTGGTGACGGAGGCCGGCTTCGGCTTCGACCTGGGCGCGGAGAAGTTCCTCGACATCAAGTGCCGCAACGCGGGCGTGTGGCCCCGGGGCGTGGTGCTGGTGGTGACGCTGCGCGCGCTGAAGCACCATGGCGGCGCGGCGGCCGCGAAGGTGGCCGAGCCGGACCGCGACGCGCTCGTGCGTGGCTTCGAGCACCTGGAGAAGCACCTGGAGACGGTGGCCGCGTTCGGCCTGCCCGCCGTCATGTGCGTCAACCGCTTCCCGCAGGACACGGAGGCGGAGCTGGAGGAGCTGCGCGCCTTCGGCCGGGCCCGGGGTGTGGAGCTGGCCGTGTGCGAGGGCTTCGCGCGAGGTGGAGACGGCTCGCTGGAGCTGGCCGACCGCGTGCTGGAGATGCTGAATCGCACGGACGCCGCGCCGCCCCGCCCGCGCTTCCTCTACGAGCTGTCCCAGCCGCCCGAGGAGAAGGTCCGCGCGATTGCCCGCACCGTGTACGGCGCGGACGACGTGGTCTTCACGGCGGGGGCCATGAAGGACCTGCAGACGGTGCGCGAGCTGGGCGGCGCGGAGCTGCCGGTGTGCATGGCGAAGACGCACCTGTCGCTGTCCGACGACCCGACGAAGGTGGGACGGCCTCGCGGCTTCACGCTCACCGTGCGCGAGGTGCGGCTGTCCGCCGGCGCGGGCTTCATGGTGGCGCTCACCGGCGACATCCTCACCATGCCCGGCCTGCCCCGCGAGCCCGCGGCCCGTCGCATCACCGTCCACGACGACGGCCGCATCACCGGGCTGATGCAGGGCGAGTGACGCGACACGCCACCGACGCCGTGACTCCCCAACAGGCCGGGGCGCCCTCCGCGAGCGGCGGCGCCCCGACGACGGCTCAGACGCGGAAGCCGGTGGACAGCTCCTTGAGCTGACCGAGCGACGCGTTGATCTGCGTCACCGCCTCCTCGGCGGACATGGTGGCGGTGACGACGTCCGCCATCATCGAGGACAGCTGCGTCATCACCTCGGTCATCTGCGCGATGCCCGCGTTCTGCTGGGTGACGGAGGCCGTAATCTGCCGCGCGGCCTGGCTGCTCTCCTGCACCACCGTGGTGATTTCCTTCAGCGTGTTCGCGGAGGCGAGCACCTGCTCGATGCCCTCCTCCATCTTCTGGCTGTCGCCCTCGGCGATGGAGACCGTCTGGCGGATGGCCTGGTTGATCTCCAGGAGAATCTTCCCGATGCGCTGCGTGCTCTGCAGCGATTGACCGCTGAGCGAGCGCATCTCCCGCGCCACCACCGCGAAGCCCCGGCCCTCTTCGCCCGCGCGCGCGGCTTCAATCGCCGCGTTCAGCGCCAGCACGTTGGACTGGTCCGCCAGGTCCTTCACGCTGCTGATGATTTCACCGGCGTGCACGGCCTGGTCGCTCAGGTGCGCGATGCTGCCCACCAGCGCGCCCACCCGCTGGCGAATCTGCTGCAGCCCCTCCGCGCTCTTCTCAATCGACTCCTGGCCCGACACGCTGAAGGCGTCCGCCTGCGCGGCGACCTTGAGCACCATCTCCGCGCGGCTGGCCGCCATGCTGGACGTCTGCGCGATTTCGGCGATGGTCGTGCTCGCCTCGGTGAGGCTGCGGGACTGGTTGGTGAGGAAGTTGATCTGCTCCTGGCTGGCCTGCGTCAGCCGGTCCGCCGCCGACGACAGGTCCGTCACCACCGCGGAGATGGTGTTCGGCACGTCGCGCAGCCGCTGCACCATCACCTGGAAGGAGCGCGCCAGCTCCCCCACCTCGTCCTGCGAGGTGACGTCGATGGGCTGCGTCAGGTCGCCCTCCTGGGCGATGCGCGTGGCCACCGAGGTCAGCTTCCCCAGCGGCACCGTCACCTGGCGGTGCAGCCAGAGCGCCAGGAACACCGTCAGGGCAATGCCCGCCACCACCAGCACGAAGACCATCACCTGCATGGTGCCGTGGACCCACTTCACCTTCACATAGGAGCCGTCGATGGCCTGCGCGTCCTCGGCCACCGCCTGCTGGAGCGCGGTGCGCAGCGCCACGGACGTGTCCTCCAGCTTCGCGAGCGACGCCTCCGTCCGCCCGTCTCCCCTCACCGCCTGCGCGTGGACCTGCTCGGCCTCCGCCCAGTACGTGGCCAGCGAGGCCTTGAGCGCGTCCACCCGCTCCACCTTCGCGGCCGGCACGGCGCGCGCGGCGTCGAGCCTCGCCTCCAGCTCCTTCACCTCCGCGCGCAGCGGCTCCAGCCCGCCCTCCGCCCTGCCCGCCACCGCGAGCCGCACGCTGCGGTGCAGCCCCGGGTAGCGGTGCAGCAGCTCGCGGCTCAGCTCGATGGCGGGCACCTGCTCGGTGCTGATGCGCTCGTAGACGCCGCCCGCGAGCAGCCCCATCGACACGAACGCCGCGAGGATGGCCACGAGGAACACGGCGACGACCGCCGGCAACAGCATCATCTTCTGCTTCAGCTTCAGCTTCAGACGCACCGGGCACCTTCCCTACCGTGAGCGGTCCCCGAGCCCCGAGGGCCCTCGCCGCTCGACGCGGCAGGAGCCCTGCGGATGAAGCATGGCCCCGGAGAGGGCCTGCTGCGCCAACACATGTCGCCTTCCTTCTGGAGGCTCTGACGAGAGCCCCTCGCGCCCGGACGGACCGCTGATCCGCCGCGGCGCGTAGGATAGCGAACTAAGTGGTTCTCCGCGAAGCCCCACACCTCCTATCCACCCCAGCCGCTTCGATAAGCTGGAGGGTCATGGGTGGGAACCGACCCCACCATGGGCGCGACAGCGGGCGCCCCGGACGAGGCGCTCGCGTGCACCCAGAGTGAGGTGGACCGCTGTCGTGAGCGGGCGGGCGGACGGAGGCTCGAGTGACGGGCAGGTGAGCCGCCGTCCTGGATCAGAAGCTCCGGACGCTCTCGGTGAGGTGGAGGTCCCGGCGCTCCAGACGAAGCGAGTACTCGGTACGGACCAGCAGTGCGTGGGCCTCCAGGGCCGATGGGGCGCGGAGGAGCGCCGTGCGCAGGGAGGGCTCCCGCAGCAGGCTGGAGATGCGCGCGAGCACGTTGAGGTGCAGGCCCGCCGTGTCGGGCGGTGAGACCAGGCCGACGAAGATGTGCACGGGGGCATCCTCGGGGTCGCCGAAGTGCAGGCCGCCGGGGTGGATGCCCACGCAGGTGACGATGCGAGGCACGCGCGCCAGCCGGCAGTGGGGAACGGCCACGCCTCCCGGCATGGCGGTGCTGCCCAGCCGCTCGCGAGCCACCAGCGCCGACGCCAGCTCCCGCTCCGGCACGCGGGCCCGCGCCGCCATCAGCCCGGCCAGCTCCTTCAACACCCCGTCCCGGTCCGTCGCCTGCAGCGACAGGCGGATGGAGTCCACCTCGAGATAGTCCGTCCACCTCAACATCACCCCTCCACCGGGCGACCCACCGCCGCCGCCCACACTCGCGACGGAGAGCTAGGTCGTGTCTCGTGGATCCGCATCTGCCCCGCTGAGCGAAGGGCCCCGCGGCGTGTTCCGACAAGGACACTCCGGCCGAGTCCCCCGCGAGGCGCGACACCCGGGGGCCGGGGCTATGGGGCCGGGGCCGGGGCCGGCAGCGCGGGGGCGATTTCCCGCCGGCAGGCCTCGTCGCATTCCTCGAAGCGGGTGAGGAAGTCGGCCTGCCGCCGGCACCGCTTGGCGAAGCGGGGGTTGAGCACGCCCGCATCCGTCACGCACCCCTGCCGGAAGTCGTCCCGCGTCTCCTGGAACAGGGCCGCGCGCTGCGCCGGGGCCATGGCCTTCAGCGCCCGGTTCTCTCCGCCCTGGAGGTACAGCCAGACGGTGCCCAGGATGAGGACGAGCACGCCCAGCACCACCACCTGGCGGACCCGCTTCTCGTTGCCGGGCGGCTCGAGGTCCCGGGTGAAGATGTTGTCGTCGCCACCGTCTCCGGGCGGCGTCCCCCCGGCCATCATCCCTTGCAAGCGCATACCCCCCTGTTCCAGCCCAATCCGGGGTCCAAAGCCAGCGCCACCTTCCGGGCCTGTGCAGAACCCGCACCGCCGGCAGCGAGCCGCGCCCCCGCGCGAGCAGCCGAGAAGGGCACGGGCCTGCCCGGTCTCCAGGTCGCGGGCTCGGAGGTTCCGCCAGGCGTGAGCGGACGGAGCGGCGCAAGCCCTCATGCCTCCCGGGTGGGAGGCGTGCGAGGCCCTTCGCGCCCGTGAGGGTGATTGCGGCACCCGGCGGTCGTGAGGACCGTTGCACAGGACCCGACACCAGGAGTGCCGACGTGGATGTGATTGACCTGTTGATTCAGCAGCACCGGGAAGTCTCCGCGCTGTTCGAGGCCTTCCGGAACGCGACCGATGACGCGAGCAAGCAGGAGCTGTGCATCCAGCTCGCGGAGGCACTCACGCTGCACGCCACCATCGAGGAGCGGTGGATCTACCCCGTCGCGCGCCGCGTGGTGGGCGAGGACACGATTTCGGAGGCGCAGGACGAGCACAACGAGATGAAGCGGCTGCTCGGAGACCTGCTGCGCTCGCGCAACGACGTGGGCGGGATGATGGCGACGGTGAGCGCGCTGGAGAAGGTGGTGACGGACCACGTGCTGGAGGAGGAGCGCGACGTGCTCCCGCAGCTCGGGCAGAAGGTCACCGAGCAGGAGATTGGCATGTCGTGCAACGACATCGTCCGCACCGCCTCGCAGGTCCGCAAGGACGAGATGAGCAAGCTGGAGTCCCAGGCCAACATCTGACGCCTTCGCACGCGGACACGCCCGTCCCGGGCACCCCTCGGGCACGGGGTACCCCTCGGGTTGCACTTACGTCGAATGGAATGCCGGGAAAGTTCTAAGTAGGCCGCCAGAAGTTCCGAGACAAATTCCGGCCGCATGCACAGGTTCAGGAGTATGCGACCGGCAAGGAGCCCAGCCGAGCTGGGGCTGACAGGATACGACAGGCGGAAGCTGGAGCGAGCGTTGCGGCAGGCACGCGATGCCCGCCACTTCCGTCGCCTTCTGGCCATCAAACTCATCGCCGAGGGCAAGGGTCCGGGCGAGGCCGCGCACCTGGCGACCTTGAGTCGGCCGGCCGTCTACTTCTGGCTGGAGCGCTACCTGACAGAGCGCACCCCGTCAGCCCTGGTGGATGCACCCCGCTCGGGCCGGCCCAGAGCCGCCCCGCGTCTGACCTGCAAGCACCTGCGTAAGGTGGTACGCGCCAGCCCAGAGAAGGCGGGCTGGGCGAGTCATGGCTGGACGGTGCCGCTGCTGTGCACCCACCTCCAGCACCAGGGGTTCGAGCTGTCACCCCGCACGCTGCGCCGACGGCTGCATGAGGCGGGGCTGGCCTGGAAGCGACCGCGGTACGTGTACGCGACGGCGGCGCCTCACCTGGGGCAGAAAAAAGGGGCCTTGTTCGCCGTCTGAAGAGGCTCAAGCGCCGATGGCCCCGCGCGGTACTGCTCGTCATGGACAGCACCGTGCTGCGCTGGTTTCCACTGCTGCGTGCGGTGTGGGCTCCGGTGGGCGAGCAGGCGCTGGTGCCGATTTCAGGAGAGAATGCCAAGCGCACGCTGTGGGGCGCCATCAATCCGCGTACCGGCAAGCGTGTCGTCATGGCGACCCGGCGCGGCAGGCAAGAGGACTTCATGGCCTTCCTGCGTGCACTGCGTGCTGCCTACCCCGGCCGTCCGCTGCTGCTGGTGCTCGACAGGGCCAGCTGTCACACCGCCCAGAAGTCTCAACGGCTCGCCGCTCGTCTCGGTATCCATCTGGTGCTGCTGCCCAAGCAGCGCTCGGAACTCAACTGCATGGACCACCTGTGGCGTCCGCTCAAGCAGCGCGTGTCCGCCAACCGGCAGTACCCGACGGTGGAGCAGCACGTCGACGCCGCCATCCGGTGGGTGCTGGGCCTGTCGCCCCGAGAAGCCCTCCGCAAGGCAGGCTGCCTCGCCGAGGGCTTCTGGCTGCGCGATTTGTTAGAGAACTTCTGGCGGCCTACTTAGCGCGGCCAGAACAAGTAGTTGGAAACCGCGATACACCTGCACTTGCGTCGAATGAGTCCGGCGGGTACATGAATCCCCCGTCATCTCGTGAATCCACACCGGGGCTGGGGCCCCACCGCCGGAGCACCCATGAGCTCGTCCGATTCCGACGCTGCTTCCGCCATGCTTGCGCATGCGCTGGAGCCCATCGCAGCCACGGACGTGACGCTGGGACAGGTGCAGCAGCTGGCGAAGCTGCTCTCCGGGACGATTCAGGGCCGGGGCGCTCCGCCGCGGTTCACCATCCTCGGCCCCAACCATGAGGCGCTGCCCATTCCCCGGGACGTGCTGACGCTGCTCCAGCAGCTGGTGGGCATCCTCGCGGCGGGGGACGCCGTCTCCGTCGTCCCGGTGCAGAAGGAGCTGACGACGCAGCAGGCCGCCAACCTGCTCAACGTCTCGCGCCAGTACCTGGTGCAGCTGCTGGACGAGGGACGGATTGCCTTCCACCGCACCGGCACCCACCGGCGCCTGTACACGCAGGACGTGCTCGAGTACCGCTCCAGGCGGAACCAGGAGCGCCGCGCGCGAATCGACGCGGTGGTGCGCGAGGCACAGCAGGAAGGCCTCGCTCCTGACACGGAGAGCAGCAGCTCACCCTGGTGACACCGGCGTGCCGCCCGCGGGGGCGGAGGGCCTCTTCGGCGAAGCGGAACAGGGGGCGTACGGCACCTCGCGGAGAAGGGGCGGCGGTCCACTCCAGAGTTGGATGGCTGACGGGCGGATGTGGACGTGGCCGGGTGGAGGAGTGGCTGCGTGGGACACTCTGAGGGTCTTCGCTTGGAGGGCCCATGCCGGAGTTGAAGCGCGTGTCTCGACGCCTCTGCTCCCTGCGCGCACTCAGCGTGTCGCTACCCCTGCTGTTCGGCTGTGCGACAGGCACAGCGACAACCCTCGTCGAGGGGAGCCTTCAGCCTACGCACTTCCAGTTCGTAACGATCGTTCCCAAACGAGGAGCCGGCCCGGGAGGATGGCGGGCAGTATGTATCCACGCGTTTCTCAGACGGGATACAGGAGACTCGTTCGTGTGCAAATTCGGAGTCGAGATGCCCCTCGAGAATGTGGACGGCCCTATCTCCATCCCCTTGGCCCAGCGTGTTTCCGCTGACTGTGCCAATCAGGCGGCCCATATAGCGTTTCGCTCGGTCACGCCCGCCACTCCGCTGGGCTTTGCCTGCGAGACCTTCAAGAGCACCTACGAGAGCATCCTCAACCGTGCCCTGGGCGGTGCGCACGCCACGAGGGTCTGCCACGCGAGAGCCCAACCCGTCCAGGCAGGTCCCTGACGCATGCCGAGCTCACTTGAAGACCTGCTGGCCATCGCAAGGAACTACTGGCCTTCCACACAGGACGCATACCTGAAGCAGGAAGTCAGTCCTGAGGTCGGGCAGCTCCAGCGCCTCTGGGAGCAGGAGCTTGGAAGAATCGACCGCTGGTGGTCCTTCTTGAGGGACCTGGAGAGCGCCCTGCCTGGATTCACCGTGGGCGATGCCACCGCGACGCGGGACGCCTGCTTTCGCTGCGTCGCCTACCCGCCTGGGAGCATACCGCCCGCACGGCTCCGATGGGCGGCCGTCGGGTGCCTCAGCATCCTGGCGCCGGTCTACACCGTGCACGGAGTGCAGCTCGAATACCGAGGGGCAGAGCGCATCGGCCAGAAGGCCCTCCTCGGGCCGCAGCCCTCCGAAACAGCTCATGCTGCGGCTGTCATCGCCCGGCGACTCGAAACCATGTTCGGAGTCACCGCGCTTCCACGCGAGCTGGCACAAGCACGAGTGCCGCTCTTCGTGGAGTTCAAGGAACCACCGGAGACGCTGCTCATGCACGCCCTGTTCACCAGCAGTCCCGAGAGCGTGCCGTGATGGAACCGGGCGATGGGACGCCAAGGCCTCAGCTCCAACAACGCGAGCCGGGCCTCGACTCCTTCAGCGAAGCTCGTCCAGGCGCTTCTTCATCGTGTCTCGCAGCAGGCGCGTCTTGCGCTCGTCGAATCCAGCCTCCTCCAGTCGCTCCATCCAGGACTCCGCGACGTCGCAGAGCTTGTCGAGCAGCTTGATGACAGCCCCCTCATTCACGCCGTAGCGCTTCCCGAAGGCGACGAAGTGGGCCCGCTTGAGGTTGTCGTTCCTCCCTTCGAACTGAAGGGACATGTGCCGGTCGCCATAGGGCAGCGTGGTGAGCACGTCGTACGCAGGCGACAGCCGGAATCCTCCCGCCGGGCCGTCCGCGAGGATGCTCACGTTTTTCGCATGCAGGTCCCCGTTGCCAATGAGGTAGCTGAAGGCGAGCAGCAGGAGGAAGCGAGCCATCTCGGGGATGGGCGCCGCGCACGTCTCGCGAATCCCCTCCGCGATGTCCGAGCAGGGGATGCGGTACTTGTCCGCGGGGTACATGTTCAGGAACTGGCAGGCGTCCTCCTGGTGGAGCCGCCGGAACCGCTTCTCCTCCTTCAGCCAGACGCGGTCGAAGCGCTTCACCAGCAACCCGGGGTTCTTCTCCCGGTCATGGATGAGCTGGGTGGTGGCGACCTTCAAGCCACACGCCTTGGCCATCCGCATGAAGAAGTGCTCGTTCTGGACGAGCTGGGGTTTGTCGTCGGGATTCAGCTTGAGGATGTACGCGTGCCGCCCGGACGGCAGCAGGGGGAACGAGATGATCGATGCCGAGACCTTCTCCTGCACGCCTGGGATGACGGGCTCGTCGGCTCCCTCTCCCATCCGGGAGAGGCTCTGCTCGAACAATTCCTTGAAGAGGACCGCATCCGGCTTCCAGCGTTCCGCGTGCGGACTGAGCGCCGGGGGTTGTTCTCCATGCGGGACGACGGAGAGGTCTCCGATGGTGTCGGTGCCGGCGGCGATGAGCAGGCTGAGCAGGTCGTCCTCCGAGGTCTTCACCCGCTGGACCAGCACGCGCAGCCGGAGCCCCTCGGGCAACAGGCCCGCGAAGTACGTATGGAGATTCGTTCCCCACGTCTCGACCCGCCGCTGAACGTAGGGAAGGTGGACCGCCAGGCCCCCTTCCTGCCGCGAGTGCTGCGCGAAGAAGCTCTCGTCGTATTCGAAGACCGAGCCGCGCGGAGTGCGTGTGATGGAGCCGACGCGCTTCGTCTCCCGCCACACGTCGGCGACCTGGACGTCAGTAGGCCGCATCACGCAGCTTCTCACTCACGCGAAAGCGCTGCTGGCCGCTCTCGAGCGCCAGTTGCAGCCCGAGGACGTTGAGGACATCGAGGAGCTTGTCGAGCCGCAGGGTCGGCTTGCGACCGCTCTCCACGTCGTAGATGAAAACGGGGCCACAACCGGCCAGGGCGCTCACGTCATGCTGGGTCAGCCCCAGCCGCTTGCGCTGGGTGCGCACCGCCTGCGCGAGCGCCTGCAGCCAGCCACTCGCATCGCCAGGTCCATTCAATGACATGGGCTACGGCCCTCTGCGCGCCTCCCATACAGGAAGCAAAATCCATCCGTTCGAATGGAATCTAGCGCTGAGGAAGGCGGCTGGCCATTTCCTGGGCGCCGAATCCATCCAATCAGATGGATTTTGGCATCAGTCCACAGCACAGGAGGACATGAGTCTCAGTCTCCACGCGCTCGCATGGATTTGGGCTCATTTCGAGCCCTGGGCCCTCCTTTTGGCCCGTTTTCCATGCGCTCGCGAGGATTCTGGGACAAAGCCGGTTGAGTCCACAGCCTGTGCCGGGGAAGGTACGCCCACGCCCGCCTGCCCCCCAAGACGTACGCCTACCGCACCGTCTGCGCCTGCTGCGCGCTGATGCTGTCGCCCGTCACAGTCACCGTGAGGGCCCCCGGCTGCGTGGCCTGGAAGTAGAACACCGCCTCTCGCTGCGCTCCCTCCAGTACCAGCTCCGAGCCGGCCAGCTTCTCCGTGCACGCGGCGTCACCGTAGAACGTCACGCCCTCCGCGCCTCCCGCATCCAGCACCAGCGTGGGCGCCGCCAGCGCGGACAGGTTGCCCAGCGCATCCTGGCTCTGCACCACCAGCGCCCCCGAGCACGCCCCCGCCGTCACCTCTCGTGACGGCGTGAGGAACACCACCCGCGTCGCCTCCTCCGCCACCACGTCCACGTCGAACGTGATGCCCGGCTGCGTCGCCGGGTCATACCCCGCGCCGCTGATGCGGTTGCGGCTGATGACGTTCGCCCCGCCCAGGTCGGAGATGGCCGCCTGATACGGATAGCCGTTCGTCACCGCCGCGCTGCTCAGCGTGTTCTCCACCACCTCCAGCCTCGTGGGCTCCGGCGGCCCGTAGTCCGCCTCCGCCTGAGACAGGTTGATGCCCACGTCGTTGTCCGCCAACGTGTTGTCACGGATGACGACGCCCTGGCACAGCGGCGCGTCATAGAGCGGCCCACCCGCCACCAGGATGCCCGAGGCCGTGAAGCGCGGCCCCGTGTACGAGTGCCCCGTCACCGTGTTCCCCGTCACCCGCCCCGTGGCGCCGTAGCTCAGCTGGATGCCATTGCGCGCAATCGTCGCCTTCGGCCCGCCGCCCTCCACCGTGTTGCCCTCCACCGTCACGTCCACCCGGCCCGAGCCCAGGATGCCCACCTTCTGGTAGCCCGCCACCCGGTTGCGCCGCACCTCCACCTGCGTCACCGCCTCCGCGTCCTCCGCGTTGCGCACCGAGATGGCCGTGCCCTCCTGGCACCCGCCCTCGCCCTCCTTCTGGTGCAGGTCCACCACCTCGCTGTCGAGGATGGAGCCGCTCGCCCCGTCCAGCAGGATGCCGCTCAGCGAGTCCCCGCCCACGTCACACACCCGCTCCGACAGCCCTCGCGCCGACACCGTCACGTCGCGCACGTGCGCCGTCGCTCCCTTGTTGCGCAGCACCGCCCCCTGGAAGTGGCCCCCTTCCGCGTCCACCGCCGTGAGCACGTGCCCCGCGCCGTCGAAGGTGTACCCGTCCGGGATGAAAATCGTGCTCTCCGTCGTGCAGTCCGCCCGCAGCGTCACCCGCGCGTCCTCCAGCGTCGCCAGGCACGGCGGATGCGCGCCGCAGCGCCGCCCACCCCACTCCACGGTGAACACATGCGAGTCACTCAGCCCCGACGCATTCGTCACCGTGAGCTGAACCTCGGGCACCACGTCCGTCGGGAGGCAGGACAGCGCGGACCAGTCCACCTCGCCCGTGTTCCCCGTCCGGCCCGCCGGGCCCAGCAGCCCCACGTTCGTCGTCCACGTGAAGGTGAGCGGCTCGCCCTGCGGGTCCTCCGCCGTCGCCAGCAGCCGCACCAGCTCCGCCGCCCCGGCTCCCGGCGAGGACTGCGAGGTGGCCCCGATGACCGGCGGCAGCCTGCGCACCACGCACAGCTCCACCGTACCCTCGCGCCGGCCACCGAACCCGTCCGTCACCGTGAGCGTCAACCGGCAGTTGTCACAGGCCGCCACGGGCAGCGCGCTCGGCGTGAAGCTCGCCTGGGGCGCCGCCGCGTCGCTGAAGGCCCCCTCGCACGTGGCCGTCCACGCATGGGTGAGCGCATCCCCGTCCTCGTCCACGCTCGCCGACTGGAGCGCCACCGGCGAGCCCACGCCCACCTCCTTCGCCGGCTGCGCCGACAGCTCCGACAGCGACGGCCAGCGGTTGAACTCGGCGGACGAGGCCCTGTCCACGGAGCTCCCGTGAAGCACGTCCACCCCGAAGTCGAGCGTCGCCGCCGCGCCGCGCGCGTCCGTCACCTGGAGCGTCAGCGTGAAGGCCCCGCCCTCCACCGGCGCCGTCCACGTCGGCTTGTCCACCGTCGTATCCGCGAAGCTGAAGCTCCCGCCCGTCGCCCGCCAGGCATACGTGAGGGCCTCGCCCGCGTTGGGGTCGCGCGCCACCGCGTGCAGCGCCAGCTCCGCTCCCGGCCGCACCACCGCGTCCGAGCCCACCACCGCATCCACGATGGGCGCCGCGTTGCCCACGGGCTCTCCCGCCGGCGGAGGCTGGGGCACCAGCACCAGCAGCCCCGGCCGGCGCCGCGCCAGCGTCACGTTGGGCACCTCCACCCGCGCCACCGTCGCGCCCTGCGCGTCCACGGCCGTCGCCCCCACCGTGGCCTCCGCCCCCGAATCCAGCCGGCGCAGCACGCCCTGCCACTGCGCGCCCTCGCCGGACAGCTCCTGGGTGACCGCGTCGCCCTGGGCGGGCGTGGCCGTCGCCACCACGCGCGCCACCGAGCCCGCGGGCAGCGAGCGCGGCAGCGCCACCACCACGCGCGCGGAGGCCGAGGGCTCCTGGGCGATGGGCGGCTCTTCGTGCAGGCCGCAGCCCGCCGCCAGCAACATCACTCCCGCCAGCAGGGCCAGGTGTGTCGTGTCCGCTCGTTTCATGTCGACATCCTCTGTGCTGGACGGGTCCGCGGGCCTGACGATACCGCAAGCGCCCACCGGCCCAAGCAACCGCCCTCCCCTGGGAACGCGCCAGCCCGCTCCCGGGCGTGACGCCCTCCGGGCCGGGCCACACGTCGACTGCCCGACGCCCGGGGGCGCCTGACGTCCGCTACCGGTCGGTGTGCGCTGTGCGGGGCTTCAGTGGAGTTGCGGCGCCGCCCCGGAGAGCGGCGCGCGCGACGCGGGATGGGACGTGCGCGGCAGCTCGACCACGAAGGTGGACCCCTGCCCCGGCACGCTGCGCAGGCGGATGCTCCCCCCGAGCTGCTCGACGATGCGCTGGACGATGTACAGCCCCAGCCCCAGCCCTCCGAAGTGGCGCGAGGAAATTGCCCGCTCGAAGGGAGAGAAGATGCGCTCCTGGTCCTCCACGGGGATGCCCAGCCCCTGGTCCACCACCACCAGCCGGGCCCACCCGTCGTCCGCCGTCACCCGCACCTCCACGGGCTTGCGCTCGCCGTACTTCGCCGCGTTGGAGACGAGGTTCTGCACCACCTGCTCGAGCCGCAGCCGGTCCCACTTCCCCACCACGCCGGGCGCCACGTCCAGCCTCAGCGGCGTGCCGCTCCGCTCCAGCTCCGGCCCCAGCTGCTCGGCCACCTCCCGCACCACCTGTCCCAGGTCCACGTCCTCCAGCTGGAGGCTCAGCCGTCCCGTCCGCAGCTGCGAGGTGTCGAGCAGCTCGGACACCAGGCGCATCAGCTTGTGCGTCTGCCGGTCCACGATGCCCAGCACGCCCGGCGAGGCCACGCCCCCCGCGCTGCGCTGCAGCCCCTGCACGGTGAGGCGCAGCGCCGTCAGCGGGGTGAAGAGCTCGTGCGCGGCCACCGACAGGAACTCGTCGCGCACGCGGATGGCCCGCTGCGCCTGCTCGTACAGGCGCGCGTTGTCCACCGCGAGCGCCACGCGCGCCGCGAGGTTCTCCGCCAGCTCCACGTCCTCCGCGCTCCAGCAGTGCGCCTCGCCGGTGGAGACGAGCGTCAGCACCCCCAGCGTCCGGCCGCGCGCCACCAGCGGCACCGCCAGCCAGGCACAGACGCCCAGCCGCTGGAGCAGCTCCAGGTGCTCGGGCTCCCGCAGGCCCAGGGGCGCCAGCGGCAGGGCGGCGGTGCCTCCGCCGCGCATCCGCGCCGAGCGGCCCGTGCGCGCCACCAGCGGCGCCCCTTCCGGCACGTCGAGCGGCACCCGCAGCCCTCTCAAGGTGCGCACCCGCTCCGAGCCCGCGGGCCCGGAGTGGGCGGCGGCGCGCACGCTGAGCGCGTCGTCCTCCACCAGCAGGGCCACGCACCAGTCGGACAGGAAGGGGACGGCCAGCTCCGCCGCCTGCGCCAGTGCCTTCTCCGCGTCCAGGTGCCCCGCGAGCCGGCGGCTGGCCTCGGCCAGGAAGGAGGAGCGCAGGCGCGCGGCCTCCGCGGCCTGCCGTGCCGCCTGCTCCCGGGCGAGCAGCCCCGCCCGCTCCGCCTCGGCGCGCCGGCGCTGGGTGATGTCGCGG
Source organism: Pyxidicoccus xibeiensis (assembly GCF_024198175.1). Classification (NCBI taxonomy): domain Bacteria; kingdom Pseudomonadati; phylum Myxococcota; class Myxococcia; order Myxococcales; family Myxococcaceae; genus Pyxidicoccus; species Pyxidicoccus xibeiensis. The sequence goes on from NZ_JAJVKV010000001.1 coordinate 1,451,525, forward strand.
AAGTACCAGCCCCGGCCGAACAACCGGCCGTCCTCGTCCAGCAGCGGGGCGCTGAAGAGCTCCAGGTGGCGCCCGTCCCGCACGGTGAACTCGTCCGTGTAGGTCCCCTCCGGCGTGGACAGCAGCTTGCGCACCAGGTCCAGGAAGCGCGCCGGCTCGCGCACGTGCTGGGCGGCCAGCGGCAGCAGCGTCCGGGCCGAGCCCCCGCGCCGCAGCGCGTCCGGAGTCAGCCCCCACAGCTCGAGCAGGCGCCGGTTGTGGCTCACGACGCGCCCGTCGTTGGAGAGGATGAGGATGCCGTCGAGCGTCGCCTCGTTCTCGCACTCGAGCAGCAGCTTCTGCTCGGAGAGCCGGTGCTCGCTCTCGCGCAGGCGCGCATCGAGGCCGCGGTGCTCCAGCGCCTGCTCCGCCACCCGCAGCAGCCGCTGCACCAGCCCGAAGTACTGCGGGAAGATGGGCCGCGAGGACTCGAAGAAGAGGAGGAACTCGGAGGAGGGGCTGCCCTCGGCCGCCGGGTGGAAGGGGAACTGCCACACGGCCAGCGAGGCCCCTGTGAGCTCGGGATAGGGCAGGTCCACCGTTCCCCAGTGCACCACCGCCTGCGAGCGCTCGGCCGGGGGCTCCGGCCCCGCGGTGAGGGGCAGCTCGCGCGACGCACGCGACAGCCCCGCGGAGCCGAGCAGCCGCACCGCCCCCTGCGGAGACAGCTCCAGCCACAGCACGGCGAGGCAGCCCAGCCGGGTGGCCAGGTGCTGGAGGAAGTCGTCCAGGTCTCCCGTCTCGTTGAAGAGGTCCAGCGCGGCCCGGGTGAGCTCCTGCAGCACGCTCGTCAGCGCGACGGCGTCCACGGCGGGGCTGGAGGCCGCCCCCGGGGTGGACTGAACGGAGGGCGTAGAGGGCCGGATATTCATGCGGGCAGCGACAGCAGGACGGCGGTCTTGTTGTGGAACTGGGGCAGGGACACTCCGAAGGAGCCCACCTCGCCGAAGGTGAGACACCCCATCATCGGCACCTGCCTGCCGAGCGTGGTGTGCATCGCGGTCAGCTCCTCCTGGATGCGCGGGCCCAGCAGGCGGGCTCGCGAGACGCAGTCGAACACCAGCCCGAAGGCCGGCTCGCCGCCCACGCGCTCGCGGGCCTCCGTGGCCGCCAGGGCCGCGGCGGCGATGATGGCGTCGGGCTCGCCCTCCATCATCCGCAGCAGGGTGCCGTCCGGAATCTCCGCCAGGAAGCGCAGGCCGCCATCCACCTCCACGGAGAGCGGGTCGCGGATGGCGTAGCCGCCGGCGGCGCCGGGAATGCCCAGCGGGTGGAGCATGGCGAAGCGCGCGAAGTCGTCGCGGCCCACCTCGTCTCCCCGGAGGGCGGCGATGCTCCGGTAGACGTCGAAGGCGTTGGCGAAGTCGAGGTCCACCACGGCCCGGCCCCGCGTCTGGGTGGCGAGCACCGGAGGTCCATAGGGCTGCCACCCGTGCTGGAGTCCCACGCCGAAGGGACGCTCGGCCTCGAGCACCACGGCCACCACGTGGTCCTGGTAGGTGTGGCCGAAGGCGAACTGCGCGGTGCGCACGAAGTCGAGGTTGTCGCCCGCGCCTCCGCCGGCCCAGGCCACCCCGGCGCCGGCCTCGCGGGTGGCGCCCTGCACCACCCGGTCCCCGTTGGCGCTGAAGGCGTCCGGCAGGAGGATGACCGCGCGGCGGTGCCCGGGAGGCGGCGCGCCGAAGCTCATGAGCGCGTCCTCGACGGCCTGGCGGCCGGACTCGAAGGGGTGGCGGCTCACCGGTCCCGCCACGCCCACGCCCGCCAGCACCCCGCCCGTCAACACGCCCACGACGAGGCCCTGCGACAGCAGCTGCTCGCCCGCGATGAGGCCCGCCGCCGAGCATCCGGCCCAGGGGATGCTCCCCAGCTCATGGCCGAGCGCACCCGCCAGGGCTGGCAGGTCGTACTGCTCCGTGGCAAAGGCAAGCGCGAGGACGGGCGCTGCGTCGTCGTCCTCCAGCGCCTGCCGCACCGCCGTCGCGGCCGCGAGGCGTGGCTCCAGGGCGTCGCTCACCCCGATGTGCAGTGCCACTCCCATCCCTGCGGGTCCCCCGTCGCGGGGCGCTACCGCCCCTCCTCATGCAGGTGCGCACCTCCGGGGCGGCACGCAATCGTGAGGGTGCTCGGGGACCACACGGCAGGGCCCATGCTGGCCCGGTGAGGCGCTTCGGGGCACGGCGCGGGGAGGCCCGCGGCGGCGTCAGGCCTTGCTGCCGACGAAGCCTCCGCCAAAGGGCGAGAAGCCCCGCTTGCGCAGCGCCTCGCGCTCGGACTTCAGCGCGGCCAGCGCCTCGTCACGCGTGCTGTAGTGGTTCACCGCGGCGCCGTTGATGGCCCCGCTGGTGAGCACGAACATGCGCGTCATCTCGTCCCCGCCGAAGCGGTATGAGCGGTGGGTGTAGCGCTCCAGCACCTCACGGCGCTCCTTGCCGAACACGCGCCCCGCGGTGAACTTCACCACCAACCCGTCCAGGTTGATGAGCAGGTCCACCTTGCCAGGGTACCTGGTGAGGTGTGCCTCCACCTCCCGCCGCCAGCGCAGCACATCCTCCTCGTTCGAGAGGATGCAGTCCGTGAAGTTCGCGGTGACGACGTCGTTCGGCGCGTCGTAGTCGAAGCTCATGCTCCAGGCCATCTGACTGCCTCCTGCCTTTGGATACCGCTCAGGCCGGTGCCGAGCCGGCGAGGAATGAGGAGATCATCGCGGCCAGCTCCACCGGACGCTCCATCTGCGGGTAGTGCCCCGGGCCCGGCAGGTACGCCAGGCGCGCGCGGCGGATGGGCTCCACCACGGACTGCCGCAGGAAGGCGGGCGGCAGGAAGGCGTCGTCCGTGGCCACCACCAGCGTGGGCGCGGTGATGGCCGACAGCTTCTCGGCGAAGCCCCCCTTCGTCCACGCGTCGAAGATGTTCTCGATGGCCGGCGCGCAGGTGTTCGCCGCGTCCTTCAGCATCGCCTCCAGCCCCTCAGGCGGGAGCGTCTTGCAGGACAGGTTGACGATGGTCGCCTGCTGCTCGCGGTTGCCCGCCGAGGTGCGGAACAGCCCGGCCGCGTCCGGAGGCAGCGGCAGGCCCGCCGCGGGCACCGGGTTGACGAGCATCAGCGCGTCCACGCGGCCCGGCACCTGCGCCGCCACCCACTGCGCCAGCTGGCCGCCCATGCTGTGGCCCACCAGCGTGAAGCGCTGCGCCCCGGCCGCGTCCGCCACCGTGAGCACGTCCTGCGCCAGCTGCTGCAGCGTATAGCCCCCGGTCGGCTTCCCCGACTGGCCCGTCCCGCGCCCGTCCGGAATCACCAGCCGCAGCCCGGTCAGGTCGAACTTCTCCAGCATGCTGTTCCACACCGCCCCGGACACCATCCACCCGTGCACCAGCACCACCGTGCGCGGTCCCTCTCCCATGATGCGGTAGTGCAGCGAAGTCCCGTCAGACGCGGAAGTCGTGGGCATGCGGTCTCCTCTGAGTAGAAGGATAGAGCAGGGCTGAAGAATTGTGCAGAACTGAAAGCAAGCCACGAGTTCGCGACGTGCGCCATGGAGGGCCATGTAGGAGCGCGCGGAGGGTGAAGGGCGGCTCACCCCAATGCGAGAGGGGGCCCTGGCGGGGATTTCCCTCTGGCACACTCCGCGCCCACATGGCGGATGAACGGGATGGCGTGGGCGGCGCGGAGCCCCGACGCACGGTGTACTGCGAGGATGCGCTGGCGTGGCTGGAGGCCCGGCCGGTGCTGGAGGGGTGCTCGGCCATCGCCTCGCTGCCGGATGTGTCCGAGTTCCCCTCGCTGACGCTGGCGGAGTGGAAGGCGTGGTTCATCCGCGCGGCGGGGCTGGTGCTGTCGCGGGTGCCTGCTGACGGGGTGGCCCTCTTCTACCAGACGGACGTGAAGCAGGAGGGCGTCTGGGTGGACAAGGGGTACATGGTGGCGCGGGCGGCGGAGGAGGTGGGCAGCGAGCTGCTCTTCCACAAGGTGGTGTGCCGCCGGGCGCCGGGGACGGTAACGTGGGGCCGGCCCGCGTACTCGCACCTGCTGGGCTTCTCACGAGGGGTGCGGGCGAACCTGGCGAAGGCCACGGCGGACGTGCTGCCGGAGGCAGGCGAGGTGACGTGGACGCGTGGCATGGGCGTGGAGGCGTGCCTGGCGGCGTGCCGCTTCATCCTGGAGCACACCGCCACGCGCACGGTGGTGGACCCGTTCTGCGGCCACGGCACGGTACTGGCCGTGGCGAATGCGCTCGGACTGGACGCGGTGGGCGTGGAGCTCAGCCGCAAGCGGGCTCGCAAGGCCCGCAACCTGCGCGGCGAGTGGCGCGAGGGGAAGCTCGTGCTCTCCGGCGCGGGAGGGACGGGGGCGCCGGAGGACGCAGCCGAGTCGGAGTGAGCGGCGCCGACGAAGTCGAGGTCCACGTTCCGAGCATCCTGGACCGGTGACGAGCGGATGCTCCACCGGGAGCATTCGCTCGCCGTGGCTGGAGCGTTGGGCGCCTACTTCACCGCGCGGGTCGCCTGCTCCGGCGCGGCGAGCGTGGCGGCGAGCAGCGCGTCCGAGGCCAGCTCGCCGGCGACCGCTGCTTCCAGCTCGGTGATGAAGGCTGCGAAGAGCCGCTCCTCCAGCGCGAGCGCGGCGTCCAGCGAGGCGCCCACGGCCGAGAGGCGCGCGACACAGGCGTCCTCGATGGTGCGCCGGTGGCTCTGCTCCTCGGTGACGATGCGTCCCAGCTCCTCGCGCACGCCCGGGTGGCGGGAGGCGGCCTTGTAGAGCGGGTAGAGCACCATGGCGCGGCGCTCGATGGCCGTGGTGGTGAGCAGGTAGTGCAGGTACATGTCCGGCGCGCCGGTGTAGCCGGTGGCCCAGGTGGCCAGCTCGTGGTCCAGGGCCTGGAAGTAGCGGCCCGCGGCTTCGGGGCAGAGGAAGTCGGAGGGCTCGGCGCCACCGAGCTCGGCCGACAGGCGCTTGAAGGCGAAGGCGTGGCGCGTCTCGTCGGCGAGGTGGCCCAGCACCTCCAGCGAGGGATGCCGGTCCGCCACCGTGCGCGAAATCTTCCGCGCTCCAATGAACTCCATCAGGGACAGGGTGTGCAGCCAGCGCGCCTCGACTCGCGGCGACTGGGAGAGCTGGCGAAGCACGGCCTGGATTCGGTCACGCATGGCGCCGCCGTGTAGCGCGGTGCCGGCGGCCATGCGAGCACGAAGACGCCTGCCCGGTGTGAGAGGTGCCAGCGTCCAGGGGCCGGTGGTAGACAGGGCGCGTCCGTGACGCGGTGGAGCCTCGTGCGACCGCGGCCTCCGGGGGACCGACACCATGCTGACACTGCCTGCCACGCTCCTGCTGCTCTCCGCTGCTGCCGCCCCCGTGACGCTCCATGAGGGCTTGCCCAAGGGCTTCCAGGCGGATGGGAAGCTGGACGAGTGGAAGCAGCCGCCCTCGCTGACGATGGGCGCGGCGAACCAGGTGGCGGGGAGCGCGAAGGTGGCGTCGCCCGCGGACCTGTCCGCGAAGGTGTGGCTGGCCCTGGGCCCCGAGGGGCTCGCGATTGCCGGCGAGGTGCTGGACGACAAGGTCCAGCTGACGAACAAGAAGGAGATCAACGCCGACCACGCCGAGGTGTGGCTCTCGCTGCCGCAGCCGAAGCTGCCGCCGCTGGCCTTCATCAACCACGTGGCGGAGAACGAGGTGCCTACCGAGGCGGCCTGCGCGAAGGTGTCCGAGGAGGACCCGGCGAAGTGCAAGGCGTGGTGGAAGCAGCAGACTGCGCGCCGCAAGCAGCTGCAGGCGGACCTGGTGACGCAGTACGGGCTGACGCCCCGGGGCGTGGTGCGCTACGGGCTGGCGGGCACGGTGGGCGCGGCCCGGTACGAGCCCTTCCCCGGCGGCTACCGCTTCGAGGCGCTGATTCCGATGACGTCCTTCCCTCGCACGGCGCAGGCGCCGCTGAAGGATGTGCGCGTGCTGGTGGACCTGGTGGACAGCGACGAGGGGGGCGCGAAGCAGGAGACGTTCCTGTCCTCGTCACCGCAGCGGAAGTTCGGGGATGCGTCGACGTTCCATGCGGTGACGCTGAAGAAGCCGCTGCGGTTCGGGAAGTGGCCGGAGCTGTTGGAGGCGGCGCTGCAGGTGCAGCCGGGGGCGTCGTATGCACCGGGGCCGGATGCGGACTCGCTGCAGGTCTGGGTGAACCCGGCGCAGCCGTACCAGTTCGTGCCGGAGGCGCAGAGCCCGGACGTGGTGCAGGTGGACCTGGGCACGGTGACGAGCCTGGGGAAGGTGGGGGACGTGGAGCTGGTCCTGGTGGCGGCGGAGGCGGACGGGTACGGCATGAATCGCTGGCTGGTGTCGCGCAGGGGGCAGGCGATTCTGAAGAGGGAGGGCGTGCGGGGTGACGAGGTGAGGGCGACGCCGCGGGCGCCGGGCCTGCACCTGCTGCAAATCTACGATGGCCCCAGCAACCCGCTGGGGAGCGGCGCGTGCGGTGCGTGCCCGCTGGTGTACTTCAACCACTTCACGATGGATGCGAAGGGGCAGTTCTCGAAGGCGGAGAACCTGGAGGGCGCGGGCGGCATGACGGGCGACCCGGTGGAGTGGACGGTGAGCGCGGACCTGACGCGCATCGAGGCGTTCGAGGTGGAGGAGAACTCGAAGGGCGACCCCGGCTCGAAGCGGCTGGCTGCGCGGCACACGTTCGATGCGAAGACGGGCACGTACACGTCGGAGAAGTTCGCCGCGCCCGAGGAGTCGAAGGTGGGGGAGGACACGAAGTAGCCGGCTTGTTCCCCGAGAAAGGGGTCCGGTGTAAGACCGCGAGGACCGCGGAACACGGGCCCCGATGGACAGGCCCACTCGGGAGTGCCTCGATGCTACTCAAGTCGCTCACCTACCAGGACAAGAAGACCGGGTGGACACTCCAGGACCTCAAGCTGGACCGGTTCAATCTGCTGGTGGGTGCGTCTGGCGTGGGCAAGACGCGCATCTTGAGGGCGATCCGGCAGATTCGGGCCATCGCATACGGCAGACATCCTGAAAGCCGTGTCATCATCGGAGTAGACACGGACGTTCCCATCTCCTTCGTGCTCGACTTTGAGCACGAAGCGCAGAGCTACGTTTGGGAGTTCGAAGCCACCCCGCGCGCCAACGAAGAAGAAGCGAAAGGCCCTAGTCAGCTACCTTGGTGGCAGTTCAAAACTGTTGTCACCAAAGAAAAGCTTACGAGTAGCTCCACTGGGGTACTCATCGAGCGAAACTCCGAACGCTTTATATTCCAGAATCAAGAACTCCCATTGCTCAGCCGCGTGAACTCAGCGATTACACTTCTAGATGAGCACCTTATTCAAGACATACGCCAAGCCTTGGTGTATGACATCCTAGATGAACAATCCAAGCGGCTCACTGAAGCTCTTACAACAGAGGCATCCATCAGGTCTCTTCTCGACAAGCTCCAATCTCTGAGCCAACTGAGAGCTCATACATGGGCGGATGTCGAAAAGAAGGCCTTTCTTCTACAGGAGCGATTTCCAGAGCAATTTCAGAACCTCAAAGAACTGTTCATGGAGATCTTTCCTACGGTCGAAGACGTCATCGTCACCAAGACTTCTTTCGGAGATCCGCGTCCGGGCCAAGATCCGTCCGTCCACTTCGACTTCGAAGTGAAGGAGCGCGGCGTTCTCGTCCGATTTCCGAGTGGAGAACTCTCATCCGGAATGCTCCGGACATTGAAACAACTCATCAATCTTTGGCTCGCCCCGACAGGCACCGTCGTTCTCATCGATGAATTCGAGAACAGCCTCGGCGTCAACTGCATGGGCCCGCTCACCGAGTTCATCCAGTCCAGGGCTTCCGAGCTGCAGTTCATCATCACCAGCCACCATCCCTACATCATCAACAAGATTCCCAAGGACCACTGGAAGGTGGTGCGCCGCAAGGGCAGCGTCGTGCGCGTCACGCCCGCCACGGAGATCAAGGCGCTCCAGGGAACCTCCGCCCAGGTGACTTCACCCGGCTCCTCAACTCTCCGGAGTTCGAAGAGGGCCTCGCGTGAAGCTCTACCTCCTCGTCGAGGGGGAGCAGACCGAGAAGAAGCTCCTCCGCGCCTGGCTCAAGCACGCCTTCCCGCAGCTCACCGAGGTCTTCGCTCCTGCCGACCTCGCGGCGGACTCGTTCTTCCTGCTCGCGGGCATGGGGTACCCCTCGTACCTGAAGCGCATCCCTCAGGCGCTCGAAGATGCGGCCCACCATGGCGCCACGCATCTGTTCATCTGTATCGACGCGGAGGATCTCTCGTATGAGCAGCGGCGTGCTGAAGTCGCTGAAATCCTTGAGTCAGCCACCACGGCACTCCAGCGGCGCGGGCTCCAGTTCCTCGGGCACATCCACATCATCGTCGCGGATTGCTGCATCGAGAGCTGGCTGCTCGGTCACCGGCGGCTCGTCCCCCGCCAGCCCACGGCCGAGGAAATCCTCCGCTTCAAGCAGTTCTATGACGTGTCAGAGGAAGACCCCGAGCGAATGGCCTGTCCACCGGGCTCCATGAGCAGGGCGCTCTACTACCACGAGTACCTGCGCGCGGTCTTCCGGCACCACGGACAGACGTACCTGAAGAACAACCCCGGCATCGCCAAGGAGGGCAACTACCTCGCGGCCCTGAGAGACCGGTGCCTCGATGAAGCACGGCCTCCACACCTGCGAAGCTTCCGGGTGCTCTGGGAGGCATGGCGCACGATGGGTGGACGCATCAATGTCGAAGAGTCGCCGACCACCTGACGCCCAGGCTCACCGGAACTCGTCGACGATAAACACGCCGGCCCGGGAGAACTCGAGAATGGCGGTGCCGGGCTGCGAGCCTGGCAGTTTCCGGAGCTGCCCCTTCCCAGCCCGGGCCACGGCGCAGATGGGAATGCGCTTCGAGCCTCGCAGCGGATGCGCCTCGTAGTACCGGATGACGACCTGCGGGCCACCGGTCCATACCCGGCCGTAGAGCCGCATGGGCGATTCGAGAAGCCCGAGTTCGTCATCCAGGAAGCTCTCGATGGGACCGTCGTAGAGCGTGATGGGACTCGTGTCGGTCTGGTTCGCGTCGAGTTCTATGATTCCAGCATCCCCCACCGACAACTGGAGGTACTCCATCGCCTCCAGCGCCCTCTCCGGGCACTTCTCCGGCCCCGGGCTCCCGTCTGGCCGAAGGGCCAGTCCACCAGTCGCGGTACTTGCGCAGCTTGAGGCCGTGACGAGGAGGATGGCACAGCCCACGAGCGCGAAGGTCTTGGAGCTCATTGCTGCCGCTCTTACTCGCGGGCCAGACGATGATCCAGCAGCACGACGGCTTGTCGATAGCCCTCGTCATTGAAGATTTCGAGCGCGAGGTTCTCCAGCCTGCCCTCCTCCATGAAAGCGCTCCTGTCCGCCACAATGGCGACCGAGCCAGTCGCGCCGGGGAGAATCACGGGCTTCTCGGAGCGAACGGCGCCGGACCTCAGACTCCTGCTCGATAGGGTCGAGAGCCGAGCTTCCAGGGCTGTCTCGGGTCGTGGTTCTTGAGGGTGAAGAGCACCGCCGCCTTGCCCTTCCCGGAGTACGTGGCGACGGTTATCTCGGCATCAGCCTCCTTGACGGACCACGTCTGCTTCACCTTGAAGGGGGTCTGCTTCTCTGCGCCTTTGACCAGGAGCGAGGCAAAGGCATGGTCAACGGATGTCTCTTCGCTGCGAAGTCGCTCGTTCTCCGCCTTCAGCGCCTGCTTCTCCTTGAGAGTGTCGTAGAGAGCCGAGAGTACGGAGTCGTAGCTGCTCTGGTCCTTGAAGACATTTACCTGTTGGTCCGTCCAGCCCCACTCTTCCTCATGCGGGGGAGCCAACAGGAATGGAACCTCCGTTCCATCTGCGAGAGTCACGACCAGCGAGACTCGCTCATCGGAGTCGAGGTCACGAAGCGGCTCCAGGATGACCTTCCTACCAGTCACGACGAGAGGCTCGAAGCGTCCCTCCCAGCCCAGCAAGCGTGTCCGGGCCGGGTCACAGGGGTGCTCGAATCGTAGCACCGTGACGACCTGTCCCATCACGTAGACAGAGTGAGCGGCACGGCGCGGGTGCTCCGAGAGCAGTAGCGTCCTGACCGCCGCCTTGTCGCGATCTCGGGCGCCAGCGAGAGAGGCCGCTGTCACGAGCGCGAGCAGCAGTGCGATGTGTCTACCTTGGAGGTTCTTCATGTCATGCAGAACCTAACAGGACAAGCGGGTACCTTTCTCAACAGACTCGTTACCCAGGGAAAACAGCCGTAAAGCACCGCCATGGCCCGCCGCTTCTACCAACTCGATGACGATGTCTCCGCCCCTGGCCGCTGGACGCTGGACAACCCGACCGATGCGCGAGGCGAGGAACTGGAGAACCCCTGGCAGTTCACGGACGGGCGCGCCCTCAATCTGACCGGGCGTCTCAACGTCCCTGTTGAGTCCGCTGGCAGGCCCCTCGACTTCACGCTCGCGGGCTTCAGCGTCCCCGTCATCCATGTCCTGCTGGCGGAGCTCTTCACCGAGCTGGCACCCGGCGAAGTCCAGTTGCTCCCAGTCGATGTCGATGGCCAGCCCGAGCAGTTCCTCATCCTCGTCGCCACCCGCCTCATCCAGTGCATCGACGACCAGAGGAGCGCGGAGGTGCGTTACTGGCGTCCGGAGGACGGGCTGCCGGAGAAGGTCGGGCAATACTCAGCGGTTCACGGCATGCGCATCGACCCGGCCCGTGTGGGTGAGGCCAGGATCTTCCGTCCTGAAGGCTGGCCGGGCGTCCTCATCGTCTCGGAGGAACTCAAAGAAGCGCTGGAGCGCATCCGCGCCACGGGCGTGAAGTTCACGGAGGTATAGGCGACCTGAGCGCGGCCTCCACCGGTGCCTCCACTCCGAGGAACCGGTACAGCTCCGTGGCCACCACGTGCGGCGCGTCCCACATGACGAAGTGCTTCGCGCCCGGCACCTGCACGTACCTCGCCCCGGGAATGTCCCAGGCCAGCCGCGCTCCGTACTTCGCGGGCAGGAAGCCATCGTCCTCGCCCCAGAGAATCAGCACCGGCACACCGAGGTGCCCCAGCTTCGGCGCCACCTCCAGCGTGTGGTTCGTGTTCAGCGCCGCCGCGTTCCTCACCAGCGACACCTTCCCCACCTCCGTCGCGTAGGGCGCCAGCAGCCCCTCCACCAGGCCATCCGGCGGCGCCTTCGCGAAGCCCGCGCGCCTCACGGCCAGCTTCAACAGGCGCAGCACCGCCTCCGCCGTCAGCCGCTTCACCGCCCCCGGGTGTCCGAGCTGAATCATCAGCTCCACCGGCCACGCGTCGTAACAGACGCTGTCCATCAGACACAGCCGTCCCACGCGCCGGGGAAAACGCACCGCCAGGTGCTGCGCCACGCCACCTCCGAAGTCGTGCGCCACCACCACCGCGTCCTCCACGCCCAGCCGGTCCATCCACGCATCCATCGCCTCCGCCTGCCGCGACACCGAGCGGTCGAACCCGTCCCTCCGGTCCGAGTACCCGTAGCCCAGCAGGTCCGGCACCAGCACCCGGTGCGTCAGCGCCAGCGCTGGCGCCAGCCCGCTCCACAAGAAGCCCCACGTCGGAATCCCGTGCAGCAGCACCACCGGCCGCCCCGCGCCCAGGTCCACGTAGCTCAGGAAGCGGTCTCCCAGTTCCACCACCGCCTGCCGGGCCTGCCAGTCGCGCCAGCTCATCGCAGCTCCTCCGCCACCACCCAGTCCGGCACCAGCCTCGACGCCGCGGGGAACGGGTGCCGCTCCACCTCCGGCGCGTCCAGCACCAGCTGCGCCAGGTTCAACAGCAGCATCGGCAGCCGCCGCTCCAGCGCGTCCGTCACGCGGAACACCGCCGCCGCGTCCTCGCCCAGCGCCTCCACCCGCTCGCGGCTCAGCGCCACCGCGTACGGCAGCGCCCGAGCCTGCTGCCGCGCCGACTGCCGCAGCGCCTCCGCCGCCTGTGCGAATGTGTCCTCCACCAGTCGCTGCTTCAGCCGGCCCCACGCCGCCTCCAGGTACTCCGGCCACAGCCCCAGCGCGCGGTACTCCCCCGGCACCGCAGGCGGCCCCACATGCCGCACCACGTCCGAGAACAGCGTCCGCAGCCGCGGGTCGTCGGGCCGGTCCAGCACCCACTCCATGGCCGCCATCCTCGAAGGCACACCCCGCTCCACCCGCTCCACGGTGCCCGGGATTCCCTTCAGCCCCACCGGCTCGTTCGTCAGCGCCATGCGCACCGCCGACGCCATCAGCAGCACCTTCGGCTGCAGGGCGCCGTACAGCTCCAGCACGCCCTTCACATGGAAGCGCTGGCTCGGCCCCAGCGTCACCGCGTCCCATGCGCCGAGCGCCTCCCAGTCCGCGGCCGCCTCCAGGGCTTCGTCCCGCAGGCTGTCCGCCGCCTCCTCGAAGGCTCGCGTCTCCACGTCGGGCCGCAGGGCGTCCCACATCGCCACGAAGAAGCGGGGGAAGGCCGCCCATGCGCGCAGGGAGACGTCCACGCCCGTCACTCGCAGCACCTGCCGCAGCTCGTGGTAGACGCGCTCGACTTCGCCGTCCGCCTCGCGCTCGCTCACCTGCCTGACCAGGGCCATGCTGGACACCCCCGGCAACGGTGGGCCGCCTCGCTCGCGCGGACATCCGCGGCCGCGTGGCCGCCCTCTCCGGAGCCCGCGCACCAGCCGCATGCACGCACGTGCGCCCAGGACTTCAGGGCACCGCCTCCGGCGTCACCTCCACCTTCTTCGAGGACGCCGAGCTGCCCACCGACGCCAGGACGATGCAGCCGATGGCCGTCCACTGCACCCACGTGAGCCGCTCGTCCAGGAGCAGCAGCCCCGAGAGCGCCGCCAGTGCCGGCTCCACGCTCATCAGGATTCCAAAGGTCCGCGTCGGCAGCCGCTTCAGCGCAATCATCTCCAGCGAGTACGGCAGCGCGCTCGACAGCACCGCCACCCCCAGCGCGAACGGCAGCAGCGACACGTCCAGCAGCGCCGTGCCCGCATGCGCCACCCCGAACGGCACCACGAGCAGCGCGGCCGTGGCCATGCCCAGCGACGTCACCGTGCCGCCGTGCACCGAGGCCACCGCCTTCTGGCCGAACAGGATGTACAGCGCCCAGCACGTCCCGGCCGCCAGCGCCCAGCCCACGCCAATCCAGTCGAGCGCCTGCGACGTCCCCGTGAGCGGGAGAATCAGCACCACGCCGACAATCGCCAGCAGCGCCCAGACGAAGTCCACCGCCTTGCGCGTGGACAGCAGCGCCACCCCCAGCGGGCCGGTGAACTCGATGGCCACGGCAATCCCCAGCGGAATCCGCTCCAGCGCCAGGTAGAACGTCAGGTTCATCACGCCGAGCGCAGCGCCGTACACGAGGACCGAGCGCACCTCCGCGCGCGAGAGCCGCTTGCGCCACGGCCGCCCCACCGCCAGCAATATCAGCGCGGCGAAGAGCAGCCGCAGCGCCGTCGTCCCCTGAGCGCCCACCAGGGGAAACAGCCGCTTCGCCAGCGACGCGCCCACCTGGATGGAGCACATCGCAATCAACACCGTCAGCACCGCGACGGTGACCGGGCCCATCGCCGTCCGGAATCGTGACATGCCGCGCACCTTCGCACGCACGAAACGCCCGCCCTACGTCGTTCCGCCAACCCCGCCGGCACGCGGAAACGTCCCACTCCTGTCCACCGCCCGGCACACACCCACCCCGCGGGGCATGCAGAAGACGCTGGACAACACTCCCCTGACTCATGGGTTTGACTGGACTCCAGGGCACCGCTTTGCTCGCTCTCACAAGAAAGTGCGGTGTGCACGGCAGCACGGCACCGTCTGGCATCAACGGCTGAGCCTGGTTTCCGGGGGGCGACCAGCATGAGGCCTCAAGAAGGATTGTTCCATCCACCGGGCGACTACAGCGCCCTGGTCATCTGGAGACTGAGCCGTTCGAGCGCCGCGGCCCAGGTCCGCGAGGCGACCGCGGACGCGTACGCGGCGCTGCGCCGCGCGGGTGACATCCAGGCCGTCCTCGCCTTCGACGCACCGCTCGTCTCTCCCACCGCCGACGTGGAGGCCGGTCCTCCCCCCCTGCCACGCCGCGGCGCCCACGCGAGCATTCCCTCCACCCAGGCCCAGGTGCTGGTGCAGCTCGCCGCGCGCAGCCGCGAGCGCCTCGTCTGGGCCCTGCGCCGCACCGCCGCCGTCGTCGCCGGTGTCCTCGTCCCCGAGGAGGAGGTGCTCGGTGGCCGCCTCGGCGAAGGCCTCATGCCGGCCACCCTCCCCGGCTCGCGCCGTGCCCCGTCTCGGGACGAGGTCCAGCACAGCGCGGTCATCCCCACCGGCCCGCTCGCGGGCGGCGCCTGGCTGCTCTACCTGCGCTTCCAGCACGACACCTCGCGCCCGCCCGCGCCACCGCCGCGCGCCCGCATGCGCGTGGTGCGCTCCGACGGCGAGGCGCCGGCTCCCGCCTCGCACGCCTCCGACGCTGGCGCGGCCCCGGGCCTCATCCGCCGCAGCTTCCCCTTCCGCCAGCGCGGTGAAGAGGGCCTGGCCTTCCTCGCCACGTCGGCGGACCCCACGCGCTTCCACCGCGTGCTGGACAGCCTGCTCGGCGCGCCCGGCACGCCGCCGGACGCGCTGCTGAGTCGGGCCACTCCCGTCGGGGGTGGCATGTACCTCGCTCCGTCGCGCGACTGGCTCCTGGCCGCCAGCGGCGACGCACTCCAGGAGGCCGCGTCATGAACGTGCAGCCGACGGACCCACGCTCCCACGTCGCACAACCCGGGCCGGCAGCGCCCTGCTCCCCCCGGGCGGCGCCAAGGGTGGAAGCCCCCACCGAGCTCGAGGTGCCACGCGCCCTCTCCATCACCGTGGCGAGCGCCCTGGCCGGGTACCTGGCGCGCACGCAGGAATTGGGCGCGGTGGAGGGGCCGGAGGGCTCGCTCTCGCTCCACCCCGCGCTCCAACCGGTGCTGGAGGCGCTGCACCACGTGCTGGCCGGCGGAGACGTGGAGGTGCGCATCGTGCACCCCGGCCACCCGGACATCGTCGAGGAGCTCAACCGCCGGGCGGCACAGGCCACCCAGGAGGCCAACCTCCTCAGCGAAGCCTCCGGCACCTACCTCATCGGCACCGTATGAACCTCCTGTCCGCCTCACGCACCGCCGTGACGGCGTCTTTCAAGCGATGGACGCGCTCCCAGAACGCCGTCGAGGTGCTCGCCGCCGCGCGCCCAGGCCCCTGGCTCGCGCTCACCGCCTTCGTGGTGGTCCTGCTGGCCATGGCCGCGTGGGCGCCCGGCGCGCGCCTGTTCTTCGGCATCCCCTTCACCACCGGCCTCTTGTGCGCCGCGCCCATGCTGGCCAGCGGCCTGCTCTTCTCCGTCGTGCACCGCAAGCGCCGCCGCATCGAGCCCTGGGGCTGGCTGTGGCTCTCCTTCGGCGTGGCCGCCCTGCACTTCTTCGTGGCCGCGCTGATGGCGCTGTCCGCGCTGCCGGGGGCCACCGTCATCGCCTCCCTCTTCCTCTTCACCACCGCCTTCCATGGCCAGCTGCACCGGGTGACGCCGCGCCAGCCCTTCCTCGCGGTGGGCACCGCGCTGGCGCTGCTGGCCGCGCTGCAGCTTCGCGCGAGCAACGGGCACCTGGCCCTCTTCGGTGTCATCGGCCCCGCGGCGCTCACCGCCGAGCTGTACCTGGGCACCTTCGCGCTGAAGCACGACAAGGCCCGCGCGGACGCGGAGCGCCTTCGCGCCGCCGTGCACGCGCAGCTGCTGGAGCAGCAGGAGCGCGACGTGGGCCGGCTGTCCCAGGCGCTGGGGGAAATCCTCGGCTACCACCACGACCTGGACAACGCGCTGATGTCCGCGGGCAGCGCGGCGGACATGCTCGCCCTGCTGGGCGCGCAGCGCCACGCCCTGGGCCGCGCCGACTTCGAGGAGCACGTCCGGCAGCTCAACGACAGCCTCACGCAGATTCGCGAGATGGTGCGGGAGATTCGCGCCAAGGGCCGGCGCTACGCGGGGACGGAGCCCGAGGCCGTGGAGCTGCCCCCGCTGCTGGAGGCGGTGCAGGTCAGCATGGGCCTGCGCTTCCCCGACGTGGACATCCAGGTGGAGGTGGAGCAGGACACGCCGCTGCGCGCCCTCATGCGCGGCGGGGCCCCCATCCTGCGCCGCGTGGTGGAGAACCTGGTGCTCAACGCCTGCGAGGGCGACGGCAAGCAGGGCGCCCGGCAGGTGCACATCCGCGCCCGCACGGAGCCGCTCAGCGGGCGGCTGGAGGTGCTCATCTCCGACGACGGGCCCGGCTTCCCGGCGGCGCGCCTGGCGGGGCCCGCCGAGGAGCTCTACACCACCAAGCCCCAGGGCACCGGGCTGGGCCTCTACACCAGCGAGTGCCTGCTGCGCGCCAGCGGCGGCATGTTGCACCGGCAGAACGCGCCCGGCGGTGGCGCCCTGCTGCGCATGGTCCTTCCCCGGGAGTTCCGATGAGTGGAGGCGCCCTCTTCCAGGAAGCGCTGCGGGTGCTGCGGCGGCTGGCGCTGCCGGAGGTGTCCGAGCGCGACGTGCTCGCCGCGATGGAGGCGGCCCAGCCCGGGCCGCTGCCCCTCTTCTACGAGGCCGGCGCGGAGGCCGGGCTGCCCCGGGCCGTGCTGCTGGCGCGCGGCGCGGGGCTCTTCTTCAGCTTCTGCGCGGGCAACCTCGCGGACGACCTCATCGACGGGGACTGCACGTACCACGCGCAGCCGCTGCGGGTGGGGCCGTGCGTGCAGTTCCTCCTGCAGAACCTGGCCTTCGCCACGCTGGCGGGCGAGCAGGCCCGCGTGCCCGCGCCGGTGCTGGCCGAGGCCTCGCGCACGCTGGCGCTCGCCGCCGGGCCCCAGGCGCTGGAGGTGCGCGCGGACGTTTGGACGGCGCCCCTGTTCCGCCAGGTGGCCGAGGGCATCGCCGGCCAGCAGTGGGCCGCGTACCTGCGCGTGCTGTGGGCCGGCACCGTGCTGGAGCCGCGCGCTCCTGAGGCGGGCCGGGCGCTGGGCGTGGCCGCGCACGTGGTGGAGGACATCCGCTCGAACGACGTGCGCTTCACCAGCATGCCGCGAGAGGACCGCAACGCCGTGGTGGGCTGGGCTCGCGACGCCGCGGAGGCGCTGCGCCGGCAGGACCTGCGTTGCCTGGATGCGGCGCTGCGCCGCATCGAACCGATTTTCCCGGAGGTGGAGTCATGAGGGCAGAAGCCCCGAAGACCGAGGCGAGGCGTGACGAGGTGGCCGGGTATTACGACGCGAAGACGGAGCGCATCCTCCAGCGGTACGGCCCCGGGCCGCGCGTGCACTACCACGCCGGACTGGTGGACGCAGTGCCGCCACCCGGCGCGCCCGCGGACGCGCTGCGCGAGCACATCCACGGCGCCCAGGAGGCCCTGCTGGACGAGCTGGCGCGCGCCGCACGCCCCTTCCCCGACGGCGGTGACGTGCTGGACGTGGGCTGCGGCCTGGGCGGCGGCGCGCTGTACTGGGCGACCCGGCACCACGCGCGGGTGACGGCCGTGACGAACGTGCCCGCGCACGCGGAGCTGGTGGCGGGCTTCGCGGAGTCCACGGGCCTGGGCGGGCGCGTGAAGCCGCTGCTGTGCGACGCCCTCGCCGTCCCGGGCCGCGCGTGCTTCGACGCCGTCGTCGCGGTGGAGAGCGCGTGCTACCTGCAGCGCGCGGAGTGGTTCCGCCGCGTGCGCACGCTGCTGCGGCCCGGCGGCGTGGTGGCCATCGCCGACTGCTTCCTCGGCCGGCCGGAGCTGGCGGGCCCCTTCGACCGGTACTGGCGCACGCACATCGGCTCGCTGGACGAGTACCTCTCCGCCGCGCACGCCGCGGGGCTGGAACTGGAGGTGCGCGACGACGTGTCCTCGCGCGTGGTGGGCTTCTGGTCCCTCACGCTGGAGCTGCTCGCCCACGAGCGCGCCGCCGCCGCCAGCGGCCTGCACCCGCTGCGCGCCCTCGCCCAGGCGGGCCGGGGAGAGTCCAGCCGCGAGCACCTGCGGCTCCAGCAGGCGCTGATGGATGGCGGGCTGGAGTACGCGCTGCTCGTGCTCCGGCGCCCGGGCTGAGCCGTAGCGCGAAGCAGGGGCCTGGCTGCCCGCCCAGGTATGGGACGGACAGTGGGCCGAGGGCCCGCGGTACAGGTGCCGCGGCGCGACGGCCTCCCCAGCCTTGGGCCAGTCAGCTCAAGGGAGGTGTCGCGATGAAGGCTTTCAGCAAATGGGTGGTCCTCGGCGCGGTGGCCGCGGCCATGACGGTGACGGGCTGCCAGAGCCGTGAGCAGCAGGAGCAGGAGGGCACTGGCGGCGCCGGCGGCGCGGGCATGGAGGAGGGCACCGGTGTCTCCGACCCGATGGGACGCGAGGACACCGGGGGCACCGGCGGCGCGGGGCAGCAGGGCACCGGCATGGGCGGCAGCGGCAAGGCGCGGGATGCGGGCGCCGCCATGGACGCGGGCACCGGCGGCTCCGGCATGCCCCCCAGCGGCTACAAGAAGCCGGGCACGGGCGGCTCGGGCAGCATCGAGCGGGACACGGACGACATGGGCACGGGCACCACGACTCCGACCCCCGATGGGCAGTAGCCCTCCAGCGGGCGCGTGCGCCGCGGAGCCAGACACCGGGGTCCGGGACGTTCCCGGGCCCCGGTGCCTTCACATGGCTACAGCAGGGGCGCCAGCGCGGCGAGCAGCCGGTCCACGTCCTCGGGTGTGTTGTAGAGGTGCGGGGACACGCGCAGGTTGTCGCCGCGCACGCTGACGTGGATGTCCTGCGCGGCCAGTCCCTGGGCCACCGTGGGCGCGTAGCCCCCCGCGCGTCGCAGGCCGATGAGGTGTCCCGCGCGGTGGGCCTCGGGGACGACCTCCAGTCGCAGCGCCTCCGCGCCCCGGGCGATGCGGTTGGTCAGCGCGCGCAGCGTGGCCTGGGTTTCTTCCACGCCCCACGCGAGCAGCTGCTGCAGCGCCGCGGTGGCCATGGGCACGAGCTGGAAGTTGCTGCGCTCGCCCACGTCGAAGCGGCGCGCGCCGGGCTGGAAGGCATCGCGGTAGTCCACCAGTCGCGAGAAGTCCTCGCTGCCCTGGCGCATCAGCCAGTTGTGCTCCAGGGGCACGCCCTCGCGGTGCTCGGGAGCCACGTAGAGGTAGCCCAGGCTGTAGGGCCCCATCAGCCACTTGTAGCCGGCGGCGACGAGGAAGTCCGGCTGCACCACGGTGACGTCCAGCGGCAGCGCGCCCAGGGACTGCGTGGCGTCCACCACCAGCATGGCTCCCACCTCACGCGCCCGCCGGCCCACCACGGCCAGGTCCAGCCAGGAGCCATCCGTCCAGTGGCAGTGCGGCACCGCCACCAGCGCGCAGTTCTCGTCCACGTCATCCAGCACCGCGTCCGTCCAGTTCCCATTCCTGGGGCGCTTCACGGTGGCGATTTCGGCGCGGGTGTGCCGCGCCAGCTCGCGCCACGGGTAGAAGTTGGAGGGGAACTCCTCCGCCAGCACCACCAGTCGCTGCGCCGGGCGCACGCGCAGGTTGGCTGCAGCCACCGCGGTGCCGTAGCTGACCGAGGGCACGAGCGCGATGCCGTCCGCGTCCGCGCCCACCAGCTTCGCGAAGAGGCCGCGCAGGGCCTCGGAGCCGGTGAAGAAGTGCTCGGGCTTCACGCGCCACGGCTGCGCCTTCAGCCCCAGTGCGGCCTCGCCCGCCTCGCGGACGCTCCGCAGCTGCGGGGACATGTACGCGCAGTTGAGGTAGGTGACGCTGTCGGGAAGCTCGAAGAGGTGGCGCTGGCTGGGCAGGGGCATGGCGGGCGCGGAGTCTAGGGCACCCGAAGTGCCTGTCACGCGTCGCCTGTCTTGGCGGGGAAGCGGTGCCGCTCGGCGACGCGGTAGAGCTGCGTCAGGGAGAAGTCCAGCAGCGCCTGGCGCGAGCGCAGGTAGCGGTGGGCGCGCACGAAGGGGAGCCACACGCGCTCGCCCACGCGGACCTGGGCTTCCTGCAGCTTCCTGCGCGGTATCCACTGGCCGCCCAGGTGCTTCACCAGCACCTCGCCCAGGTACGCGCCCACCGCGGGCACCGCGTGGTCGTCGAGGTTTTCCCGCTGGAAGGTCTCCGGGAAGTTCTCGTGGAAGAAGTGGGCGTCGATGTCGGTGAGGGACTCGGGCGTGGCCTCGAAGACGGAGGGCACGGGGGTGTGCAGCAGCGCAACGAGCCGCTCGGCGAGGTCCGCGTACTGGGCTCGGGCACGGTCCGGGTCCTCCACGTCCGAGGGCAGCGCGGCGCTGGCGGGGAGCCACTCCTCCGGGTCGGGCGGACGGTATGCGTTGAGCTCGGAAATCTTGCGCTGGCGCTCGCTGATGGCGAACGCGTCCGGCACGCGGGAGAGGAGCGCGGCCACGTCCGGCTGGAAGCGCGGCTCCACGGGGGCGAGCGCGGCGCTTCGCTCCCGCAGGGTGCGCAGCACGGTGGCGAAGTCGAGGTCCGGGCGGAGGTGGACGAAGGCGCGGGCCTGGGCCTCGCGCGCCGCTTCGCTGGCGAAGTCCGCGACGGTGGGCCAGGTCACCAGGAGGATGGAGCCGTTGGGAAGCGCTTCCACCCGGTGGGCCGGCGTGGACAGCATCCGCTCCCGGCCCACGGTCTCCACCAGCTTCGGGCCGAAGACGTTGAGCCAGAAGAGCTCGTAGATTTTATCGAAGCCGTCTCGCTGAGAGGTCTCGTCGTCACGGCCGAAGTTGGGGAAGTCCGCCAGCTGCCTGTCAGCCATGCTGTGGACCACGCCATGGGAGACCGGATACCGAGAAGCCCAGGCACGAACCAGGTCCACCACTCCGAGGCACCGCTCCGTTCCGCCGAAGAGGGACAGTGGCTGCACGTCGACCCAGACATGAAGCCTGGGAGGCAGGGGCGGGAACCACAGCCTGAGCGACATATCGAGCGCGGGCGACGTCGTGCGGTAGAGCCCGATGGCCGTGCTTCTCTCGCCGCGCTTCTCCTCCAGCGCCTTCCAGACCGAGGCCCGGGAGTATTGCCGGCGCCGTTTCCCTTCAATGACGTCCGGCATCCACCCGGCAGCATGCGCCTCGAGTGCCTCGAAGAAGGGGTCGAGCTCACGCTCGAGTGGAGCCCGCGGGTCGAAGGCACCTTCCAGCGACAGTCGGAGGCGGTCCTGGACACCCAGGTCATGAGACTCGAGCAGCTTCACTGGAACAGCACCTCCACGCCCTGGACCTCATTCTGGACGCTTTGCACGGCGGTCCTCAACATGTCCGGGTCCCTGGGCTTCAGCGCGCCGCCCTCGTAGATGAGACGAACCCTCTGGACCCGCACCTCGAACCTGAGCTCGGGCCGGCGGATGTTCAGCGTCTCGCCGTAGTAGCGCAAGGCGTTGCTCGCGTCCGCGACCATCTGCGTCGTCAAGGGCTCGACTCTCAGTCCCGCGAGGTCCCGGCTCTTGAAGCTGAACGTCTCCACCCGGGGCGGCTGGGCCGAGGGCGGACGGCCCTCGATGACCAGCACATCCGCATAGCGGACACCCGGAACCCGCGGCTTCGCCACGCCCACGTGCAGCTCGATGCGGGGCGTGTCGAAGTCCCTGAGCCACCGCCGCTCTCCCCGTGGAAGCGCCGCGTCCTCCCGCAGCCGGGACACCATGGTGCGCTCGAACTCCAGCCCCCGCGTGAACAGCCCGCGCATCTGCTGGTAGCCCTCCCATTTGAGAGGCCCCTTCGACGGCCTGCCCTCGACGAGCTCCGCGAGCCGCCGCTCCCGGTACGTCACGTACTCACTCCAGAGCGCGGAGCCCTCGCGCACGCCTGGCGGCGGCCACGTCCATCGTCCACTTCATGGGCAATGTTGGGTCGCCTCCCGATGGTGGCGCTGCGGTTGGCAGGACGCCGCATCACGCCCGCTGATTTCGGGGAGTCGGTTTCTCGGGCAGATTGGCCGCAACGCTGGTGAGGACACGGAGCGAGGACGCGCTCAGGCGCACCGCACGCCTCAACAGTCGGCGCAGCAAGGCATTTTTAGGGGGCACGGGCGCCAAGTCGGCAACCGGCTGGCGGGCGCCTGCCAACCCCAATGCGTCATAGGAAGAAATGCCCAGCACCATGCATAGGCGGCGCAAGGTTGCGACGCTTGGGGTCAGGGCTCCGCGCTCCATCGCCCGTAAACCTCGGAAGCAATGCCGACCCTTTCGGCCACCTCCGCCTGCGTCAGCCGTAGCCGGCCCCGCGCTTCGCGGGCTGCGGGACCGATGCGGTGGGGGCGATGATCCGCAGGGAGATGGGGGCCATGGGCACGCGCTCAGTAGAGGGGAACGCACGGGGACGTGGGGGGGTGGGCTCTGCATCGTTCTGGCTCAGAATGGCGTTGCCCGCAGCGGCTCTGCTGGCGCGCCCAGTGCTTGGCTGATGCTTCACGCTCCCGGGGCGCCGGGCTCGGTGGAAACCGCGTCCGGATGCAGCACCCGCCCTGCGCCGGGCTCCGCGTCGGCTGCCAATGCCTCCCCCGCGTCAACTAGCGCTTTGTGTAGCTCCGCCGCTGCTTCAGCGTGGCCGTAGTCCTTGCGCTCGTGCAGTAGCTTGCGCAGCCGGTTCTCTACCTCCGTTGCAGAAGCGAACCGCTCCGACGGAGCGCGCCGCAGCATCTTGGAGAAGAAGGCCCGCACGGGTTCTGACAGTCCTTGCGTCGCCTGCGCCACGTCCTCCGGCGTGAAGGTGGCGGCCCGCAGCACAAGCTCCCCCATGTCCGGCTCGGTCCATTCGTCTTGCGCCCGTGCGATGGCGTCCCCGAGTCGTTCCTTTTCCTTCTCCGAGAGCATCTGCACCATCTCGCGTGGCAGCAGGTCCGGGGGGCAGAGCAGGTGACGACCGGTGGCGAACTCCAGCAACATCAGCCCGAGCACGAACAAATCCGAGCGGGTGTCTTCAGGCTCCCCCAACAGCACTTCCGGGGATGTGTAATAGGCGTCCCCTCTGGCACGCGGCACGCGCACGGTGCGCCGCCCGGGCAGGTGCGCGGACGCGAGCCCGAAGTCCGTCAGCTTCGCCTTGCCGCTCAGCTTCACACGGATGCGGGTGGGGTCAATCGCACGGTGGACGATGTGCAGCGGCTTTCCCTTCGCGTCGCGGCTGCCGTGCGCGTGGGCCAGGGCGGCTGCCACCTGCGCGCCGATGTGGAGCATGAAGGGTTCGGAGAAGTAGCGCCCGCGCCCATGGACCAGATTGAGGAGACTTTCCAGGGAGCGCCCGCTGACGGCCTCCGTGATGACGTGGAGGGCCCCTTTGGATTCGTGCAGCCCATGGACGCGGGCGATGTTCTGATGATGCAGGAACGTGGCCAATTGCACTTCCTCGACCAGCCGCTGGCGAGCCTCTTTCGTGGCATTGGTGAGGGCTGGAAGGCCCAGCGTTTTGATGATGACCCGGCCCAAGTCCGCCTGCCCCTTGCCGCGTTTCAGGGCCAGGGCGACGCGCTCGCCATGGCTGCCGAGCCCCAGGTCTTGAACCAGCTCGTAGGCGATGCCTTCGCGGCGAAAGAGGACGATGCCCGGCGGGTACGCCGGGGGGCGAGAGAACACCATGCGGGAGCCTCCTGGAAACGTGCGCGGAGCAGGGCACCGCGCGGGGACCCCAGAAACGTACCCGTGGGTTGGGTTGAATTTGAACGACGTTAAAGGTCGTCCGCCATGCCTCTTGCAATTACATTGCAAGATGTTCTGCGGCCTACTCCAAAGGGCGGTTTTGCAAGGATCCTTTACGCGCACCCACTGTCAGCGCGAGTCCTCGTGAGCACCGCCAAGCTTCGCGCTCGGCTGGACGCTGGACGTGGCCGCCGCGCTCTGGGTGAGCACCACCGGCCCGGGGCCACCCTGGCGCTCCGCTGGAGCCTGGACATGGCCGCCGTGCTCCTCCAGGCGAGCACCATGACCCGGAGCCGTCCTCGCGCTCGGCTGGGGCGCTGGACGTGGCTGCCGCGCTCCAGGTGAGCGCTGTGGCCGCCCTCACGCCCCTGACCGCTGGGCACGGTTGGCGTGCTCTGGGCGGGCACTTCCGGGCCCAGGTCGCCCGCGTGCTCCGGCCCGCTGCGCCCCAGGTGCGTACCGCCTGGTGCGGCGCACTCTCGCCGCACTGTCCGCTGAATGCGGCTGTCAGGCTTCAAGCACGTACTCCGGCCCTGGCCAGCCCTCGCGTAGCTCTGGCCCGCTACGCTCTGGGCGAGCGCGGCGGGAGCGCGCAAGGGACGGGCGCGGTCTGGTACGGTCCAACGCAGGAGGTCATTCCCGCGTGTCACCACTTCCCGGGCTGGTTCTGGCGCTACTTTCCCTGGTGGCATGGACTGCGGCTGCCCAGTCACCCACCGAGCGCACGGTGCGGGTTCGCCGTGTCCCCTTGACGGGCTCACCCGTTGACGTGCGCGTGGCGCCCGGCATCCCCATCACGCTGAATTTCGACGCGGACATCGACACACAGAAGGTGGAGCTGGACGACTCGGGGAGCGTCAACCTGCTCGCCGTCTCCGTTCGGTCCCTCACGCTGATGCCCGTGGCGGAGCTGGGCAAGGCGGTCGCGCTGCGCGTGCGCTTCGTAGATGCCTGCTCCGCTCTGGAGCCCGTCTTCTCGCTGCGCACGGACGCGGCGGAAGTGGACGCGCAGGTGACGACCTACCGCGACGCACGCGCCCCGGAACTGCTGTTGGCACAGGTGGGTGAGCTGGAAGCGCGAACCGCTGCGTGTGACGCGGAGGTGGCCGCGCTGCGCGAGCGAGGCGGGGCCACCGGTCCGGCTTCCTGGGTGCTTTCAGGCCAGATTGGCGAAAGCGGCGTCAAGGTTGCTCCGCTGAAATGCCCGCGCGGCGCCAGCGCGGGCGGAGTGGAGTGCGGACCCTCGCGGCGCATCCTCGCGGACACGTGGGTGGTGGTGTCCGTGCCGTTGCGAAACCCGCCGGGGCGGCCGGTGTGGAAGCCGGGCAAAGCGTGGCTTGTGAACGAATCCCGCCGCGAGCGCATTTCGGCGCGTGTGGTGGCCCTGGAGCCCGAAGCTCTGGCGCCCGAGTCTGAGGGGACGCTCGCGGTGGAATTCGCACGCCCGCCGGAGCGCCCGGGGGAGGTCTACCGGGTGGAAGTGCGGGAAGCGGAGGGCTCGCGGCACCTCTCCGTTCCGGGCGTGACGGTGGATGATGCGCTGAAGCCAGCGCAGAAGGAGCACGGACCATGACCACGGCGCAACCCCTGGGCTTTCTCAGGCCCGGCGCACTCATTGACTCTTTCCGCATCGTCAAGGCGCTCGGGGAGGGCGCCAACGGCATGGTGCTGCTGGTGAAGCGGCGTGGGCGGCAATTTGCCCTCAAGCTGGCCCGGCGCCGCGAAGTCAGCGACGACGCGGCGAAAACCAACCAGCGCATGACGCGGGAGCTGGGCTGCCTCATCCACCTGGAGCACCCGAACATTATCCGCGCCCGGGCCTGGGGCCACTTCCCCGACCTGATTGGGGATTACTCCTACCTCGTGCTGGACTACGTGGATGGCTGGACGCTGGCCGAGTGGTTGGAGAAAAAGCGCCCCACCTTCAAGCAGGTGGCGCGCGTATTCATGAAGCTGGCGGACGCGCTGGACTACATGCACCGCCAGGGCGTCTTCCACCGGGACATCTCCTTGTCCAACGTCCTCATCCGCAAGGACGACGGGGAGCCCTTCATCGTGGACTTCGGCGCGGGCGATTTCGCCAATGCACGGGAGTTGACCGAGGGGCCCCTTCCCCCGGGTACCAACCGCTTCCGCACACCCGAGGCGGTGACCTTCTGGAACGACCACCGGCTGGACTTCAGTGCTCGCTATCCCTTCCATGCCAAGGATGATCAATACGCGCTCGCGGTGTGCCTGTATGACGCGCTGACGGACGCGGAAACGGCGAAGAACGCGGAGCAACGCGCCGCGCGGCGCATCACCGTCAACAGCCCCGCCATGGGCCCGCCCCCGGCGTCCCAAGCGGTAAACCCACGCGTTCCCGAAGCGCTCAGCGCCTTGGTGACCGGGGCGGTGGAGCACGACACGGCGAAACGGTTGCCCACGCTGGAGGCCCTGCGCAGCGGGCTGGAAGCGTTGGCGGACGCGGGCGGCGCGGAATGGGACGCGGCGGTGTTCGCGCCCGCCGCGAGCGCACCGCCCGAGGGCGCCGCTGCTCGGGTGCGGGGCAGGCGGCGCATGGTCGCCGCTGCGGGCGCGGTGGTGGTGGCGGCTGTGGCGGCCCTCTCGCTGCTGCACGAACCTTTACCACCCCCCGAAGCGCGCAGCCTCCCGGCCCCCGTGGGCGTCCCGCATACGCGGGCGCCTGACGCGCTACCTCCTTCCCCCGCCGCGCCGCCCGCTGCTGAAATACCGTCACCGGCCCCCGTGGCCTCTGCTCAGAAGGAATCTCCCACCGTGAGTGCCCCCAAGCCTCCCCCGCGTCAGCCCACCCCGAAGCAGCCCAAGCCCGCCCCCCGCCCCGCCTTCACCCCGGAGCTTCTGGCCAAGTGCGCGGGGTACACGCTCGCCGCTCAGTTGGCGGCGGGTTGCCCGGCGCCCCAGGTGCGGCCGGAACGCGAGGAATGCTCGGCGGAAGCGGTCAGAACGATGCAATCGATGCGGGCCAGTGATGGCGCTGCTTTCCATCTAGTGCTCGACGAGAACCAACCCGGCGGCACCAACACAGCTGGCGTTTTCCGTACCGGAAAATACACGGGGCAGTTCGCATCAAAATGGGGCGCCTTCCAGAAGGGTTGGCGAGTGGAGGGCTACCTCTGGACGGAAGGGGAAACCGTTGTTGGCCGGTACACCCGTGTGTTTCCTCCGGCTGGAGCGAGGGACGCCGGTGACAGGCCGCTGCCGGGGGAGATTCCCGTCTGCATCGTCCTTGGAAATAACGGCGGTCTGGAGAAGGGAGAGGGCTCCAAGCCCGGTGCCGTAGTGCTCTCGCGCATGGAAATCGTCCGGTTCATTTATGGTGAGTGGACGCAGCCCTAGCGGATGATGAAAAGGGTGGTGCTGGAGCGGCGCCCGTGGCGGTCTGCCGCGCATCTTGATGCCGTCCCACGAACGGCCCGCACTTCACGCACGGCGAGCCCTATGGACAACGCTGCTGCCGCGCTTCGGGCGGAACGCAATTGAGGCGGGCCGCGCCTCATGTCCTATGACCTATGCGTCGCCAACGCCGAAGCCCTTTCGGCGGGATTCCAGGGGTAGCCCCCGAAGACTCCAGCCCGCCCTTCGGTATGTGCGCGGGCTGTGTCGTCAGCCCTAAGCGTCATCCTGCCTTGTGGCCTGGGTGTGCTCGCTCGCGCTCGGAGCACGCGGAGCCATTGCTTGGAGAGTGCCCCATGAAACTGCATCGCGCCGTCGCGTTGTTGCTCTTGCCCCTGCTGACCGGCTGCGCCACGGCGCGTGTGGTGCGCTTGGAGACGGACCGGGGTGAGGTTCTCACCTTCACCCCCCGCACCGACGAAGCAGGGCCCGTTGAATTGGAAGAGGACGAATTCAAAGAGGCCCTGTCCGAGCACGCGCGAACCCGGCGGCCTCCAGCTCACCCGCAAGAGGCCGCCCGGCGGCTATTCGATATGGACGCGCGTGGGGGAACGTACCTCTTCGATGCGCGCACCCGCCGGGTCACGCCGCTTGGGCCGGGCGAGCACCTGGAGGGGGAGTTCTCGGAAGCAGACGTGGAGCTGACGCGCGCCTACCTGCGCTGGTGCGAACGTACAGGGAGGAAGGGAGATTGCCTGCGCTTGCTGACGGGTGGCCCCACGGTGAACGGGGATGGTCGTTACGCGCTGGCCATGGCGCTCGCCCAAAACGCGGTGAACGAAGAGATGTTAGAGGCGTTCAGGGACATGGCCGACCCGCACGCCATGCTGGCGGCAGCGTTGTGGACGGGCACGCTGTATCTAATCTTATGGACGGTGCCCGAGCCGGTGAGTAAGAGCTTGGCCGCTGTCATGACGGCCACGTTGGTTGTCTACCTGGGGGTGGACACGTTCTGGGGCCTGATTACGGGCTTCCGGCGGTTGGTGGAAGAGGCGGACCGGGCCCGTACGTTTGACGAACTCCGCGACGCTGGAGAGCGGTACGGCAAGGTGATGGGGCGCAACGCGGCGCGCGCATTCGCCATGCTTGCCACGGTGGCCATCGGAAATACGGCGGCAGGGTTCGCGGGCAAAGTGCCGACGCTGCCCGGCTCGGCGCAAGCATCCATGCAGGCTGGTTCCCAGGCGGGTATCGTGCTGTCCGCCGTGGGCGAAGTGCAGATGGTGGCGGTGACGGGCGAAGCGGTCACCATGGCGCTCGCCTCTGGCGCGGTCTCCACGACGGCGCGGGGTATGGGCGGCGAGGCTGTCGGTCCGGTGGACGCGAAGGGACACGATCACCACATCGCTACGGACAAGTGGTGGGACTCCACGAATAGCGGTGGCCCGTGGTCACCACGGTTTCAGAGGATCTTCGATAAGGCGGGCATGTCGCTGAACGACCCGGCCAACATCGTCAACGTTAAGGGGCACAAGGGCCCTCACCCGGAGGAGTATCACGAGAAGATTTTCGAGCGACTGGTTGGTGCAACGCGCACATGCCGCAGTATTCAGCAGTGCCGCGTAGCACTAACCGCAGAACTTAAGAGGTTGTCACGGCAGATCGCTACACCTGGAACCGAACTAAACAACTTGGTGACCCGGAGCCAATGACGCCAGGGTATTCAAATGCCGACGCGATACTTCAAACTGTCCGATGACATGGCCGTAAAGGGACGTTGGCTGCTTGGCGCTCCTACTGACTCAAAAGGCTCCGAAGTAGAAGAGTGGTGGGCGTTTACGGATGGGGTGCCGGTTCCAAATCAGGGGCCTTTGAGAATCCCGGTTGATGTTCCTGGCAGGGCCTTGGATTTCTCACTCGCGGCGTTCGGCACGCCGGTTATCCACGTTCGGGTAGCCGCACTCTTGGCGCAGATGGCGCCTTCTGATGTGCAGATTATTCCTGTTGAGGTTCAGGGGCAGCCGGAGCAGTTCTGTATTCTAGTGGCAACAAAGCTCATTCGCTGCATTGACGATGCCGCATGCAGAGAGGTGGAGCGTTGGACGCCGGAGGACGAACAACCGGAGAAAGTCGGCCAGTACCGGGATATTTCCGGGTTGCGGATTGACCCCTTGAAGGTGGGCGAGGCGAAGGTGTTTCGAACTTGGGGGTGGTCCATCGCCCTTATTGTCTCAGAGGAAATCAAAGCAGCCTTGGAACGCATAGGGGCAACCGGAACGACGTTCACGGAGGTTTAGAGGCGCTTAGTACTACCTGATCAGATTCGTGACGGCCCTCGAGGAGGTGCGCGGGCGCCGATGTTGCGCAGGCAGAGCGGGCAATGGCCGATGCGGCGCAGCAGCAGGTGCTGAAGGCGGCGGCGCACTTCGGGCAGCGTCCAGCGTGTTCTCCTCCGGGGGGAAAAGCGCCCGACGGAGCGCAAGGAACCCATGGGCCACCATGCAGAGGGTGGCATGGTGGTGGAAGCCTCGCCACGTTCGCCCCTCGAAGTGGTCGAGCCCCACCTCGCCTTTGAGTTCCTGGTAGTCGCGCTCGACTCTCCAGCGCAGCTTGGACAAGCGCACCAACTCCTTGAGCGGCGTGTCCGCAGGCAGCGACGAGAGCGAGTACTTCGTCGGGGCCTTCTCCTCCTTGGGCCACTCGATGAGCAGCCACACCTCTTCGCTCGGAGGAGCGCGTTGGACGTGTCTCTCGGCCGTCTGCACCCGCACCGCGGCGAACCGCGAGGACTGCTCGCCCCGGCTCCCCTCGCGCCAGCGAACGAGGTGGAACTCCTCTGGCGGCAACTGCAGCGCCAGGTCCTCGATGGTCCAGGGCTGCACTCCCTCAGCCACGTAGCGCGTGCGAGGCCGTCCGTTCTTCCCTTGTACCTTCTCGGGCTTCTGAGGCTTCGCCCCCGGCGGCCATACCTTATGCGTGCCCTGCACGCCCATCAGGTAGTGCAAGCCGCGCTCGCGCATCCCGTCGCGGAACTCCCGCGCATCCCCGTACCCGGCGTCGGCCAGCACCACGTGCTTTCCCACGCCCCACTCCAGCGCCGCATCCAACTGCTCCAGCGCTATCTGCCACTTCTTCTGGAAACGCACCTGCGATGGGATGCCCGCGGCCTTGCAGCGCTTTCTGCTGAGCGTCCACTCCTCAGGCAGGTACAGCCGCATCGCGATGCAGCCACTGCCCCTCTCCCCAGCCAGATGCAGACTGACGGCCACCTGGCAGTTATCCGTCCGCCCCAGCGTTCCCGAGTACTGCCGAGCCACGCCCGCCGAGTGCTCTCCCTTCTTGGGAAAGCCCGTGTCATCCACCACCAGCGCCTCAAGCTTGGGCAGTTCGGCCTCCAGCTTCAGCGCCAGCCGACGGCGCATCTCGTCGTCGCTCCAGTCCGCCACCGACACGCACTGCTGCAGCCGCTGCCTCACCGCCTCTCGCTGGCGGATGTCCTCCACCAGCCGTCCGGCCATGGGCTCCACGCTCTTGCGCTCCCCATCCAATAGCAGGCCGGTGAGGTAGAGCTCTAAGGCGCGGCGCCGTTCCTGCCGGCCCATGCCTTCCACCATCGACTCGAAGTACTCGCGCAGCTCTCGGTCGAGCTTGCGCATCTGCGCGGGCGTCATACCCTAGGGGTAGATCACGCCCGCGCCCTATGCACAACTGACCAGGTAGTATTAGGCGCTGGAAATAAAATTGCCAACGAGGCTTACTTTATGTCTTGTCATTCAGTGCGGCTTTGATCCTTGGATAGCAGTCGGAGAACAGGCGATCTCTTGCAAGGCAAGCCAAGGCAAGGAGGGCGACTGGACCGCCTACGCACTCGGGAGTTCGTGGTGTGGGCTGGATCCTGTGGTGGGCAAGCAGTTCGTTTTGAGGGGCGGGAGGATATTTGATGTTGAAGAGCGACTGGATGCCTCCTCCCTGAACAGTTAATGATTGGGGGGCGTCTAAAGCGTGTAGCGTCGCAGGCAATGTGTTGACGGCAAGAAATTCATTCAATATTAGCTCATACTGTTCCGGCAGAAAAACATAGGCAAAATCAATGAGCGCAACTGCGATTAGTGAGTCGCGGCGGGGCTGCAAATCAATCCAATCGAAGGCATATCCAAGAAACTGCCGGACCTCTTCTTCGGGAGTAGAGTGTGGCCCGGCTAATCCAAAATCACTTCGCTCGTACTGATCGCACACCCACTTTGTAACGCCTCGAAGCATGCGAGTGGCTGTTGATGCGCGCCCACTTGCATAAAGGGCAATTAGTGGTGGAATCAATGATGCTGCATATCGGTCAGAGATGGGATGAAAACACCCTTCTTGCGAACTCACGACAGCATCGCAGAGATGTGCGTACTTCTCGGCCTCTGTAGGTTGGCCGATATGGCGAGCATAGAGGGATGCTAGGCCAAGGAACTCAATAATGCGAAGACATGTTACTGGATAGGTGATAATTTGTTCGGCGGCGCCGCCTATCCATTTAAACCATCTCTCTGTGTCGGTGGGATGGCTAAGTAGTTCTGAAAATTGTGCGTCGCCTAGCCGTATGAATGCACGCATGGCCTCGGTTATCAATTCATGGGCTTCTCCTTTGGCTGAGTATGCGAGGGTCGCAGCGATTCGCACACCTGATAGTGCGGCAGTCATGGCTTGAAACGGCATGTCCTGCCTGATTAGCGAATCTATGCAAATGGCATTGTCAAGCGTGTTTCTGTAGACCTGGGTCAGGCTAGTGGTCGGGCTTGGAATAAATGCTGCCAACAGGTCTTCAAGCTCACGATCTGTAGTGTCCTGTGCAGCGATTTTGCCCACAATCCTTGGCAATTCAGCGCTTGGTGATGCGAGCAATCCGAAATGCTCGCGTCCCTTGAGCATCTCTAGGAGTTGGTCTATCTCCCATACGTCAAAAGAAGCCTTTCTATTCTCTCTGACTCTCTCTTGGAATTGCTTGGAGCCAAGGATAGCTTTCCCCTTTAGCCGTCCGGTAGTGCAAAGTACAAAAATCTTGGGAGCTGTCGTGTCGAAGTTTGGATGAGTCAAATAGGTGTCTATTAGCTCCTCAATTTGTCCTAGGATTGCTGTCCACTCCGTGCCTGAGATGTCACCCGCTTTTAGTTGAAATGCGTACTGTGTTGGTTCTGGATGAGGGTGTTTTGCGATAATGTCTTTTCCGAACTCGTACGGTCCGTGTGTGAAGTGGATGTCAAAAAATCCCTGGGCTCTTAATAGACAGAGGAAGAAGGCGTCAAAGCCACGTTCCCCAATTGTGCTAATCCAGCTTACGAAGGCGGCGTCTAGCATCGTATTCCTTCCTTTTTTGTTTTAATATTTCAAATTCTCGCTGACGCTGCTCTGTCGTTTTGGGAGTTGCCTCAATTGTTTTGGCGAGCGCTGGGCCGGTTACGATGGAGGGTAGGTTAGGCTCGCCATTTTCGTTAAAGCTCACTGGAAACTGTTCGAGCATATCCAGGTATCGATCCCAACTGAATTTGGCGCTTTCTCCTGTGATGACCTTGCCGCTAGCTTCGGCAACTGAACTCATTGTCATTGCGATGTGCAGGGATACCTTGTCTCCGCTTTGGGCGGCGGATTCGGTAATCATTGTGACCCATGCTTCGGCATCTGCGGCGAGCATGTCTGCCACGCTGATGTGAAATTCAAAAGAGGTCTCTGGCCATGGGACGTGAGCCCCGTCGGCGATCCCTGTAGGTGTGGCCGAGTCGGGCACGGCATCATAGATGCGATGCCCCATTTGGCTGAGTAGCGGACTCTGGACTCGCATTAGATAGAAAAAGGAGTCCCACCAAAAGCGACGAATCGCTGTCCCATAGTCAGGAAGTTTTGAAGGGTGGGTCTTGGTGTCGGGCTCGCTCATGCTTGTCTCGTCTTTCTCTGGGATTATTCTTGTGAATGGTTGTTAGCGGCGGTCTCCAGAGGTCTTCGTACAGAATTGGTGGGCGAGTAGTGGGCATGAGAGATAGAATAATCCCGTCCCTCAATAAATCGGGGACGTGACTTGTCGTTCGTGTGGGCCTTTGGGCTACATTCTTGCGGCTACGTGAGCGCGTCCCTGCTGGCGGAAATGAACGCCCCAACGCTCGCGGGGTCGATCCGGAGCGCTCCGGATACCCGGATTGACCGAAGCTGCCCCCGCTTGCACAGCCCGTAGACCGTGGCCCTCGAAACGGCGAGCTGGGCGGCTACGGCGCGCACTGTAAGGAGCGGCGCCCCAGTCGCTCCTGCCGCACCTTGCAGCAAGGGTGCAGCAAACGGGCTGCGATCCCCCGTCACCGGCTGTGACGGTTGGACGCGCCCCGACTCCGAATCCCCAGAGGTTCCGAGGGTTTGCGAAGGGCTGCTAACGGCTGGACGGGCCTGCCCTTCGCCTCCTGGTAGGGCGGTGGCAGGTGCTCACGCCGCGCGTACAGTCCCGCGCCTTGAAGACCCTGGACTGCTTCGCTGGTGGCGAGCGCATCCCGGCCCACGCGCCCCAGCCCGCGCAGCACGTCACCGGCGCGCTCGTCCCGGTCCGGGTACTCGGAGAGCTTCAGGCCCCGGCGCTCAAGCTCCTCTCGCACGGTGCCCATCCGCCCCAGCGTCTGCCCCAATTGCTTGTCCCGTGACAGCAGCACGAGCACCTGGCGCAGGTCATCGTCGAAGGCCGAGTGGAGGATGAAGAGCGCGAAGACCTCGGCCAGCCCGACGCCATACTTCTCCGTGGCGGTGACGAGAAAGGCGGCACGCTTGCGGTTGAGAACCCTGGCGGCCTCCGTGCCCACCGGCCCCAGGGCACCGAGGCGGACGGCGGACCAGTCGTCCAGCGCCTCCACCAGCCGTGACATGTCCACTCCGCGCTGCAGCGCCACGAACTCGGCCGGCGAGCCGCACGTCAGGAAGGGAGCAAGGAGCTCCTCGCTGGAGTCCAGGTGGGGCCAGCCTCGGGGCACGCCTCCGCAGGGAAGCGCCTCACCACCGGAGCCGTGCTCCCACATGGACGAGGACAGGGAGGGCAGTGGCCCCGCGGTACCCGCCTCCACGGTGGCGGCGAAGAATGGCTGCCCCTCCCGCCAAGCGGCCCCGGAAGGGCGCGAGGCACCGTGAGGCGTCGAGGCACAACCCGCCAAGGGCGTGACGGCGACCAGCAGGGCCCACCGGCCGCGCCGCGACGCTTCAGCGTTCATCACC
Organism: Pyxidicoccus xibeiensis; assembly: GCF_024198175.1. Classification (NCBI taxonomy): domain Bacteria; kingdom Pseudomonadati; phylum Myxococcota; class Myxococcia; order Myxococcales; family Myxococcaceae; genus Pyxidicoccus; species Pyxidicoccus xibeiensis. The sequence goes on from NZ_JAJVKV010000001.1 coordinate 1,485,817, forward strand.
CACCTCCATGCCAGCCCGCTCCTGCCACGCGCCGAATCCCACCCCCGCGACTCATCCTGGAACTCGTCACCGCGCGCGAGGGCGAGGCCCCCGTGCATGCCCAGACCACCACCGCCTCGGACGGCACCTTCGTCCTCGAAAATCTTCCCGAGGGCCCCCAGGCGCTCTGGGTCCTCGCCGAGCACGGCGCGATGATGCGCTCCGGCATCCACGCTGGCACCGAGGGCGAGAAGAGGTGGCGGCGGCTGGGCAGGGGCATGGCGGGCGCGAAGTCTAGGGCACCCGAAGCACCTGTCACGCGTCCCCTGTCTTGGTGGGGAAGCGGTGCCGCTCGGCGACGCGGTAGAGCTGGGTGAGGGAGTAGTCCAGCAGGGCCTGGCGCGAGCGCAGGTAGCGGTGGGCGCGGACGAAGGGGAGCCAGGCGCGGTCGCCGACGCGGACCTGGGCTTCCTGCAGCTTCCTGCGTGGAATCCACTGGCCGCCCAGGTGCTTCACCAGCACCTCGCCCAGGTACGCGCCCACCGCGGGCACGGCGTGGTCGTCGATGTGCTCCCGATGGAAGGTCTCCGGGAAGTTCTCGTGGAAGAAGTAGGTGTCGATGTCGGTGAGCGACTCGGGAGTGGCTTCGAAGGTGGAGGACACGGGGGTGTGCAGCAGGGCCACGAGTCGCTCGGCGAGGTCCGTGTACTGCGCGCGGGCGCGGGTGGTGTCCACCACGTCCGAGGGCAGGGCGGCGCTGGCGGGGAGCCACTCGTCCGGGTCGGGTGGATGGAAGATGTTGAGCTCGGAAATCTTGCGCTGGCGCTCGCTGATGGCGAACGCGTCCGGCACGCGGGCGAGGAGCGGGGCCACGTCCGGGTGGAAGCGCGGCTCCACGGGGGTGAGCGCGGCGCTTCGCTCCCGCAGGGTGCGCAGCACGGGGGCGAAGTCGAGGTCCGGGCGGAGGTGGACGAAGGCGCGGGCCTGGGCCTCTCGCGCCGCGTCGCTGGCGAAGTCCGCGACGGTGGGCCAGGTCACCAGGAGGATGGAGCCGTTGGGTAGCGCTTCCACCCGGTGGGCCGGCGTGGACAGCATTCTCTCCCGGCCCACGGTCTCCACCAGCTTGGGGCCGAAGACGTTGAGCCAGAAGAGCTCGTAGATTCTGTCGAAGCCGTCTCTTCGTGAGGTCGCCGCATCGCGGCCGTAATGGGGCGCACCCGAGAGCTGCCTGTCAGCCATACCGTGGGCCATGGCGTAAGGGACCGGGTAACGCGACGCCCAGGCACCCACCAGCTCCACGAAGGCTCGGCAGCGCGATTCATGGAAGAACGAGAGCGGCTGTGCATGGAGGCTCACGCTGAGGCGGGGAGCGCGAGGCGGCAACACCAGCGAGAGCGCTACCTCCACCGCTGGCACTGTCATGCGATGGAGCCCGCAGGCAGTGCTGCCCTCCTCACGCCGCTCTTCCAGGGCCGTCCAGACGGCTTCTCGTGAGTACTGGCGCCGTCGCTTGCCGTGGACGACTTCCGGCATCCACTCGCCCGCGTGCGCCTCCAGCAAATGGAAGAAGGACTCCAGTGCGTCCCTGAGTGGGGGCCGGGAGTCAAAGGTGCCGTCGAGGTAGAGGACGAGGCTGTCCTCCACGTCCAGGTCCCGCAGTGTCAGCACCTTCATTGAAACAGCACCTCCACTCCCTCGACTCTACCCTCGACGGCCTCGATGGCCCTCTCGAGCGTATCAAGCCGCCGAGGCCCGAGTGCGCCACCTTCATAGATGAGGCGAACGCGCTGCACTGGCACCTCGAGCTGGAGCCCCGGCCGGCGGATGTTCAGCGTCGCCACGCTTCAGCGTGCATCACCCACCTCCATGCCAGCCCGCTCCTGCCACGCGCAGAATCCCACCCCCACGACTCATCCGCTGGCTGGGCAGGGGCATGACGGGCGCGGAGTCTAGGGCACCCGGAGTGCCTGTCACGCGTCCCCTGTCCTCGCGGGGAAGCGGTGCCGCTCGGCGACGCGGTAGAGCTGCGTCAGGGAGAAGTCCAGCAGCGCCTGGCGCGAGCGCAGGTAGCGGTGGGCGCGCACGAAGGGGAGCCACACGCGCTCGCCGACACGGACCTGGGACTCCTGCAGCTTCCTGCGCGGTATCCACTGGCCGCCCAGGTGCTGTACCAGCACCTCGCCCAGGTACGCGCCCACGGCGGGCACCGCGTGGTCGTCGAGGTTTTCCCGCTGGAAGGTCTCCGGGAAGTTCTCGTGGAAGAAGTGGGCATCGACGTCTGTGAGCGACTCGGGCGTGGCTTCGAAGGCGGAGGGCACGGGGGTGTGCAGCAGGGCCACGAGCCGCTCGGCGAGGTCCGCGTACTGGGCGCGGGCGCGGTCCGGGTCCTCCACGTCCGAGGGCAGGGCGGCGCTGGCGGGGAGCCACTCGTCCGGGTCGGGTGGACGGTATGCGTTGAGCTCGGAAATCTTGCGCTGACGCTCGCTGATGGCGAACGCGTCCGGCACGCGGGAGAGGAGCGCGGCCACGTCCGGATGGAAGCGCGGTTCCACGGGAGCGAGCGCGGCGCTGCGCTCGCGCAGGGTGCGCAGCACGGCGGCGAAGTCGAGGTCCGGACGGAGGTGGACGAAGGCGCGGGCCTGGGCTTCGCGCGCCGCTTCGCTGGCGAAGTCCGCGACGGTGGGCCAGGTCACCAGGAGGATGGAGCCGTTGGGAAGGGCTTCCACCCGGTGGGCCGGCGTGGACAGCAGCCGCTCCCGGCCCACGGTCTCCACCAGCTTCGGGCCGAAGACGTTGAGCCAGAAGAGCTCGTAGATTCTGTCGAAGCCGTCTCTGCGCGAGGTCTCCACATCACGGCCATAGTGGGGGGCACCCGACAGCTCGTCGTCCGCCATGCTGTGGGCCATGGCATGAGGGACCGGGTAATGCGTGGCCCAGGCGCGAACCATCTCGATGAGCTTGCCGCAGCGGTCCGCCTCCGCGAAGAAGGACAGGGGCTGCACATTGAGCCAGACGCTCAGCGCGGGAGGGTGCGGCGGGAACCGGAGCCTGAGCGTCATGTCCAGCGCGGGCCACTGCGTGCGATAGAGCCCGACGGCCGTGCTCTTCTCACCTCGCTTCTCCTCCAACGCCTTCCAGATGGCGTCACGGGAGTACCTGCGGGGCCGCTTGCCGGTGGCGACGTCCGGCATCCATTCGCCCGCGTGCGCCTCGAGAGACTGGAGGAAGGGCTCCAGCTCGCGCGCGAGAGCGGCCCGGGAGTCCAGGTGCCCATCGAAAGTGAGCAGGAGGCGGTCGTCCCGCTTCAAGTCTTGGAACTCCAGCGCCTTCATTGGAACAGGACCTCGACTCCGCTGACCTCATCACGCGCTTCGCGCACAGCCCGCTCCTCGAGTTTCGCGTTCCTCGGTCTGAGTGTGCCACCCTCATAGACGAGACGGATTCTCTCAACCTGTACTTCGACACCGAGGAGCTTCAGGGCAGGACGCCGGATGTTGAGGCCCTCACCGTAGAAGCGCAGAGCATCGCTCGCATCCGCGACCAGTTGTGCCGTCAGTGCCTCTTCTTTCAGCAGAGAGAGGTCCCGGCTCTTGAAGCTGAACGTCTCCACCCGAGGCGGCTGGGCCGAGGGCGGACGTCCCTCGATGACCAGCACATCCGCATAGCGGACACCCGGAACCCCCGGCTTCGCCACGCCCACATGCAGCTCGATGCGGGGCGTGTCGAAGTCCTTGAGCCACCGCCGCTCTCCCCGCGGAAGCGCCGCGTCCTCCCGCAGCCGGGACACCATGGTGCGCTCGAACTCCAGCCCCCGCGTGAACAGCCCTCGCATCTGCTGGTAGCCCTCCCACTTGAGAGGCCCCTTCGACGGCCTGCCCTCGACGAGCTCCCCGAGCCGCCGCTCCCGGTACGTCACGTACTCGCTCCAGAGCGCGGAGCCCTCGCGCACCCCTGGCGGCGGCGCGTCCAGCTCGGCCCGCTGCTGCTTCAGCAACCCCACGTCGGCGGGCAGGCGCGGCCCCGCCGCCTCCAGCTCCGCCTGCAGCAGCTTCGCTTCCACCGCCTCCCGGGTGAAGCCAGCCGCCTCCCGCACCAGGGCCGCCACACCCTCGCCGCTCTTCGCCACGCCACCCCGCGTCGACGTGGCGCCCGCACGCGAGGACTTCGCCTCGGACAGCACCGCCTGCGCCTTCGGCACGCTGCCCCGGGCCTCATGGAGCGCCGCCGCGGCGGCCTCGCCTCCCTCCGCCACGAGGAGGCCCGCTTCCCGCTGGGCCTGGACGTAGCGCGCCAGCTCTCGGATGGCGTTTCCGCCCAGCCGCTCCGACAGCCGCTCCACCACCGCCTGCAGCCGCTGCACCCCTCCCGGCCCCGTCGTCTCACGGACGGAGCGCGCGCCCCTGCCACCCGCGTACAGGCCCACCATCAGCGCCGCCGGTGCCAGCTCGCGCGTGGCCTGCTCGTAACTGCCCTCGGCCAGTGAGTGCGCCCCCCGGGCCGTCCCAGCCACCAGGTGATAGAAGCCCAGCGGCACCCCGAACGTCATCCGCTCGAAGACGCCCTCCGCCAGGTTGCCCGGCGCGAAGATGCGTGCCGCCTGCACCTCGTCGAAGGCCTCCTGGTAGGGCGGTGGCAAGTGCTCACGCCGCGCATACAGCCCCGCGCCCTGAAGCCCTTGAACAGCTTCGCTGGTGGCCAGCGCATCCCGGCCCACGCGCCCCAGCCCGCGCAGCACGTCACCGGCGCGCTCGTCCCGCTCCGGGTACTCGGAGAGCTTCAAGCCCCGGCGCTCAAGCTCCTCGCGCACGGTGCCCATCCCCCCCAGCGTCTGTCCCAGCTGCTTGTCCCGTGACAGCAGCACCAGCACCTGGCGCAGGTCATCGTCGAAGGCCGAGTGGAGGATGAAGAGCGCGAAGACCTCGGCCAGCCCGACGCCATACTTCTCCGTGGCGGTGACGAGAAAGGCCGCACGCTTTCGGTTGAGGACCCTGGCGGCCTCCGCGCCCACCGGCCCCAGCGCGCCGAGGCGGACGGCGGACCAGTCATCCAGCGCCTCCACCAGCCTTCGCATGTCCACTCCGCGCTGCAGCGCTACGAACGCAGCCGGAGAACCGCAGGTCAGGAAGGGAGCTAGGAGCTCCTCGCTGGAGTCCAGGTGGGGCCAGCCTCGGGGCACGCCTCCGCAGGGGAGCGCCTCACCACCGGAGCCGTGCGCCCGCATGGACGGGGACAGGGAGGGCCGTGGCCCCGCGGTACCCGCCTCCGCGGTGGCGGCGAAGAACGCCTGCCCCTCCCTCCAAGCGGCCCCGGAAGGGCGCGACGCACCGTGAGGCGTCGAGGCACAACCCGCCAAGAGCGAGAGCGTGACGGCGACCACCAGGGCCCATCGTCCGCGCCACGACGCTTCAGCGTGCATCACCCATCTCCAGGCCAGCCCGCTCCTGCCACGCGCCGAATCCCAACTCCAACCCAATCCCATCCATGGCCACCTCACCACGAAGCGCCGAGCCACTTGAAGGGTGCGCGAACGATTCACCACGCCTGCTGGGAGCGAGTGCCGTCCCCATCCCGCTGTCCCCTTCCCCCGCGAGCAACGGCGGCCGTCCCGTCGCTGTCCCCCTTCCCTGCTATCGTGTTGCATCCACGCCAGGGCGTGGATGGAGGAATGTCGTGCGCACGCGTGCGTGGGGGATTGGACTCATCGTCATCGTGGCCCTCGTGCTCCTGGGGGGCTGTCTGCTGCTGCGCGGTGACGTCCGCACCGCGGAACCCGACCCGGCCCGTGCGGCTCGGCCCACGTCCGCGAAGCCCCTGAATCTGCCTTCCACGCCGCCCCGCTCCCCGCAGCCCGGCGCCCACCTGCGCATCCGCGGCACCGTGGTGGACCTCCATGGCGCTCCCGTGGCCGGAGCCCACGTCTCCGCCTCGTGGCCGGAGCCCGGCCAGACGCTGTCGGAGCTGCCCTGCCCCGTGCCTCCCATGAGCGACTGGCCCGACGGGAGATACCTGAGCTTCCAGGGCAAGAAGCTCCCCCGCTGTGAGGATCTCGCCTGGAACCTCATCATCGAGCTCATCACCGCGCGCGAGGGCGAGGCCCCCGTGCATGCCCAGACCACCACCGCCGCGGACGGCACCTTCGTCCTCGAAAATCTTCCCGAGGGCCCCCAGGCGCTCTGGGTCCTCGCCGAGCACGGCGCGATGATGCGCTCCGGCATCCCCGCCGGCACCGAGGACGTGGAGCTCGTGCTCACCGAAGCAGGCCGCATGGTCTCGGGCCTCGTGCTGGGAGACGGCGCCCCCCTGGCCGGCGCCTCGGTAACGGTGTTCGACCTCAACCACACCCGCTTCTTCGACGCCATCACCGACGCGGAGGGCCGCTTCCACCTCGGACCGCTGCCCTGGGGCGCCGACCGCGCCGTCGTCTCCAGCAAGGGCTGGCTCCCCAGGTACGCGCTCGTCGACACGGACAGGAAGCTGGAGCTCCACCGCCCGCGCACGCTCTCCGGCCGCGTGCTGTCCGGCGGCGCCCCCGTGCCCGGTGTCGAGGTGCGCATGCGCCCCGGCAATTTCATCCCCGGCTTGGAGAATCTCAAGACCCCCTCGGATGCCCAGGGACGCTTCTCCTTTGTCCTATCGTCCGAGTACGGCTCGCACACCCTCAGCGCCTCGCATGCTGGACGCTACGCCATCGGGCGTGTGGAGGCAGGCGCCTCGGCTCCGCCCGAGGTCGTCCTGGAGCTGGGCACCGCCATGGGCGTCGAGGGCCAGGTGTCCGACGACGCCCGACGGCCCGTGGCTGGCGCTCGCGTGACCCTCCGCGCCGCCGACTCCGCCTCCATCCTGGAGACTGTCACGGACGCGCGCGGCCACTACCAGCTCGGCCCGGTGGAGCCCGGCACCTGGGACTTCAGCCTGAAGGCCGATGGATATGTCGACGTGTTCTCGGCCGGGAAGCGCACGCTCAGCCAGGGCATGGGCCCGGTGGACTTCACCCTCGACCCCGCCAGCTCCATCAGCGGCAGCGCCGTCGACTCCGCGGGACGGCCCATCCCGGGCCTGAAGCTGACCCTCGAGAGCCAGGAGGCGACGTGGACGGACGAGGATGGCCGCTTCCTCCTCGACGCCAAGGCGCCCGGGCGCTACCACATCCGGGTCTCCGACAAGCGTTTCCTCTCCGGGAGGGCCACCGTCCAGGCGCCCTCGAAGGACATCCGCCTCGTGGTGCGCGAGGGAGCTTCCGTGAAGGGGACGGTGGTGGATGCGCGCGGCCTCCCACTGCAGGGCTTCCATGTCGAGCTGCAGCCCCCGGAGCAGGCGGTGACCGAGTACCGCCTGCAGCGCGAGACCACCGATGGACAGGGGCGCTTCCACCTCAAAGGCTTCCCGCCTGGCCGCTACGTGCTGCTGGCCTCGAAGGAGACGGCCGGCACCATCCGCAGGGTCTGGCGCGAAGTGGAGCTGGGCTCGAGCGCCCACCCCGACGTGGAGCTGCGACTGGACGCGGAGCGCACGCTGTCCGGCACCGTGGTGGATGGCGAGGGCACGCCGCTCGAGGACGTCTACGTCCGGGCCCGCACGCCCCAGCAGGGCGCACCGCACTGGAAGCAGGAGGGCCGCACCAGCCACAACCGGACCGCGCCCTTCGGCACCCCGACGGGGCCGGATGGCCGCTTCACCCTGCTCCACCTGACGGAGGCCGCGTACGACGTCTCCCTCTGGAAGTCGGGCTACACCGTGGACCCCGAGCGCTCGACGGGAGCCCGGCTCGTGGAGGAAGGGCTGTTCCGCGTGGGCCCGGACACGGGGCCGCTCCACTTCGTCCTGGCGCGCAAGCCCCATGCCGTCGGCCGCGTGGTGGGCCCCGATGGCGCCCCCCTCTCCGACTTCTCTATGAGCCCCATCTGGGCGGAGATTTCTGAAGGCACGTTCGCCTATCCCATCGACGGAGAGGGCCCGCTCACCCTCCACTTCAAGGCCAAGGGCATGGCCACGGTGGTGCGTGTGGTGGAGCAGCGCACCCGGGGGCCGGACGTGGACCTGGGCGTGGTGCGGATGGCTCCGGGCCCCACCCTCCACGGTCGGGTCATCGACGCCGAGACGTCCGCGCCGGTGGAGGACGCCTTCATCACGCTCAGCACCCGCGACGGGACGCAGCTCCCGGAGGAAGCCGTGCCCTCGGCCAAGGACGGCTCCTTCACGCTGGAGAACGTGAGCGCGGAGGCCACCGTGCTCGTCGTGAGCGCGAGCGACCGCTACCGCGTCCAGCGCGTCCCCGTGGACTCCGTGCAGGGAGCGCTGACGGTGCGCCTGGACCCGGGCGCCCGGGTGGAAGTGACGGTGAAGGACGGGCAGGGCCGCCTCCGCGCGGCGTCGGTCCTCTTCCACCGTGACAGCGAAGTCCCCGAGGTGCGTGCGGACGCACCCGAGGGCCGGCTCGTCCAGCGCGGCCTGGAGCCGGGGACCTATACCGTGCGGGTGGACCCCGAGGAGGTCCGGCGTGGGAAGACGCCCGTCTTCCATCCCCAGCGCGTCTCGGTGCCCGCCAGCGGCGTCGTGCAGGTGGCCTTCACGGAATGAGCGACGCTCCCGCACCAGAGAGAGACATGCGCACGCGTGGGTGGAGGGTCGGACTCGTCGTTCTCGGAGCGCTCGCGCTCCTGGGAGGATGGCTGCTGCTGCGAAGTGACTGGCGTGCCCCGGAATCCGACCCGGCCCGCGCGGCTCGCCCCACGTCCGCGAAGCCCCTGAATCTTCCTTCCACGCAGCCCCGCCCCCCTCAGCCCGGCGCCCACCTGCGCATCCGCGGCACCGTGGTGGACGTCCATGGCGCTCCCGTGGCCGGAGCCCACGTCTCCGCCTCGTGGCCGGAGCCCGGACAGACACTGTCCGAGCTGCCCTGCCCCGAGCCTCCCGCGGGCGACTGGCCCGACGCGAGGGACTCCAGCGACCAGGGCGAGAAGCTCCCCGACTGCATGGGCCTGGCGAGGGACCTCATCCTGGAGCTCGTCACCGCGCGCGAGGGCGAGGCCCCCGTCCATGCCCAGGCCACCACCGCCGCGGATGGCACCTTCGTCCTCGAAGGGCTGCCCGAAGGGCCCCTGGCGCTCTGGGCCCTCGCCGAGCACGGCGTGGCGCTGCGCCCCGGCATCCCCGCCGGCACCGAGGGCGTGGAGCTGGTGCTGGAGGAGGGCCGCGTGGTGGAGGGCCGCGTCCTGGGAGACGGCGCGCCCCTGGCCGGCGCCACGGTGACGGTGTTCGATGCCGAGCACCCCCGCTTCTTCGACGCCACCACCGACGCGGAGGGCCGCTTCCACCTCGGCCCGCTGCCCTGGGGCTCCAACCACGCCATCGCCGCCCACCCGGGCTGGCTCCCGGAGCTCACCCCCGTCGGTCCGGTGATGGAGCTGAAGCTCCACCGCTCGCGCCCGCTCTCCGGCCGCGTGCTGTCCGGCGGCGCCCCCGTGCCCGGTGTCGCGGTGCGCGTGAGCCCCGGCAATGCCATCCCCGACGTCACGTCCCTCGCGGTCACCTCGGATGCCCAGGGGCGCTTCTCCATCGTCCTGTCTTCCGACGGCCCGCACACCCTCAGCGCCTCGCAGGACGGACGCCACGCGGTCACCCGCGCGACGCTCGGCGCGGCGGCTTCGCCCGAGGTCGTCCTGGAGCTGGGCAGCGCCCTGCGCGTGGAGGGCCGCGTGTCCGACGACGCCCGGCGGCCCGTGGCTGGCGCTCGCGTGGCCGTCGTCTCCTCCGACTACGCCTCCATCCTGAAGACCGTCACCGACGCGGAGGGCCGCTACCAGGTGGGCCCGGTGGAGCCCGGCGACTGGAGCTTCCGGGTGTTCGCCGACCGGCACGTCGACCTGGTCAGTCCCGAGGAGCGCACGCTCACCCACGGCACGGGCCCGGTGGACTTCACCCTCACCCGCGCCAGCTCCGTCAGCGGCCGTGTCACCGACGCCGAGGGACAGCCCCTGAAGGCCCTGGAGCTGACCCTGGTGCGCCCCGGCCCCGAGGACGACCCGGGGAACACCGAGCGCCAGGAGGAGACGTGGACGGACGAGGACGGCCGCTTCGTCCTCGACGCCGATGCGCCCGGGGACTACCGCATCGAGGTCCAGGACGGGCGCTTCCTCGACGCGGAGCTCCCCGTCCGGGCACCTTCCGAGGACGTCCACCTCACGCTGCAAGCGGGGGCCTCCGTGAAGGGGACGGTGGTGGACGCGCACGGCCTCCCGCTGCAGGACTTCTTCGTGGAGGTGACGGCCCCGGAGGCGGAAACGCACCAGCGGCGCGGCGCGCGCACCGATGCGCAAGGACGCTTCGCCTTCCAGGGCGTGAAGCCCGGCCGCTACGTGCTGCTGGCCTCGCGCGAGACGGACGGCACGGCCCGCAGGGCCTGGCGCGAGGTGGTGCTGGCAGAAGGCCCCCACCCCGACGTGGAGCTGCGCGTGGACGCGGAGCGCACGCTGACTGGCGTCGTGGTGGATGGCGAAGGCCGCCCGATAGAGAACGCCTTCGTCCGAGCCAGGACGCCCCAGGAAGACGCACCGCACTGGAAGCGGGAGGGCCGCAACAGCCACCATGGCCCGCCCAATGGCACGCCGACAGGCCCGGATGGCCGCTTCACCGTGCGCCACCTGACGGAGGCCGCGTACGACGTCACCGTCTGGAAGGATGGCTATACGCTGGTCCCCGAGCGCTCGACGGGGGCCCCGGTCGATGACGAGGGGTTCCGCGTGGGCCCGGACACGGGGCCGCTCCACGTCGTCCTGATGCGGCGGCCCCACGCCATCGGCCGCGTGGTGGGCCCGGATGGCGCCCCCTTCTCCGACTTCACCGTGAACCACTCCCCGCCTGAGCGCTCCGACGGCACGTTCGCCCTACCCATCGACGGCCAGGGCTCCATCCAGCTCTACTTCATGGCGGAAGGCATGGCGACGGTGGCGCGCGTGGTGGAGCAGCGCAACCGGGGGCCGGATGTGGACCTGGGCGTGGTGCGGATGGCTCCGGGCCGCCCCCTCCGGGGCCGCGTCATCGACGCCGAGACGTCCGCGCCGGTGGAGGGCGCCCTCATCGAGCTCACCACCCGCGAGGGGACGTACTTCCCGGGGGAGACCGGGCTCTCGGACAAGGACGGCACCTTCACGCTGGAGAACCTGGACACGGAGACCGTCCGCCTCGTGGTGAGCAAGAGCCACCACTACCGCCGCCAGCGCGTGTCGGTGGACTCCTCGTCGGGGGAAGTGGTGGTGCGCCTGGACCCGGGCGCCCGGGTGGAGGTGACGGTGAAGGACGGGCAGGGCCGCCTGCGCGCGGCGTCGGTCCACTTCCACCGTGATGACGACACCTCGGTGGATGCGGATGCCCCCGGCGGCCGGCTCGTCCAGCGCGGCCTGGAGCCGGGGACCTATACCGTGCGGCCAGGCTTCAAGGAGGCCCGGCAGGCCCGGCAGGAAAGCGCGCTCCTCGTCCATCCCCAGCGCGTGGTGGTGCCCGCCAGCGGCGTCGTCCAGGTGGCCCTCGACGAAGCCGGGGGCGGCGCCACGGTGAAGCTGCGCGCGGCGAGCGGCCGCGTCTCCCGCTTCCACCTGATTCCTGGCAGCATCCCCGACACCCGGGACGCGCAGGAGCTGGACCGCTGGGGGGTCCAGGCGCTCATCGGCGAGCAGCGGCAGAACGAGGCCACCTTCCGCCACGTGCCCGAGGGCCGGACCACCGTCTTCTTCTTCGACGACGAGGACGGCACCCGCTTCCACCTGGAGGAGCTGGACATCCCGGCCGGAGGCACGCTGTCCCGCGAGCTCCACCCGGTGTGGCGGACCCTCGACGCCACGAAACTCACCATCATCCATAGATGAAGTGACCTGCCCATGGAGAGAAGCATGCGCACGCGTTGGTGGCTGTCCGCGCTCGTCGTCCTCGGAGTGCTCGCGCTCTGCGGCAGCTGGCTGCTCCGCGGCGGCGGCGCGCGTTCACCGCCGCAGGACACCGCCCAGGTGGCTCGCCCCGCGGATGCCGGACTCCCGGCACGTGCGCTCGTGGCACCTCGGACGCTGCGCCCCGATGCGGCGGGCCTGCGCATCCGCGGCACCGTGGTGGACGTGCGGGGCGAGCCCGTGGCCGGAGCCCACGTCTCCGCGTCGTGGCCGGAGCCCGGACAGACGCTGTCGGAGCTGCCCTGCCCCGAAGAGCCCCTGAAGGCCTTGCATGACGGAAGGGTTCCTCCCGAGGCCCGGGGCATGAAGCTCCCCGGCTGCATGGGGATGGCGAGCGGCCTCGTCCTGGAGCGCGTCACCGCGCGCGAGGGCGAAGCCCCCGTCCATGCCCAGGCCACCACCGCCGACGACGGCACCTTCGTCCTCGAAGGGCTGCCCGAAGGGCCCCTGGCGCTCTGGGTCCTCGCCGAGCACGGCGCGGTGCTGCACCCCGGCCTTCCCGCCGGCACCGAGGGCGTGAAGCTGGTGCTGGAGGAGGGCCGCGTGGTGGAGGGCCTCGTCCTGGGGGACGGCGCGCCCCTGGCCGGTGCCACGGTGACGGTGCTGCACGGCCCTCACACCCGCTTCTTCGACGCGACCACCGGCGCGGACGGCCGCTTCCGCGTCGGCCCGCTGCCGCACGGCGCCTTCTACGTCGTCGTCGCCCGCGAAGGCTGGCTCCCGGAGCTCGAGTTCGATGACGCGAAGCTGGAGGTGACACTCCACCGCCCGCACCCGCTCACCGGCCGCGTGCTGTCTGGAGGCGCCCCCGTCCCGGGCGTCGAGGTGCACGTGACTCCCGGAGAGAGCATTCCCAGCAACAGGGACCGCACCGCCACTTCGGACGCCGAGGGGCGCTTCCGCTTCGTGCTCCCCTTGAGCGGCCAGCACACGCTCAGCGCCTCGCGCGACGGACGGTATGCGCTCGCCCGCGTGGAGCTGGGAGCAGCGCCTTCGCCCGAGGTCCTCCTGGAGCTGGGCAGCGCCCTCCATGTCGAGGGCCGCGTGTCCGACAGCGCGCGGCGGCCCGTGGCCGGCGCTCGGGTGTCCCTGTCGTCGTCGTCGACCGACGTCACGACGCTGGAGACCGTCACCGGCAAGGACGGCCGCTACCGGCTGGGCCCCGTGGAGCCCGGCGGCTGGCGCTTCTATTTGAAGGCCGACCGGTACGTCGACACGCGCCAGCCGCTGGAGCGCAAGCTCTCCGCGGGCATGGGCCCCGTGGACTTCACCCTCGCCCGCGCCAGCTCCGTCACCGGCCGCGTCACCGACCCCGAGGGGCGCCCCCTGCCGGGCCTCGAGCTGTCGCTCGTGCGCCCCAAGCCCGAGGACTCGCTGGGCTTCCACGCGCCCCTGGAGCAGGCCTGGACGGACGAGGAGGGCCGCTTCATCCTCGACGCCAGCGCCCCCGGGAAATACCGCCTCAAGGTCTTCGACCAGCGCTTCCTCGGCGTGGACCTCCCCGTCCGGGCGCCCGCCAGGGACGTCCACGTCCGGATGCGCGCGGGGGCCTCCGTGAAGGGGACGGTGGTGGATGCGCACGGCCTGCCGGTGGACCAGTTCCGGGTGTTTCCGGACGCCAGGGGGCCGGAGGACGGCGCGGGCTCCCACCGTGAGGCGCACACCGACGAGCAGGGGCGCTTCCACCTCCAGGGCGTGAAGCCCGGCGACTACGTGCTGCGGGCCTCGCGGGAGATGGGCGGCGTCAAGCGCGAGGCGTCGCGCGAGGTGAAGCTGGGTGACGGCGTCCATCCCGAGGTGGAGCTGCGGCTGGCCGCGGAGCGCACCCTGTCCGGCACAGTGGTGGACGGCGAGGGCAGGCCGCTCGAGGGCGCCTACCTCCGGGCCTGGCCACCCGAGCGCGGCAGGGTGCGCATCCGGGAAAGGCGCCTCGATGGCCGTCCCACTCCACCCTCGGGCAGCATCCCCACGGGCCCGGACGGCCGCTTCACCCTGCGCTACCTGACGGAGGCCGCGTATGACGTCGGCGTCTGGAAGCATGGCTACACCCTGGTCCCCGAGCGTTCGAAGGGGGCTCCGCTGGTGGACGGGGACCGGTTCGGCACAGGCCCGGACACGGGCCCGCTCCACATCGTCCTGGAGCGCAGGCCTCACGTCGTCGGCCGCGTGGTGGGCCCCGATGGCGCTCCTCTTCCCAGCTTCATCGCGAACAACGTCCCGGTGGAGGACGCGAATGGCGCCTTCGCGGTTCCCATGCAGGAGGATGGCCCCTTCATCCTCACCCTGTGGGCGGACGGCCTGGAGCGCCTGGAGCGACAGGTGGAGGCGTACTCGCGAGGGAAGGACCTGGACCTGGGCGTGCTGCGGATGACCGCCGACGCCGGGCAGGACTGAGCCCGCGCGCTTCTGCTATCCTGTTGCGTCTGGCCCACGCTCTGGAGGGAAGCATGCGCACGAGTCGGTGGCTGCTGGGACTCGCCGTCCTCGGAGTGCTCGCGCTCCTGGGGGTGTGGCTGCTCCTCGGAAGCGAGCCTCTCCAGGCCCCGGCTCCGGTGGCGCGCTCGGAGAAGCCTGCCCCGGCGCCCCAGACGCGGCGGCCCAGCGCGGGCCTGCGCATCCGAGGCACCGTGATGGATGAGCGCCTGGGGACGCCCGTGGCCGGAGCCCGCGTCTCCGCCACCTGGCCGGTGCCCGGACAGACGCTGTCGGAGCAGCACTGCGTCGAGGAGGTCCTACGGCCGGACCGCTTCCATCCGGACAAGAGGCTCTCCGAGTGCCTGGAACGGCTGCATGACGTCCTCCTGAAGCGCGTCGCCGCGCGCGAGGGAGAGGCGCCCCTCTACGCCGAGGCCACCACCGCCACGGACGGCACCTTCGTCCTCGAGGGGCTCCCCGAAGGCCCGCTGGCGCTCTGGGCGCTGGGGGAGCACGGGGCGGTGCTGCGCTCCGGCATCCCCGCGGGCACCGACGGCGTGAAGCTCATCCTGGGGAAGGGCGAGGTGGTGGAGGGCCTCGTCGAGGCGGAGGACGACGCGCCGCTGGCCGGTGCCACGGTGACGGTGTTCGACGCCCGTCACACCCGCTTCTTCGACGCGACCTCCGGCGCGGACGGCCACTTCCGTATCGGCCCGGTGCCACCCGGTCCCCTCGTCGCCTTCGTCTCCCACGAGGGCAAACCCCTCGCGCTCGCGGTGGCCAGCGCGAGGCCCTGGAACCTGCACGGCCATCACGCGCTCACCGGCCGCGTGCTGTCCGGCGGAGCCCCCGTGCAGGGCGCCGAGGTCCGCGTGAGCCGGGGCGACGACCTCCCGGATACCCGCGCCCGCCTGACCCCCACGGACGCGCAGGGCCGCTTCACCTTCCAGCTGCCCTCGGCGGACGGGTACACGCTCAGCGCGTCGAGCGACGGACGGTATGCGCTCGCCCGCGTGCAGTTGGAGGGCTCCACGCCTCCGCCCGAGGTCGTCCTGGAGCCGGGCAGCGCCCTCCACGTCGAGGGCCGCGTGTCCGACGACGGGCGGCGGCCCGTGGCCGGGGCTCGCGTGGCCCTGGTCTCGCCGCGGGGCCTCCACCCGGTGGCGGAGACGCTCACCGGCGAGGACGGGCGCTACCGCCTGGGCCCCGTGGAGCCCGGCACCTGGCGCTTCGAGGTGGAGTCCCGCCGGCACCTCGCCTCGAAGGAGCCGCTGCAGCGCGAGCTCACCCGGGACACGGGCCCCGTGGACCTCACCCTCACCCGCGCCAGCTCCGTCGCCGGCCGCGTCACCGACCCCAAGGGGCAGCCGCTGCCGGGGCTCGCGCTGTCCCTCGTGCGGCCCACCCCGGAGGGCGACGCGCTCCAGGACGAGGCCCGGACGGACGAGGACGGCCGCTTCCTCCTGAGGGCCGACACCGCCGGGGACCATCGCATCGACGTCAGGGAGTCTCGCCAGCTGCGCACGCCCTTCCCGGTCCGCGCGCCGGCCGAGGACGTCCACCTCTCGCTGCGACCGGGCGCAGCCGTGAAGGGAGTGGTGCTGGATGCGGATGGAGTCCCGCTGACGGACTGCTGGGTGGAGCTCCAGGACCCGGCACAGGGCGCGAAGCCGGAGCTCCCTCACCCCGAGCCCACCGATGCGACAGGGCGCTTCCACGTCCGAGGAGTGAAGGCCGGCCGTTACGTGCTGTGGGCCGCGCGGGCATTCCAGGGGCTCGCCCACCGGACCTCGCGGGAGGTGGACCTGCGTGCGGGAGAACCCCTGGAGGTGACACTGAAGATGCCGCCGGAGCGCACCCTGTCCGGCCTCGTGGTGGACCACGCCGGCAGGCCCGTCGACCGGGCGTACCTCCAGGTCCGCCTCCCCTCGGAGAACAGTCCCCACGACTCCAGGCACATCGTCACGGGCCCGGACGGCCGCTTCACCGTGTGGCACCTGACGGAGCCCGCCTACGACGTGGCCGTGTCGAAGGAAGGCCACACCTTCTCGGCCGAGCGCTCGAAGGGAGGCCAGCGTGTGGACGGGGCGGACTGGCTTCGCGTCGGCGCGGACACGGCCCAGGTGAGGCTGGTGATGAAGCGGCACCCCCACGTCATCGGACGGCTGGTGGGACCCGACGGTGCGCCCCTCCCGTGGTTCCAGGTGTCCGACCGGCGCGTGTCGGGCACGGCCGGCGCCTTCGCCCTGCCCATCGACGCGCTGCCACGCCCCATCGTGCTCCTCTTCCGGGCCCGGGGCATGAGCCCGCTGGTGCGCCAGGTGAGCCTCCGCGACGACGGACGGGACGTGGACCTGGGCGAGCTGCGGATGACGCCGCGCCTCGAGGTCCGTGGCCGGGTGGTGGACGCGGAGACGTCGCTGCCGGTGCAGGGCGCCTTCATCAGGCCCCTGGTGAAGCGCGGCTACAACGAACATGGCGACGAGGAAGAGGTGCCGCGCGGTGGGGACTCGGCCGCGGACGGCTCCTTCAAGGTGGGCCCCCTGGACCCGGGCCCCCTCATCCTCGTCGTGAGCGCCAGGGGCCGCTACCGGGAGCAGCGCCTCACCGTGGAGGCGGGCGCGAAGGAGGAGGTGACGGTGAGGCTGGACCCGGGCCCCCGCGTGGAGTTGACGGTGATGGACGGCCAGGGCCCCATCCCCGAAGCCTCGGTCCGCTTCGCAGAGGACTCCGACTCCGTCCCCTCCCGCATCGACGAGAGAGGCCCGCTCGTCCAGGACATCTTCGACTCACCCCGGCTCGGCACCGTCAAGGAGGGGCGGCTCGTCCAGCGCGGACTGGAGCCGGGCCCCTACACGATTGTGGTGAGGGCCCCGGGAGAAGCAGAGAGCGGGCGGCTCCGGTTCCTTCCCCAGCGCGTGGTGCTGCCCGCCAGCGGCGCGGTCCAGCTCACCTTCAAGGAGGTGGTGGGAGGCGCCACGCTGAAGCTGCGCGTTCCGGACGGCGCCAGCCGGAGCGTGTTGCTCGTCCAGGGAAGCGTGCGTCCGCCCGAGACCGCCGCGGGCCTGTTCCACCTGTCTCGCGAGGGGTGGATGTCCGCGGACTCCGCGGGCGAGGCCACCTTCCACCACGTCCCCGAGGGCCGGGTGACCCTCCTCCTTCGCAACCCGGCCTCCCCGAAGCAGCTCCACGTCGAGGAGCTGGACGTCCCCGCCAGTGGCACGGTGTCACGCGAGCTGAACCCGGTGTGGCGTTCACTCGACGCCACGGCGTTCTAGTTGGACCGACCCGCATTCCCATGACGGCTGTGGCTCGATACGAGAGGGGAACCATGCACACGACACGACGAAGCAGGCTCGGGCTCGTCGTCCTCTGGGCGCTCGCACTTCCAGGCGCGGGGCTGTTGCTCGGAAGCGCGCCGCCCCAGCCCCGCGTCCCTTTGACGCGCGGCAAGGTGATTGACGCGGAGACGTCCGAGCCGGTGCAGGGCGCCATCGTCTTCGTCGCGCGAACGGCCGGGGCCCCCACCGACAAGGCACCCCGCAGCGAGCCGTACGTCGTGGAGACGGCGGAGGACGGCTCCTTCAGCTTGTTCTACCGGCGCCAGCCGCCGTTCACCCTCGAAGTGTTCGCCCCCCGCCGCTACCCCCCGCAGCGCATCCTCGTGACGTCCGTGTCCGAGCCGCTGACGGTGACGCTGGACCCGGGCCCGGGCCTGGAGGTGACGGTGCTGGACCGCCACGGCCAGCCTCGTGAGGCGGTTGTCACCTTCATCATGGGCGAGCTCGACCACCACTTCACTCCGGCCGCGGTCACCCGGGGAGGCCGGGTCGTCCAGCGTGCGCTGACGCCGGGCCTCTACACGGTGACGGCCTCGGCGCTCGACTCCGCGATGAAGGTCCAGAGCCCGACCTGGTTCCTTCCCCAGCACGTGATGGTGCTCACGCACGGGGTGCTCCCCATCGTCTTCAAGGAAGCCGTGGGAGGCGCGACGGTGAAGCTGCGCCTCCCCGAGGAGGGAGGGGCCCTGACGCTGCTCGTCCCCGGGAGCATTCCCCCGCTTCGACGGCTCTGGGACTTGAGGTCTCTGGAGCATCTGGAGCTGCCCTCTGAGAAGCTCGGGTCCGAGGCCACCTGGTTCCATGTACCCGAGGGCCGCGCCACCCTCATCCACGTCGGTAGCACCGACCCGATGAAGCGGGGCCGCCCCATTCACGTGGAGGAGCTGGACATCCCCGCCAGCGGGACGGTGTCACGCGAGCTACACCCGGTGTGGCGGCAATTCGACGTGGAGTCGCCGTAAAGGGCAGGTCCGTGTCGACCACCCGCCTGTGTGCGGGGCCGGAAAATCGGGCGCCAGGTCAGCTTCGGGTACGGTTGACGAAGCCCCATGCCCTTCAAGTTCGTCCACGCCGCGGACCTCCACCTGGACACGCCGTTCCGGGGGGTGGCCTCCCACGGGCCGCTGCTCGGCCGCTTCCAGGACTCCACCTTCCGTGCGCTCACGCGCATCGTCGACCTGTGCCTGCGCGAGCGCGTGGCCTTCCTGCTGCTCGCGGGGGACTTGTTCGACGTGAAGGACCGCTCGGTGCGCGCGCGCCTGGCGCTGCGCCGCGAGCTGGCCCGCCTGGACTCCGCCGGAGTCCAGTCCTTCATCGTCCACGGCAACCATGACCCGCTGAGCGGGGACACCGGCACGCTGGGCCTGCCCGCGTCGGTGAAGGTGTTCGGCCCGGACTGGGAAGAGGTGGAGGTGCGGCGAGAGGGCCGGCGCCTGTGCCGCGTGCAGGGCATCTCCTATCCGGACGTGGAGGTGCGCGATGACTTGTCCGCGCGCTACCGCCGAACGGAAGAGGGCTTCACGGTGGGGCTGCTGCACGCCAACCTGGGCGGCGCGGAGGGCCATGCCAACTACGCGCCCTGCACGGCGGCGGGCCTGGGCTCACGCGGGCTGGACTACTGGGCGCTGGGCCACGTGCACACGCGCGCCGAGCACGCGCTGCCTGGCGGCGGCGTGGCGGTGTACCCGGGCAACCCGCAGGGCCGGCACGCCAACGAGGCCGGTGAGCGCGGCTGCATGCTCGTCGAAATCGAGGACGGCGGCATGCGGCGGCGCTTCGTCCCGGTGGACGGCGTGCGCTGGCACAAGCTCGAGCTGCCATTGTCTGGCATTGGCACGCTGGACGGGCTGCTGGCCACCGCGTGCGAGGCGGTGGAGGCGCAGTGCGCGGCGGAGCTGGACGGCCATGCGGTGCGGCTCACCCTCACCGGCCGGGGCCCGCTGCACCGCGAGCTGGCGCGGCCCGGCGCGCTGGCGCAGCTGGAGACGGACCTTCGCGAGCGCCTGGCCCGAGGCCACCCGCCCGTGCTGCTGGAGTCGCTGCGCGACGGCACGCGCCCGGAGCTGGACCTGGAGGCGCTGCGGGCCGAGGGCGGCTTCGCGCGCACGCTGCTGGACGAGGCGCGCTTCCTGGCGGAGAGCCCGGAGGAGCTGGCGCGGCTGTGGGAGCAGGAGGCGCTGGGCAGCCTGGGCCAGCGGCTGAAGCGGCTGGGCGTGGACGTGCTGGAGGCGCCCCGGCCGGAGTGGGTGGTGGGCGCGGGGCTGCACGGGGTGGAGTCGCTGCACGAGGAGGACGCGTCATGAAGCCAGGGCTGCGCATCGACTCGCTGCGTGTGCTGGGCTTTGGCCGCTTCTCCGGGCTGACGCGCGAGCTGGGCCCGGGGCTGCACCTGCTCCACGGCCCCAACGAGGCGGGGAAGAGCACGCTGCTGGCCTTCCTGCGCAGCATGCTCTTCGGCTTCGAGAAGCGCGGGCAGCCGGAGCGGTACGAGCCCGAGGGCGGCGGCCCCTTCGGCGGCGAGCTGCGCCTGATGACGGACGCGGGGCCGCTGCTGGTGCGGCGCCTGGCGGCGGGCCGGCGCTCCGAGGGTGAGCTGACGGTGCTGGGCCCGGACGGGCAGCCAGTGCCCCGCGAGCGGCTGGAGGACGCGCTGGCGCACGTGTCGCGCGAGCTGTTCTTCGACGTGTTCGCCTTCCGCCTGGACGAGCTGGCCGGCTTCGAGCGGCTCACCGAGCAGCGCGGCGCATCCGAGGCGCTCGTCGCCGCCAGCATGCGCGGCGCGCGCCGGCTGCCGGAGGTGGTGTCGACGCTGGAGAAGCGCGCGAGCGAGCTCTACAAGCCGAACGGCACGAAGCCCGCGCTCAACGAGACGCTGAAGGCGCTGGAGGAGGTGCAGGCGCGGCTGCGCGAGGAGGGCAACCGGCCGGCGCTGTACTTCGCGGAGAAGGAGCGGCTGGGCAGGCTGGTCGAGGAGCAGCGGGTGCTGGAGGCGCGGCTGCGCGACGAGGGCCGCGAGCTGGAGCGCCTGTCGCGGCTGGAGGCGGCGCTCGGAGACGTGGCGGCGCTGGCGGAGGCGCGGGCCGAGCTGGCCTCGCTGCCCGCGCTGGAGCGCTTCCCCGAGGGCGGAGAGGCCCGGCTGGAGGACGCGCTGCACCGGCGCCGGAGCTACCGCGCCGAAGGGGCGCGACTGGCGGAGCGGCTCGCATCCGTGGACGAAGGGCTGGAGCGGCTGTCGGCGCCGTCGCGGGTGCGAGGCCGGGAGGAGGCGCTGCGCGTGGCGCTGGCCGCGTACACGGAGCGCGCGGTGCTGCTGAGGGCCCTGCCCGCCCGGCGCGCGGCGGTGGTGGAGAAGCGGCGGCAGGTGGAGGGCGCCCTGAAAGAACTGGGGCTGCCGGTGGATGGGCCCGGGCTGCTGGCACTGGACCTGAGCGCGAGCGTGCGCGCGGCGCTGGAGGAGCTGGCGGCGCGGCTCGGCACCGTGGAGGCGGAGCGGCGCGAGGCCACGGGCACGCGGGCGCGGGCGCGCTCGGAGCGGGAGCGGCTGGGTGCCGCGGTGGCTCGCGTCCAGGCGGAGCTGGAGGCCCTGCCGGACGTGCGGCCGGCGCAGGTGCGGCAGCAGCAGGCGGGGCTGGCGCGGCTGCGTGGGGTGCGCGGCGAGCTGGAGCGCCTGGGCGAGCAGCGCTCGGAGCTGCGGCGGCAGTTCGAGAGCATGCGCACGCAGGGAGAGGTGCCGCCCTCGGAGCTGGTGCTGCCGGTGTGGTGGGTGCCGGCGGCGGCGGCGGTGGCGGTGGTGCTCGCGGTGGTGGCGTGGCTGCTGGCGGGGACGGCCGTGGGCGCGCTGAGCCTCGCGGGCGGGCTGCTGCTGACGGGGGTGCTGGAGCTGGCCCGGCGGCGCGTGGAGGCCGCGCGCCACGCGGGCCTGGAGGCCCAGGCCGCGCGCCAGCGGTGGAAGCAGCAGGAGGAGGAGCGGCTGCGCTCGACGCTGGCGGGGCTTGCCGCGCGCGAGGAGCTGCTGCACCGCGAGCTGCTGGCCGCCGCCGCGGAGGCGGGCCTGGCGCCGGTGGTGACGGCGGCGGACATGGCGGCGCGCGAGGCGGCGCTCGTGGAGGCGCTGGAGCGGGCCGGGCGGCGCGAGGTGCTCCACCGCGAGTGGGAGAAGCTGCGCGACGGACATGCGGAGGCGCTGGGCGGGGAGCAGCGCGCGGAGGAGGCCCTGCGCGAGGCCGAGGCGCGGCATGCGGAGCTCACGGCGGAGCTGGCGGCGCACCTGACGGCACGGCGCTTCCCGCCCGGGCTCCCCGCGTCGGCGGCGCTCGCGCTGTGGCGGGATGCCGCGGCGCTGCGGCAGCGGCTGCTGGACGTGGGCACGGAGGAAGCGGCGCTGGCGGTGGATGAGCAGGCGTGCGCGGAGGTGGCCTCGCGGCTGTGGAAGGAGGCGGTGGCCGCCGGGCTGGCCACGGAGGCGGGAGCGCCGGGTCCGGTGGACCTGGCTTCCGACACAGCCGGTATCGTGGACGCTTCGGAGGCTTCTCCGAGCGCGGCACGCCTGGCCGGGCCCGCCTCGAGCGCAGCGGGCATGGCGGAGCCCGCCCAGGTTGCGATGCGCCTGAAGACGCCCGCTGAGAGTGCGGTGCGCACAGCGGGGACCGGTGCGCCGGGACTTCCCGCGACGCAGACACCAGACCTCGCGCTGACAGCCGCACGCGTCGCCGCCGCGCTGGAGACGGCCCGCGAGCAGGACAGCGAGCGCCGGGCCCTGGACGAGCGCCGCCGCGAGCTGCTCGCGGAGAAGGCTCGGCTGGACGGCCTGTGCCACGAGGAAGAAGCGGCCATCGCCGCGCTGCTGTCCGAGGGCGGCAGCCCCGACGAAGAGACATTCCGCCGCCGGGCCGCGCAGGCCCACCGGTACGCCCAGCTCACCCACCGCGCGCGCGAGCTGTCCCAGCGCATCGAGGCCCGCACCGGGCTGTCCGAGCCCCCGGTCCGCGAGGCCCTCCGTGACGCAGGCGGCGAGGAGGGCCTGCGCTCCACGCTGGAGTCACGGCGCGGACGCCACGCCGAAGCCCAGGAGCGACTGAAGGCCGTGCTCACCGAGCTGGGCGCCGTGCACGGCCAGCTCGAGCGCTGGGAGAACGACGACGTGCTGGCGCGGCTGCGCATCGAGGAGGAAGCCCTCCGCGCGAAGGCCGCGGAGCTGGCCACGCGCTACGCCACGGACCGGCTGACGCTGGCCCTGCTGGCGCGGGCCCGGCATCGCTTCGAGGAGGACCAGCAGCCCCGCGTGGTGCAGCTCGCCTCCGAGCACTTCGCCGCGCTGACCCAGGGCCGCTACCGCCGCGTCTTCATCCCCACCAGCGAGGAGCGGGAGCTGCGCGTGAGCGACGGCGAGCGCGACTGGAGCGCGGCCCAGCTCTCCCGGGGCACGCGCGAGCAGCTCTACCTGGCCTTCCGCCTCGCCGTGGTGCGCGACTTCGGCGAGACGCGCGGCGCCCTGCCGCTCATCGTGGACGACGTGCTGGTGAACTTCGACCCTGAGCGGGCCCGGGGCGCCATCCGCCTGCTGGCGAAGCTCTCCGCCCGCCAGCAGGTGATTGCCTTCACCTGCCACCCCTGGCTGCGCGAGGCCTTCGCCGCCGAAGGGGCCCGGGTCCACGAGCTGGAGACCCGCGCGAGCCCCCCTCAGCAGGCCCAGCCCTCCGTGCTGCAGGCGGGCTGATTTGACCGGCCGGAGCGGAGGCAGCCGAACGGGCGCACTGGATAAACGCGCGTCATCACTGAGGTTTCCGCCAGGCGACACCGGAAATCCCACTGCGGAGAAAAATCCCCGCGCGGCCGTGTCGATCTCCCCCGGCCCCGTTCGTCGCGGATATGAACACCCCATCGGCGCCAGCGGCGCCTGAACGAAAGGACATATCAATGAGGGTCATGGTGATTGTGAAGGCCACGAAGAACAGCGAAGCGGGCGTCATGCCGAGCGAGAAGGCGCTCACCGAGATGGGCAAGTACAACGAGGAGCTCGTCAAGGCAGGCATCATGCTCGCGGGCGATGGCCTTCACCCGAGCGTGAAGGGCAAGCGCATCCAGTTCTCGGGGAACAAGCGCACCGTCGTTGACGGCCCCTTCGCCGAGACCAAGGAGCTCGTCGCCGGCTTCTGGGTGTGGCAGGTCCGGTCGATGGAAGAGGCTGTCGAGTGGGCGCGTCGCTGCCCCGACCCGATGCCGGGCGAGGAGGCCGTGCTCGAGCTCCGCCCCATCTTCGAGGCGAGCGACTTCGGGGATGCGCTCACCCCCGAGCTCCGCGCGCAGGAGGACCGTCTCCGCAGCGAGGTCGAGAGCCAGCAGCGCAAGGCGTAGCGCCCTTCCGCCCCGTTGACGCTCAGCCTCCTCCGTCGCCCGGAGCCGTGACGCCCGGGTGTTACACTCTCGGGCGACTCGAGGAGGGAGCATGCGCAAGGGGATGACGGTGGCCGTTGCCGTGCTGGCCATCGCGCTCGGGCTGGGAGCCCTCCTGAGCCGGAAGCAGGAGCCCTCCAGCAGGCCGGAGCGCCCGTCCCGGAGCGCCACCCGGACGGGCACGGGCTTCATCCTCCCCCCTGCCGTGCCGCTCCCGGACGGAAACCTGCGCATCCGCGGCGTCCTGCTCGGAGACGGCGGTCCGCTCGCCGGAGTGCGCCTCTCCGCCACGCGGCCCGAGGCAGGACACACGCTGTCCGAGCTGTCCTGCGGCGACGTGCTCCAGCGACCGGAATGGAAGGAACCCCTCCAGAAGTGCCTGAGCAAGGCCGCCGGCCCCCTGCTGGAGTTCGTCATCGCCCGCGAGGGGGAAGCCCCCGTGTACGCCGAGACTGTCACGGAGAGCGACGGCACCTTCACCCTCGAGGGACTGCCCCCGGGGAGCTTCGCGCTCTGGGCGATGGATGCGCGCGGCGCGGGCATGTGGCCGGAGGTGCCGGCCGGAACGGAGGGCCTCACGCGGGTGCTCGGCGCGGGCGTCACGGTGGAGGGCCGCGTCTCCAGCGAGGACGGCGCGCCCCTGGCCGGCGTCCAGGTGACGGCGGTGCACACCGGCCACACCCGCTTCTTCGACACGGAGACGGGAGCGGACGGCCGCTACCGGCTCGGCCCGCTGCCGCTGGCGGAGTACCGCACCGCCTTCTCGAAGGAGGGCTGGCTCCCGCAGCTCGGCAAGGGCGCCGAGCACGAGCAGGTGACGCTCCATCGTCCCCGGCGCCTCGTGGGCCGCGTCCTGGGCGAAGGCCGTCCGGCGCCGGGCGTGCGCGTCCAGGCCGAGCGCCTGGGCAAGCCGACGGGCGACGACCGGCAGGACTCCACGCTGGAGCAGGTGGCCACCACGGACGCGGAGGGGCGCTTCACCTTCGAGGCGCTGGGCACTGCCGCGTACCGGCTCTCGGCCACGCTGGGCGACAGGCATGCCTTCGCGCAGGTGGAGCAGGACGCGCTCCCCTCCGAGGTCATCCTGGAGCTGGGCAGCGCACTGCGCGTCGAGGGCACGGTGCGTGATGCCGCCGGCACCCCCGTCCCGGGCGCGCGGGTGTACGCCACGCAGCACGAGGCGCTCACCGACGCCGCGGGCCACTACGCGCTGGGCCCCATGGAGCCCGGCAGACATCGCGTCCGGGTCTCCGTGCCCCGGTACCTCTTTGCCTCCGAGGTCGTGGAGTCCGGGCCAGGGAACGCGCGCGTGGACTTCACGCTCGAGTCCTCCGTCCCCATCGAAGGCGTGGTGGTGGACGGCGAGGGCCATCCGGTGGCCGGCGTCGCCCTCGAGCTGAAGCAATACTTCGAGGACGGCGATGGAGAGACCTACAGCGTGGGCTTCGGCTTCTCGGACGAGGAGGGCCACTTCGTGCTGGAGGCCCCCGCGCCGGGCGAATTCTCGCTGGAGGTCACCGCCAAGGAGCGCCGCGTCCGCGAGCACCTCTTCGTCACCGCTCCCTCCAAGGACGTCCGGGTGGTGCTGCCGCGCAAGGCCCGCGTGTCGGGGACGCTCACCGATGAGCACGGTGTCCCCTTCCCCGGGGCCACGGTGGCGCTGTGGCGCGCGGAGGGAGCGGCCGCGGCCGAGGGCGAGGACCTGAGGGCGCTGTGGCGCGCGGAGGGAGCGACCGGGGCAGAGGACGAGGACCTGACGGATGCTCGCGGGCACTTCTCCCTCTGGGGCCTGGAGCCGGGCCGCTTCGTGCTGGAGGCGACGCATGTGTCGGGCGGCGTGGAGCGCTCCACGTCCCGGCCCGTCGAGCTGCGAGAGAACGAGGCGCTGGAGGTGTCCCTGCGCCTGGAGTCGGGCTGGACGCTCACGGGGCTCGCGGTGGACGCGCAGGGCCAGCCGGTGTCCGGGGTGCAGATCTTCCCGCTGCCGCCCCAGCATGCCGAGCCCACGTGGCGGCGTGCGGCTGAGACAGTGGGGCTCCCGCCCTCCGCCCTCACCGGGACGGACGGCCGCTTCACGCTGCGGCACCTCGCGGGCGACGAGGTCTGGCTGGAGGTCCGCGCGGACGACCATCGCTTCGTGGCCGCCCGCTCCACGGGAGGTCAGCCACAGCTGCAGCGGCTCCACGTGCTCGCGGGAGGCGGGGAGGTGCGCCTCTTCCTGGAGCGACTGGGCCACATCCACGGCCGGCTCACCGGGCCGGACGGTGCCCCCATCACCCGCTTCCGCCTGAACGGGAAGGACCTGGCGGACCCGCGCGGAGCCTTCTCCCGTCCCGTCGAGACATCGGGCACCTGGCGCATGGAGCTGTCCGCGAAGGGAATGGCCCCGGTGCTGCGCGAGGTGGAGGTGAGCGCGGGCATGGACGTGGACCTGGGTGAAATCCGCATAAGCCCGGGCCGCCGGGTGCAGGGCCGGGTGCTGGACGCGACGACATCCGAGCCCGTCGTGGGCGCCAGCGTCCTCGCCACCCCCGCGAGAATCGCCACCCTCCCCATCGAGAACCACCGGGACGTCGTGCGCACGGATGCCAGCGGGGCCTTCACCCTGCCCCACGTGGAGGCCGGGCCGCTCCCGCTCTTCGTGGAGGCGGACGGCTACCGTCCCGGGCGCATCGAGCTGGGGACGGACGCCGCGGAGGACCTCACGGTGCTCCTCGTGCAGGGCGCCCGCGTGGAGTTCTCGATTCAGGATGCCCAGGGCAAGCCGATGACGGCCCACGTCTACCTGGACCGGCAGGGAGAACTCCTCACGGCGCGCCCCTACGCGGTCCCCGGAGGCTCGGGAGTGGTGCAGGACGTGGAGCCCGGCGACTACCGGGTGCTCGCCTTCGTGCCCGGCCCCCGCCGGGGCTCCGTCGTCTTCGAGCCCCGGCACGTCCAGGTCCCCGCCCAGGGAGCCGTGCGCGTCGACCTGACGGCGCGGCGCACCGGGGCCACGCTGGAGCTGCGCGTGGACGACTCGGTGGGCTTCGCCGTCCTGTACCCGGGCGTCGCGCCCCCGCCCCGGCTGTTCCGGGACTTCCCTCCCGTGGAGGCCCGCTCGTTCCCCTATGAGGGAGCGCTTCCGGGCGACGTGACGTTCCGCAACCTCCCGCCAGGGCGCGCCACGCTCTTCCTCGTGGAGCGCTCGCTCCAGGGCGTCCACCGCGAGGAGCTGGACGTGCCCGCCGGGGGCACCCTGGTGCGCGACGTGACGCCTGCCTGGACGCCCTTCGTGTTCGGCGGCTTCTGACGCCGCCGCCCCGCCCGTCCCAGGAGCCGCCCTGCGCTTCACATGAACATGCCTTGACAGGCATATGCCTCCATAAGCATATACAGGACATGCTGAGCGCCTTCGACGTCGTGGCGGAGCCCAACCGCCGCCGCATCCTGGACCTGCTCCGCGAGGGCCGCCGCCCCGTGGGCGAGCTGGTGGACCGGCTGGGGCTGACGCAGCCCACCGTGTCCAAGCACCTGCGCGTGCTCAAGGACGCACGGCTGGTGGACGTGGAGCAGGACGCGCAGCGGCGGCTGTACCGGCTGCGTCCGGAGCCGCTGCTGGAGCTGGACTCGTGGCTCGCGCCGTACCGCGCGCTCTGGTCCAGGCGGCTGGATGCGCTGGAGCGCCACCTGGACACCATGGCGGACGACGGGCCCGCCACCCCCCCGAGCCCGCCCCACAGGAGGAAGCGATGAAGGACGGAACCCTTCAGAAGAAAGGCAACCTGTTCGAGCTGCGCTACGAGCGGCTTCTCGCACACCGGCCGGAGAAGGTGTGGCGCGCGCTGACGGACAACGCGGAGCTGAGCCACTGGTTCCCGGCCCGAATCGAGGGCGCGCGCGAGGCCGGCGCGGAGCTGCGCTTTGTCTTCCCGGGCGAGTCCGGCCCGCCGACCACGGGGAAGGTCTCCGTGTTCGACCCGCCGCGCGTCCTGGAGTTCTCCTGGGAGGGAGACGTGCTGCGCTGGGAGCTGAAGCCCGAGGGCCCCGGCTGCCTGCTCGTCTTCACCAGCACCTTCGATGACCGCGCCCGGGCGCACCGCGACGGCACTGGCTGGCACATGTGCCTGGAGAATCTGGAGACGCTGCTCGACGGCAAGCCCTCCGTGGGCTTCGACAAGGAGCGCATGGCGGTGCTCGACGCGCAGTACGCGGCGCGCTTCGGCCTGGGCAGCTTCCCCACGTTCCTCACGACGCCGGGGAACCGGCTCGACGGCGCGGCGCTGCGCGTCCCGGGCGTCGAGGTGCACATGTTCGACGGCGCGGACGGCAACCAGCTCACCCTCTGCCATGCGAAGAGCGACGCGGACACCGGCGAGCACCTCCAGGACTTCGAGGAGTACCTTGTCGTCCTCGAGGGCACCTACGTGCTGAGCATCAACGGCACGGACTTCACGCTCGGCGCCGGGCGGGAGTTCGTCGTCCCCAGGGGCGCTCGCATCCGGGGGCGGTACACCGCAGGCACGCGGACGCTCCATGCCTTCGGAGGCCGTGGCCTGAAGCGGCCCGCGTCGCCCTGAGCCGCGGGGCCGACTGGGGCATCAGCGACCCGACACCCGGGTGAAGCCGGGTGCGGCTCCCGGTGACGCGCGGCGCTCACGGACGCGCCCGCGTCTGGGGGAAACGCGGGCCTGAATGCCAGTGGGCCGTGTGGGCGGGCGTGCCTGCGTCTCGGGCACACGCGCCCGCGTTCCCGGGCAACGCGCCTCCCCTCACGGGCGGAGCACTTCCCGACACGGGCGGAACGTCCTTCTGTCCCGAGGGCCCTGAGCCCGTCCCCGTTCCAGCCAGCACGGACCATGGCAGCACGATTGCAATGCATGGCGGCCAGTCGTGCCGAGAGGAACCGCCATGCCCCGTATCGCGAGCACCGAAGTCGTGGTCCCCAAGTCGCTGTCGCTGGCGGAGCGCCAGCACCTGACGGACGCGCTGTACGCGGTCCACCAGCAGATTTTCGACGGCGTGGAGCGCGAGTCGTTCGCGAAGTACGTGGTGGAGTCGAAGGCGGAGCAGACCTGGATTCAGGTGCACAAGAACGAGGCGGGGGACATCGTCGGGTACTTCGCGCTGCACGTCTTCGAGAAGCCGCTGGGCGGCGAGACGACGGCGGTGTTTCGCGCGGAGGCGGGCTCGCTGAGGGCGTACCGGGGAGCGAACACCAACACGCGCTTCGGGCTGGCGCTGGTGCTGAAGTATCTGCTGAGGCACCCGGGCCGGCGGGCGTACTACATGGGCTCGCTGGTGCACCCGTCCAGCTACTCGATGCTGGCGAAGCACTGCGGGGAGATATGGCCGCGCCTCGGGCAGCCGGTGCCGTCGGAGCTGCTGACGTTCATGGACGGGCTGGCCACGGAGTTCGGCCTGGAGCGGGTGGACCCGGCCAACCCGCTGCTGCGCATGGTGGGCTGGCGCACGCGTGAGTCCGAGGTGGAGCAGGACTACTGGCGGCAGTGCGAGAAGCCGGCGGCGCGCTTCTTCCTCGAGGCGAACCCGGGCTACGCGGACGGGCACGGGCTGGTGACGCTGGTGCCGGCGACGGTGGCCAACGTCCTGAGCGTGCTGCGGGTGCTGAGCGGGCGCTCGCTGAGCAAGCCGGTGGACGCGGTGCGCGCCATGGCGCGGAGGATGCCGGGGAGCGCGCGGCTGCGGCGCTCGGAGGTGGCGCGTCAGCTCAAGGCGTCCGAGCTGTTCCGGAGCTTCGGCACGGAGGCGCTGGAGTCGCTGGCCGCGCGGGCCCAGGTGATGGAGCTGCCAGCGGGCCGCTACGTGTTCCGCAAGGGTGACGCGAGCGACGAGCTGTACCTGCTGGCGCGCGGCGCGGCCTACGTGCTGTCGGCGGAGTCCGGGAGTGGCGAAGAGGTGGTGAACCAGCTCGGCAGCGGGACGGTGTTCGGCGAGATTGCGATGCTGGGGGGCGAGCGTCGCTCGGCGTCGGTGCGCACGGCGGCGGCGTCCACGCTGGTGCGGATTCCGCGCGCGGCGCTGCAGCCGCTGCTGGAGGCGGACGCGGGGCTGCGGCGCGGCGTGTGGAGCACCTTCGCGGAGCGGCGCTTCGACGACCTGGTGCGGGGGATGAGCCGCTACGCGCACCTGGGCCGCAAGGCGCGGCTGGCGTGGCTGCGGCACGGCAAGCAGGTGGAGCTGGCGCCGAAGCAGGAGTGCGTGGTGGAGCCGGGCTCACACCTCCTGGTGCTGGCGGGCGCGGTGGAGCTGACGCACGCGGCGCCGAGGATGACGACGCGGGGCACGCTGCTGCTGGAGGTGGAGCGCCCGCTGCGAGTCATTGCCCAGGAGACCACGCAGCTCGTCATCCTGCCCCGCCTCGCGTCACCGGAGCTGCTGCGCTGGGTGGACACCGTGGCCCTCCCAGTGTCCCGCGAAGCGCTGGAGCAGCCGCGCGCGGTGGCGTGAGGCTCGTCCTGCGCACCGCACCGCGAGCAGCCGCGCGACGCCGGGCTACCTCGCGCCAGCAAACCACTCCCACTCGTCGGGGTCCGCGGGGAAGGGCCGCTGCTCCCGCGCCGCGAGCACCTCGCGCCTCCACGTCTTGTAGCCGCCCGTGAGCCACCAGGCGCGGGTGATGGCCACGCGGTGGTAGGTCTCGAACCCCCGCAGCAGCGTCTGGTTCGCGGCGTCGATGTCCTTGGGGCCCTGGCGCGCGCGGAGGCGGGCCTCTGCGCCAATCGTGGCGGACTCGCGGCGCTGACCTCCGTGCATCACCGGCCGCTCCAGGACGGGCCAGAGCCCCAGCAGGGGAGGAGCCAGTCCTTCGAGCAGCGCCGCATGCAGCCGGTCATGCCCGTCCACCACCAGCCACTTGCCCACGAGCTGGACGTAGAGGAGCAGCACGGGCGGCAGCGTTCCGTCGCGAGCGTGCTTGCGCCACGCCTTCACCCGGCCGTCGCTCTCGGGAGAGGGCGCTCGGAGCGAGAGCACCGCGCCGCTCCGCACCTCGGGCCGCTCATCTCCCATCCAGTCCCAAGCCTCCGTCCAGAAGGGCTCGAAGCGAAGCGCCTTCTCCAGGGAGTGAGGCGCACCGGGCGTGTCGCCACCGTGAGCGGAGGGAATGCACGGATAGCGAGCGGCCTTGTCCGCCGGCACCGGAAGCAGGGGCCGCAGGCACCAGCGGCCGGAGTGCAGCAGGGAGTCTTCGGCGCGCTCCAGCTCCCGCACGAAGCGGTGGGACCAGGCGGTGTACCACTCCGCCGTCGCGGGAGCCGGGCGGACGTCCCGGACCTCCGGCGCGGTGATGGAGGGAAGGCGCCAGGGCATCGGTGCGGGCCCGCGAAGGAACCCACACTCCTCCCACCCTGAGTCGATGCGCGACCAGAGCAGCGGCTGTCCACCGCTCGTCAGGCGGAGCCGGGCGTAGGCGGCGGCCTCGACATGCAGGGACGGCCGCTGGCGCCAGCAGCCCACGAATGGGACGTCCAGCAGCAGGCCCGGCACGGCCGGAGCCAGGCGCCAGTCCGTGTCATCGGGGCTCGGGGCGATTCGCGCGGACATCCATCCACCTCCGGGTGCCCCAGCGACGCGCCCGGTCCGGAGGCTCTGACGCGGATGAAGCCACAACCCGGTGCCGCCGCGCACTCAAGTCCGGACTCCAGGGAGGACATGAGGCGCTACTGCTTCGGCCAGTAGTCGGGTTCGCAGAGGTAGGGGCTCCTGAGCTTCGACCTGCGGGTGCAGTGGAAGCCTGTGGTGCAGGCATCGGGAGCGTTCGGGTCGCAAGGGGGCTGGCACAGCGTTCGCGAGCAGGTGAGGCCGTCCGGGCAGGGCCCGCGTTTCCGGCCGCACCTGGGGAAGCACCGCATCCAGACTTCCGCCGGGCGCGAAGGCTCGAACCCCATGTCGCACTCCTGCGCCTCGGGGCAGGGGGTGTGCTGGCAGTCCGTGCCGTGGAGGACGGCGCACGCGGAGACACCGTTCTTGTGCCGGATGCACCGCTGGCCTTCGGGGCACCCACGGGTCTCACAAGTTGGCTGACAGAGGGGTTCCGGCTCCACGTCCCCACAGAAGAAGCCCTCCGGGCAGCTCGTGGCTTCATCCAGGCGGCAGGGCCGGCCACACCAGCCCACCCGGTTCGCGCACAACAAGCCGGGCCGACACCCGTCACGGGGGTCCAGCGCGTGGTCCAGGCAGGCCTCCCCTTCCTGACGGACGCCCACGGCCACGCACCGGCGCACCCGAGGCTCGCCATCCGGTTCGTTCAGGACGTGGCAACGCTGTCCCTCCAGGCACTGCGCGTCCGTCGTGCACTCGCTGTCGGTGCAGTAGCGCTGCCTGCGCTGGATGTCGCTGGCGCACGCCAGGGGCGCCTCACAGTCGGCGGGCTTCCTGCATTCACGGAGATACGTCAGCCGGCTCAGGCGCTCTTCGTACGAGAGCATGGGAACGGTGCCCACTCCGCCTGGCTGCGAAGATGTCCCCTGCGGCCTGTCATGCAGGGCGCTGCCCATGACCAGCACCAGGGGTAGCGGCAGCAGGAGGGCGATGAAAGCGCCCAGGGCGGTACGCCAGCTCACTCGAAGCACCAACTGAGGCACTCCTCACTGTCTTCCTTGCCCCTGCAATGCTCTTCGTAGAGCGACTGGTCACAGTTTCCCGTGTCCAGCCCCTCCTTGATGTCCTTGCGCATGGCCCGGTCGAGCGTGCCGTCCCGCCGGTGCGCGGTGGGGCAGCCCGACGTCAGGCTCAGCGTGAGCATCCCGAGACAGCAGGCCAACCGTCGCATTTGCGCCCCCCGGCACACGGCCAGCGTAGCACGCGTCAGGAACTGCGCCGCGGGAAGGCGCTTGCCGCCGGGTGACGAGCTCGCACCTGGGAGTCTGTTACCGTCGCGCCGCGCGGTGCCCGTCTCTTCGCGAGCGGCCAGGCCCTCGGACGCCCTGGGGCGCCCTTTCATGGTGCTGGAGGAAGACCTGTGAGCGTGGCGACACCACCGCCCCTGCGGTCGGGAATGAGCTTGGGCGAACTGGTGATGGGGGAGCAGCTGGGCGCCGGTGGCTTCGGCACCGTGCACCTCGCGAGCCACGGGCCACTCCTCTTCGCGGTGAAGTTCCTGAACCTCCGGCGCGTGGGCGCGTGGCGGTGGCGCGAGGTGGACATCCTCAACCGCCTGGAGCATCCCAACGTGGTGCGGTTCCTGGGCTGCGGCTACTACCCGCTGGAGGCGCCCCGCTTCTTCTACATCGTCATGGAGTACGTGGAGGGCCGGCGGCTGGACCAGTGGGCGGACGCGGAGAACCCCACCGTGAGGAGGGCGGTGCGGGTGCTGGCGCAGCTGTCCCGCGCGCTGGAAGCCGTACACGAAGTGGGAGTGCTCCACCGCGACTTGAAGGAAGCCAACGTGCTGGTGGGCGCGAGCGACCACGTGACGCTCATCGACTTCGGCATGGGAGGACACGAGGGCGCCGCGCCCGTGACGCCCCTGGGCCTGCCGCCGGGCACTCCTGCCTACCAGCCGCCGGAGGCCTGGGAGTACCGGAGCGCGGGCTACGAGCGACGGGAGTCGGTGCCCTATGAAGCCACGGTGCTGCACGACCTGTGGGCACTGGGCGTCATGCTCTACCGGCTGCTGACGGGGGCGCGGCCGTACGACACGGACCATCCAGAAGGTGTCAACGACCTGCTGGCGGGCCGCTGCAAGTCGGCGCGCGAGGTCAACGCGCGGGTGCCCGAGGCGCTGAGCACGCTGTGCCTGCGGTTGCTCGCCAGGGACGCGGAGAAGCGCCTCCAGAGCGCCGGGGAGGTCCGCGCCGCGCTGGAGGCGCTGCTGGCGGACGCAGGGCCGGAGTGGGACGTGACGTTGTGCGCGGCCTACGCGCCCGACAACCTCACCACCGACGGGGACAGCGAGGTGCCAGTGGACGTCGAAGCGGAGCTGGAGCGCTGGGTCCGCGAGCCCCTGCGCCCACCCCGGCGGGGCCCGCGTCCTCCGGTCGAATCACACGCCACCGAGGAAGCCCCGAGACTCGATGCGCCTTCCGCCTCGGAGCGGGAAGCAGCGGGCGCTCCGAGGGAACCCTCCACCGGCCCCGCGACAGCCTCCTCCGGAAGCCCTCGCGCCCGGCTGTCGGGAAGGGTGTTGCTGGGGCTGGTGCTTCTCGTGCCGCTGCTGGCCGCGCTCGCCATGCTCCTTCCTCCGTGGGGACGCCCTGCGCCGGCTGCGGCGGGCCGGGAAGTGGCGCCCTCCGGGCAGGCGCCGGAAGCTGCGCGGGCCGTGGCTCGGCGAGCGCCGGAGGCCACCCCCGCGGCCGTCGACACCACCGCGACGCCACCCCAGGAAGACACCGCCGTGAAGCCAGACGACACCACTCCCGCACCTCCGATGAAGACGCGGCCCCGGGGCATGAGTCCGCTGACGAAGGCGGTAGGCACCGCCGCCAGCTGCGTCACCCTGGCCTGTGCTGGTGACGGCGGCGCCGGTGCCGGTGCCCAGGTGCGACCCGCGCCGCCGCTCAGCCCCGCCGCCTGCCCGGACGGCGCCGTGGAGGCCATGAAGCAGGAGCTGGACATCGCCGTGGGGGATAAGGGGCGTATCGTGCAGACACTCGGCGACAGGTATATCGACGTCCGGGTGGGCTGGCAGACGCTGCGCACGACCGACGCCTTCGGCGACATGCCGGAGGACACCCTGCTGTCCGGGCGCCTCATCGTCGGGGGCTGGCGTGTGTACGGGCGCTTCACCGAGGCCCGGCTGCCGGACGGGCGTGTGTTCCCCGTGTGCATCGAGTTCGAGGAACCAGCGGAGGACGAGGCGGGGTTGGTCCTCCGGGACGGCAGCACGCCCGTGGCGCCCCGAGTGCTCAACGCCGTGGACCTGCGGGCGGTGAAGCGCTTCCGGTAGTCAGCCCGGGCGGATGCCGCGGCGGGCATGGTAGGAGACGACGTCCCCGCTCCCCTGTCCCTGGCCCGACCTCGGAGGTCGCTCCGTGCCCTGCCCCACCGCCGCCCTTGCCCTGCTGCTGCCCCTGCTGGCGGGAGGCGCGGCCCCACTGGAAGCCGCCGGGTGGGAGGTGGCGGGCGTGCGTCACGTTCCCCTGGGGGCGGTCGCGACCGAGACAGCCACCGAGGTCCGCGTCAGCCCCGGCCGCGTCACGAACCTGCTGTTCGACTCGCCGCTGGCGGACGTGGAGCTGGAGGGACGCGAGCGCTTCACGCGGGTGCGCGTACTGGAAGACTCGCTGCTCCTGGTGCCCTCGGAGCGGGTGACGCCAGGCGAGCGGCTGAAGTTGACGGTGCGCTTCCAGGATGATGGCGCGCTGCCCCGGGGCGCGGACTTCGTGCTGGTGGCGCACGCGTCGCTGGCCGAGCAGCAGGTGGAGGTGCTGCGGCGCCCGCGCACGCTGGCCTCCTTCCAGCAAGAGGCACTCGCGGCGCGGGACGCCCTGCGCAGGTGCGAGGGCACCCTGGAGGGGCTGCGAGCGGAGTTGGGGCGGCCGGAGGGGCTCGCGGGGATTCTCGCGGCGCGTCTGCTGGACGAGAGCGGCATCGCGGCGCGCAAAATCATCAACGAAGCGGTTCCGCGCGCCAGAGACGTGCCCAGGGTCGTTCGCGCCACCACCTACCGGTCCGCGCTCTGGGTGGCGGTGGAGGTGGAGGTGAACAACACGGACGCCACCCGGCCCTGGCGGGTGGCTGGCGCGGCGCTGCTGGGCGGGGAGGGCTCGGCGCCAGTCCGGCTCATCCCCTGGCAGGAGACGCCCATCCCCGCCGGGAAGAAGGGACGCATCATCATGCAGGCGCGAGTCCAGGACCTGCGCCAGGGCCCCTTCACACTCAGCCTGTGGGAAGCGGAGGCGGGAGGCCACACCGTCATGCTGCGCAACGTCAACTTCCCCTGAGTGGACGCGAACCGTGTCTCCCAAACGCGGGCTCCCGAGAGAAGACCTTGGGCACTACTGCTTCGGCCAGTAGTCGGGTTCGCAGAGGTAGGGGCTCCTGAGCTTCGACCTGCGGGTGCAGTGATAGCCTTTGGCGCAGGTGTCGGGGGCGTTCGGGTCGCAGGGAGGCTGGCACACCCCGCGGTCGCAGATGAGTCCGTCCGGGCAGGGGGCGCGCTTGCCGCCGCATTCAGGGAAGCACCGCATCCAGACCTCCGCCGGGCGGGAAGACTCGATGTCGACCTCACACTCGTGTGCCTCGGGACAGGGCGTGTGCTGGCAGTCGGTGCCGTGGACGACGGCGCACATGGAGACACCGTCCTCGTGCCGGATACACCGCTGGCCCTCCGGGCATCCGCGCGCCTCACAGGTTGGCAAGCAGTAGCGTCCCTGCTCCGCGTTCGCGCAGAAGAAGCCCTCCGAGCAGTGTATGGCTTCGTCCAGGCCACAGGGGCGGCTACACCAGCCCACCTTGCTTGAGCACGACAGGCCGGGCCGGCAAGCATCACGGGGATCCAACGCGTGGTCCAGGCAGGCCTCACCTTCCTGACGGACACCCACGGCCACGCACCAGCGCACCTGGAGCCCTTTCCAGGGAGTGGCCAAGTCGTGACAGCGCTGTCCCTCCAAGCACTGCGCATCCGTCGTGCAGTGGCTGTCGGTGCAGTACTTCTGCCTGCGCTGGAGGTCCATGAAGCACGCCAGGGGCGCCTCGCAGTCAGCGTGCTTCCTGCATTCACGGTGGTACGTCAGCCGACTCAGGCGCTCCTCATACGAGAGCATGGGGACGGTACGTGCCGCGCCTGGCCGCGAAGAAGACTCTCCTTGCCTGTCATGCAGGACGCTGCCCATGACCAGCACCAGGGGTAGCGGGAGCAGGAGGGCGATGAAAGCGCCCAGGGCAGTACGCCAGCTCACTCGAAGCACCGACGGAGACACTCCTCTCACGGCCCCAGCGCGCTACCACTCACGCAAGCGCGGCCTCCAACTCAGTATCAAACATCCCCGGGTCTATCTGAATACTGTCCGCCGTGGCACCCGCAGGCAGACTGTCGAGACCCGCGATGATTCTTTCGGCAACCACCTTGACGCCCGAAAGAATCCGCAACTTTGTCGGACTGCCCCCCAATTCATACACCCGCGCAATGCGATAGTTGTCGACCGATGCAGCAAAGCGCAACTCGCCAATGCTCATATGCAATGGCCGTTCGCATGGACCGCGCGTCGTCTTCACGTCAACGAACACGTGCGGCACTCCGTCCACCCATCTGGCCGCGCGCACCTCATAATCGAATGCCGATCGCACATGAGTCTGCGCGACCCAATCGAAGTCATCCTCTCCGTGCCCCGTTGCGACGAGCCACATCCCAAACAAGTCCTCGCCCCGCTGGCTGGTTTCCTCCGCATCCAGGATTCGCCTACGCAAATCTTCATGTGACATCCTCATGGAGCGGCCCGAGGGCCGTCTTGAAGTCAGCACAGGCGAAGTGTTACCGAACAACACGTCTTCGATCGTGTCGCGAAGACCGAGCACCTCAAGAGGATGCTCTCCCGGATACGCTCCCTCGGTGACCGCCCGCAACTCCGCCACAAGGGAGTCCGACACCGCGACCAGGGTATTCCGCTCGGCGAAGATGCTGCGAGTCGCAATCGCTTCGTGCAACTGCGAATCATCGTGCGCCGACACGAGAACAAGCGTCACGACGGCTGGCCGCCCAGCCCCTTCGAAAGCGAGAACTCCGTAATCGCCTACAGCCAGCGAGTCAAAGCGACCGGACTCGTCGTCTGAGTCGCATATCAACTCACCACCCAGGCACCAGCCATTCGGGCCTGGCGAACGCTGGACCCTTCGCGTCAAGCGGTGTGCGGTCCTTCCTCCAGGACCCACAACCACCAGGGAGACGATGACCCGTTCAAACGACTTCCTGAGCCCGGGGTAGAAGTCATCAACAAAGACGCCGCCATCCAGCGCAATTGCCTTCTGTCCGGCGCGTTCCGCGTGACTCTTGAAGAATGACAAGTCCGAAGCCGTCAGCGGTTTGATTGCGATTTTCATATTGGGCCGAATCGAAGCGCACCTGCTCTCGAGGAGGACCACGGAGTCGGAAGTCGACCTGCGACTTTCGGCGGTGTGCAGGCAACTTCGGCGGTTCGCCTTCGCCTGCCACACACGTCGCGCTCGCGGCCTCACCCTACCCGTGAAGTCCTGCTGGGAGCAACTGTCACCCCAGGTCCCTCCCCGGCCTCACGCCCACAGTCGCCGCGCGACCACCTCCTCCAGGTTCCGCGAGTGGAAGAACGCCTCGACCTCACTGCCCCGCACGTCCGCCGGCAGGCACGCCGCGAGCGCAATGGCCCGCACGCGCTCCGGCGCCCCACGCGCCTCGCGCACCGCTCCTTCCAGAGCCCGCAGATAATGCCGCGCCGAGCTCAGCGTGCGCGGTGACACCACCCCGCCGTGCCCCTGGATGACGCGCGAGCGGCCCCGCGCCTCCGAGCGCCACAGCGCCGCGTCGATGGCCGCCGGCTCCCCGTAGGCGACGTACGCCATGTGCCCCACCGCCGTGTCCGCGGAGAACAGCAGGTCCAGCGCGGGCACGTCGATGTTCAGCGTGCTCGCCGTGTGCCCGGCATTCGGGAACACCTCCAGCGCATACCGTCCCCACTGGAGGTGCAGGGGCCCACCCACCCGCAGTTCGGGCGCGCGGAAGAAGCCCGCTTCTTCATCTGTACGGAAGCGCTCCGCCTGGAAGGTGTCCTCGAAGCGCTCGTGCGCCAGCACCAGCGCCTCCGGGAACACCTGGAGCGCCGCCAGGTGGTCGCTGAACCCGTGGGTACACACCGCCAGCCGCACCCGCGCGTGCAGCTCGTCCTGGACAAAGCGCCGCAGCGCCTCCGCGTCCGCCCGGCTGCCCAGCGCATCCACCATCAGCACGTCGCGACCGTGCAGGAACAGCGTGGCGTTCGACGCGTAGGCCTCCCCGATGACCACCAGGGCATCGGGGGCAAGCGACTGTGTCTTCAAGCTCATGGGGGCACCTCGGAAGGCTGTCTGCCCGCACTTGTCCCCAAGTTGTCCACATGCGTCCAGCGCATCCTCCGCATGAATCCATGCAAGAATCGAATGGATGGTCCTGGACGTGAGACACCTGAGGCTGGTGGCGGCGGTGGTGGACACGGGCTCGGTGACGGCGGCGGCGCGCGTGCTGCACCTGTCCCAGCCCGCCCTGAGCCACCAGCTGCGCGACGTGGAGGAGCGCCTGGGCGCCGAGCTGTTCCAGCGGCAGGGCCGGCGCATGGTGCTCACCGGCGCCGGGCAGCGCGTCCTGGACGCCGCGCGCAAGGTGGTGGCGGAGGTGGAGTCCGCCGAGGCGGAGGTGTCCCGCCTCGCGCAGTCGACGCACGGCCTCTTGCGGCTGGCCACCGAGTGCTACACGGCCTACCACTGGCTGCCCTCCGTGCTGCGGCGCTTCTCCGCGAAGCACGCGGGCGTGGAGGTGCGCATCGCCGTGGACGCGACGCGCCGGCCGGTGGAGGCCCTGCTCTCCGGAGCGCTGGACCTGGGCATCGTCAGCGAGCCCGTGCGCCACCGCCGGCTCGCGGGCGCGCCCCTCTTCGAGGACGAGCTGGTGGCCGTCATGGCCCCGGACCACCCGCTGGCGAAGCGGAGCGTGCTGCACGCGGAGGACTTCGCGCGCGAGCACGTGCTGCTCTACAGCATCCCCCTCACGCAGAGCACCCTCTTCCAGCAGGTCCTCGTGCCCGCGGGCGTGACGCCGTCGCGCGTGTCCCACGTGGAGCTGACGGAGGCCATGGTGGAGCTGACCAAGGCGGGGCTGGGCGTGGCGCTGCTGGCGCGCTGGGCGGTGGCGCCGGAGCTGGCGCGCGGCACGCTGGCCGCCGTGCGGGTGACGCGGCGGGGCCTGCGCCGGCACTGGCACGCGGCCTGGCCCCGCACCGTCCGCCCGCCGCCGTACCTCACCGCCTTCGTGGAGCTGCTCGCGAAGGCCGGGCCGCCGGGGCGCTGAGCAAGTCTCCTTCCCTCCGCGCCAGCCTGTGGCACACTCGCGCGCGCTATCAAACTCCTGCTCTCCATCTTCTTCTGGGCGTTCCTCGGCGTCTCCTGCGTGGTGCTCTTCGCGGGCGCCGTGGTGCTCTGGCTCGTCACGCTCCCTTTCGACCGGAACGGGCGCGTGTTGCACCTGTACTCGTGCTTCTGGGCCCAGCTCTACTTCTATGTGAATCCGCTGTGGCACCTGCGCGTGGACGGGCGCGAGCGCCTGCCCTGGCACGAGCCGGCGGTGCTGGTCGCCAACCACGAGTCGCTGGGCGACATCCTGGTCCTCTTCGGCCTCTACAGCCCCTTCAAGTGGGTCTCCAAGGCGGAGAACTTCCGGCTGCCCTTCATCGGCTGGAACATGCGCCTCAACCGCTACGTGCCCCTGGTGCGCGGCGACAAGGTCAGCATCGCGAAGATGATGCACCTGTGTGAGTACTGGCTCGCGCGCGGCGTGCCCATCCTCATGTTCCCGGAGGGCACGCGCTCCTTCGACGGCCAGGTGAAGCCCTTCAAGGACGGCGCCTTCACCCTGGCCATGAAGATGAAGTGCCCCATCATCCCCGTGGTCCTCACCGGCACCGCCCGCACGCTCCCCAAGCACGGCCTGGTGATGGAGGCCTCGTCCCACTGCCGCGTCCAGGTGATGCCTCCCGTGGACCCGGCCGGCTTTCCCGACGTACCCACACTGCGCGAGTACGTGAGAGACGTCATCATCGCGGAGAAGGCCCGCATGGACGCGGAGGCGTCCTCACGCACCCAGGCGTAGGCCCCCCCCGGTGAAGCCAGCCCTCCCGGCCTGCTACCGTGGGCGCCGTTGGGAGGATTCGACGCCATGGGGAAGCGTTCGGCGGTGGCTGTCGCGCTCGGCGTGCTCTTGCTGGGCACCGTCGTGGCGCTCGTCGGCAGCCGCGATGATGACCCCGTGGAGGCCCCCGCGCGCGAGGCCCGCTCTCCCCGGACCCGGACACTCCCGGGCCCGAGCGAGCCCACCCCGCCGCCTCGCGGCACCCTGTCCGTTCGCGGGCGCGTGGTGGACGAGAGCGGCAACCCCGTCGCGGGCGCCGACGTGTCCGCCACCCGGGCCATGCCGGGCGAGTCGCTGTCCGCGCTCCCCTGTGACGTCCAGACGCCGGACGTGCCGATGTCCTCCATCGACTGCGTCGGCGAGGCCACGGACGTGCTGACGGAGCTGGTGCTGGCGGAGCGCGGCGGAGCCCCCATGCTCGCCCACACCACCAGCGCGGAGGACGGCAGCTTCGTGCTCGACGCGCTGCCCGAGGGCACCGTGGCGCTGTGGGCCTTCGCCGGGGAGGACTCCGCCCTGGCGCCGGAGGTCGCCACCGGCAGCGACGGGGTGGACCTGGTCCTGGAGCTGGGGCTCGCCATCGCGGGCCGCGTCGTCGACGAGGCCGGCGGGCCCATTGCCTCGGCACAGGTGAAGCTCTTCCACACGGCGCACTCGCGCTACTTCGACGCCAGCACCGACGCGGACGGCCGGTTCAGCCTCGGCCCCCTGCCCACGGGCGAGTACAGCCTCGTCGCCTCCAGTCCCGGCCTGCTGCCGACGTACCTGCTGGACGTGGCCTACGAGGACCTGGAGTCCATCACCCTCCACCGGCCCCGGCGCATCCGCGGGCAGGTGCTCCTCGAGGGCAGGCCGGCCCCCGGCGCCGAGGTCCGGCTGCCGTACAGCCTGCACGTCGCGGTGACGGACGGCGACGGCCGCTTCGTCCTCGAGGACATCTCCCCCGGCAGCTACGAGGTCTTCGCGGAGCGCGACGGCCTGCACGGCTATGCGAACGCGGACCTCGACGAGACGGCGACGGACGTGGAAATCACCGTGCACCTGGGCACCCTCGTCTATGTCGAGGGCCTCGTCCTGGACGAGGCCGGGCAGCCCGTCACCGGCGCCGTGGTGTCCACCTACCCCGGCGAGGACGCCCCCACCGCCGAAGACGCCATTACCGGAGCGGATGGCCGGTTCCGCCTCGGCCCGCTCGTGCCCGGCGCGCACTCCTTCAGCGTGGACGCCGACGGGTTCCTGGCGCTCGAGCCCGAGGACGTGGAGGTGTCCGCCTCCGGGCCACCGCTCGTCTTCACCCTCGAGCGCGCCGTCGTCCTCGCGGGCATCGTCATCGACACCGAGGGCCGCCCGCTGGCGGACGTGGACGTGGAGGCCATGAAGGCCGGCAGACCCACGCGGCGGCGGCGCAACGTCCGGCGCCACCTGCCCAACCACCACGCGCCCCTCATCTTCCACCAGGGCAGGTCCGCCGTGGAGGAGGAGGAGCCGCCCCCGCTGGAGGAAGAGGTGGACCTCTCCGACGACGCGCGCAGCACGAGTTCGGACGAGGACGGGCGCTTCCTCTTCGAGCTCCCCGAGCCGGGGCGCTACGTCATCACCGCCGGCGGCGGCAGCCACCTCTTCACGAAGGCGGAGGCGGACGCTCCCACGACGGAAGTCCGGCTGGTGGTGCGCACGGGCGCGAAGGTGGAGGGCACGGTGGTGGACGCCCGCGGCGCGCCGCTCTTCCAGGTGCGCATCACCCTGAAGCTCCCCTCGGACGGCGAGGACGATGAGCGGCTGGTCATGAGCGACGAGCAGGGACACTTCTCGCTCGAGGGGCTGCCTCCCGGCGGCCACACGCTCCAGGCGGTGCTGGACCGGGGCGGAACCCTTCACCGCACGTCACACGCCTTCTCCGTCTCGGGCGCGGAGCCGGTGGAGGTGTCGCTGCGGCTGGACACGGGGCACTCGGTGTCGGGCGTCGTCGTGGACGAGCACGGGCGCCCGGTCGAGGCCGCCGAGGTGCGGGCGTACACGCTCCAGCAGCAGCCCGAGGACCGGGATGGCCACCGCCCGTCCACGGCCACCACCGGCCCGGACGGGCGCTTCACGGTGGACGCCCTGGTGGAGGGGCCGTGCGTGCTCTCCGCGTCGAAGAATGGCTACACCTTCGACGAGCCCGAGCTCGGGAAGGGGCAGGCGCGGCCGGGGGTCGTGACGCGGGCGGGAGCGGGAGACGTGCGCCTGGTGCTCCTCTACCAGGGCTACCTGCGCGGGCGGGTGGTGCGGGAGGACGGCACCCCCGTCTCGCCCTTCACCATCAACCAGCTCTCCTTCCGGGACCCGGGGGGCGCCTTCGAGCTCCCCATGGACAACCCGGGCTCCATGGAGCTGCGGTTCGACGCGCCCGGCCTCACGCGCGCGGTGCTCGACGTGAAGGTGCCGCGCGGCAGGGATTTGGACCTGGGCCTGGTGCGGCTCACGCGCGGGCGCCAGGTGAAGGGCCGGGTGGTGGACGGAGTGACGTCCCAGCCCGTGGCCCGCGCGAGCGTCCAGGTGAGCATCGTGGGCGAGGACGAGTGGATGTCCGAGCACTCGCCCCTGGCAGAGGCGCAAACCAGCGTGGACGGCACCTTCACGCTGCCACCGCTGGAGGCCCGCGCGCTGGTGCTGAAGGTGAAGCACAGGGGCTACCCCCTGCTGCGCCAACGCATTGGAGTGGGTGACGAGACGCTGGAGCTGCGCCTGTTCAGCGGCGCGCGGGTGGAGGGCACCGTGACGGACCGCGAAGGCCGGCCCATGGACACCACGGTGATGCTGGAGCCCCTGAGCTGGTCCGGCTCCACCACCCGCGTGAAGACGGCCGGGGGCACCTTCGCCCTGCAGGGGATGGAGGCGGGCAACTACGCGGTGCACTCGCTCGGCACGACGGGGGCGGATGGGCGCCGCGTGGAGTTCATGCCCCAGCGGGTGTACCTGCCCCCGACGGGCCCGGTGACGCTGGCCATCTCCGAGCGGGCGGGTGGCGCCACGCTGAGGCTCCACTTCCGGCTGGAGCTGCCGAACCCCGTGGCGGGCATGTACACCGCGCTCGTCCCCGGCCCGGTGTCTCCGGAGGCCACGCATGAAGAGCTGCTGACGCTGACGCGCCACCAGTCCATGCCTCGCACCCGGAGCGGCGGCGGCCCGTCCGAGCTGGTGTACGAGCGCCTGCCCGGTGGGCGCTACACCTTCCTCTTCCTGCTACAGCTGGACCGGGAGCGGTACGCCGTCCACCGCGAGGAGCTGGACATCCCCGAGGGGGCCTCGCTGGAGCACGAGCTGCGCACGGTGTGGACGCCGGTGCCCGACAGCCGGTGAGTCCGGGGGCCGGCTCGCCTCCCGAGGTGGCGCGCGGCTAGGCTTGCCCGCATGAGCAACAAACCCGACTTGGCGAGCGCGGGGGAGCTGGAGCTGGACTGGGGCAGCCGGGAGCAGCGGGCACCGGGGCACGTGCCGGAGCCCGCGGGCGAGCCGCTTCCCGAGGAGCCCTCCGGCGCGGGCAAGGGGCTGCCCGGGGACCCTCGCTACATGAGCCGGGAGCTGCGCCTGCAGCTGACGGGGCTGCTGGAGGGGCCGGGGCTGCGCATGCGGCAGCTGCGCGAGCTGGTGGAAGTCCTCGTGCCGTGGGAGGCGCGCAACCAGTACGAGGTGTGCGACGACACGGGCCGGCCCACGGTGTACGTGGGCGAGACGGGAGACGGCTGGGGCTCGGCGCTCAAGCGCAACTTCTGGCCCTTCTACAAGGCGCGGATGGAGTGCATGACGTTGGGCGGGACGGTGGCGCTCGCGATTGAGCGGCCGTGG
This sequence comes from Pyxidicoccus xibeiensis, assembly GCF_024198175.1. Classification (NCBI taxonomy): domain Bacteria; kingdom Pseudomonadati; phylum Myxococcota; class Myxococcia; order Myxococcales; family Myxococcaceae; genus Pyxidicoccus; species Pyxidicoccus xibeiensis. The sequence continues at coordinate 1,530,501 of NZ_JAJVKV010000001.1, forward strand.
AGCTTCCTGCTGGCGCACGCCAACGTGGAGGCGTGGGACGGGCGGCTGCTGGGGCGAATCGAGCAGCGCTTCTCCGTGGTGGGCCGGAAGCTGGAGCTGCTGACACCGTCGGGCACGGTGCTGGCGACGGTGGAGGGGCCGCTCTTGAAGCCCTGGACGTTCCGGGTGATGCAGCGGGGCGTGGAGGTGGCGCTCATCCGCAAGAAGTGGAACGGCGTGTTGCAGGAGCTGTTCACCGACGCGGACACCTTCCGCCTGGACTTCGCGCCGGAGTGCACGGACGGACGGCTGCGGCAGCTGATTCTCGGCGCGGCGCTGCTGGTGGACATGACCTGGTTCGACAACCGGAGCAGCAGCTCCATCGTCGGCCCGGGCGCGGACCTCCTGGACATCATCGCGTTCTGGAAGTGATGCGGCGCGGTCAGAGCGCGGGCAGTCGAGAGGCGAGTGTGGCGAGGGCCTCCCGGCTGGTGGCACAGCGCTGGCGGAAGTCCTCACTCAAGTCCGCGCAGGCGACGAGCCGGTCCCAGTACGCCAGTGCGTGACGGGCGGCATCGGCCCAGACGTCCAGGTTGTGCGCATTCGGTGGCTCGGGCGTGAAGGTGCGCTCGACAAGGTGCGCACCGTCCGGCGCGAAGACCATGGGCAGCATGTCGTAGATGGGCGCGAGCCGAAACCGCCCGGGAGACTCCACGAAGCAGGAGACATTGCCCAGGTGACGGTCGGTGTTACCGATGAGCTGGCCGAAGGTGTCGAGCCAGCGGATGCGCCGGACATCCTCCTTGGGGAGCCGGCGGTCTACGAGCAGGCGCAGGGCGACCTGCGTCCAGCTCCCCCTCCCCAGGCCGACGTACTCGTTGTCGATGGCGCGCAGCGACAGCAGGGCACGCCGTCCCAGTCTACCGATGCGATCAAACCGGCCGACCTCCAGGAAGCGGTAGTCGCCCAGGTCGAACCACTCGGCGTCGGCTGCCTCGAATCCAGCGGCGCGGACGCACTCCAGGGCCAACTGCTCGCACGCAAGCAGCTCCCGCCAGCGCTGTCCCGCACGGCCCATGCTCGCGTCCGCGAACTTCACGAGGACGTGGCGCGCTCCTGTAAAGGCAGTGAACTTCGGCTGCTCGCCTCCCGCCGATGAGCTCGCCCCTTCGCTACGGTAGCCACGAGCGTGCACGGGATAGTTGGCGCGCTCCACCTCCGGGGCCAGGATGCGCAGGGACAGGTAGCGGTTCAGGGACTGCTCGCCCAGGATGAGGTCCCCCGCGCAGTCCTCGCCGTACTGGCTCAGGACGTCGAGCACCTGGTCGTCGCCCCAGTCATCAGGGCGCGATGAGCGTCTCGGGGGCCCCAACGTGCTCGGGCCATGGAATCGGAAGCGCCGGCCCATGTACCCCTGGGGCCGCATCTCCTCCACGAACGGCGGCCGTCCCTCGAAGCGCTGACCGGGGCCTGTCACGGACTCCAGCCAGTAGCCTCCATCGGACAGGAAGTGGAGTGTGCCCAGCCGGTGGATCTGCCCGGCCTCATCCACCCGGTGCACTGGCACCCGCGTGCCCAGTTGGGGCACGGTCCGCGTGCGGACATACAGCGCTCCCTTGGTACGCCCCATCCGGCACACTGCGTCCCCTGCGGCCTTGAGCCACCGGGACAGGGTCTGCTGGGAGACGCCGAAGTGCTCCTGAAGCGTCTCTACCCGCACCGGCTGCAGGCGCTGAATCGTCTGCAGGAGCTGGTCGCTGGTCGGAGCACTCATGAGTAGATTCGTGAGTAGATAACGGCTCCATTCGCTTTCGCAACCATTTGATTTCGTTGAAAATCAACCTGAGTTGGTGCGAGCAGATGGGTAGATTCGCGTCCGGATACGGGTGCCAGGGGCCGTTTGAACGCACGCCCGCCCGTCTGGGGAGCCCCCTCCCATACGGCCCGCCGTGCTAAGTCCCCAGACCCATGTCCACGTCGACGAGTGATGCCCTCAACTCCGCGGACCTCGAGCGGCTGGTCCAGGCCGAGGCCCCGGACCTGGCCGAGGCCGTCATCGCCTTCCTGGCCCAGCCGGAGAAGGCCTCCGAGACTCCGCCACCGAAGGACGCCTTCACCTTCGACAAGCTGCTGCGGACGCTCACCCAGGCCCAGGCCCGCCACGGCTCCGAGAGCCGGCGCACTGCCTCCACCGAGGCGTGGCAGCGCTACCTCGCGCAGAAGGACGTGGCCCACCCGCCCCGGCTCGCCCTGGCGGACCTGCTCGTCGCCCTCTACGCGCGCAACACCGATGCCTCGCGCGCCGCCCTGGTGGACATCATCCGCCGCGCGGACCTGCGCTTCGGCCTGTGGGGCGGCCTCAAGCGCATCTACAAGCTCGCCGAGGCCCGCCACGACGCGGAAGTCTTCGGCGTCCTCGCCTGGCGCTTCGACGTGGAGCGCGGCCGCGGCGGGTACAACCGCGAGGTCTCCGCCGGCACCCTCACCTACCTGCGCCGCCGCGCCTGGCGCTACCTGCGCCACCTGGGCGCCGCCGTGCCGGAGCTCTACCCCCAGTTCGCCGTGGAGGTGCTCCGCCACTACGAGGCGGACGCGTCCTGGTACTCCGTCTGGGTGGCCCACCACATCTGGGCGCACGGCAGCGGCAACTACACGGCGACGTCGTTCTCCATCCAGCCGCCCGCCGACATGGTGAAGCACCGCGCCTTCCCGGACGCGTGGAAGCGCTCGCCGGACGCGCTGATGCGCCTGCTGGACACCTGCTACTCGGACCCGGCCGCGCGCTTCGCGATTCAGGGCCTGCGCAAGGACCACCCGGAGACGCTGCGCAAGGTGACGCCCGCGTGGCTGGACAGGCTCGCCCGCCGCCCGCTGGCCAGCGCCCACGACTTCCTCGTGGAGACGCTGCAGGGCTCGCCCGAGTTCCACCAGGGCCGCCTGCGCGCGCTCGGCCTGCACGAGGCGGTGCTCGCGCTGCTGCTGTCCCCCAGCGACCGGGCCCGTACGTATGCGATTGAGTACGCCCGAGCCCACGCGCAGGACCTGCCCGCCGAGCGGCTGGTGGAGCTGGTGGCCCAGGGCGCCAACGACGTGAAGGCCTACGCCGCGGCCACGCTGGAGAAGCGCAACCCGCGCGAGCTGGGGCTGGAGCTGCTGGGCCGGCTGCTGTCGTTCAAGCCGACGACGGGCTTCGCGGCGCGCTCGCTGGAGCAGTCCTTCGACCGCGCGGAGCTGTCCGCCGCCTTCCTGCGGGACTTGTACCTGGGCAGCTCCGAGCAGCTCGCCTGGGTGAAGGGCTTCGTCTCCTCCAAGTACGCGGCCACGGAGCTGCCGGTGGCCTTCTGGAAGGAGCTGCTGGAGGACCCGCGCCTGGAGAAGCGTCCGCACCCGGTGGAGGGGCTGGCGGTGAAGGCGCTTTCCGCGTACGCGCCCGCCGTCATCGGCCCGGAGTGGCTGCTGGACAAGACGGCGCACCCGCGCATCGGCGGCACGGTGGGCAACTGGCTGATGCGCGCGGACAGCCTGCCCGGGCTGGACGTGGAGCGGGTGAAGGGGCTCGTCTTCAGCTCGAAGCACCGCGCGGTGGCGCTGGCGCTGCTGGGCAACCGCAAGCTGTTCACCCCGCGCCAGCTCACGGTGCCCTGGCTGCTGGCGCTGGCCCGGCGCGCGGACCCGCAGTTGCACGGCTTCGCGCACCGGTACCTGCTGGAGAACGTGATGCCGGCGGACTTCAGCGACGCGGGCGACGCGGCGGCGGGCCTGGAGCGCCTGTTCGAGCTGGCGCTGGGCGCGAAGCAGCCGGTGCAGGTGCGCGGCTTCGCGCAGACGTACCTGCGCTGCCACCACCCGGTGATTGGCCCCGAGCAGCCGGAGTCGAAGTCGTACGAGCTGAAGCCGAAGGCGCCTCGCAAGGCGTACACGCCGGAGAAGCTGTGGCCGGCGCTGCAGGACTCGCGCGACGACGTGCGCCGCTTCGCGCTGGCCATCGTCCGCGCGGAGCTGCGGGCCTGGGGCTGGCACACGCGCGTGTACGAGCTGGCGGACGCGGAGGCGAAGGAGGTCCGCAACCTGGCCTACGACGCCCTGCTGAAGGCGGGCGAGGAGGGCGCGGACGCGCGGCACGTGCTGCACCCGGAGGAGCTGGACCCGGTGAAGGTGTTCTCGCTGACGGAGAGCACCAAGCGCAGCACCCGAGAGGTGGCGGTGGAGCTCATCCGCCGGCACTACGCGCGGCTGGGCGGCGCCGAGCGGCTCGCGTGGCTGATGCAGAGCGCGGACCGCGAGGTGGGCCTGTTCGCCGTGCGGCTGCTCTGGGAGAAGCACCGCCCCACGCACCTGCCGGAGGGGTGGAAGCCCTCGGGTGCGAAGGAGGCCCCCGTGGCCGCCACGGAGCGCTTCGCCAACGTGGACGCGCTGCGGACGTTCCTGCGGCGGATGCTCTTCGGCCTGCCGCCGGGACGGGCGAAGGAGGCGCGCGAGGGTGAGGTGCAGCGCCGCCTGTCCGCCAGCGTGGCCAAGCGCCGTGTGATTGAGCTGGTGCGGGATTTGGGCCTGGAGGACGAGGCCTTCGCCCGCGTGGTGGCGCCCGTGCTGGGCGAGTTCACCGGCTCACTGGCGAAGGGCGAGTGGCAGAGCTGCCTCGCCTCGCTGGTGCAGTTGCGCTCGGCGCATCCGGAGGCGCAGCTCGGCGGGTTGTAACGGGGCGGGCGGGAGTCGCCTGCACTCCTGGCCGCCTGGCTCGAGGACCGCGAGGCCTGCCTCGCGCCTCGGCGTCACCTGCGATGCGGCGCTTCGTCGCCTGATAAGCAGCCCTGGGACGGCGGCTCGCGGGAGTCATCGGCGTGCCTGCCCGGGTGTGGTTACGCTGGCACCGCATGGTGCTCGACGAACTGCTGAATGGCTTTCCCCGGGAGCGCTTCCTGCGGGAGCACTACCAGAAGCGTCCCTTTACCGGACCGGCCGCGGCCGAGCGCCTGCGCGAGCTGGGCTCGTGGAGCGTCGTCGACGAGCTCATCGAGCAGACGCCGTGTGACGTGCTGCTCGCGCGGCGGGGCGTGCCGTACACGGGCGAGCGGCCCTCGACGGCGAAGCAGGCGCGGGAGCTGTTCGCGGAGGGCTACACGCTCGTGCTCCGCCAGCCGGACCAGCACCACCCCGGCCTGTCACAGCTCGCGCGCACCTTCAGCGCGGAGCTGCATGGCCGCATCAACCTGCACCTCTACTGCACGCCCGCCGGGCAGCACGGCTTCGGCTGGCACTGCGACCCGGAGGAGGTCTTCATCCTCCAGACAGCAGGCCGCAAGGACTACCTCCTCCGGGAGAACACGCTGCACCCCGTGCCCCTCCCGGAGGCCCTGCCGAGCGGCGCCGTGGCCGCGCAGGAGACGACGCCCGTGGAGACGCACGCGCTGGGAGCCGGGGACTTCATCTACATCCCCGCCGGCCACTGGCACATGGCCCAGACGACCGAGCAGGAGGCGCTGTCAATCTCCATCGGGCTGATGGCGCCCACGCTGCTGGACGTGCTCGACGCGGTGCGCGCCACGCTGGCCAGCAACCCCGTGTGGCGGCGTCGCCTGCCCGCGCTCGGGTATGCGTCGGACCTGGATGACCTGCGGAAGCTGGAGGTCCTCCGCACGCTCTTCACGGAGCTGGGCGGTGAGCTGGGCCGCGCCCTGTCGGACCCGGGCCTTCCGCTGCGGTTCCTCGCACAGACGGCGCGGTACTACCTCCGCGCCGCTGGGCTCCGGGGCGGCGACCGGCGCTGATGGGCTCTCGCGGCCCGCCCGCTCGCGCTTGCCGAATGGCCGGCCGCAGGTCCCTGTTCGGAAATGTCGGGGGTTTTGCGCCGAAAATGTCCCGACATTTCCGAACAGTGTGCCGGTGGAGCCTCGAGTCCCTCCCCAGCCCCACACCTTGACAGCTCTGCCCGGGTGGCAAGGTTGAGGCTGAATGCTCCGGGCACCGCACCACCTGCTGCGCGGCTTGCGACTGCTGATGGCGTGCCTCGCGCTCGCCCTCGGCGGTACGCCCGCGCATGCCGTGCCGCGCCCGGACGCCCCCGTGGCCGTCCTGCTGGCCGGACGGCTGTCCGCCCCGCTTCGTGAGCAGCGCGTCCAGGTAGCCCCCGTGAGGGTGGAGCCCCTCCGGCTCGTGGTGTCCGTCTCCTCGACGGTGCCCGCTCCGGCCACGGACGCCCGCTCCGCGTCTCGCCGCCTCTTCCTCCTCCATCGCGCGCTCCTGCGCTGAGCCGCTCCGGAAGCAGCTCGTCTCCGGAACCCCTCTCAGCCCCAGGAGTCCACCATGCAGCCCGCTGCCACGGGTGTGCGCGCTCGCGCGCGTGCCCTGCTGAAGTTCGTCGTCCGCCTCGTCCGTCTCGTCTTCATCCTCATCCTCGTCGCCCTGCCCATCCCCATGGCGCCGCTCGTCACGGCGCTGCTCAGGCCCTTCCGGCGCAACCTGCCGGCGGAGGTCCTCCGCAAGAAGTGAGCGAGAGCGGGACTCTCAGCGGAGTTGCCAGGCTCACCGCGCGTGCCCTGGCCCCTCGTCGTCGCCACGCTCCTGCGCCTGTCGGGCCGTACCGCCCCAGTCCCCGGGGTGTTTCACGGGAATACCCGCGCAGTCGTGGCAGTCTTGCGCGCCATGCGACTCCCCCACGCACTGACCCTGGCCGTCACGGTCTTCGCCACGCTCGCGGCGCATGCCGCGGCCCCCGCCCCCACCCTGCCCCCGGGCTACTGGCCCGAGGAGAAGGTGGCGGAGATTCTCGCCAAGACGGAGGAGGTGCGCCTGGCGCCCGACCTCTCGCGCCTCTCCGCCGATGAGCAGGCGGCGGTGAAGGACCTGCTGGAGGTCGGCCAGCTCCTCCAGGAGCTCTATGAAACTTCGCGCCACCACCAGGCGCTCCAGGCCCACGCGAAGCTCCAGGCGCTGGACAAGAAGCTGGGCAGTCCCAAGCGCACGCAGGACCTGCTCACGCTGTACCGCCTGTACCAGGGCCCCATCTCCAGCACGCTGACCAACGCGCGCGAGGCCTTCCTGCCCGTGGACCCGCAGGTGCCCGCGCGCAACGTCTACCCGCCGGACGCCACCCGCGCCGAGGTGGACGCCTTCCTCGCCGCCCACCCCGACCAGCGCGACGCCCTGCTGCACGAGCTGACGGTGGTGCGCCGCGCCACCGCCGCCAACCTGCGCCAGGACCTCAAGGTGCTCCAGGCCCACCCGGTGCTGGACACGCTGCACCCCGGCCTGAAGCAGCGGCTCCAGGCCCGCGCGAAGCAGCCGGACGCGAAGGTGCTGTACGCGGTGCCCTACGCCGTGGCCTACGGCCCGGAGCTGGTGAAGGCCTACGGCCTGCTCATGCGCGCGGCGGAGCGCCTGGAGCCGGGCGACGAGGAGCTCGCCCGCTACCTGCGCAACCGCGCCAGGGACTTCCTCAGCAACGACTACGAGAGCGGCGACGCGTCCTGGGTGACGGGCCGCTTCCGGCGGCTCAACGTGCAGGTGGGCGCGTACGAGACGTACGACGACGCGCTCTACGGGGTGAAGGCCTTCCACTCGCTGTCGGTGCTGCTGCTGAACGAGCCGGCGACGCAGACGCTGCGGCAGCGGCTGGGCGGCCTCCAGGCGGTGGAGGACGCGCTGCCGTACCCCGCGAAGAAGCGCGTGCGCGAGGACATCCCGGTGGGCGTGTACGAGGTGGTGGCGGACTTCGGCCAGGCGCGCGGCACCAACACGGCGAGCATCCTGCCCAACGACCCGCTCTACTCGCGCCGCTACGGCCGCACCATCCTGCTGCGCGAGAACATCATGAAGAACACGGAGCTGTTCGCCTCCGACGAGCGCGTGTGGCGCACGGCCACGGCGGACGTGCACGCGAAGGACCTCACGTCCGAGGGCAACTTCCAGCGCACGCTCTGGCACGAGGTGGGGCACTACCTGGGCCCGGACCGCGACGTGAAGGGCCGCACCCTGGACGTCGCGCTGGAGGACTACGCGGACGCCATGGAGGAGATGAAGGCCGACCTGGTCAGCCTCTTCGCGCTGCACTCCTTCCAGAAGAACGGCTCACTGGACGCGGCCACCCTGCGCACGGTGCAGGCGTCGGGCATCCGCCGCACGCTGCAGAACGTGCGCCCGCGCGAGGACCAGCCGTACCAGCGCATGCAGCTGGTGCAGTTCAACTGGTTCCTGGAGCGCGGCCTCATCAAGGCGGACCCGCAGACGGCGCGGCTCAGCATCGACTACACCAGGTACGCAGACACGGTGTCGTCGCTGCTCAAGGAGGTGGTCGCGCTCCAGCACTCGGGTGACAGGGCGGCCACGGCGAAGTTCTTCGAGCGCTGGAGCACGTGGACGCCCGAGCTGCACGACAAGCTCGCCGCCCGCATCCGCGAGGCCCAGGGCGCGCGCTTCCGCGTGGTGCGCTACGGGGCGCTCGAAGAGAAGTGAGGCGTCAGCCCAGGCTCCGGAGCGCGCGCTGGAACTCCACCGAGTGGAACCGCGCCTCCGGACGCTGGCCAAGCTGTCGCAGCAGCACGTGGATCCGGAGGACCGACGGGCCGTCCGGGTCGGACTCCATGCCTTCGAGGGACCAGCGGCGGAACCCGTAGCGTCCGCCCCGGAGGGAGAGCTCGTCCGCGAAGTCCAGGTTGACGTCCCGGAGGAAGAACCACGCATCGCCACTGTGAGGGGCCAGGGTGCGCAGCGGCTCGAGCACGTCCGTGTCGTAGCGACCGAGGAAGCGGTCCGGCTGCTGGCCCACCGTGATTCGGAACGGGGGCGCACGCTCCCGACTCTCGAACATGCTCAGCCACCCCTTCGAGTCCTCCAACGTGAAGAGGCCATGGCTGTCGAAGTCATACGGCTCGGGGCAGTAGTCCCCCAGCGGGATGACGTCCTCGCTCGGGTCGGGGAGCACCGACACCACGTTCCACAGCTGCATCGTCTCGGAGAGCAGCGCTGGCAGCACGGGCTCGGCGGGACGCGGCGGCATGACGGAGGGACGGAAGAGCGGGTCCACGGCGAGCACGCACCACAGCTCCGGCCACTCGCGGGTGGCAATCGCCACCGCCTCCGCGGACAACGTGCCGCCGCGGGCCGTGACGGCCGCTGTCCACAGCGCCAGCACCGGGTCGTGGGGGAAGTAGCGCGCGAAGACCTCGACCTCCGGAATCGGGGCCTCCACCAGGGCGCGGTCCTCCTCGAAGAGCCGGTTGGCCCGTCCCCACCGCGCGGCGCGCTCCGCGTCCAGGCGCGAGGGCTCCTCGGAGAACCGTGCGGCCAGAATCCAGTCGAAGTCCCCCGCCCCCTCGCTCAGGTCCAGCGGCAGGACGACGTCCTTCCACCCGCGCAGCTTCGCGAGCCACCCCATCGCGAGGGTGAGCAGCGCGTCTCCCCTCCGGGACGACGCCTCGACCAGCGTGCGCCGGGCCTCCTCGTCCCGGTCGAGGAGGCACAGGCACGCCGCCTTGCGCACCGTCAGCTCGCGCGCCGGCAGGCCGGCCCCCGCGCTGTCGATGAGGGCGAGCACTCGCTCGTACCTCCCGAACGAGAACAGCACATCGAGCGACTCGAGGTCCTTCTCCTCGCGCAGGGCCTCCAGTTCCACCACGGGCCGCATCCAGGAGCGGAAGAGGCCGAAGCTCCCCACGAAGAGGGCGCGGCGCCGGGCCTCGCGCAGCCAGATGCGGTTGTCGAACAGTCCCACTCCGCCTCCTCCCGGCTCACGCCCGCGCCAGCTGCTCCCGCACCAGCGCCCGCAGCACCTCCGACGCCACCGGCTTCTGCACGCACCGCCCGGGAGGCAGCCGCTCCAGGAAGGCGCGGGCCTCGGGGGTGAAGGCGCCGCCGGTGATGAACACCACGCGCTCCCGCTGGTCCGGGGCCACCTCCGCCAGCCGCTGGAAGAAGGCCTCGCCGCTCATCTCCGGCATCATCACGTCGCACAGCAGCAGGTCGAACCGCTCTCCCTGCGACAGCCGCGCCAGCGCATCCCTCGCGCTCGACGTGCTCTCCGCCGCGCACTCCCCGGCCAGCAGCCGCGCCATGCCGCGCGCCACCAGCGGCTCGTCGTCCAGCACCAGCAGCCGGGCCCGCCGCGAGGCCGGCGGCAGCACCTCCACCGGACGCGGCTTCGGAACCTCCACCGGCGTGCCCGCGGCGGGGAGTATCACGCGGAAGCGCGTGCCCTTCCCCACCTGGCTCTCCACCTGCATCTCTCCCCCGAGCGAGTGGACGATGCCGTGGCAGATGGACAGCCCCAGCCCCGTGCCCACCCCCACCGGCTTCGTGGTGAAGAACGGGTCGAAGATGCGCTCCAGGTGCTCCGGCGCAATCCCGCTCCCTGTGTCCGCCACCTCCACCACCGCGCGCCCCCGCGCGTCCGTGTACGTGGACAGGGCAATCTCGTGCTGCTCCGCCTGCCCGTCGGGAATCGCCTGCGCGGCATTCACCACGAGGTTGAGGAACACCTGCCCCAGCCGCGCGTCGTTGGCCACCACCTTGGGCACGTCCCGGAAGTCGCGCCGCACGCGCGCCCGGTGGCGCACCTCGTTGTGGCAGATGGCCAGCGCGCTCTCCACCACGTGCCGCACGTCCAGCGGGTGCGTCGTCTCCTCGTCGCCCCGGCTGAAGGTCTTCAAGTCGCGCACCACGTGGCGGACCCGGCCCGCGCCCTCGCTCGCGTCCATCAGCGCGTCGGCGATGGCGCGCAGCGCCTCCACCGGCACCTGCGCCACCTCACCGTCGGCCTCCTGCAGCAGCGGCTCCAGCCGCTCCAGCGCGAACTGCTGGTTGCCGATGACGTACGCCAGCGGGTTGTTGATTTCGTGCGCCACGCCGGCCGCCAGCGTGCCCACGCCGGCCATCCGGTCCGACAGCCGCAGCCGCTCCTCCATGCGCCGCGACTCCGTCACGTCCCGCGCCACGGACACCGCCGCCATCCGCCCCCCGAAGCGCAGCGACACCCCGCACACCTCCGCCAGCGCCACCGAGCCGTCCCGGCGCAGCACCCTCGACAGCCGCTCCGGCAGCATCTCGCCCCGCAGCACCGCCGCCAGCCGCTCCTTCAGCACCACCAGCTCGTCCTCGGGCAGGTGGGAGAAGAGGGACCTGCTCTCCAGCTCCTCGAAGCGCTCGTAGCCCAGCAGCTTCAGCAGCGCGTCGTTGACGTAGACGACCCGGTCGTCCTGGTAGACGGTGATGGCGACGGGCAGCCGGTCGATGAGCCGCCGCAGGCTGCGCTCGCCCTCGGCGGACGTCTCCAGCGCCTCGCGCAGCTCCGCGTTGGCCGTGGCCAATTCCCGCGTGCGCTCCTCCACCCGCGCGCTCAGCTCCTTCTGCCGTGCGCGCAGCCGGCCCACCCGCCAGCGGTACGCCCCCAGCATGCCGCCCGCGACGACCAGGCCCGCCGTGACGAGGAAGCCCGGGGCCTCGAAGAAGCGCGACGGCCGGCGCAGCAGCACGCCCGTCTCCACCGGCCCCCAGCGCTTGTCCGTGGACTCCGCCTGGACGCGGAAGCGGTACTCTCCCGGCGGCAGGTTCGTGTAGTACGCCACGCGCCGGTCCTTCGCCTCCACCCAGCCCGTGTCGTAGCCCTCCAGCCAGTAGCGGTAGCGCACCTTGTCCGGCGCCACGAAGGTGAGCGCCGCCCAGTGCAGCTCCACGTCCGGCACCTCGGGCGGCAGCCCCTGCTCCAGGTCCACCGGCTCCCCGCGCGACAGCACCCGCGTGACGTGCAGCGGCGGCGGCGCGCGCGGCCGGGGCTCGGCGGCCGCGGGCACCCGCACCACGCCCGAGATGGTGGCGAACCACAGCTCCCCCGCACGGGTGCGGACGAGGGAGCCATTGGAGAAGATGTTGCACTCCACGCTGCGCATCCCCTCCGAGCGCCCATACGTCACCGCGCTGACGCGCGTGGCCCTGCCGGCGAAGAACTCCGTCAGCTCCTTCTTGGCCACCCGGAAGATGCCCCGGTTGGTGCCGACCCACAGGTAGCCCCGCCCGTCGTCCACCACGGAGAGGAGGTTGTTGACGGGCAGCCCGTCGCGCTTGCGCGCCACGGCCACGCCCCGGCCGTCCAGGCGCGCCAGCCCGTCGTCCGTCGCCGCCCAGACGATGGACGGGTCCTGCGCATCCAGGAAGATGCCGTTCACGTCCCGGCCCGCCAGCGCCTTCTCCGGCCCGTCCCGGCGCACGCCCGTGTCGGTCAGCAGGTCCAGCCCCGCCGAGGTGGCCAGCCACAGCCCTCCGCCCGGCGCCTCGCGCAGGTTGCTGACGTTGTTGCGCGACAGCCCGTCCGCCACGGTGAAGACGCGCCACTGGCCGTCCTTGCGCCGCGCCAGCCCCGACCAGGTGGCGCCCCACAGGCTGCCCTCCCGGTCTTCATAGAGCGCGTAGGCCTTGCCGCTCGGCGGCCCCTCTTTCTCGGGCAGCACCTCGAAGCGGCCCTCCCGCAAGCGCGCCAGGCCCAGGCTGGTGGCCAGCCACAGCGTGCCTTCCCTGTCCCGGAGGATGTCGTAGACGCGGCCCGGGGGCAGGCCCTCCGCGGCCCCATACAAGGTCAGGCGGCCGTCCACGTCCCGGCGCGCCAGGCCGCCCGTCGTGCCAATCCACATCGCCCCGTCCTGGTCCTCGTACATGCCCCAGATGAAGTCGTCGGGGAGCCCCTCGGGCTTGCCCAGCACCTCCACCTCGGGCCGGCGGAGCTGGTGGAGGCTGGCGGAGAAGGTGCCCACCCAGAGGCTGCCCTCGGTGTCCTCCAGGAAGGTCACCACGCCTGCGTTGAGGGGCACGTCCTGCGCCCGCGTGAAGCGCCCGCGCTTCAGGCGCCCGAAGCCCGAGGCATCCGTGCCCACCCACAGCCCGCCGTGGCGCGCCACGCGCAGGGCCCGGATGCGCCCGGGTGCCTCGGCGGGGCCCGGCTCCAGGCTCCCCGTGGACGTGCGCAGCCACAGCCCCTGCTCGCGAGTGCCCACCCACAGCGTGCCGTCGTCATCCGCCGCGAGCGCCGTCACCATTTTCAGCGACCCCGGCGGGCTGACCCGCTCGGCGCCGGTCACGCTCGCGCGCCACAGCCCCGCCTCCAGGGTGCCCACCCACACGCCCCCCTCCGCCGCCGGGGCCAGCGCGAGGATGCTCGACGTGCCGAGCGCGGCCACGTACGTCAGCTCGAAGCCCCCGTCCTCCTGGGGCAGGTGGTACGCGAGGCCATGGTCGGTGGCCACCCACAGGGTGCCGTCCGGCAGGCGCTCCAGGGCGTTGACCCGATCATCCCCCTGCTTCGCGCGGGTGGGGTGGTGGCTGAAGACGCCCCGGGCGTAGCGCAGCAGGCCGCACCCGGCGGTCCCCACCCACAGCGTGCCATCCGACTCGGCCAGCAGCGACGACACGTCCTCGCACGGCATGGCGGAGGAGTGGTCCAGCACCGTCCAGGCGCTCCCGTCGAAGCGGGCCAGGCCCTCCTGGGTGCCGACATAGAGGTGGCCGTCGGGAGTCTGGGCCAGCGCCAGCGCCGAGCTCTGGGGCAGCCCGTCGTCCAGCCCCCATTCGCGGTGGAGCGCGCCCACCACGGGCACGTCGACGTCCTGGGCCCGCGACGCGGGGGCCAGGAACGTCAGGAGCACTGCGAGCGCCGTGAAGCTGCGCATCGTCACCATGGAGCTGTGTTGCACGGACAAGAGGAGGAGCCCCCCACGGATGCAGGTGGCGAGCCTACCTCATCCGGGGTTTCCATTTCTCTCCCGGTCCGCGCTCTACTCCGGGGCCTGCTCCCCCTGACAGGGAGTCATCCTCCTCCACCCGGACGGTGCGGGGTGCTAAGAAGGGCGCCCCGCAAGGAGCGTCATGTCCGTCCTCGCCATCGGCAACATCGAGAAGGTCCGTGCGCTCGCGGCCAATGCCCGCGTCCTGCTGGTGGGCGGGGCGCGCGCGTCCGCGGCCAGCCGCCTCACCGCGTATGACCTGAGCGGCAACAAGGTGCTCTGGAGCACGGAGCTGCCCTCGGCGGTGCTCGCCCTCTCGCTTGCTGGGGAGCGCTGGGCGGCCGGCTGCGCGGATGGGGCGGTGCGCTTCGGCACGCTCTCCGACGGGCAGGTGAAGTTCCAGCTCCACGGCGTGCACCCGGGCGGCTGCACCGCGCTCGCCTCCGGCGCGGACGGGAAGCTCCTCTTCAGCGCGGGCGCGGACGGCACCGTGCGCGCCTGGGACTGGGAGTCCACCCGCAAGGTGCATGACTGGAAGGCCTCGCCCCAGCCCTTGCGCGCGGTGGCGGTGGACCCGTCCGGCACGTACGCCGCCTGCGGCGGTGATGACGGCGTGGTGCGCTCCTTCACCGTGGCCACCGGCGCCCGGCGCGACATGACCGGCCACGAGGGCGCGGTGCGCGCGCTCGCCTTCACCCCGCGCGACGGGCGCCTGGTGTCCGGCGGCGACGACGGCAAGCTGCGCATCTGGTACCTCGTCGGCGCGGTGGAGTTCGAGGTGCGCGGCGACAAGGACTCCGGCCATGCCGGCGCCGTGCTCGCCCTCCTCTTCCCGCCCACCCCCGCCGCCGAGCCCGGCGGGGACGAGCCCGGTGACCGCGTCTGGTCCGCCGGCAGCGACGGCAAGCTGAAGGCGTGGCGCCTGGACGAGCGCCGCAAGCCGCGCACGCTGGACTGCGGCAGCAAGCCGGTGAACGCGCTCGCCTTCGTGCCGCCGGCCAACCCGCGCCAGGCGAAGAGCACGCTGGGCGCCGTCTTCGCGGCCGGCGAGGACCGCCGCACCCACCGCTTCGGCATCGCCCCGGACGGCAAGCCCGCGGACGACCACGTCACCTTCCAGCACGGCTTCGACCTGCTCACCGAGTCCCTCAAGGCCGGCCGCCCCAAGCGCGAGACGTCCGTGCGCGAGGCCGCCGCGCTGGAGGAGCCCGAGGCGCTGGACTTCGTCCTCCAGGTGCTCTCCTCGGACAAGGACGCCGAGGTGCGCCGGCTGGCCGCGCAGGAGCTGGCGGCGAAGGGCCGCACCGGCGCCCGTCCGAAGCTGCGCGAGCGGCTCAACGACGACCACCCCATGGTGCGCCGGGCCGCGCTGGAGGCGCTCGAGAAGCTGGAGACCGAGTCGCCCCTGGCCGCGCCGCGCGCCGCGCTGGACTCGCGCTTCGCGGACCTCCGGGTGGCGGGGCTGGAGCGCCTGGCGAAGCTGGGCGGCGTGTCCCCGCTGGTGCCGGGCCTCATCGCCGGGAAGCTCGCGGACTCCGAGGCCGCCGTGGGGCTGGCCGCGCTGGACGCCCTCTCCGAGGTGACGCCGGGCAGCAGCACCGAGCCTCTGCGCACCGCCTTCGAGCGGGGCCCCGCGCACCTCAAGGTGGAGGTGCTCATCCGCGCCGCCGGAGCGGGCCTGCTGGGCCACGCGCAGCTCCAGCCGCTGGCGGCCCGCGCGCTGGATGACGCGGACGCGGACGTGCGCCGCGTCGCCTTCACCGTGCGCGTGCTGGAGCGCCGCGCCCTGGCCCACGCCCTGGAGACGCGCGACGAGGACTTCGCTCGCGCCACCAAGGACGTGACCCGTCGGCTGGCCCAGCGTGCGCGCCGGGCCCAGGGGGTCGCCGCCAACGTGCCCCTCACCGACGCGGACGTGCAGGCCGCCCGCGACGCGCTGCCCGCGCAGGGCACCGTCGGTGGCGCGCTCGCCGAGCCGGACCTGGAGCCGCTGCTGGCCGCCATGGCCTGCCGCACGCCGGACACGGCGGTGCGCGGCGCGCGCGGCCTGGCGCAGCTCGGTGACGGCCGGGCGCTGGGCGCGCTCCTCCAACTGTCCCGCGAGCCGGACGCCGCCATCCGCCGGCAGGCCGCCACCTCGCTCCAGGCGCTCCAGGATGCCCGCGCCCGCGAGCGCCTGGTGTGGATGCTGGACGACGCGAACGGGGACGTGCGCTCCGCCGCGCTGGACGCCGTGGTGGCGCTGGACGCGGACCTGCCCCTGTCCGCCGCCGAGGCCGCCCTGCGCTCCGGCCACGAGGACGTGCGCGTGCGCGGCCTGGACCGGCTGGTGAAGCTGGGCGTGGCGACGCCGGGCGCGGAGGGGCTGCTCGGCGACGCGCTGGAGGACGAGTCCGCCAAGGTGCGCAGCGAGGCCTTCCGCACGCTGTGGGCATGGAACGAGAAGGAGCCCCAGAAGGCGCTGGACCGCGCGCTGACCGGGCGCTTCCCGGACATGCGCACCCGCGCGGTGGAGGTGCTGGCCGAGCGCACCGAGGGCTGGGCGTTGGAGCGGCTGCGCAAGGCGGTGGAGGACCGCAACGCGGGCGTGGCCATCGCCGCGTACCAGGCGTGGAAGAAGCGCGTCGGCAAGGAGCAGGTCGAGCCGCACCTGGCGGCGCTCGCCTCCAACGAGGCGGCGGTGCGCGAGGTGGGAGCGCAGGGAGCCACCCACACCTCCGTGACGGAGCCGCTGCGCTCGGCCCTGCTGAAGCGCGTCCTCGACGAGGTGGACGAGGTCGCCATCGCCGCGCTGGACGCGCTGGACGGGCTGGTGAAGACCGAGAACGGGCCGCTGCTGGCGGGCCTCGCCGCCGGCTCGCTGGAGGTGCGCGTCCACGCCGCGGAGCTGCTGGCGAGGCGCGGCGCCGAGGACATCATCGAGCCGATGCGGGTCCTCATCATCGACAAGGACCTGGAGCGCCAGTACCCCGCCGGCTTCCTCATCCCCCTGCGCATCCGCGCCGCGCGCGCGCTGGCCACGCTGGGCTCCCGGCGGCTGCTGAGCTTCTTCGCCACCGTGCTGGTGCCGCACGAGCTGGGCGACCTCCAGGAGCAGGGCGCGCGTGGCCTCGCCACCGCCAGCCGCCGGGGCGACGAGGGCTACCTGCTGGATGCGCTGAGCCACGCCAACGTGGCGGTGCGCTCGTGGGCCGCGGACGGCCTGTCGCGTCTGGGTGACACGCGCGCGCTGCCGGTGCTCACCGGCAACCTGCGCAACGACCACCTGCCCATCCGCCTCGGCACCATCCTCTCCTTCGCGGCCCTGGGCCCGGAGGGTGACGGCGGCCTGCTGCACGGCCTCGAAGACCGCGCCGCCGAGGTGCAGGAGATGGTGTTCTCCATCGTCCTCGCTCGTGACTTGCGCGCCAACCGCCGGGGCGAGCCGCCGGACCTGCTCACCAGCGCCCTGTCCAGCGGCCGGCCCGAGGTGCGCTACGCCGCGGCCCGCGCGCTGGAGCTGCGCACGGAGCCGGACGCCTCGCGCGCCCAGCTGGTGGAGGGCCTGCTGCCGCCGCGCCCGGAGAAGGTCGGCGACATGAAGGACTGGCCCGCCGAGGAGGAGCGCGCGAAGCGCATGGTGGGGCTCGCCGAGGCCCTCTCCAGCGACCAGCCCGAGCAGCGCTACGCGGCGGCCCAGGTGCTGCTGCTGCGCAACAAGCCGGTGGACTACTTCCGCGAGGCCCAGAAGGTGGCCCGCCCGCGCACGCTGGAGGCCCCCTGGAAGCCGGACACGGCGCCCACGGTGTCGCCCGTGCAGCCCACGCCCGCGAAGAGCTGGCTGCGGCGCCTCTTCTCCGCCGTGAAGCCGGGGGTGCCGGGCGCCTCGCCCGAGGCCGCCGCCAGCGCCGAGAAGCAGCACCTGCGCCGGCTGGCCTTCGGCGCCTACGTGGGCCTCTTGCGGCAGGTGTCCGCGGGCGACGACGAGGGCCACCGGGTGCGCCGCGACGCGGTGGACCGCGTGGTGAAGCTGACGCAGGAGGGCTACGCCGGCACGCCCGCCGCCGTGGCCGCCCTGCTGCGCGCCCTGGAGGACCCGCACCAGCTGGTGCGCAAGGCGGCGCTGGCAGGCCTCAAGGAGCTGTTCCCCGCCGGCAGCGACGAGCCGCTGGCCCTCGCGCTGGCCTCGCTGGCCCCGGACGTGGCGCGGGCCGCGCTGGACGAGCTGGCCGGACGTGGAGACGTGGCGAAGCCGCGCATCACCGCCGCGCTCAACTCGCCCCTGTCGGACGTGCGCCGCTACGCCTTCGAGCTGCTGGAGAAGCTCAGCCCGCCCGGCAGCCTGGAGCCGCTGCTGGCCGCGCTGGGCAGCGAGCACGCCGACCTGCGCGTGGGTGTGATTGAGCGGCTGGCCAGCGCCAACGACGCCCGCGTCACCGAGGCCCTCGGCCGGGCCATGGCCAGCGAGCACGAGGACCTGCGCCTGCGCGCCTCGGAGCTGCTGGCGTGGCGCTCGGATGACCGGGCGGTGGAGGTGCTGTCCGCCTTCCTGCGCTCGGAGAACGCGGCCGCCGCCAGGCGCGCGGTCGAGGCCCTGGCCCGGCTGGCCACCCCTGCCGCCGTGGCCGCCCTGGCCGCGCGGCTCCAGGCGGCGCCGGATGCCAACGAGCGGCAGCGGCTGGTGACGGCGCTCGGCAACACCCGCCACGCGGACGCCGTGGACGTGCTGGCGCGCCGGTGCCTGGAGGACGAGTCCGCCGCCGTGCGCGCGGCGTGTGTCACGGCCGCGATGAACGTGGCCGGCGCGGACGTGAAGAAGCGCGACGCGGCGCTGGCGGTGCGCTTCCTGCGCCAGGCGGTGAAGAGCCAGGACGTGGCGGTGCGGCAGGCCGCCGTGCGCGAGCTGGAGTACGGCACCGAGGCCGGCCAGTCGGAGACGCTGGTGGGCCTGTTCACCGACCGCGACGTCACCGTGCGCGCGGAGGCGGTGGCGCGCTACGCGAAGCGCGTCATCGAGCACGGCGCCAGCGTGGAGCCGCTGGAAGAGGTGCTGCGCGGCGGCGCCCGCGAGCTGATGCTGCCGGCCGCCGAGGGCGTGGCGCACCAGGGCCGCGCCAGCGCGCTGCGGCCCCTGCTGCTGTACGCGCGCGCCGGTGAGGACGGGCAGCGCGAGCGCGCCCTCTTGGCCCTGGGCACGCTGGGTGACGCGCGCGCCCTGGCCGAGCTGGAGACGGTGGCCGCCGGTGGCACGCCGGAAGCCCCCACTGAGCCGTCCATGGTGAGCGCGGCGATTGAGGCCCTGGGCCGCCTGGCCGCGAAGCTGCCGGACGGCGAGGACCGCCGCCGCGTCGAGGAGAAGGTGGAGGCCGCCGCGGTGGAGGGCTCCAACGTGGAGCTGCAGCAGGCCGGTGTGCGCGGCCTGCGCGCCATTGGCGGCGAGCGCGCCCGCGTGAAGCTGGAGGCGCTGCTGTCGGACACGGACTCCGACGTGCTGGTCCGCATGGCCTCGGCGCAGGAGCTGGCGAAGCTGAAGGACACGGAGGCCGAGGCCGCCCTCGCCGCCGCGCTGGACGACTCCGAGGAGGAGCTGCGCAGCGAGGCGCGCAAGGCGCTGGACGTGCTCTTCCCCAAGGAGCGCACGCGGGTGGAGTTCCACGCCGTCGCCAGCCGCCACGCGGACATCTCCGAGCCGGCCGCCGCCTACCTCTCCGACGAGGGTGACCCGGCGCTGCTGGTGCCCCGGCTGGCCACGCTGTCCAACGTGGCGCTGCGCCTGCGGCTGCGGCGCGGGCTGGCCCGCCGTGGCGCCATGCCCGTCCCCCAGGTGGTGGCGCTGCTGGGCCACGACACCCCGGAGGCCCGCGAGGAGGCGGCGTCGCTGCTGGGCACCTGGACGGGCGAGGCCCGCGAGCCGGCTCCCGCGGACGTGGCCGCGCTCTCCCGCGCGCTGGTGACGGCCGAGCGCCGCTCCGCCACCGAGTGGGCCGCCGCTCCGGCACCCAAGCGCCCCGCGCTGTCGTCGGCCTGGGAGCGGCTGGTGTGGGCCGGCTCCCGGCTGGGCGCCGCGGGCCTGTCCGACTCCGCGCGCGCCATCCTCCAGGGTGGCGAGGCCGCGGCCCCGGCCCCGGTGCGCCAGGAGGCCGCGCGCACCCTGGGCCGGCTGGGCACGGCGGGTGGCACGCTGACGCTGAAGGGCGGCACGGCCTCCGCGCCCGTCCTCTCCCACGACAAGGAGCGCGCGGCCGCGGCGGAGACGCTGCGCGCGGCGCTGGGCGACCCGGACGCGCGGGTGCGCGCGGCGGCGGCGGACTCGCTGGCGAAGCTCGCCCCCGAGCGCGCCGCCGGCTGGGCGCTGGAGGTGAAGCCCTTCGACCCGGTGGCCCTGGGCCCCACGGGCGTGAAGGCCGCGCCGGAGCTGCTCGCCACCACCGAGGGCCGCCGCCTCATGGAGCCCACGCTGCTGGGCGCCAGGGCGCTGGAGCCGCTCGCCACCCTGGCGAAGACCGCGAAGCCCGAGGTGAAGCAGGACGCCTGGGCCGCCCTGGGCCGGCTGGGCGGTGACGCCGCGGCGAAGCTGCTGCACGATGCCGCCTTCGACAACTCGAACTCCGTGGAGCTGCGCAAGGCCGCCTGGCGCGCCCACAAACGTGCACGCCGCGCCGCCGAGCGCGCCCGGAAGGAAGGAACCCCGTCGTGACGACCGCCACCCGGCACCCCGTCGAGCTGCGCTACGCCACCGCGAGCGACGTGGAGTCCGCCACGGACGCCTCGCGCGTGCTGCTGGCCCTGGAGGGCTCGCGCGGCACCGTGGGCGTGCGCGGCCGCGTGCGCGACTCCGCCCTCTTCCGCGACGCGCTCGCCGCCACCTTCGGCATCCTCTCCAGCGACTTGCGCTACCGGGGCAAGGACCGCACCGCGTACCTCGCGTATCTGATGAAGCAGGGGAAGCGGGCCAGCGCGCTCATCTGGGAGGCGCAGAAGGCCTTCCTCGACAACGCGCTGGAGGGCGAGGAGAAGCAGGACGCCGTGCTGGACCCCGTCCTCACGGTGGACCCGGACAGCGTCTCCCTGGAGGTCTTCTCCCGCGACGAGTCCGCCTACGCGCGCCTGTCCTTCGACAACGCCCTCTTCGAGGGCCGCGAGGCCGCGCACGGCTCCACCTTCCTGGACGTGCCCGCGGACCTGCCCGCGCGCATCGACCGGCTGCGCACCTACGTGCCCATGTCCCTGGAGGCCCACGTCGCCCTGCCCGCCCGGCCCTCGCAGCAGGCCCGCGAGCCGCGCAACGTGGACGTGCCCCACGCCTGGCTGCGCGGCTTCCTCCAGGTGCAGTCCGCCGCCACGCTGCCCGCCAGCACCTGCCGGCTGGCCCCCATCGACCTGTACAACCTCCTCTTCGCGCTGCGCTCCCGCAAGGCGAAGAAGGCCCCGCGCGCCCTGCGCTTCGAGCTCGTCCCCGGCGCCCCGCCCCGGCTGGTGCTGGAGCCCTGGGAGCTGGTGCTGGAGGCGCACGGCGGCACGTACACGGGCAGCGCGCCCGCGGTGGTGCGCACCTTCGGCCGGCAGCGCCTGGCGGCCCTCGCGCGCCTGCTGCCCCATGCGCACTCGGTGCGGGTGCAGCTGCTCGGGCCCGGCCTGCCGGTGTTCTGGGTCATCGACATGGGCGCGGCCACGCTGACGCTGGGCCTCACGGGCTGGACGGAGAGCGGCTGGTCCTCGGCCGCCGCCTTCGACGCCCTCATGCCCCGCGCGGTGCCGGACGGGCTGGCGGAGAAGCTGCGCTCCCGGCTGCGCGCCGAAGGGCCGCTGTCCTTCGACACGCTCGTCGCGGGCGCCGGTGCCCCGAAGGAGTCCGTGCGCGCGGCGCTCCAGCTGGAGTGCCTGCGCGGGCGCGTCCTCTTCGACCTGGCGCGGGGCGAGTACCGCCCGCGCGAGCTGATGGCCACGCCGGTGGACGAGGCCGTCATCCGCTACGGCAGCGAGCGCGAGGCACGCGCCCACCGCCTGCTGGGCGACGGCGGCCCGGGCGCGGGCGAGGTGAAGCTCACCAAGGTGCACGAAGTCATCGGCGAGGGCCTGCGCATCCACGGAGAAGTCGTGGACCGCGAGGCCGTGCGCAGCTTCTTCCCCAGCTTCATGCTGGACGTGGAGGGTCGCCTCCGGGAGGCCAACTGCGGCTGCCCGCACCACCGCCGCTCCGGCGTCCGCGAGGGCCCCTGCGAGCACCTGCTCGCGCTGCGCCTGGCCTACTCGCGCCGCCGCGCCGAGGAGGAGGCGCTGCGTCAGACGCCCGAGGGCCGCAAGCTCATCCGCGCCGAGACGCGCTCCTACGTCCGCCGCGACGCGGAGAGCGGCCAGGAGACGGTGTACCGCGTCTCCCTGGACGGGCAGCTCGTCTCCGTCGAGTGGGGCCCGCGCACCGGTGAGGCCCGGCACCAGCGGCTCTGGTTCGACTCGGACGCGGAGGCGCGCGGGGCCTATTTCTCGCGCCTGGAGAAGTTGGCGGCTGAAGGCTACATCGACGCGGCCTCGGCCTTGGTGTAAACCCCATTCCCACGGCCCGGCCGCCTCAGCGGTGGCCGGCAGGACAGGAGCGACGGAACGACGACGGAATGCGCTTCACGCGCGAGCAGCCGAGAGAGGTCTGGAACTCATCAGCCTGAGCGCCTCGAGCGCGGGAGCGGTGTTGCGCCGCTCCGGTTGAAATGCAGGACACTCTCCGCAAGGTAGCCTGTTCTTGGCTCTCTCACTCCTAGGCACTGCGCCCGGGGTGGGTAGCTGAGCCAACGACGCGAACGCCGTTTACCCACCCCGGGCGCAGTGCCTAGGAGTGGAGAGCCGGTGAGGCTACCGTGCCCCAGGTAAGAAGGTGGTGCTTTCCCGGCCTCCCTCGACTGCTCGCGCCACGTCCCGTCCGATGCCGCCGCCCCCGCCCAAGGTGCTGACATGACCGCCAGGCTGGACTCGTTCGTCCCCGCAGCTTCGCCGCAGGCCGTCCCCACTCCCGCGCCCGCCGCCCCGGCCGCCAACGCCGTCGCCCAGCGCGAGGCCCGCCGCGCCGCCCACGAGGCCCTGCTCACCCGCTGGAAGGCCATCGTCGAGTCCGGCGACGCCGACTCCTGGGTGCAGGGCCAGCTCGTCTCCAAGGGCGCGGCGGTGGCCGACCTCGACTTCTCCAAGGCGTCCGAGAAGGAGAAGAACGCCTGGAAGGAGAAGAAGAAGGCCGAGGCCGCCGAGCGCCGCGCCCTGGAGCGCCAGGCCCACGAGGCCTGGAAGGCCACCCACGTGGCCCACCTGGGCGCCGGGGTGCACTGGGAAGAGGACGCCGGCGCCGACAAGTTCGACCTTCAGGACCGCGAGGAGCGCGCCCGCGCCAACGGCCTGCCGGAGCTGGACTCCGCGGAGGACCTCGCCAAGGCCCTGGGCCTGAGCGTGTCGAAGCTGCGCTGGTTCGCCTTCCACCGCGAGGTGGACACGGGCACGCACTACATCACCTGGAAGATTCCGAAGCGCGACGGCGGCTCGCGGACGATTACGTCCCCCAAGCCGGAGCTGAAGCAAGCGCAGCGCTGGGTGCTGTCCAACGTCGTCGAGCGGCTGCCGGTGCACGGCGCGGCGCACGGCTTCGTGGCCGGGCGCTCCATCCTCACCAACGCGCTGGCCCACAAGGGCGCGGACGTGGTGGTGAAGGTGGACGTGAAGGACTTCTTCCCCTCCGTGACGTGGCGCCGGGTGAAGGGCCTGCTGCGCAAGGGCGGGCTGCCGGAGAGCGCGGCCACGCTGCTGTCGCTGATGGCCACCGAGGCGCCGCGCGAGGCGGTGCAGTTCCGCGGCAAGCAGCTGTACGTCGCCAAGGGGCCGCGCTCGCTGCCGCAGGGGGCGCCCACGTCTCCGGGCATCACCAACGCGCTGTGCCTGCGGCTGGACAAGCGGCTGTCGGCGCTCGCGAAGCGGCTGGGCTTCACGTACACGCGCTACGCGGACGACCTGACGTTCTCCTGGACGAAGGCGAAGCAGCCCAAGGCGAAGCGGGCCCAGGGGGCGCCGGTGGCGGTGCTCCTGTCGCGCGTGCAGGGCGTGGTGGAGGCCGAGGGCTTCCGGCTGCACCCGGACAAGACGCGCGTGGCGCGCAAGGGCACGCGCCAGCGGGTGACGGGGCTGGTGGTGAATGCGGCGAAGGAAGGCCAGCCCGAGGCCCGCGTCCCGCGCGACGTGGTGCGCCGGCTGCGCGCCGCCATCCACAACCGAGAGAAGGGCAAGCCGGCCCGCGAGGGCGAGACGCTCGAGCAGCTCAAGGGCATGGCCGCCTTCATCCACATGACGGACCCGGCCAAGGGCCAGGCCTTCATGAAGCGCCTGGACACCCTGGCGGCGAAGGAGCAGCAACCCCCGGCGGCGTGACGCTCAGGGTGCTGTCGGTGCCTCGGAAGCGCTGCCGCCGCCCGGCACCAGCGCCGCGTCCAGGAAGGCCCGCAGCCGGCGCGGGTACTCCTCGGGCGCCGTCGCTGTGAAGTTGCCGTGCCCCGCCCCCGGGATTCGCCACGTCTGCGCGTACTCGCGCACCTTGGCGAACAGCTCGTCCGCGAGCGGCTGGCCGGACTCCTCCGTCCCCATGACGATGAGCAGCGGCCGGGGCTGGATGCGCTCCACCGCGTCGATGGTCCGCACCTCTTCAATCGCGATGCCCCGCCGCAAGAAGGGCACCAGCGCCCCGGACTGGGACACGAAGCCGAAGCGCCGGAAGTCATACGCCGCCGCCAGCCACAGCGTGTTGAACGGGGACAGCAGCACCACCGCGCGCACCCCCGCGTCCGCCGCCGCCACCTCCGCCACCGCGGCGGAACCAATCGAGAAGCCGAGCGCCCCCACCCTCTCCGGGTCCACGTCCGGCTGCGCACGCACGAACTCCAGCGCGGCCCGCACGTCCAGGCGCTCCTGGTCGCCCCACGTGGACGTCTCACCCTCGCTCTCGCCGTGGGCTCGCAAGTCGAACAGCAGCACGCCATACCCCGCGTCTCGCAGGATGCGCGCCTCGGGCAGCAGGTCCATCCGCGTCTGCGACAGGCCATGCGCCATCACCACCGCGGCGCGGTTCTTCGAGGGCACGTACCAGCCCTTCAGCGTCAGCCCATCCGCCGTCCGCAGCGCCACGTCCCGCACGCCGTCCGTGAAGTCCGCCGGCCGCACGGCCTGGGGACGCGGGTAGTGGAAGTACGCCTCGGAGTGCCGCAGCGCCCGCCCGAACACCGCCAGGGCTCCCAGCGCCCCGAGCAGCACCACTCCCCCAAGGAGCCACCGCCACTTCATGCCCGCCTGCCTCCTCGAACCCGCGCTCGGCCGCCCGAGCGCCAGGCCGGGGGCGTGAATGGTCAATCCCGAGGCGCGCAGTCTACACTCCGGCCTCACAACACACAGGGCCACTGAGCGCCCTGCAGGGCCAGGGAAGCTGTGAGCACGTCCAGTCAGACTTTCGATGCGGTGGTGGTGGGCTCCGGGGCGTGTGGCGGCTGGGCCGCGAAGCAGCTGACGGAGGCGGGGCTGCGAGTCCTCGTCCTCGAGGCCGGGCGCAGCGACCGCGCCGACAGGTGGCTGTGGCTGTGGCACCGGCTGCGCCAGAAGCTGCTGCGCTACCGCACGGAGGCGGACACGCAGCGCAAGGCGCGCCAGTCCATCCAGTCCACCACCTTCGCGTGGCCCTTCCACCCGCACGCCTTCGTGGACGACGTGGACAACCCGTACACCACGCCGGAAGGCCAGCCCTTCACCTGGATTCGCGCGCGGCAGGTGGGCGGGCGCACGTCGGTGAAGGCGCACGGGCGCCAGTTCTACCGGCTGTCAGACTTCAACTTCAAAGCGGGCAGCCGCGACGGTGAAGGCCCGGACTGGCCGCTGTCGCTGGCGGAGCTCGCGCCGCACTACGAGACGGTGGAGCGGTGGATGGGCATCCGCGGCAACACCGACGGGCTGGACACCCTGCCCGACTCCCTCTTCGCCGAGCCCATCGCCCTGACGCCCGCGGAGCAGCGCCTCAAGGAGCGCGTGGAGCGCCGCTGGCCCGAGCGCCGCGTCGTCGCCCGCCGCACCGCCAACGCCCCTGTCACGATTCCCGCCGCTCTCAAGACGGGCCGCCTCACGCTGCGCACGCACGCGGTGGTGAACCAGGTCCTCTACGACGCGAAGACGGGCCGCGCCACCGGCGTGAGCTACCTCGACGCGGAGTCGGGCAAGTCGTACGAGGCCCACGGCCGCATCGTGGTGCTCGCGGCGGGCACGATTGAGTCCGCCCGCCTGCTGCTCCACTCGCGCAGCAGCGCGTTCCCGGACGGGCTGGCGAACTCGTCGGGACAGCTCGGCCGCAACCTGATGGACCACACGTACCTGCTGGGCATCGAGGCGAAGATGAACCTGCCCGCCGACCAGCAGCGGCAGGAGCAGAGCTGGGCGTACATCCCCCAGTTCCGCAACGTGGCCACGCGGGAGCAGGGCTTCGCGCGCGGCTATGGCGTGCAGGTCTTCACCTTCGCGGACAGCTGCCACTTCGTCCCCTTCGGAGAGATGGTGCCGCGTGCGGAGAACCGCGTGACGCTGAGCCCCACGGTGAAGGACCGCTGGGGCATCCCCGCCGCGCACATCGACTGCAAGCACTCGGCGAACGAGCTGAAGATGGCAGAGGACTCGGTGGCCGCCTGCCAGGAGATGATGAAGGAGGCCGGCTTCACGGTGGAGAAGGTCAACGACACGATTTCCACCCCGGGCATGGCCATCCACGAGGTGGGCACCGCGCGCATGGGCACGGACCCGAAGACGTCCGTGCTCAACGCGCACAACCAGAGCTGGGACGTGCCCAACCTCTTCGTCACCGACGGCTCCTGCTTCGTGTCGCAGGGCGCGCAGAACCCCACGCTGACGATGATGGCGCTCACCGTGCGCGCGTGCGCCCACATTGTGATGGAACTCAAGTCCGGTCGGCTGTAACCCGGTGGCATCATGGCCACCCCCGCCCGTCCAAAGACCGTCCCCACCGGCGCCGAGTACCTCACCGAAACGAACCAGTGGGCCGAAGGCCCCCGCGTCGGCGGGAAGCGGCATGGCCGCTGGCGCTTCTGGCGGAAGGCGGGCTCGCTCCAGGAAGAGAGCGACTACCAGCAGGACGTCGAGCACGGGCGCTCGGTGCGGTACCACCCCGACGGCTCCATCTCCGCGGAGCAGCGAGTCGAACAGGGCCGGGCTGTCGAGCTCATGCTCCACCTCACCGACAAGCCCACCGACGAGCTCAACCCCGAGCTGCCCCCCGTCATCCGGCGGATCCATATGCGGTACGAGGATGGCTGGCAGAGCTTCATCCAGTTCCTCGGCGAGGCGGGCCAGCCCCTGACGCTGGCAGGTAAGCCGGCTCCAGCGAGGCCCGCCAGCCTCCCGGAGGACACCTACCTCACCGACGAAGCGGACGCGTGGAAGACGGGCCTCTTCGACGGCCAGGGCGGGTTCAAGGGCCTGCATCGGCACTGGACGCTGCAGGGCGAGCCCGTGGTGGTGCGCTACCACTCCGAGAAGCGGATGACCGTGGGCAGCCGGTCCCCCGACTTCCAGCCGGACGGCAACCCCCTGATTCACGCCGCCACGGAAGGGGACACCGCGGCCGTCGAGGCGCTGCTGTCGCTGGGCTTCGGACATGAGCCCGGCGCCGCGCTGCACGCCGCGCTCGAAGGCCCGCCGGAGCTGGCGAAGCGGCTCCTCGCGCTCCCACCCGGTGAGCCCTTCCACCCTCTCGACGAGGACACGCGGCCCGAGCGTCCGAAGCAACTCCCCACCGAAGCGGTCTGGGTCCCTGCCCGGAAGCAATGGATTGCCGGAAGGATGGACCGGGAGCAGGGGCCGGTGGGGACCTGGAAGCTGTGGAAGCTCACCGGAGAAGACGCGGACGGGGAGCTGGAGGGTAGCCTCCAGGTGGTGGAGTTCCAGGGAGGGCGCCCGCGCTGGCAATGCGACTACTGGGGCCCGGATGAGGGCGGCGAGAAGGAGGAGGAGGCCTGGTTCGACGAGACGGGCCGCCGGGTCCGTCGTCGGCGCTACGACCAACCGGAAGGCTTCAGCGAGGTGGAGTCGCTCCCATCGGGCGAGTCCATCGCGCGATGGGGGAAGCTCCCGGAGCGCATCTGGCAAGAGGAGCGCTCGAATGCCCAGGACGAGCTCGTCAGCGTCCGTTGCTTCGACGACGAGGGCCGGCTGCGGACGGAGCTGCTGCCGGCCGAGGGGCGCGGACGCGCCTTCGACGAGCATGGCACCGTGGTGGCCGAGGGCGGCGCCGACGGCGAGGAGCTCTCCGGCCGGTGGACCCTGCACCCGGCGGGAGCGAAGGGGACGGAGCTCGACGTCGACGGACTCGCGCTCGTCGCGACGGCGGACGTCGGGACGTTGCTGCCGCTCATCGCCCAGCTGCAAGCAAGCCCCGTCCCTCCCTTCCTGAAGAAGGCCATGGGCGTGAAGTGGGAGGACTTCGACTCCTACTTCGGCCTCGACCCGGAGCAGGTCCCCAACCTGCTGCGCATCATCGCCCTCGACCACCCGGCGGCTGTCCAGCACGGCCTCGACGCGCTGAGCAATGACCTGTACCACCAGGGCACCGTCTCGGAGCTGGCCGGTCCGGTGCTCCCGTTCCTGTGCGCCATCGCCGCGAACCTCCAGAACGAGGCGGCACTCGGGCGGCTGCTCTCGTTCCTCGCGGAGGTCGGCACCCGCGACTACGACCTCGACGCCGCGAACACGCTGAAGAAGGCCTTCCGCCAGCGAAAGGGAAACAAGCCGGCCCAGGCCGCCAAGGCCCTGGAGAAGGCGGACCTCGAGCCCGCCCATGGCCCCTTCCTGCTCGCGCTGGTGGACACCGTGGAGGCCTGGGTCCGGCTGGCCGGACATGCGAACCCGAAGGTGAGCGAGGCCGCGATGTATCTCCTCGGCCTCACGGACGACGCGCGTGCCGCCAGCGCGCTGTGCACGCGGCTCACAGGCCCGGCGAGCTCGGAGCTCCACCAGGACGCCGCCCGGCTGCTGTCGCTCCACCCGGCCACCGACGCCAGCCGTGCGGCGCTCGAACGCGCGCTGGGCTCGGAGGACGCGCACGTCCGGGGCGAGGCCGCCATGAGCTGGCTGCGGCTCCACCTCCCGAAGAATGACAGGGCGGTGGCGGTGCTGGTGGAGCAGGTGAAGGAGGGGCACACGGAGCCGGCCGTGGTGCTCACGCTGCTTCCCTCCAGTGAGCGGGCACGGCACCTGGGCTCGCTCCTCCAGGCCCTGTCCGAGGCGGACCCGAGCTCGGTCTTCGGAGTCGCGCGCGCGGCGCTCGCCGTCGCGTTCGCGGAAGGAGGCGATGACGAGCTCTCCAGCGCCCAGCGCGAGGTGCTCCAGACGCTCGTGGGGAACGAGTCCTTCTGGGGGCTCAACGTCAACGCCGCCGAGGTGCTCGACGAGGTGGGGCTCCCCACCCGGCGCACGGGAGTGGAAGCGCTCCTGCGCGGAGAGGAGGCTGACGAAGCGGACGGGGATGGCGAAATCTTCACCGCGGCCAGCGGGCTCGACGGACCGAGCGTCGACTCCTTCCGCGAGGAAGAAGACGCGTAGCCTCTCGTCTCAGGACCCGCGCCCCCGGCGGCCAGCGAGCACCGCGCCCCCCAGCAACGCCCCGGCGAGCACGAGCGCCACGGGGCCGAGCCAGTCCCCCCACGCCAGTGCGAGTGACGACAGCGGCGCGGTGACGGGAACCCGCATCGCAAGGCCGGAGCGCTGGTTGTCCTCCACCTCGGCCACCACGGTGCCGGTGGCGTCGATGAGCGCGGAGATGCCCGAGTTCGTCACGCGCACCTGGGGCCGGCGCGTCTCGACGCTGCGGAAGACGGCGTGCGCCAGGTGCAGGCGGGGCGCGGGCGTGCCGGAGAACCACGAGTCATTGGACAGCGTGAGCAGCAGCTCCGCGCCCTGGCGCACGCCATCGGCGACGAACGCGGGGAAGATGGACTCGTAGCAGATGAGCGGCGCCACGGTGAGCGAGCGCCCGCCATTCAGCCGGAAGTGCACGGCCTTCGGCCCGGGGCCCCTCTTCCAGCGTCCCGTCCACGGCAGCCACTCGCGCAGCGTCGGAGTGTCGATGAGGTCCGGCACCCACTCCGTCAGCGGGAAGAGCATCGTCTTGCGGTACGCGGTGCGCTCCAGCCTGTCGCCCTGGGCGGAGGGCCCCAGGAACATGGCGGCGTTGAACTCGGTCTCCCCTTCCAGGTCATACGCGCCGAAGACGAGCGGCACTCCGCGCTGGGCGACGTAGCCGGCAATCTCCGCATCCAGCTCCGCGCCCGCCTCGCTGCGAGGGACGCCGAAGGTGGTGGGGTACACCGTCTCCGGCCACACCAGCAGGTCCACCGGGCCGGAGCGCAGCAGCGTGTCGGACAGCGCGTAGTGCGTGTCGAGAATCATCCGCACCACTTCGTACGTGCCGCGCTCGGCCTTCAGCTTCTCGTAGTTGGTGATGTTGGCCTGCACCGCGCCCACCACCAGCCCGCCCTCGCGCCGCGAGGCCTCGCTCACCTGCGAGTAGCGGAACGCGCCATACCCCGTGAGCCCGAGCACCAGCGCCGAAGCCAGCGCCAGCGGCACCCACGCACGCCGACGCGAGGAAGGAACACGAAGAGAACGAAGCGCCGCGAGCACGCACTCATTCACCAGCAGCAGCACCAGCGTGAGCCCCGGAGCTCCGGCGAGGTCCGCGCCCTGCCGCAGCCACTCCTGGGACACGAGCCCGAGCCCGAGCGTGTCCGCGAACAGCTTCGGCGCGAACCACTCCACGCCCACGTACACGAGCGCGGTCACCACCGGAGGCAGCCACGCCATGCGCGCTCCCATGACTCGCCGAGCGAAGTACCGAGCCACCGCCGCGAGCAGGAACTGGAGCTGCACCACGGGAGCCATCAGAAGCAGCGCCAGCCAGCACACCCAGAGCGGCGCCTGCGAGTACGCCTGGACCGAGCCAGCGAACCAGCCGAAGACCGCCGCGGAGAACGCGGCCGCGAGCGCCAGTCCCAACGCCAATGACTCACGCGCCGAGCGGGCCCGGTCCACCACCGCGAGCCAGGGCACCAGCCCCACCCAGCCCAGCAGCGTCCACGGCATCCGCAGGCCCGAGTACAGCGCCAGCATCACCGTGGTGGCGACCACGCCGAGCACCGCCACACCGAGGCGCCGCGAGCGCCCCGCTCCCGCGTCTGTCACGGAGAGGCCCCGGCCTCGGCGCCCTCGGGCAGTTCCAGCATCTGGATGGGCAGGCCCGGAGGCGCCATCTCCACGGGCACCACGCGATTCTCGGGCAGCGGGATGGGCTGACCGCTCTCGTCGTTCGGCGCGTAGTCCGGATGGAACATGAGGATGGCGGCCACGGGCTGCCCGTTGTCGGTGGACTGGTAGTGCCGCACGTAGCCGTCGGGCAGGTTGAAGTCGTCGGGCACGACGATGCCGCGCTTCAGCGGCTTGGTGCCGGCCTTGTAGAGCTGCGTCCCCGTGGGCCCCGTGTACGGCGGCTCCGGCTCATCGACGGGAAGGGGAGTGACGGTCTCCGCCACCTCGGGAGCCGGAGCGGCCACGGGCTGCGGACGCGGGGCGACACGGCGCGGAGCAGGAGCCACCGGCGCAGGCGCGGCCACGACCGCGGGAGGCGCCTCGAAGGGCGTCTCCGCCACCTCCACGTCGGTGGAGAGCCACCACACGCTGAGCGCGACGCACACGACGGTGAAGGCGAGCGCACCACCCACGAGCCAGAGGCCCAGGCCACTGCCAGAGCGCTCGGGAGCAATGTGCGTGACGCCGTCGCTGTCGACGCGCCGTTGTGGAGCTGGATGCTGCGGCTTCATGCGCGCCCTCGCCCGCGAACCATCGGGCTGCGTATGCTACGGAGCGCCCTCCCCCGAGGCAATGCGGCCCCCACCGGTCGACGCCGCCCGCCCCTCTCGCTCGCCCCCCATGAGTCCCACGTCCACCGCCACGGCCTCCGACTCACCCTCGGTCACGACTCCAGACAGCGCGCCCGCCCCCGAGCGCTTCACGGTGCACGCCGCGTCCCCATTGCTACGGGGCATCGGCGTGGCGGCGCGGGGGGGGATGCTGGGCTGCCTGCTCTTCTTCAGCGGCTGGCTCGTCCTGGACGCCCTCCTCCCGGGCGAATACCCCCTCCCGCCCGGACCGCTGGTGTGGGGCCTGGGGCTTGGAGTGCCACTCCCGTGGCTCCTCTCCACGGTGCTCCGCTGGAGCACCCGAGCGACGGCGGAGGTGGATGGCGCCCACCTGGTGCTCACCCTGCGCAGCCGAGCGCGGCTGGAGATTCCCTACGAGGCAGTGGAGTCGGTGCGCCCCTGGAGGCTGCCGCTGCCGGGCCCCGGGCTCTCGCTGCTCATGAAGTCGGGGCGCGCCTTCGGCTACGGGCTGGAGCTGGAGGACCCGGTGCCGCTGCTCACGGCGCTCGGCCGGCACGTGCCCCGGTTGGAGACGGCACGCGCGCACCCGCTGATGCGCTATGCGCAGGTGCGGCACGCGTTCTGGCGTCGGCGCTGGTACCACTTCGTGGGCAAGCTGGTGCTCTTCCCCATGCTGCCCACGGGCATCTTCTTCCAGCTCAGCCAGCGCATCACCTACGGCAGCCCCTTCGGTGAGTACCAGAGCTACGGGCTCGCGGCCTGGCTGCGCTCGTTCGGGCGTGACTACGCGCAGGTGTTCGTGAACTTCCTGCTCGTCGCCTGCTTCCTCCGAGCGCTGGTGGAGGGGGTCTCCTTCGCGGCGGCATGGCTCACGCCCTCCTACGCACGAGGTGTGCGGCGCGGCGCCGAGTGGCTGAACCGGTTCGCCTACTACGTGGTGCTGCTGGCGCTGCTCGCCCTGCGCATCCTCGTGGGCTACTGAGCGGCGCGAGGCCGCCCGTCCGAAAACGACGAAGCCCCCGACCCCAGTAGAAGGTCGGAGGCCCTGTCGCTGCGCTCACCCGCGGTGCGCGGGTGCGGGCATCACGGCGTGGCGGGATTGAACTTCGAGGACTCCCAGCCCATCTTGTCGTGGCCGTTCTTGTTCCACTCGGGGTTCTTGCCACCGGGCATCTGCGCGTCGGTGAACTGGGGCGCCGCCGTGCCGGAGCCGGTGCCGCCGAAGATACCCACGCTGACGGTGGTGCCGAAGTAGGTCGGGTGCGTGTTGTCCGACTGGATGTAGTCGTAGCTGGTGCTGGCGTTGACGAAGTGCGTGTTGGCGTCGCGCAGCGTGGAGCGCAGCGTGGAGGAGATGCGCGTGACGTACGCGTCCTCGGTCTCGCCCGCGCGGTAGCGGAGGGCCTCGGAGTCAATCTGGCCGTCGCCGTTGGAGTCGTACTCCGCGCCCATCATCTCCGCGAACGAGTCCGCGCACTGGAAGCCGTAGCGGGCCGCCAGGTTGCAGGTCCGCCAGTTGCTGCGCGCCAGCAGCGGCAGGAACTTGGTCTGCTTGTTGATGGTCTGCCCGGTGACCGAGTCCCGGCAGGCGGTCTGTACGTTGTCCGCGGCGAAGCCCGGGTAGTAGATGTTGGAGACGATCTTCACCTTCGCGGTGGTGGCGTACTGGTTGATGGCCTGCATCGCCCGCTCGGTGTACGTCGTGCAGGCGGCCAGCGCGCTCTCCAGGCCGGCGTAGCTACAGGTGCCCGTCTGGTCCGTGAAGGCGCTGCGGGCCTGCAGGTAGTCGTTGCCGCACATCTCGAACATCACGACGCGCGTGTTGGCCGCCTGCATGTACGAGCGCTCGGAGACAATCTTGTTGTTGTAGATGTCGTCGGCCTTGGCGCCGGACTTGGTGCGGCGATAGACCTCGATGTCCGCGTTCCACTTCTGCGCCAGGTACTCGCCCTGCACCGTCGGAGCGGCGCGACGGGCCACGGAGCTGAGGCCGCCGTTGTAGCCGGCGTAGATGGAGTCGCCGTACGCCACCACGCGGTACTTGGTGGTGGCCGTGGACCGGTCGATGGTCCACGAGACGTTCTGGTTGATGGTGCTGGCCATCGCGCTGCCACCGACCGTGAACGCCGCGCACATCGCGACGATGGACTGCCCGCTGAGACGGAAGGACATGCCCCGCTCCTTGTTTGTTTCCCCTAGGGGGGTTTGTGGGGGAGCGCGCAAGGTACACGCTCTTGATTCGCCAATCACCCCAAAACCTGAATAACGCACTAAGTCAGAAAGCCAGGGTATAAACAGACCCCATGTCGTGGTGGCGAGATGTTCTATGTTTGACGCGACGCAATGTTTGACGCGGTGTTTCATCGTGTTTCATCAGGACCGGAGTGGGTCGCAGTGAACCTTTCCCGTGGGGCCAGAGCGCTGACGCAGTGGTTGCTCCTGGGAGGGCTGGTGGGCGCGGTGTGCGGCGTGGCGTCGGCGGTGTTCCTGTACCTGCTGGACGAGGCCACGCGCTTCCGGGAGGGGCACGGGTGGCTCGTGTACGGGCTGCCGGTGGCGGGGCTGGTGCTGGGGGCAGTGTACGGGCGGTGGGGAGGCCCCATCCGCGGGGGCAACAACCTGGTGCTGGACGCGGTGCACGAGACGGACGCGCAGGTGCCGCTGCGCATGGCGCCCATGGTGTTGGTGGGGACGGTGCTGACGCACCTGTTCGGAGGGAGCGCGGGCCGGGAGGGCACGGCGGTGCAGATGGGAGGCAGCCTCGCGGACGCGGTGGCGCGCCGGCTGCGGGTGGGGCCCGAGACGCGCAGGGAGCTGCTGGCGGCGGGAATCGCGGGAGGGTTCGGCTCGGTGTTCGGGACGCCGGTGGCGGGGGCGGTGTTCGGGCTGGAGGTCGTGGTGGTGGGGCGCCTGGGCTACGAGGCGCTGCTGCCCGCGCTGGTGGCGGCGGTGGTCGGTGATTTGGTCACGCGGGGGCTGGGCATCGGGCACACGGTGTATCCGGTGCCGGAGGCGCTGCCGCTGACGGCGTGGGTGCTGGCGAAGTGGCTGGTGTTCGCGGTGGCGGTGGCGGCGGTGGCGGTGGTGTTCATGGAGCTGACGCACCGGCTGAAGCAGCTGTCGGAGCGGCGGGTGCCGTGGCTGCCGCTGCGCATGGCGCTGGGCGGAGTGGCGGTGGTGGGGCTGTGGAAGCTGGCGGGGACGGACGAGTACCTGGGCCTGGGAGTGCCTGGAATCTTGCGAGCCTTTGAAGACCCGGCGCTACCGGTGTCTGCCTTCGCGTGGAAGCTGGCATTCACCGCGGTGACACTGGGAGCGGGGTTCCTCGGCGGCGAGGTGACACCGCTGTTCTTCATCGGCGCGGCGCTGGGCAACGTGCTGGCGAGGTTGCTGGGGTTGCCGGTGGACCTGGGCGCGGCGGTGGGGCTGGCGGCGCTGTTCGCGGCGGCGGCGAACACGCCGCTGGCGCTGTCCATCATGGCGGTGGAGCTGCTGGGCGCCACGGTGCTGCCACACGTGGCGATAGTGGCCACGGTGGCGTACCTGCTCACGGGGCACCGGGGCATCTACCCGGCGCAGCGGCTCGCGAGGCTGAAGCACGGCGGGCCGCTGCTGGGGAGGTTGGTGCCGCTGCGGGAACTGCCCGGGGAAGCCCCCGAGCCACGAGGGCCCGGGGAGCGCGACTGAGAGCTACTGCTCTGGATAGTGGTAGACGCGCCCGTTGCCGCCCACCATCCAGAACTCGCCCACCGACGTCATCGCGATGTCGAACAACTCCGCGTCCACGAGGGGCTCCTCGCTGGCATTTCGCGGCGCAAGCGCCGGTGCGCGCGCCCAGCCGGCCGGCGTTTTTCGCTGCAGCTTGCCAGGCCCATTGGGGCCCTTGTCGACGACGTAGAGGATGTCGCGCCCCGGCGGCATGGCCACGCTGGTGAAGTTGAACAGGCCCCCAGACGGCGGAGTGACCATCGACCAGGCCTGCGCGCCATTCCACTTCCAGATGGCGCTCAAGTCCCCCACTCCATAGGCAAGACTGGGCGTATTCATCCACAGGCCATTCACATTGCCTTCCACTGGACTGGCGAGCGTATGGACCACAGGGGTGGCCAAAGCACCCATGCCATACGCGGCAATATGCTGCCTTTCTGGAGTGCTGATGACTCGGCCTCCCACGAGCATCCGGTCCGGGTCCACCGCGTGGATGGCGTAATAAGCTTCAGGTGCATCATCCTGTGCCATAGGGGCATTGCCGGGCATCCAGGTGTACAGGTTCCCTGCATCATTGACCATGTAGAGCGTCGTCATAGAGCCCGAAACGAAGCCCCAGATGCCGGTCACATTGGCCGTGCCAGGAAGATCATCCTGATGGGTGCAACCGCTGCCTGTGTGCTCAGCCACACGACCACCTTCGCCTGCCAGGAACACGTGACCGTCGGTTGGCCTCACCCAGGCCGCATACCAGTCAACGTCTCCGCAGCCAGTGGCCACACTGAACGGCACCCCCACTGACGCGCGCCGGATCAGATTGCCGCCCAGGCCTGCAATCCAGACCGGATACCCGCCTGCCCCCGTGGCCACCGTCATCCAGTATCTGTCCATGCCACCTGTGGCCTCATCGGTGACCCGCCTCAGGGCCCCATTGCAGGTCAGTCCGTCGTCCACCCCATTGACGCAGTTGTTGTCGAGGCCATCGCACACCTCGGTCCCGCCCGTCCTCGTATCCGCATCGAAGTCATCACAGTCCGTGGTGTTGGCCACCGTCCCGTTCGGCATGGAAGCCCCACCACACACCGACACCATCGCGGTCCCGCCCTGCCCGTCGCCATCCACGTCTCGGTAGTAGATGTGCCGAGGCGGCGTCTTGCAGAAGGTGTCCAACCCGGTGGCGTTGCAGTCGACTACCCCAACGCAGCCATCGCCGGTGTCCGTGCAGGCCGTGCCCTTGTTGGCGAAAATCTCGTCCACGCCCCCCGCGCAGTTGTCGTCCCGGTTGTTGCACAGCTCCGAGGCGTCAGGACGGACAGCAGCGTTGGTGTCATCACAATCGCCCGACCGCTGCACGTGCATCGCACTGGGCGCCGCGCAGCTCAACGTCGCCGCCTCGTTGCGGCCGTAGGTGTCGCCGTCATCATCCAGGAACCACGACTGCCTCACGTCCTCGAAGCCCTCGTCCGTCCTCCCGTCGCAGTTGTCGTCGGCCTCGTTGCACGTCTCCGTGGCTCCAGGCCGGATGCTCGCGACCGCATCGTTGCAGTCGTTGCTGCTGGCCACATGCCCCGCCGGAGCCGTGCAAGCCACCACGGCGCTCCCCGCTCCCACGCCGTCGCCATCCCCGTCGCGGTAGTACCGTCGCTGCGTGATGTCCCGAGTCCGGTCGTCGCAGTCCGTGCCCCCGTTCGAGGTGGGCACGAACCCGTCGCCATCCACATCGGGCGTCTCCAGCGTCAGATCCAGTGGCTGCTTCGTCCCCTCGCCGCTCAGGTCGAGCTCCAGCGATTTCCTGTCCACCTGCGGGCCGTCGCAGGTCTGCTCATGCGCGGTGACGACGAGCGTGACCTTTTCCCCCCAGCCCTTCTTTCGGACGACGGTCACCGAGAACCGGGACGTGCCATCCAGCTCAGTGACCTGGTCGCGCTCCAGCTCCGCGCCCTGCTTCGCCGGGTCGACGACCTGCACGACGAAGCAGCCCTTCGTGAAGCCAGAGGTGTAGTTGACCCGGACTTCGGGCCGTTCCCTCTTGAGCTCCTCCAAGCTGGGCACGGAGCAACCCACGAGCGCCAGCACCGCGCACCACGGGAACAAGCGGCTCATCGCGCACCCTCCTGCGCCACGGGCGCCTCTGAATCTCCCATGAGGAGCCAGGTGACCACCGCTCCAGCCGCTGCCAATCCTGCCGTGCCGAAGAGGATGTTGGCCGTGGTCGCACTGCTCTGCGCCTTTCCATGAAGGTCCTCGAGCTGCCTCTCTTGCGGCGCCAGGCGAGCATCCTCGAGCTGGCTTCGGGACGAGAGGCCGAACACCGTCCCCACGCCGCCGGCGGCAACCCCCGCCCCCAGCAGCACCAGGCTCACCACGGGCACACGGCGCTTCCGCGACGCCGCGACCTCCGCCTCCGCGGCGGCCTCTGACGAGGAAGGCACCAGGTCCGGCCGAGCCACCTCGGCCACCGGGGTCTCCGTGGGCGGAGGCGGCTCCAGGGACGGCTCCACGGGTGTCACCGGCTCGGGCACTGGAATCACGGGCCGCGACTGCGCGACCTTCCGCTTCCGCGTCAGCTCCGCCTGGACCTTCGCGCGTTGGGACTCGAACTCCCGCGACACCTTGGGAGATACCTTCAGGGGAAGCCGGGCATCGGGCTTGAGCTGGAGCGCGGCCCGGAACCGGGCTCGGGCCGCATCCCATCTGCCGAGGTCGGCGCTGATGATGCCCTTGTAGAGGCCGAGGGTGGCCTCCTCATCCGGGCCTCGGGCCACGGTACCGGCGCTTTCAAGGACTGCGAGCGCCTGCTCGTATTCGAGGTCCTCGTAGAGGCGCACGGCCTCCGCGACATGGCGTTCGAACGGCCCCTGTGCCCAGGCCGTGTGCAGTGGCAGCACGAGCCACAGACACACGGCGAGCGTCAGGCCTCTTCCCAACAGGCGAGCCTTGGACATGCCAAGACTCTAGGGCATCCCTCGAATTCTGGAAGAAACCGCCACAAGAGGAAGGACCAGGAATTGAACACCTGCGGCTCTTGCACCCAGGTGGCAACAAGCTCTCCCGTTGCGGCCCCGGGCCACTCGGGCCCAGGGAGCAGCACAGCTGAGCGCTACGGCTCCGGGTAGTGGTAGACGCGTCCGTCGTTGCCCACCATCCAGAAGTCGCCCGTCGACGTCATGGCGATGTCATGCAGCGACACATCGATGCTGGACGCCTCGCTGGCGTTGCGCGGCGAAATCGCCGGAGCGCGTGCCCAGCCGGCCGGCGTCCTTCGGTGCAGCCTGCCAGGCTGGCCATCGGTGCCACTGGGACCCTTGTCGACGACGTAGAGGATGTCGCGCCCCGAAGGCATGGCCACGCTGGTGAAGTTGACTGTCCCTCCAGTGGGCAAGGTCGGCGGGGTAACCGTGGTCCAGTTCGTCCCGCTGGTCCACCTCCAGATGGCGCTCAAGTCCCCCACCCCATAGGCAAGACTGGACGAATTCATCCACAGGGCCGTCACGTTCGCGTCCACCGAGGCAGCAAGCGTATGTTCCACAGGCGTGCCCAGGGTATCCTTGTCATACTCGACAATGTGTTGCTTGCCGTTGGTCCTGCCGCCCACGAATATCTGCTCCGCATCCAATCCGTGGATGGCGTAATAGATATGGGCGGTATCATCCACCTCTGAGGGAGCACTACCCGGCGCCCAGAAGTACACGTCCCCCAGCTCATTGACCAAGTATAGTCTGGTCCCACCGCCCGAACCGAAGCCGACCATGCCAGTCAGATTGGCCTCACCAGGAATATCATCCTGACTGTGGCATCCAGACCCATCGTGCCGCGCCACACGACCACCTTCGCCCGCCAGGAGCACGTGGCCGTCGGACCTCACCCAGGCAGCATACCAGTCATAGTCGCCACAACTGGCACCGCCCTCATTGTGACTGAAGTTGTCAAACGCGACCCCCGCCGCCGTGCGCCGAATCAGCTTTCCGCCCAGGCCCGCAATCCAGACCGGATACCCGCTTGACCCCGTAGCCACCACCCTCCAGTCGTCGTCGGCGCCACTCGCGGCCGCGTCGGAGACCCGCCGCAACGCCCCATTGCAGGTCAGTCCCTCGTCCACCCCACCTGCGCAGTTGTTGTCGAGGCCATCGCATACCTCGGACGAGCCCATCGTCTTCGCGTCCGCATCCGCGTCGTCGCAGTCCGTGCTGGTGGCCACCGTCCCGACCGGCATGGAAGCCTCGGCACACACCGACACCGTCGTGCTCCCGCCCTCCCCGTCCATGTCCACGTCTCGGAAGTAGGTCGCGCGGGGCGGCGTCTTGCAGATGGTGCCCATCCGGGCGGCGTCGCATTCCCTCACTCCGGCGCAGCTTTCATTGTCCGTGCAGCTGTCACCCTTGCCCAGGCCCTCGTCAAACTCTTCATTGCAGTTTTCGTCCTGGTCGTTGCACAGCTCCTGGGCCCCCGGGTTGACAGTGGGGACATCGTCTCTGCAGTCGCCCGACCGCTTTACATGCTTCATGCTGGGCGCCGTGCAGCTCAGGTCCACCTGGATACGGCCGTAGGTGTCGCTGTCATTGTCCAGGTACCACTGCTTCTCGCTCTCGTAGCCCTCGTCCGTCCGCCCGTCGCAGTTGTCATCGACTTCGTTGCACGCCTCCGTGCCACCAGGCCGGATGGTCGCCACCGCATCGTTGCAGTCGGTATTGCTGAGCGCGTGCCCCGCCGGAAGGTTGCAGGCGAACACGACGGCTCCCGCGCCCACGCCGTCCGCATCCCCATCGCGGTAGTACCGGCGCTGCGTGATGTCCCGGGTCGTGTCGTCGCAGTCCGTGCCACCATTCGCCGTGGGCACGTACCCGTCGCCGTCCCCATCGGGCGTCTCCAAGCTGAGTTGTACCGTTTCGGCGCGACCCTCCCCGCTGAGGTCGAGCTCCCGCGACTCCTTGTCCACCTCGGGGCCATCGCAGGTCTGTTCATGTGCCTCGACGACGAAATTGACCTTCTCTCCCCAGCCCTCCTTCCGGAGGACAGCCACCTTGATCTCGGCGCGTCCAGGGAGTTCGGTGATCTCGTCCTTGTCCAGCTCCACGTCCGGCTTCGCCGCGTCATACACGCGAACGATGAAGCAGCCCTTCGTGAAGTTGGAGGTGTAGTTGATCAGGACCGGGACCCCCGCCTGCTCTTTGCTGCAGGCGAGGAACAGCACGCACAGG
Organism: Pyxidicoccus xibeiensis; assembly: GCF_024198175.1. Taxonomy (NCBI): domain Bacteria; kingdom Pseudomonadati; phylum Myxococcota; class Myxococcia; order Myxococcales; family Myxococcaceae; genus Pyxidicoccus; species Pyxidicoccus xibeiensis. Next base: position 1,571,016 of record NZ_JAJVKV010000001.1, read on the forward strand.
GAGGCAATGGCAACGTGACGCATGGGCGCGCACTCTACCCCAGCTCAGTGTCCGAAGCCCGCCTGGAAGCCCTCCCTCCAGCCCGTCCCGAGTGAAGCACCACGGACATGTCACAGCCCGGGTGAACGCCTCCGCCTGCTCGCTCACCCGGGCCCTTCCGAAATTCAAGAATTCAGTGGCCGACAGGCCCCTCCCGGGGTCCGGCCGCCCCCTCATTTACAGGTGAAGGACCACCGGCACGTCCCGGACTGGCACTCGCGGTCCGCCGAGCACGCGGCCCCGCGGCCCTTCTTGTTCTGGCACTTGCCCGAGTTCAGCCCCCAGCCGCAGTACTGGCCGCTGCCGCAGTGCGAGTCGCTGTCGCACAGGCAGCTGCCCGTCGGATTCACATAGCAGTCCGCGCTGCACCGGTCCGTCGTGCACTCCCGGTCCGCCTTGCACGTCTGCCCATACGCCTTGGACCGCGGCGTGTAGCACCACCCCGTCAGGTTCGCGCAGCCGCCGCACGCGCCGGACGCGCACTGCCCATCCCGGCTGCACGACACGTGCTCGCCCTTCTTCGCCACGCAGTCGTTGTCCCCCGGGTTGCCCGGAATCTCGTCCTGGCAGTACGCCGCCGAGCCGCAGTCCCCGTCGTCATTGCACACGCACCGCCCATCGAACGTGTTGCACAGCACCGACGTGCACTGGTCGCTGAGGCACTCCGCGTCGAACCGGCAGCCCTGGTTCAGCACCTTGCTGTCCGGCGCGTAGTGCGCACCGCACACCGTCGGGTACGCCTGCTCGCGGTCCTCCGGCTTCACCCACGGCGCCACGCCGCTCGTGTCGATGTCCAGCGCCGCGTCCGCCATGCCCGCCCGCGGCCCCGACGCGCGCTCCCACATCCGGATGAACGTCTCCGCCGAGCCCGCCAGCCCCGCCGTGTTCGCCCCCAGCCGCGTCACGTCCTGCAGCAAGTCCGGCAGCAGGCCCACGTGCGCCAGGCCCTGCTCGTCGAACGCCGTGCCCAGCCGCCCCGGGCCGGACAGCACCTGCTCACGCGCCTGCGCGTCCGCCTCCGCCTGGAAGCCCGCCGAGCACGCCCCGTTCGGCCCGAAGCGCGGCCGCGTCTGCTGGATGAACCCGTTCAGGTCCGCGCCAAACGCCATCGGCACCTTCAAGCCCTGCCTGCCGAACTCGTACGCCTGCGCGAAGGAGCGGCTGGAGCCCTGGCAGTTGTTCGCGACTCCGGACTTCGTATACGTGCGCGTCTCGTCATGCGCGGTGCGCAGGCCGAACATGCCGCCCGTGCGCCGCAAGAGCTGCACCACCCACGCGGGCGTCGTCTTCTCGTTCTCCGCCAGCTTGCCGTTCATCACCTCGCGGAAGTGCCCGTGGCTCACGTAGAGCGGGTAGTACTGGTTCTGCTCCGCCACCGAGTACGCGTCCCGGATGCCCTTCTCGGACAGGTGCGCCAGGTCGATGAGCATCCCCTTGTCCATCATCGCCTGCATCAGCTGCTGGCCCTCCGACGTGAGGCCCTTCACGTTCTTGCACTGCGAGTCCACGTCGAAGCCCAGCGTCAGCCCGCCCACCGTGAGCCCGCAGTCCGAGTCGATGTGACAGTTCTCCAGGAACTGCGCCGCCTGGAAGATGGCGTTGTGCGGCGCCGCCCCGCCGAAGCGATTGTCCAGCTGGTGCACCGGCTGCAGCGTGCGCACGCCCAGCCCGTGGAAGCGGTTCAGCTCCGCGCGCCAGTCCGCCGCGCCGAACAGGCGGCTCGTCTCGATGCTGAGCACCATCGCCAGCTTCCCCTCGGAGATGATGCGGCGCGCGTCCGCGGGCGTCAGCGCCAGGTCCACCCAGTCGCGAGTGGCCGCGAAGTCGCGCGCCTTCTGGAGCTGCACCTCCACGTCCACCATCTCGTCGCACGGGCGCGTGCGGTTCTGCGGGGGCAGCGCCTCGCAGAGGAACCGGTTGCTCACCGCGGACACCACCACCAGCGACATGCCGCCCTGGTGCGCCTGCCGCAGCCAGCCCTCCCACGACTGCTGGTGGGCGATGGTGTCCCAGCGCGGCCACTGCGTATTGGGGTTGCGCCGCCCGTCGTGCAGGCCGGTGTCGCCCTGCGTGCCCTCAATCTTGCCGATGAACTCCGAGCCCACCGCGCCGCCGATGCCGAACAGCCCCGCCAGAATCGGCACGCCGCTCAGGTCCACGCCGCCGGAGTTGGGGCAGAGGTTGAGCAGGCCGCTCAGGTCCATGCGGACGCGGGCGTGGTCGCTCTCCGGCCAACCGCCGTCACACCGGGTGAGCGCGTCGGTGACGGTGCCGTGGAACCAGCCCCCACCGAAGGCCTCCTCCGCGAACATGTGGTGGTGGAGCTCCGCGAAGCCCCCCACGCCCAGCTCCTGGGCCGTCTCGGAGGTCGGCTCCGGCCGGGGAGCCTCCATGGGCTCCTCCACGGGGGTACAGGCCAGGGCCAGGCCGAGCACGGCGGCGGAACAGCGTCTCCAGAGGCGGGGGTGAGACACGGGGGGCTCCCTTCGAGGTGAGCCGCCCATGAAGCGCCACCCCGCACCCGGGGTTCAAGACGTGCTGCGTCGGAGCGTGTACCCGGAGTCGGAAGGCCCCGCCGCGTGCTCAGGGCGCGGACTGCGCGGCCATGCCCCCGCTCACCGCGCTCGGCACGCTCGCCTCGCGCTGGCGCAGGGCCGGGGAGGCCACGGCGAAGCCCTCGGGCAGCATGCGGAGGATGCGCTCGCGCCGGTGCCGCGAGCCCGCCAGCCGCCGCTCCAGCAGCGCCTTCTCCCTGCGCGCCTCCTTGTCCAGGGGCGCGGGCCGGGAGGCCAGCGCGGTGAGGCGCTCCGTCACCGCCTCCACCTCCCGGTCGATGAGCACCGGCTGGATGTTGCGCGCTTCCTTGCGCGCCCGCCCCACCGCGTTGTTCTCAATCCACACGGGCAGCACCGCCACGTCCTCCAGCACCACGGGCGCGCCGGGCGCGGGCCGCACCAGCGACACGCGCAGCAGCATGGAGTCCCGCTTGTCGCCCTCCTCGCCCTTCTGCCCCGGCACGTGGCGGTAGAAGCGGCCCTGGTTCGCCACCAGATTGCCCAGCGAGTACGCGATGAGGCCGCGCCGCCCGTCCGCCGTGGTGTACGCCTCCAGCGGCTGCAGCACGTGCGGGTGGTGGCCGATGACGGCCTTCGCCCCCGCGTCCAGCAGCGCTCGGCCCAGCTTCTGGTCCTCCGGAATGGGCGCGTCCTTGTACTCGGTGCCCCAGTGCACCAGGACGACGAGCGCGTCGCAGCGGGCGGCCGCGGCGCGCACCGCCTCCACGGCCTCGTCCGGCGTCAGCCCGCGGTGGGCGCGGTACCGCGGGTACGGCACGTAGGCGACGTGGGGCTGCGCCGCGTCCTTCGGGTTGCTGAAGCCGTTGAGCAGGCGCGTGAAGGACAGGAAGCCCACCTTCACCCCGCGCACGTCGACGAAGGCGGGCTCCCACGCGGCGGCCTGTGAGGCCCCCGTGCCCGTGTGCTGGATGCCGGCCGCGTCCAGGTGGCGCAGCGTCTCCACCAGGCCCGTGAGGTGCTGGTCCCTCGCGTGGTTGTTGCCGGTGGACACCACCTTCACCCCGGCGGAGGCCAGCGCGTGCGCCATGGCCGACGGCGCGTTGAACAGCAGCTCCCGGGTGACGGCCTTCGGGTTGTCGGTGACGGGCGTCTCCAGATTCACCACGCCCACGTCCGCGGTGCGCAGCACGTCGGTGATGGGACCGAAGACATGGCCCCACCCCTCGTGGTTGAGCGACGGTGCCGCGCCGCCGCCCTCGGGCTTCGCGCCGGTGCGCGCGTGCTCCCGCGCCACCCGCTTCACCTCGCCGTGGGGAATCACGTCCCCACCGAACACGAGCTCCACGCGGGTGGGCGTGGCGGCGCACAGCACGGGGATGAGGAGCAACGCGGGAAGAGTCACCTGCGCGACATTAGTCCAATCACCCGACTCTCACGGAAGCCCCCCTCCCCCGGGTGCCGCGCGCCCCAGCCCTTCTCGCATTGTCAGACCGCGGGCCTCAGTCCCTGGCGAGCACCTGGAGGAGCCGGTCGGTGACTCCGGTCACCCCGGAGTTCTCGCGGTTGGTCAGCACCGCGAGCGAGGCCTTGTGCTCTGGCAGGTAGAAGGCCAGGGCAGAGAAGCCAGGAATCTCTCCGTCATGGCCATGGCCCGGCCCCACCGGCGTGTCGGACTCGAAGAGGCCCAGGCCGTACTTCGGCGCGCCGGGAACGGAGGCCTCCGCCCAGCGCATCATCTCCGCCCGCTGCGCCGGGGCCAGCACGTCACCCTCGAAGAGGGCCAGGTAGAAGGCACTGATGTCGTCGGCGGTGGAGACCAGCGCCCCGGCCGCGCCGGCGGCGGACAGGTGGATGAAGTCCGTGTAGTCCACCCACGTGTTGTCCGCGGGGTTCCGCTCGTAGCCGCGCACGGTGAGGGGCGGGAGCGGCTCTGCGCCCTCCAGGCCCGTGTCATCCAGGTCGAGCGGCTCGAGGATGCGCGCGCGAATCAGCCCGGCCACCGGCGTCCCCGTCACCTGCTCGAGGATGTGGCCGAGGAGGATGTAGTTGGTGTTGGAGTAGTCCCAGTCCGTGCCCGGCTCGAAGACCGGGGACTGCGCGGCGCCCAGCGCGATGACCTCCTCGTCCGTCCACGTCCTGCCGGGCTCCGCCTGCGCCCGGGCGAGGAACTCCTGGCTGCGGGTGTAGTTGAACGCACCGCTGGTGTGGTTGAGCAGCTGGCGCACGGTGATGCGGTCCGCGCGCGGGAAGTCCGGCCTCCACGTCGCCAGGGGCGCGTCAAGAGACAGCTTGCCTTCGGCCTGGAGCTGCAGCACCACCACCGAGACGAAGTTCTTGGTGATGCTGCCCACGCGCAGCCGGTCGTCCACCTTCAGGGCAGCAGCGGGCTCCACCTTGGAAAGGCCCGCCGCGCCCCGCCACGTGCAGTCCGGGAGCCGAAGCGAGACCGTGACCCCAGGGAGGTCCTCGGCTTCGGCGGCTTCCTCGAGCGCGCCTTGCAGCCGGGGCGCGAGCCGCTCGCAGGTGGAGACGTTGTCGTCATCGTCCTCGTCCTTTCCGCAGCCCGACAGCCATAGCGACAGGGAAACGCCCAGCAGCAACCGACACGTGAACATCCGGGTTCCTCCAGTTGAATCCGCGGTGTGCGTACTCAGCACCGGAGGCCCGCGCGTCTGTCACTCCACAGGAAGAGGCGCCTGCGCGGCGGCCGTCCCAACAAAGTGGACGGCCGCCGGGTACGACCTTTCCCGCTACTCCATCAGCGGGCGCTTGCGCCGGTCATGGGCAATCGGGTCGAACGGCTCCTGGCCGGCGGCCAGGGCCCGGGCCTTCAGGGACACCTGCTCCTGGGCCGCGGGGGACACGCCCGCCCACGTCGCCAGCCGCTCCAGGGCCACGGCGCGGTCGGCCTCCGGCAGGCTGGAGATGCTGGAGCCGTGGGTGCCGCCGGGCACGAAGAAGCGGTACGAGTCGTTGCGCTGGCGCACCTCGAAGGCCCCGGTGGACCACGGGTCGTTCTCTCCGTAGACGAGCAGGATGCGCTCGCCGAGCGCCTTCACCCACGCCTCGATGAGGGGCATGGACCAGTAGTTGAAGTCGTAGCCCTCCATGGAGAAGGGCACCATGTTCCGGGCGACGTACTGGCCGGGGTACTGCACCAGGTCGCGCAGGTGGCGCTCGTCGGAGCGGTAGCTGCCCAGCTGCGTGGCGGCCTGGAAGTAGTAGGGCGCGTAGTAGTCGAGGACGGGGTCGGTGAAGTTGGAGAAGCCGACGATACCCTCCATCGCCTCCATCACCTCCGGGGTCGGAGCGCCGGGCGAGGGGACGAAGGTGCAGAACTCGACCGGGGTGTACTGGAAGAAGGAGAAGGGCAGCTCCAGGACGGCGAACTCGAGGGCCTTGTCCGCGCCGAGGAAGTCGAGGCTCAGCCCCTGGGCCGTCACGCTCTCCACCACCAGCGGCGTCAGCTCGTCGCGCCGGGCCAGGACGTCGCGCTGGAAGGCCTTGATGCGCTCACGGCAGGCGGCGTCGCCCACGCGGCTGAGGAACTGGATGTAGCGCGGGTCCTTGGGGCCGTAGCTGTTGGGGGCCACGTAGGCGACGGTGGCGTCCACGTCCCGGGGGAAGAGGGCGCGGTGGTAGATGGACGTCATGCCGCCCTTGCTGCCGCCGGTGCTCACCCACTTGCCGCCGTAGAGGGCCTTGAAGGCCTTGACGATGCGGTGGTGGTCCGCCGCGGCCTGCTCGAGGTTGAGGTGCTCGTAGGTGGCGGGCTGGGGCGAGGAGGGCGCGAAGAAGCGGTGCTCCACCAGGAGCTGGTTGGCCTGGAGCAGCGCGGTGGGCTCGAACTGGGTGGACGACGTGCCGATGCCGTAGCCCGAGGACGCGAGCACCATCGGCGCCTGCGTCGAGCGGTGCAGCAGGGTGATGCGCTGCTGGAAGCGGCGGACCTCGGGGCGCTTGTGGTCCACCGGCTGGTCATAGGAGAGCACGAAGAAGCGCGTGCCGGGGAAGCGCGTGGGCCCCTCGCGCACCACCGTGAGGCCGGGGATGGCCTGCAGCGCGGTCAGGATGTCCTGGGTGTCGTCCAGGGCGCCGGACTGGAGCGCCTGGGAGACCACCGCCGCCGGAGCCACCGGCGGCTGCTGGCCCTCTTCCACCTGGGGCAGGCCATCCCCACAGGCCTGGAGTCCCACCGCGAGCGCACAGACCAGGGAGGTGTACGAGCTTCGGAAAAACGTCCGCATGGGTTCGACGTTCCTGTCTGGAAAATCCCGGGAAAATCCGGTCAGCCTCCCAACGTCGGAAGGCAGGCGATATTGCGCCGGAGGCGCGATTAGTTTCAGGACGGTGGTTATCCCAGACGGGACTGACACACGGTTGCAGTTGACGTCACTCCGACACCGGCCCCGAGGGTGGGGGATTTCAGTCGTTCAGTGAGCCCCATGCTCCGCGCCGGTAGTCCTCCAGGCGCAGACGGAGGCCGGTGCGGTGGTCCGTCACCTGCCCGTCCCGCTCGCGCACGGTGCGCACCTTGTCGCCGCGCATGCCGGAGCCGGTCTGCTGGCGCCGGGTGGCGTTGGCCTGGGCAGCCGCGCCCTGCTCGACCTGTTCCAACCACCGGGCACGCAAGAGCCGCAGCGCCAACTCGCGGTTGCGGTGCTGGCTGCGCTCCGCCTCACACCGAACGGTGAGACCCGAGGGCAGGTGCGTGAGGATGACGGCGCTCTCCCTCTTGTTGCGGTGCTGGCCACCAGGGCCGCTGCCCTTGGTGGTGCGCCACTCCAGCTCCGACGGGCGCGGCACCCACTCGGCTTCAGCGGGCTCGCGCAGCACGGCCACCGTCACGGTGCTCGTCTGGATGCGGTCCTTCTTCTCGTTGGGCGGCACCCGCTGCCAGCGGTGTCCGCCAGGCTCATGGCGGAAGAGGTGCGAGGCGCGCGGGCCCTCGGCTCGGAACACGAGGAGGCCAGGGCGCTCTTCCAGCACCTCTATCTCAAAGCCCCCTCCGAGCCCCCATCGCGCAGTAGACAGAGAACTGCTCACTGACGAGGAGCCGGGCATCCTGCCCGCCCTCTCCCGCCCTCACTTCGACGATGACTGCTTCCATGGTGACCTCCGAGCTTCAAGCGGCCCGGACGGTGGGCAGGTGCGAGACCTGACGCCTTCCCGCGCGGAGCGGGCCACAAGCACAACCCGTGAACCCTTGTTCCCGAGTTGTGACTCTTTCCGCCTGATTTCGTTCCCCAGGTAACATGGGGCGCGTCTCGCAGTTCCAGGGCTGGGCGTACGCGGACTTCGTGGTGATGGGCTACGACCCCAACCGGCACCCGGACACCAGGTTCCACGTGGACATCTGGGGCATCAACGAGTCCACCATCCAGCTCAACTCCACCCAGTTCACCCTCAATGAGCTGGTGGACAACGCCAGCCCGGGCGCGGGCACCAACCTCGGCTCCCAGCTGCTGAAGGCCTACGACACGGGCCACAAGCTCTACAAGGACAACGAGGCCCTGGTCGGCCCTGAAGGACGGCCAGCTTTCCTACACCTTCAACCCGAACGTGGGCATGACGCTCGAGTCCGTGAAGACCGCCTTCACGCGGCAGGGCGGGCCCCCCACCGCCTTCACGACCCCGGCGGCGCTGAACATCTGGGAGTACAGCTGCACGTCCTACCCGTACATCTCCCTGGACGGCGTGGCCGTGGAGCTCACCCTGGAGATCAACTCGCCCACCCTGTATTCGGACCGCGAGCTTGTCGTCTACCGGGTCTACCCCTTCGTCTACGACGGCACCTGACGGCCCGAGGCCGGCCTGACGGGAGCTGCACCGGGCGCCGCGCCCCGCCTCCCCCGGGGCGGGGCGCATTCCAAGCCGTGGGGGAAGCGCCGTAGGCTCGCCGGACCATGCCCATCGACGAGATTCTGGAATCCAACGAGCAGTTCCTGAAGGCCTGGCGCTTCTTCGCCCGTCATAGCGCCACCGGAGAAGTGCTCGACCTGCCCGATGTCCACATCGCTTCATCGAACGTCTCGTGGATGATGCTGAACGTGGCGTTCCTCCGCTCGCCGCTGAAGTCGGCGGAGGAGCTCCAGCGCGCCGGCGCCGCCGCCGCCGGTTACTTCGCCCCGCGGGGCAACCCGTGGATGCTCGCCGTGTGCGAGGACTGGCTGGCTCCCGACTTCCGGCCCCGCGCGGCGGAGCTGCTCGCCCCCTACGGCCTGCAGACGGGCATGGACACCACGGGCATGGTCACCGATTCGCTCGCGGCGCCCCTGCGGCCCCTGCCGGAGGTGGAGCTGCGCCAGGCCGTGGACACGAAGGGTCGCAACGACGTGGCCGACATCAACGCCCATGCCTACGACGCGCCCCAGGACGTGGTGCGCGCCGCGCTCGACGTGCCGGCCTACTTCGCGGGCGAGGGTCAGGGCGTGGGCTACGTGGCCTGGCGCAACGGAGAGGCCGCCAGCAGCACCACCGTCTTCCCCATCGACGGCGTCGCCTACGTGGCGCTGGTGGCGACGATGAAGCAGCACCGCCAGGTCGGCTGCGCCGAGGCCGTCATGCGCAAGGCGCTGGCGGAGGCGCACCGCACGCAGGGGCTGAGCCGCACGGTGCTGCACGCCACGGCGGCCGGCTACCCCGTGTACCTGCGCATGGGCTACCGGCCCGTGACGCGCATCCACTTCTTCATGGCCACGGCGAGCCCCCGGTAGTCACCGCACCGCTGGAACCGGCGAGGAGATTGGCGGGAGCCCCCGGTGGAGGCCCTGGTGCCTGCTCAGGGCTCCTCGTACAGCTCCGCTGTCGCGAGACTTCCGTCCTTGCCCGAGCCCCCCACCACCAGCACCTTGCCGGAGGGCAGCAACGTGGCCGTGTGCGTGTAGCGGCCGGTGGTGAGGCTGCTGGCCTGGGACCAGGTGCCCGTCTCCGGGTCATACACCTCCGTCGTCGCGAGGCTCCCAGAGCCACCCATATTGCCGCCCGTCACCAGCACCTTGCCCGAAGGAAGCAGCGTGGCCGTGTGGGCCCCGCGCTTCGTGGCGAGGCTGCCGGTGGAAGACCAGGTCCCCGTCGCCGGGTCATACACCTCCGCCGTATCGAGGTACCTGGTGAAATACATGCCCGACGTGGGGCTCTCCTTGATGACGGTAAAGCCGCCCGTCACCAGCACCTTGCCCGAGGTCAGCAACGTGGCGGTGTGGCCGGCGCGAGAAATGGCGAGGCTGCCAGCGGAAGACCAGGTCCCCGTCGCCGGGTCATACACCTCCGCCTCCGCGACCGCGGGCCTGGGGGCCTCGCCGCCGGGGTACGGTCCGAGGCCTCCCGTCACCAGCACCTTGCCCGAGGGCAGCAGCGTGGCGGTGTGGCCGAAGCGGGCCTTGACGAGGCTGCCGGTGGGGGCCCCGGTGCCCGTCTCCGGGTCATACACCTCGGCGGTCTCGATGGGATTCGGGCCGAAGGGCAGCCCTCCGCTGACCAGCACCTTCCCCGAGAGGAGCAGCGTCGCCGTGAGCTCGATGCGAAGGGGAAACCCGAGGTCGCCAACGGAGGCCCAGGTGTTCGTCGCCGGGTCATACACCTCCAACACCTCCAACCCGGGGTCCCCGCCACCGCCTGCCACCAACACCTTTCCGGAAGGCAGCAGCGTGGCCCTAAGGGACGTCCGCGCCCTGGCGAGGCTGCCGGCGGATGCCCAGGTACCCGACTCCGGATCATACACCTCGGTTGTAGAAGAGACCCCCACCACCAGCACCTTGCCCGAAGGAAGCAGGACGGCCGCGTGCCCCCCACGTGTGATGGAGAGGCTGCTGGTGGGCGTCCACGCCGGGCAGACAGGAAGGCCCACCACCGAGAACTCGATGGAGCTCGAAAGGCCCAGGTCATTCGTCACGGTGACGCTGAAGGAGGCCGTGACGCCTGAGACGAGACAGCCAGGTGCAATCCATTCGGCGTCGCTGCCGGAAGCCTGGGAGTCGACCTGCAGGGTGCCAAGATTCGCCGACCACTCGAAGGTCAGCGGGCGGCCCCGCGGGTCCTCGGCGGTAACCTGGAAGTGCTGCCTGCCCCCACCCTCAACAACCACAGCGGAGGCGGGACGCCGGGTGAAGACCGGTGGCGCGGCCTCACCGCCATCCGGGCTGCCGGCATCTGGGAGTCCGGCATCGACGCCTGTCCCCGCGTCCTCCTCTGGCTGGGGGTCGGGGTCCGGGGTGTCCGTGCAACCGGTGAACAGGGTCAGGAGCCCTGTCAGCAGCGCGACTCGCAAGGACCGCGTGCTCATGGCCACCTCCCGGAGAGGAAGGTCGGCGTCACGTGGTGACTCATCGTGGAGAAGACGCACCGCGCGTCTCCCAGGGAGAACAGCTCGAGCTCGGACATGATGACTCCAACAAAGAAGTGAAGCTGCCCGGCCCCTGTGACGCTCCCTCACTGTATCGGGTATCAGGCACAGCGGATAGCGCTGCATGGCTCCGGCTCACCTGCGCCGTGCTGTCGACCCACGCGAAGTGTGAAAGAGCCGCGAGCATGGGTCCGGAAAGCTGGCAGGCCGCGCGCCACCTACAGTGCCGAGACGCGTCTGACATGGATTGCGCTGTCCGAGAGGCCTCGCAGGGGAAATGACATACAGATTTTCATTTCAGGAAGTTCGCAAGCCTTCAGCGGGTGGTGCTCACCCCTGGACGACTCGCCGCACGCCCCGGCGCAGGAGGAGGTCCGGCACGCTGCGGCGCTGGTCTCCCTCCAGCACGAGCGCATCGCCCTCCACGCCGCAGCGGCAGGCGAGTCCACGCTGCAGCGCCTGGCACCAGGCCTCGAGCGCCTCGGGGGGTAGCGCCAGCTCCTCCACCCGGGTCACCTCGGCGCCGTCGCGCTCGCGGCGCGCGAGTCGCACCCGCGCTCGCTCGGGACCGTCGGGAGGGGGCACGGCGGGGAAGTCCTCCGCGCGAAGCTGGGGAGTCTTGCTCGGGAGCGCCTCACGCAGGCTCGAGAGCGCGGCGAACGGGGAGTTGAAGCCGCCTGGGGAGGCCTTCCCAGGCGGCGTGCTCGCGGGCTTCGGCGGCGGGGGGCCCTTGCGTGTGTTGCGTGCCATCGTTCGGGGGAGTGTGCCAGAGATGCCGCCGCGCCTCGACCCGCTGGCCCGCGGCCGCGCACGGCACGCGGGACAGCAGCCCGGGCGGGCCGGACGTCACTCCCAGACGGCGGAGCATCAGTCACTCAGCGGTCCCCAGGACCCGCGGCGGTAGTCCTCCAGGCGCAGGCGATGGCCGGTGCGGTGGTCCGTCACCTGCCCGTCCCGCTCGCGCACGGTGCGCACCTTGTCGCCACGCATGCCCGTGCCCGTCTGCTGCCGTCGTGTCGCGTTGGCCTGGGCGGCGGCGCCCTGCTCGGCCTGCGCCAACCACCGGGCGCGCAAGAGCCGCAGCGCCAGCTCCCGGTTGCGGTGCTGACTGCGCTCGGCCTCGCAGCGCACGGTGAGACCCGAGGGCAGGTGCGTGAGGATGACGGCGCTCTCGGTCTTGTTGCGGTGCTGGCCGCCAGGGCCGCTGCCCTTGGTGGTGCGCCACTCCAGCTCCGACGGGCGCGGCACCCACTCAGCTTCAGCGGGCTCGCGCAGCACGGCCACCGTCACGGTGCTCGTCTGGATGCGGTCCTTCTTCTCGTTGGGAGGGACACGCTGCCAGCGGTGTCCGCCGGGCTCGTGACGGAAGAGGTGCGAGGCGCGCGGGCCCTCGGCTCGGAACACGAGCAGGCCGGGGCGCTCTTCCAGCACCTCGAAGCTAAAGCCCCCTCCGAGCCCCCATCGCGCAGTAGACGGAGAACTGCTCACGGACGAGGAGCCGGGCATCCTGCCCGCCCTCTCCTGCCCTCACTTCGACGATGACTGCTTCCATGGTGACCTCCGATGCTTCAAGCGGCCCGGACGGTGGGCAGGTGCGAGACCTGACGCCTCCGAGCGCGGCCGCTCCGTCAGTGAGCGAGCGTGCTGACACCTGGGACGCTGTTCGTGTACTGGAGAAGGTGCGGCATGAGGACACCCCAGTCCCGTGCGCCGCCTGGCTGTCAAAGGGAGCGCCTTGAACGGGGCAGTGTTGCCAGGTGTCGTGACGTACTTCGAGCCGCAACCGGCCGCGGACGAGGTGCCAGTGCGGCTCACGAGCCCGTTCGACTCCGGCCCTCCACATCCCCTCGCACGACGTGCCGCCCTGGAGCTCCAGGAAGGCCTGCGCAGCGGCGGCCTGGTAGCGGACTTCGACCCTCGGGCGCTGGACGCACCAGGGGGTGGAAAGATGTTCGGGGTGCTGGTCGTCGCGACGGGGGACGGCCGTATCGGCTACCTCCGTGGCTTCTCCGGCATGCTCGGAGGACGCTGGCACGTCGAGGGCTTCGCGCCGCCCCTGTTCGACCCGCGCGCGCTCGACGCGTTCTGGCCCGAGGGCCAGGCCGAGCTGCGCGAGCTGGGACTCCAGCATGCCGGACTGCTCGAATCCGATGAGCGCCGGGCCCACGTCGAGCACCAGCGCGCGGAGCGCTCACGGCGGCTGTGGCGGCAGCTCACCGAGACGTATGTCCTTCCGAACGCACGCGGCGAGCGCCAGTCCCTGGCGGCGCTGTTCTCCCCCGAGCCCGCGCCCGGCGGTGCCGGCGACTGCGCCGCCCCCAAGCTGTTCGCCTGGGCCTACCAGCACCGGCTGCGCCCCCTGGCCCTCGCGGAGCTCTGGTGGGGCGCTCCGCCGCTCACGGGGGAGCGACTCGCGGGCCACTACTACCCGGCCTGTCAGAGCAAGTGCGGGCAGGTGCTGCCGTACATGCTCGAAGGCCTCCCGGTGGAGCCACCTCCGGCCCGCGCCTCACAGGAGGCACCCCGCGTCGTGTTCGAGGACCGGTGGCTCGTCGTCGTGGACAAGCCCGCCGGACTTCCTTCGCTTCCCAGCCGCCATGCCCCGCTGCGCGACTCGGTGCTCGTGCGTCTCCAGCAGTCAGCCCCAGGCGCTTCGAAGCTGCACGCCGTGCACACGCTCGACACGGAGGTCTCCGGGCTGCTGCTCCTGGCGAAGGACCTGGACGTCCAGGCGGCGCTCCACCGACTCTTCGCGCGCCGTGAGGCGGACCTCCGTCATGCCGCCTGGGTCGACGGCCCGGTCACCGGCGAGGGCGGCGTCATCGAGCTGCCGCTCCGGTCCGAGGCAGGAGCGCAGCGCGTCGACCCGGCCCACGGCAAGCGGGCCGTGTCCGAGTGGCGCGTCACCCAGCGGACCGGCACGCGCACCCGCGTCTCACTCCTGCCGCGCACCCGGCACCCCTACCAGCTCCGCGCCCACGCCGCGCACCCGCTCGGGATGGGTGCCCCCATCGTCGGAGACACCCTGTACGGAGCTCGTGAGGACACCCGGCTGATGCTCCACGCCGAGGCGCTGACGCTCGTTCATCCGCGCACGGGCGAGCGCATCCACCAGGAGAGCTTCCCGCCGTTCTGACCCATTCGGAACGCGACCGGGCCTTGCATGCGCCAGCACGGACGGTCAGGGTTCCTCATGCAGCTCCGCTGTCCGCCTCACGCCGCCTTCGCCTGAGCCCCCCGCCACCAGCACCTTGCCGGAGGGCAGCAACGTGGCGGAGTGTTCGCAGCGGGCCGTGGCGAGGCTGCTGGCAGAGGCCCAGGTCCCCGTCTCAGGGTCATAGACCTCCGCCGTCGCGAGGCACCCGAGCCAGTGGGTGCCGTTACGGCCGCCCGTCACCAGCACCTTGCCGGAAGCAAGCAGCGTGGCCGTGTGGTCCGTGCGCTCCGTGGCGAGGCTGCCGGTGGCAGACCAGGCCCCCGTCTCAGGGTCATACACCTCCGCCGTCTCGAGGTACCGGGTGTAGTCAGGAGGCGAAGACCCGTGTCGGTAGCGGGTATAGCCGCCCGTCACCAGCACCTTGCCCGAGGGCAGCAACGTAGCGGTGTGCTCGACACGCGGGGTGGAGGGACTGTTGATCGAAGACCAGGCCCCCGTCTCAGGGTCATACACCTCCGCCGTCCAGAGAATGGGCCTGGGGGCGTCGCCGCCGGGGTACGGTCCGAAGCCACCCGTCACCAGCACCTTGCCCGAGCGCAGCAACGTGGCGATGTGCTCGGAACGGGCCGCGCCGAGGCTTCCGGTGAAGGACCAGGTGCCCGTCGCCGGGTCATACACCTCGGCGGTATCGGTGGGGTTCGGGCCGGAGGGCAGCGGGCCTCCGCTGACCAGCACCTTGCCCGAGCGGAGCAGCGTCGCCACGTGCCCGGAACGACGGGGAGCGTTGGGACCGCTAGCGGAAGCCCAGGTATTCGTCGCCGGGTCGTACACCTCCACCTCTTCAATCCCTGGCTCACCGCCCACCACCAACACCTTGCCGGAAGGCAGCGGCGTGGCCGTCGGGTCCCACCGCGCCATCGCGAGGCTGGCAGCGGAAGCCCAGGTGCCCGTCTCCGGGTCGTACAACTCGGTCTCCGCCGAGGGGCCCACCACCAGCACCTTGCCCGAAGGAAGCAGCACGGCCTCGTGCCGTGAGCGTCCGAGGGCCATGCTGCCAGTGGGAGTCCACGTCGGGCAGACGGGAAGGCCCACCGCCGAGAACTCAAAGGCGCTCGACAGGCCCAGGTCATTCGTCACGGTGACCCTGAAAGACGCCGTGACACCCGGGGCCAGGCAGCCAGGTGCAGTCCATTCGGCTTCGCTGGCGAAGGAGAGGGACACGACCTGCAAGGTGCCGACATTCGCGGTCCACTCGAAGCGCAGGCTGCTGCCCTGCGGGTCCTCGGCGAGGACCTGGAAGGTCAGCGTGCCCCCTCCTTCCACAGACACAGAGGAAGGGGGAAGCCGGGTGAAGACCGGTGCACCGGAGTCCCCACCGTCGGGGATGCCGGCATCGGAGCCTGTCCCCGCGTCCTCCCCTGGCTGGGGGTCCTCGGTCTTGAGGCAGCCGGGGAGGAGGGCCAGCAGGCCCATCAGCAGCACGGCACGCAACGACAGCGCTTCTCGCGTCGAGAACATGGACAGTCTGAACATGAATGACTCCACGAAGAGAGGAGCGAAGTGCGAAGGAGCCGCGAACCTTCCGCCGTGCGGACTCAGCCGCGCCGCCGCGCTCGCACCACGGGCCCCGCCAGCAGCAGCAAGCCGAGCGCCGCGAGCGAGCCAGGCGCGGAGGAGCAGCCCTCCGGCGGCGGTGAGGTGCGTTCCCTGCACGTCACTTCCGCGCTGATGGTGACGGGGCTGTCCTGCCCATCCACCCGCACGTGGTACGTGGCCTCCGCGGGACCGCTCGTGGCCTTGTCAGCCATCCCCGCGAAGTTGAAGCGCTCCGAAGCTCCCGGCTGGAGCTCCACGGTACACGCCGTGCCCTGGCACGACTCCGTCACGAGCGGCCAGGCCAACAGCGTCACGGGCCTGCCGCACTGGTTGCTCACCTCGCTGAGCCGCTTGCTCACCTCGCTGAGGCTGCAGCCCACCTCGGCACGGATGAGGAGGCACGAGCTGTAGTCCGAGACGACACGCTGGTTCTCGGAGTCACAGAGACACGGCTCACTCTCCGCCAGGGCCTGACCTCCGGCCAACAACCCCAGCGCTACAGCCACACCCCGGGCCCACACACGATTCCGTCGCATTTCCAGACTCCCCTGCTCCTGGTCACGCCGGCCCTCGCGAGGTGCATCCTGCCCCAGCTCCAGCTGGGACCCCACACTGCATTGTACGATTCACCCCGACGCCGCACGAATGAGTCCCCGCCGAGCCCCAATGTCCATGGCTTCCCTGGTTCCGTTGCTCGCCCTCCTCACGGCACTCCCCGCCCAGGCGAACGAGCAGGCTCCTCCAGCGTCCCAGGCCAGGGAACGCGCACTCCTCGAGGTGCTGCATCCGCCCGCGAAGGGCGCCGAGCTGGAGGAGGGAGAGGTCACACCGGGACGCTTCCTGGTGAAGCTGGATACCGTTGTACTTGATACGCAGCGAGAGGCCGTGCTGGTCGTCACCTCGGGCCAGGCTCCCGGAGAATATGAACCCCTCCGCCCGGGGCTCGAGGCCGAGCTTGCCGTGGTGCGCGGTGTGGGCAAAGCGCTCACGGTGCTCTCACGCGAGCGCGTTCCGACCCCATCGGGGGTAGGCGAGTACCAGGCCTCGGTCTCCACGGCCCTCGACGGAAAGAAGGGGGAGAAGGTCATCCTGGTCGACATCAGCTCGCACAACGATGGCGAGGGCTCGGGGGTGGCGCTCACCTTCTTCCAGTTCCTGGCCGGGACGGGAAAGAAGGACGGGGTGCTCGAGCGCATCATGGAGGACCGGTACACGCCGAGCTCCGGCTCCGGCTATCCGCATGAGCGCGAGGACGCGGCATTCGACACGCAGCCGAGCGTCCACGAAGGCTACTCGGACCTCTCGCTCAGGGTCAGCGGGCACTACTGCGACACCGACGAGGAGTGCAGGAGTGAGAAGCGGGTGGAGCGTATCTGCTGGGAGGGCACCCGCTACTCGCGGAGCGACGACTGCCTCGTGCGCGTCGTGACCACCTCATCCGAGTTGAAGAGCGGCAAGGCCGACGCGCCCACGTATGACTCGGACAACGTGCGCGACGGAGAGGACTCCACCGCCTGGTGCGAGGGCGCGAAGGGAACGGGCCGCGGGGAGTGGCTGAAGTTCACCTTCAACACGCCCGTCACCGTCGGGGAGCTCACGCTCGTGGCCGGCTACAACAAGAGCCCCGAAGTCTGGCGCCGCAACGCGCGCCTCAAGCGGGTGCGCCTGCACTTCTCCGATGGGACCCGCCAGGACGCGGACCTCGACGACAGCGCGTCCCCACAGGACATCCTGCTCGAGACGAAGAGCGCCCTCGAGTCCGTGAAGCTCGAGGTGCTCGCCGTCTACCCGGGCAGCCGCCATGCGGACGCGTGCGTCTCCGAGGTGGACTTCTCCGACGTCCAGGCCGCGCCGCCCTCCCCTGCCCCTTGACCGAGGTTCGGCGCGCTAGAAGATGGTGAGCGTGACGGGGACGCCTTCCGAGTCGCCCCGCGCACCCCAGATGAGCCGCTGGCAGCTCACGTTGTCGGGGCGCCCGTTGCAGTTGGTGAGCCCGGGGTCCACCGCGACGATGGTGTAGATGCGTCCCGAGGACAACGACAGCGTCGAGTTCGCGCCGATGGTGAGCGAGCCCTTGTGGGTCCAGACGCCGGTCGCCGAGTCGTGGACGTATATCTCGACCGGGCGGCCCTGCTGGTGGCGGTTCTGGACCTGGATGGACGCGATGCCCTGGAGCTGCTGGGCGAGCTCCACGCGGTAGTTGACCCGCGTCCCCACCGCCACGCTCGCGCCGGGCGCCGGGTCCTGCGCGATGACGCGGAGCCGGTCGCTCCGGATTTCCCCCGTCGTGTTCGCAATCTGCCCGAGCTGCAGCCGGGCCGCCTGGAGCAGCGGTAGAATCTGGCTGCTCAGCAGCCCCACCAGCCGGGGCACGGTGGTCCTCTCCGGCTCGGGCGCGGGGTCCGGGACCCAGTACTTCCGCAGCACGGCCACGGCGTTGCCTGGCTGGAGCGCGAAGACGACGAGTGAGCCATCGGCATTCAGGGCCACGTCGGGGTCCGACGTCGCCGTGCCGCCGAACAGCGTCCACGACCCCCAGCTGCCGTTGGTCGAGACCTGCGAGCGCTGCCAGAGCTTGCTGTCCGTTCCGCGCGCGACGACGCTCAGCTTCCCGCCGGGCAACAACGCCGCCGATGGCGCGGACGTCCACTGGCCGCCGAGCGACGCCCAGCCCGACCAGTTGCCGTCGGGGCCTTCCTGCCAGCGGTGCCAGATGGCGTTGTCCGTGCCCCGGGCGAAGACGACCAGGCCGCCGGGCGCGTTGAGCGCGCAGCCGGGGTCCGACGTCCACGTCCCACCGAGCGGCCCCCAGTCCGACCAGTCGCCGTTGGGACTGAGCTGCCAGCGGTGCCAGATGGCGTTGTCCGTGCCCCGGGCGAAGACGACCAGCCGTCCCCCCGTCTGGAGGAGGGCGCTCGGCCCGGACGTCCACTGGCCGCCGAGCGACGCCCAGCCGGACCAGTCGCCGTCGGGGCCCTCCTGCCAGCAGTGCCAGATGGCGCCGTCCGTGCCCCGGGCAAAGACGACCAGGCCGCCAGGCGCATTGAGGGCGCAGTCAGGGTCCGACGTCCAGGTGCCACCGAGCGGCCCCCAGTCCGACCAGGCGCCGTTCCGGGTCAGCTGCCAGCGGTGCCACATGGCGTTGTCGGTGCCCCGGTCGAAGACGACCAGCCGTCCCCCCGTCTGGAGCACCGCGCCGGGGCCTGACGTCCAGGTCCCACCCAGTGATTGGGTTTCCAAGCCCCAGCTCATGGCGAAATCCTTTGCAGCAGGGTCAGGGCAAACATGGCAATGTCATCCATCGTGTCAAGACAGCTCTCGGCTGCCCGCGCTCACGGGTATGCGCTGCCAGGCAAGACACGGCCTGGCGCTCCGCTCCCGGGATGGATTGTGGCCTGGACCCTGGCTCGACTCCCGCCACCCCGACTGGGAGGCGGGAGGAGCCCGCCCGCTACTTCGTCCCGAACAGCCGGTCTCCCGCGTCGCCCAGGCCCGGGATGATGTACCCGTGCTCGTCGAGCTTCTCGTCCACCGCGCCGGTGTACACGTGCACGTCCGGGTGGTGCTCGCGCAGGTTCATCAGCCCCTCCGGACACGCCAGCAGGCACACGAGCCGCAGCGAGCCGGGCTTGTTGCGCTTCAGCCGCTGCAGCGCCGCCACCGCCGAGTTGCCCGTGGCCAGCATCGGGTCACACACCACCACGTCGCGGTCCGCCAGCTGGCCCGGCACCCGGTAGTAGTACTCCACCGGCGACAGCGTCTCCGGGTCCCGGTACAGGCCGATGTGCCCCACGCGCGCGGACGGCACCAGCTGCAGCATCCCGTCCAGGATGCCCTGCCCCGCGCGCATGATGGCCACCAGCACCAGCTTCTTCCCGTCCAGCACCGGCGCCGACATCTTCGCCATCGGCGTCTGGATTTCCTCGTCGCGCACCTTCAGGTCCCGCAGCGCCTCGTACGCCAGCAGCAGCGAGATTTCCTGGAGCAGCGCGCGGAAGGACGCAGTGCTCGTCTCCGCCCGGCGCATCAGCGTGAGCTTGTGCTTCACCAGCGGATGGTCCACCACCGTGCAGTTCGGAAACTCCATTGCGTCCTCCCTCTGTCAGCGACTCTCAGAACACCGTGCCGTCACTGCTCACGCGGATGGGAGGCACGCCCCCGGGGCGCAGCTCGGCCGCCACCTTCCGGCCCGCCGTCCACGTCCCGCCCTGGAGCACCTTGCCCAGCGGCAGCTCCTCCGCGTTCATCCCCAGCCGGCCCCGCACCAGCGCCCCCACCCTGTCCAGCAGCGCCACCGTCAGCGCGCGCCACTCCACAATCGGCTCGTCGCCCGGGTGCAGCGCCACCGTCGTCAGCGTCGGCTCCCGGGGCACCAGCACGCCCAGGTCCACGAAGAGGCCGCCGTTGCGGTACTCCGGCAGCCCCGTGAGGCCGTCCAGCTCCGTCACCACCACGCCGGCCTCCGCCAGCGGCTCCACCAGCGAGTACGTCAGCCACTGGGACAGCTTGTGGAAGGGCACCAGCGCGTCCACGCTCTCCACCGGCCCCAGCGCCGAGTGCGGCCACACGTCACCCAGGTTGACGGCGTCCACCATGACGCGGCCCGGCCAGATGGGGCCCAGCATCTCCAGCACCAGCCCCAGCAGCTCCGCGGCCCGCACGCTGCGCCGCTGCGCGGTGATGATGTCGAACAGCGCGCCCGGCCGGGGCAGCACCTTCGCCAGCCCGTGCATCAGGTGCAGCCGCCCCTCCAGCCCGTCCAGCGGGTTGGAGTCCGACACCTGCATCCCCTGCGCGAGCGCCTCGCGAGTCAGCCGCCCCAGCGCCTCCGCGTCCGCGCGCAGCGGCCGGTCCGGGTCCGACGAGAAGAGCCCGTCCATGAACATGCGGAAGCTGGCCACCGCCAGCCCTTCCGAGCGCGCCCACGTGCCGCCGCCGCGCTCGCGGTAGCGCCACTTGGGCCCGCTGCCCGCGTCCAGCAGCACGCTCACCACCACCAGGTCCAGCTTCGCCCGCGCGCGCTCGTGCGCCGTCGCGTCCTTCAGCCGGTCGTCCAGTTCCTCCAGCCGCGCCACGCCGCCCGCGTCGAAGTGCCGCCAGCGGCTGTGCAGCGGCACGTCCAGCGTGGGGTACGCCTCGCGCGTCACCTCCAGCACCGTGTCCACCACCGCCGGCAGCCGCGACGGCTCCACCCGGAAGTGGGCCAGCCGTCCCGCGAGGCCCAGGTCCAACAGCTGGTGGCAGCGCTCGCGGATGGCGGCCGGCGTGCGCAGCCAGGCCACCGCGGGAGACACGTCGGACCTCGCCAGCGGCTTGTCAGACATCGAGGCCCCGTCCCTTCACCTGGGCCAGCGTGGCCGCGTCCGCCACCGGCCCCTTCGTGAAGTAGCCCGCCGCCTTCTTCGCCTCCATCTCCACCTTGGCGTCGGCGGGGATGAGGTCCTCCGGAATCGGCACGCGCTCCAGGATTTCGATGCCCGAGCGCGTAATCGCGTCGTGCTTCATGTCGCTCATGGACACGAAGCGGTGGATGCGGGTGATGCCCAGCCAGTGGAGCACGTCCGGCATCAGCTCCTGGAAGCGCATGTCCTGCACGCCGGCCACGCACTCGGTGCGCTGGAAGTAGGTGGCCGCAGAGTCGCCGCCCTCCTGCCGCTTGCGCGCGTTGTACACGAGGAACTTCGTCACCTCGCCCAGCGCGCGGCCCTCCTTGCGCAGGTAGACGATGAGGCCCGAGCCGCCCTTCTGCGCGCTGCGCACGCACTCTTCGATGCCGTGCGCCAGGTAAGGCCGGCACGTGCAGATGTCGCTGCCGAACACGTCCGAGCCATTGCACTCGTCATGCACGCGAACGGCCAGCGGGACGTCCCGGTCCGCCAGCGAGGCGATTTCGCCAAAGGCATACAGCGTGAGCCCGCCGATGGGCGGCAGGAAGATGTGCAGGTCCGGGCGCGTAATCAGCTCCGGGAACATGCCGCCCGTCTGCTCGAAGAGGCCGCGGCGCAGCGCGCTCTCCGTCAGCCCGAAGCGCCTGGCGATGCCCGGCAGGTACCACACCGGGTCCACCGCGGCCTTCGTCACCTTGATGTCGCCGTTGGCCGCGAGCAGGTCGCCATCCGGCGTCAGGCGCCCGGCGACGATGGCGTCGCGCACCTCCGGCAGGTTGATGTGGGCCTTGGTGACGGCGATGGTCGGCCGGAAGTCGATGTCCTGCTCGGAGTACGCGCGGAAGACCTGCGGCGCAATCGCGCCCCACGGGTCCAGCGAGACGATGCGCTCCGGGTCGTTCCAGGACGGGTACGGCCCCACCTGCGCGGCGGGCGAGGTGTTCTTCAGGTCCGCGCGGTGGTCCTGCGGCAGCTGGCCGGCGGCCACGGCGAGCGCGCGGTAGACGGCATACGCGCCGGCGTGCGTGCCGATGACGTTGCGGTGCGCGGGCTCGGTGAGGGTGGCCACCACGGGGCCGCGACGAAGGGGCTCGGCGTCGCCCCAGCGGATGGGGACACGGGGCGTGTCTCCATCGGGGTGCGAGGTGAGGCGGATGTGGTTGACGGGCTTCTTGTCTGCCATGGGAGCGCCCTCCTTGCGGGCGCGGTGCGGAGCTCGAGCGCGAGGTGGGAAGGAGGCTTCAGCTCATCCACGAGCCGTCGGTGCGGGCCGACCACTTGCGGGTGACCTTCTTCACCTGCGTCCAGAAGTCGAGGCTGGACGGGCCGGTGATGTCGCCGTGGCCGAAGCGCGAGTCACCGGTGCCCCCGAAGGAGAACGGCTCGCGCGGTACGGGGACGCCCACGTTGACGCCCACCATGCCGGCGCGCGCGTTCTCCACCACCGTCTGCGCCACCGCGCCATTGGTCGTGAAGATGGAGGCCGCGTTGCCGTAGGGCGACGCGTTCTCGATTTCCAGCGCCGCGGACAGCGTGGGCACGCGGATGATGGAGAGCACGGGGCCGAACAGCTCGCGCTTCGCGGCCTCCATGTCCGGGCGCACGCCGTCCAGCAGCGTGGGGCCCAGCCAGTTGCCTCCCGCCCAGGCCTCGCCGGTGGGGCGACGGCCGCGCCCGTCGAGCAGCAGCTTCGCGCCCTCTTCCGTCGCGCGGGCAATGGCCGTCTCCAGCCGGTCCACCGCGCCCCGGTCGATGAGGGCGCCCATGCCGGGGCCGACCTCCATGCGGGACGCGCGGCGGACGATGTCCTGGATGAGCGGCTCCACGTCGCCGACGGCCAGCAGCACGCTGGCGGCCATGCAGCGCTGGCCCGCGCACCCGGTGAACGAGTCCACCACGGCCTGCGGGGTGAGCTCGGGGTCCGCGTCGGGGACGACGATGACGTGATTCTTGGCGCTGCCCAGCGCGAGCACGCGCTTGCCGCGCTTGCAGCCCTCCGCGTACAGGTGCCGCGCGACGGCGGACGAGCCCACGAAGCCGATGGCCTGCACGTCCGGGTGGGCCACCAGCGCGTCCACGGCCTCCTTGCCGCCGTGCACGACGGAGAAGACGCCGGGTGGGTAGCCCGCCTCGCACATCAGCTCGCCGAGCGCGCACGCCGTGAGGGGCACCTTTTCGGAGGGCTTGAGGATGAAGGCGTTGCCCAGCGTGACGGCGATGGGGAACATCCACATCGGCACCATCGCCGGGAAGTTGAAGGGGGTGATGCCCGCGACGATGCCCAGCGGCTCGCGGCGGAACTCACAGGTGACGCCGCGGCTGACCTCCATGTGGCCGCCGGTGTCGAGGTTCTGCAGCGACAGGGCGAAGTCCGTCACCTCCATGCCCTTGAGGAGCCCGGCGCGGGCCTCGCCCACCGTCTTGCCGGCCTCGCTGGCGGCGAGGTGGGCGAGCCGGTCCAGGTGCTGCTCCAGCAGCTGGCGGAAGCGCAGCAGGTGCTGGGTGCGCTCTCGCAGCGCGGTGTTGCGCCAGAGGGCCGCGGCGGGACGCGCGGCCTCCACGGCCTGGGAGACTCCCGCGGCGGGCGTTAGAGGAACCCGGCCGATGACGGTGCCGGTGTAGGGGCTTTTTACGTCGAGCAGGCTCGCGCCCGAAGGCACGAGCCACTCACCGCCCACCAGGTTGCGACAGGAGACAACACTCTCAGGAAGCTTGATGAAGGACACGCGCACCCCCCAGGTGGCTGCGTGAGGCAGTGCGCCCCATCATAAGCGCGAGCGTGGATGACCCGGCAACCCGGGCCAGAGCAGCGCTGTCGTGGACCGGGCCGAAACTCGCGCCTTCAGCCAGGGCGAGTGCTGGATAGGCGACCAATGCGGGGCGTCATGTCTCACAGATGGCCGGATTCCGAGGGGATGCGACGGGACGCGGAGCGTCATCTCGCGAGCAGGCGGGCGAGTGCTGGTGGGCCGGCTCCCCGGACGTGCGAGATCATTTCCGCTGAGGCGGGCGGGTCGGAAGCGACGCCCCGAGGCCTCAGGCGCGAGCGTCCTGGCCCAGGTGCGCGAGGAGCCGAGAGAGCGTCGCGGTGTCGTCGGCGTCCGGCTGGAGGCCTGCGGCCCGGGCCTCGGCGTACAGCGCGAGCGCGTACTGGAAGCGGGCGGCGGCGGTGGCCGGGTCCCCCTGGGCGAGGAGGTTCTCCCCGTCCTCCGCCACGAGGCGGGCGAGGACCTTCACCCGCGTGGGGTCTCCGAGCAGCCGCGCCGTGGAAGCGGGGTCCGCGAGGAGCAGGGCGCCGTACTCCATGCCGAGCGAGGAGAGCGCGGTGTCATGGATGAGCTGCTGGGCCTCGGCATGGCGCTGCTCCCGGCGGGCCTGGACGATGCGGGCCAGCGCGGCGACGAACTGCTCGATGAGCCGCTCGATGTAGTCCTTGCGGATGGACATGGCGTGTGAAGGCTAATGGCGGTGCGGGGTCGGTGCACGCCCGCTGGCGGAGTGATGCGAACCCCCTTCCTCCATTGGCCCTCCGACGCGGTAACGTAGCGGCCTCCACGATACTGGCAGGCGGGAACGGTCCATGAGTCAGAGCGGCAGCAGTGCAGAGGGAGCGCGTGTGCGGTGGCTGGTGGCGGGAGCCTTCTCTCCGTCTCCCTCCGGCCGGCGCTTCCACGTCACCTCCGAGTCCTTCGCCTCCGAGCTCGCGCGCGCCGCCACCGGCCTGCGCGTCACCGTGCCGGACCGGCTGGGCGCCAGTGACACGCGCACCGTGGAGCTGTCGTTCGACCGGCTCCGCGCCTTCGGCCTCGCGGACCTCGTCACCACCGTCCCAGAGCTGCGCGCGCTCCACGCCCTGCACGAGGAGCTGTCCCGCTCGGACCCGCTCCGCGCGCTGTCCGCCGAGGAGGCCGCCACCCGCGTGGCCACCATCACTGGGCCAGGCCGCCTCCCCGACGCGGTGGCCGAGGCGCTGCGCGCCACCGTGACGCCCCTGCCCGTCGCGCCCCCGCCGCCCTCCGAGCCCTCCGAGCCCGGGAAGGGGGACGACCTGGTGGAGTCCCTGCTCAACCGCGCCGACCCGAGCTCGCCCGCCGCGGCGTCGCGCGCGGTGGACGCCTTCCTGCGAGCCATCAACCCGAAGGTCCCCGCGTCGTCCTCCGGCTCGGCGTCGAAGCCCGTCTCCGCGAGCAAGACGGCCCGGGACCTCGTGGAGGAGGCGATGCTGAGCACGGCGAAGGACCTCCTCGCCGCGGAGCCCGTCGCGCAGCTGGAGTCCGCGTGGCGCGGCCTGAAGTGGCTGGTGGACCAGAACCCCAAGGGCTCGGGGCTCGCGGTGGAGGTGCTCGACGTGGCCCGCCCCTGGCTCATGGACGCGCTCCAGGCCGAGCTCGCGGCCGAGCCGTTCGAGCGGCCGGATGCCGTGTTCGTGGTGGACGCCACGGATGACGTCGGGCTGCTCGGCAAGCTCGCGGCGCTGGGTGAGCGCGCACAGGTGCCGGTGGTGGCGGCGGTGTCGCCGTCACTGCTGGGCGTGGCGCCGGGCGAGCTGTCCCTGGCGCTGGAGGAGGAGCGCGACAACGTCTCCGACGCGTGGAAGGAGCTGCGACAGGACGAGTCGGCGCGCTGGCTGTGCGCGGTGCTCAACCGCGTGGTGGCGACGAGCGAGGGCCGTGGCCAGGGGAAGCGCACGTGCTTCACCAGCCCCGCGTTCGCGGTGGCGACGATGATGGTGTCGAGCTTCCGCGACACGGGCGCCTTCGCGCGCATCATGGGGCAGCCTGGCGGCGTGCGTGCTCCGTCGATGTGGGAGCTGCCGGCGGGCCGGGACAAGGGGCTGTCGATTCCCACCGAGCACTTCCTCCCCATCCGCGCGCAGGCGCGTCTGGAGGAGCGGGGCATCATGGGACTGGGCAGCGGGCGCAACACGGACGCGGTGCTGCTGGCCGCGGCGCCCACGGTGTACGGCGGAGGCTATGCGGTGCCGCTGCCGGCGCAGTTGCTGACGGGCCGAATCGTCCGCTTCGCCACCTGGGTGAGGGACCAGCTCCCGGCCGGCTCGGGCGGCGAGGAGGTCTCCGCCATCTTCACCCAGGCCGCCGAGGTGTTCCTCTTCCGGGGCGCCACGGAGAACGGGCAGCTCCGCGCCGAGGTCGTCTCCACCGAGAATGGCCGGGGCGTCGCCGTCAGCGCCACGGTGCGTCCGGAGCACGCCGGCACGCGCTTCCAGCTCGGCTTCGTGCTGCCGCTGCGCGACTGAGCCAGGGCAGGGACGTACCCCCTCGGTGCTTCGTTGGCCGGAAGGAACGCTCCTTCCACGAGGCGAAGAGGCTCGGCGAGCCGAGGGATGAACCGACAACGTTCATGTTGGTGACGTCAAGACCCCAAACCCCCTGCCTCCGGGCGCGCGGGCGCTTCGCAGAACAAGGGGGTGGGGGGCGGCGTCGTGGTGTTGTCAGCTGGGGCTACGGGGGGAAGCGGGCGGAGCAAACGGGGTCGATCGGCACCGCGAAAATCTCACCGGCGATTCTGAGGACGGCGAGCACCGCCGTGCAGGCGCTCCCCTATTGCGAATGTAGACCCGAATGGAGATGCGGCGAGCCCTAGCAGCGCGTCTCATGCGTGCCGAGGTGGTCTTGAGGGATGCACAGAGGGCCTTGTTGGCTCCGAGGGAGTACAGGCTCCGATACTTCGTTGCACGGGAGGAACACGCGGCTACGAAACGCCAGTGCATGTAGCCGGTCGTTCGTCCCTGATTCGCTAGGAAACCAAGCTCCTTGAGGCCCCCAATTGAAACGAAACCCAGCTTGGAGGGCCTGTCACAATACGCCTGTGAGTTCCTCTAACTAACCGCCGCAGCCCAGCTCTGACCGTTGAACCGACGTCCGAGCATCCAAGGATCTGGCAGTTCAGCGGGAACGGAGCGCTCGCGGAGGAATCGTTTCCGACGAGGGGTCGCCAAGTCTTGTGGCCGAGCCCCTGCCATAAATGCTGTGACGACTTCGTGGAAGACAGTGCGGACTCGCGTCTGCATCGGTACCAGAAAGGAGCGCGGTACCTCGACTTCCTGCGGTTCCGTCACGAATAGAGCCGCCCTGTTTTCCTCAGCAAGATTCTTTAGGGCCTCAAGTGGCCGCTGTGTACCGCGCGCGGCCCGCTCGAAGGCACGGGCGATGTATCCTGGGCGTTCGAGGAGCAGGCGACGATAAGTGGGGCCTAGTGCGGTACGCTCCCTTTGAGAGAATTGCTCCGGGTCGCGAGTCCACAACACAAGGAACCGCGTCTTCCCGTTCCGAGATTCAAACCCCATGGCAAGGCCCAATGGGATTCGGTCCTCGGACGGACGGGTGGGATCTCGTCGGAACTCGATAAGGGCTACCCACATGTTTCCGGCTCTCCAGCCCATGCTAGCTCCCCAAAGAACTTAACCAACGACGCCCGCAGAGTCGACTGCCTCTCCACCAGTCCGCTCTGTATCCCGTGCTTCTGACTAGCTGACAGAAACTCATCGGGAATCCGACCCACAATCTCACCAATCTTCGAGCGAGGCAGGCGCTCGATTGCTTCAATCGTAGTTTTGAGTACGTGAACGTCCAGTTGGCTAGCGTCCGGGTAGGCGAGCACAGGAGCTACGGCGCTGGGATCCGCGCCAGCAGAGAGCCCGAACATAAGTGACCCCGCGAAATCAATGTACGCGACCCGGACTAGGCTCGGGTCCTCCTCTTCCTTGAAAATGAGGTTACCCGGGTTCTTGCGGTCGGTGTTGCCGACCCAAGAGTCGAAGGCCACGAGTGCCGATCCTGGTTCAAGGAAGTGTGGGAGAAGATGCTCCACAGAGGCGGGGTCATCTTCGACAGCTCCCCAGGGAACGATGGGGCCATCAAAAGGAAAGAGGGAGACAGAAAGCGTTTTTATAGGGAGATCCAGCTTCTTGGATGCCCTCCACAGGATTGCAGGTGGAACCGGCAGATCCAACTCGTAGGCGAGATCAGCGCAGATCTTCTCTATGGCGGCGCGGGGCCACGTCTCTGGGGGAGGCTTGGTCTCCCTCGGCTTGGCGACCCCGGCAAGGTCGCCGCTACGGACGTAGAACGGCTTGGACTCGCCAAGTGGAGCCTCCGCCGTGTGCTTCCAAGCGCGCTCCAGAATGGCCGTCTGCGCCCATTCGTTCGCGACCGTCTCAACCCCTGCTGGGAACTTACGCAGCCCCAAACCCCGTGCCCCCCGCGAATACCGCGCTCTCGGAAGTTCCAGATATGCTGCACGCGACCGGATGCCCCAACGCGGACGCAAAGGTGCTTGCGCGTCGTGTGGAAGTCAACAGCCTGAAGTTGCCTCGGTTCCGCAGCTTCTTCGGCCACACTGGGCTATCCCCGTATGTCAGAAGGTGTCGCTTCGGCTGACGTGCCGAACTGCCCACCCCTCGAGGGCAGGCCCAGCCACGGATTCCTTTCAGGGACGCCTCGCGAGGAAGCCGGCGCGAGCAGCGACCCCATGCCGCTTCCGGTAGTCGCGCGGCGACACACCGAATACGCGCGTGAAGCTCGCCGTGAAGTGCGACAGGTCCCCGAAGCCCGCGTCCATCGCCACCTCTGTGATGGGCTCGCGCCGTGTCCGCAGCGCCATTGCCGCCATCCGCAGCCGGGTGGCGATGACGAACTGCCGCGGCGTCTGTCCCGTCATCGCCCGGAAGAGCCGCAGGAAGTGGAAGCTGCTCAGCCCCGCGAGCGCCGCCAGCGCGTCGAGCGAGCAGTCCTCCGCGCCATGGGCCTCCACGTACCGCAGCGTCCGGGTGATTCGCCGGGCCTGCCGTGAGGACAGCTCGGCTCCGGCAACCGCACCACCACGGTCCGCCGCCAGTGCGACTTCCGCGACCGTCAGCGCGGCCTCGCGCAGCGCGTCCGGCTCGCCACCACGCAGCGCCTCCTGCGCGAGGACCACGGCCTCCGCCGAGGCCGGCGACGCGGGAATGCAGACTCCCTCGAAAGCCCGCGCTCCGGTCAGCCGCATCCCGAGCGAGCGCCCCATGTCCTCCAGCAGCGCCTCCCCATAGTCGAAGACGATGGAGCGGTCTCCGCCCGCGTCGACGTGCCGATACTCGTACGGCGCCGACGCGTTGCCGAGCAGCAGCGCGCCCGGCCCCACCACCCGCGCACCCTGCCGAGACCGGGCATGGAAGGCACCGGCCAGCATCACGCTGATGTGGGCACGCGGGTGCTCTCCCTCGGAGAGCGGGCTGCGAGCGTCCGCGCAACACACGCAGTCCCCCGCGCCAAATGACGCGTCCTCCGCGAGCACGTAGTAGCCGCTCGGCCTGTCGGGGAGACCTGGCCGCGACGCCGCAACATTCCCAAAGTTTCGCGCCACGGCCCGATGCTACTGCCACGAGCCACTGCACCGGAAAGCCAGAGGCCCGAAGCATGCTCGACCTGCCTGAAGCCACCACCGCCCATTCGACTCCGTCGTGGCTCGTCCTGTTACTGCTCACAGTAATCGCCAGCTGTCGCGCGCCCACGCCGCAGCTCACACCGGCGAAGCAACCCGGCGCCCCGGAGCTGTATGGCGTGGGCCTCTTCACCACAGGCGCCTGGGACTTCTTCCTGGCCTTCTCCTCCGACCAGCGGCGCGTGCTCTTCGGCCGCGCCGATGACGCCTTCGAGCGCTACGAGCTGTTCGAGACCCGGCTCGGCGAGGACGGGACGTGGTCCCAGCCCATCAAGCCACGCTTCGCGACCCAGTGGAGCAACGCGGACCCACACATCTCCCCGGACGGGCGCACCGTGTTCTTCATCTCCAACCGCCCACATCATCCCGGAGAGACGGAGCCACGCGCGAGCTACGACATCTGGTCCGCTTCTCTGCAACCCGACGGCGAATGGGGCGAAGCCACGCGCCTCCCCGCTCCGGTGAATGACGCGAGCCTCGACGAGTGGTCCCCTGCCGTGGCCGCCAATGGAAACCTCTACTTCGGCGGCGAGCGCGCCGGCACCCGGGGCGGCAGCGACCTGTGGGTCTCCCGCCTCGTGGACGGCGTGTACCAGCCTCCGGAGAACCTGGGCGACGCCATCAACACGAGCGCGCACGAGCTGGAGCCCTGGATTGCGCCGGACGAGCGCTACCTCCTCTTCAGCGCCCTGCGCCGCCCCGATGGCCTCGGCGGGTATGACCTGTACCTCAGCCGCAGGCTCCCTGACGGACGCTGGGAGCAGGCACAACGGCTCGCAGAGGGCATCAACTCGCGAGCCAGCGACTACAACCACAGCGTCACGCCGGACGGGAAGTGGCTCTACTTCAGCAGCACCCGCCCCTTCACCGGCACACCGCCCCTCCAGGGCATCGGCAGCGGCACGGGCGACATCTACCGCGTGCCCATGAGCGTGCTCGGCCTGTGAGCCCCGGCGTCAGCCCTTGAGGCGCAGCACGTACGCCTCGAGGAAGACGCTCGGCAGCGACATGTCTCCCACCGGCTCGCGCACGTAGCCGCGCTTCATGTACATGCGCGCCACGCCCTCCGCGCCCTTGCGGACGTGGAGGCACACGGCGTCCATGTTCCACTTGCGCGCCAGGGCCTCGGCCGCGTCCAGCAGCGGCTTGCCCAGGCCCGAGCCGTGGTGGCGCACCGACGTGGCGAGACCGCGCAGGTCCGCCGAGTTCGGCAGCCACGCCTCGGAGCCCTCCGCGCCCGGAGGGAGGAGGGCCACCGTGCCCACCACCTCGCCGTCCACCTCCGCCACCAGCACCGTGGCCACCTTGCGGCGCGCGGCCACGTCACGCAGCTCCGCCTTGCGCTGCTCGGTGTAGACGACCTCGGGGAGCTTCTTCGCGTACTGGGTGATGAAGGCCTCGACGAGCAGCTCTCCCACCACCGCGTCATCCTCGGGCCGCGCCTCGCGGACGAGGGCCCGGTCCGCCACGTTCCTGCTGTCCATGCCCCCGCGCTCTAGCATGGTGCCGCGACGCGTGCCGCTCCCAAGAGGGGCCGCTCAGAGGTAGTCGCCGATAATCCAAGGAAGCTGCTCGCCCAGCTTCTGCAAGAGCCCGCGCCGCCTCCACCCCTCCCAGTGGATTTCGCGCGAGCGGACCAGGTCCTTCTCGAAGGCCCCGGCCAGCCGCGCGGCCAGCTCCGCGTCCTCCACCACCACCGAGCACTCGTCCGACGTGCTCAGCGCCAGCGGGTCCATGTTGGTGGAGCCGATGACGGACAGCGAGTCGTCCACGAGCATCGTCTTGGCGTGCATCATGGACAGCTCGTACTCCCAGATGCGCACGCCGCCCTCGAGCAGCCGCTCGTAGGAGGCGCGCTGCGCCGCGTGGACCGGGGCGATGTCGTGGTGCCGCCCGGGCACGAGCACGCGCACGTCCACGCCCTGCTTCACCTTCTCGATGAGCATGTCGCTGATGGCGTCGGAGGGGATGAAGTACGAGTTGGCAATCCACAGCCGCTGCCTCGCCGCGGCGATGGTGAGCAGCGTCATCCGCCGGGCATCGGAGAGGTAGCGGCTGTTGGTGCTGGCGACGAAGCCGGCGCGCGCGTCGCCGGAGTACCGGGGCGCCGGGAAGTCCTCGGGCCGGAGGAAGTCGCCGCCGGACTCCTGCCAGTTCTGGGCGAAGGCCACCTGCATCTCGCGCACGGCGGGGCCCTCGACGCGGACGTTCATGTCGCGCCAGAAGTCCGGGCCCTCGGCGTCGCCGAGCCAGCTCTTCCAGATACCCCAGCCCCCGGTGAGGCCCACCTCGCCGTCGCGCACCACCAGCTTGCGGTGCATGCGCGTCTTGATGCGCTGGGCATCCAGCGCGGCGAAGGCCCCCTGGATGGGGCGGTAGACGCGCGTCTCACAGCCGGCCTCGGTCAGGGCGGGCGCCACTGCCTCGAAGTTGATGCTGCCCAGCGGGTCCACCAGGATGCGGCAGGTGACGCCGGGCTGGCGTTGCTGGAGCGCGCGCACCATCCGGTCCGACGGCTCGCCCGGCCGCCAGATGTAGCTGGCGATGTGGATGCTGGTGCGCGCGGCGAGGACCTCCTCCTCGATGGCGTCGAAGATGCGGCCGTTCTCCACCAGCTCCACGCGGTGGCCGGGCTCGAGTGACACGCCGAGCGACTGGAAGAACGCGAGCGAGCGCGTCTCCGGCCCGCCCCCGGGCAGCGAGCGCAGGCGCAGGTCATGCCGGTGGTTGGGAGCAGGGCACCCGGTGACCAGCACTGCGGCGAACGCGAACCAGGCCAGCTTCACCGCCGGAAGCTAAGCGCTCAGCGCCGCAGACGCACCTGTCCGCGGGCAGGGTCCGAACGGTTGTGGCGTCCGGCTGCGAACAGATGGACGCGGGGACACTGTGTGCTGGACGTCCCGGAGCCCGGGGAAGGGTGGAAGCACGCCCGGGGAGTGCACACCGTTCCCCGCCACCGTGCTCCAGGCCGGAGGACGTGCGGCCCGTGTGTGCCTATGTTCCTGCCCTGCTCCGTCTCTCGCGCCTCCGTCACCGTGTCCGTGCTGCTGCTGGCGTACCTGCTGGCGCCTGCGGCGCATGCGGCCTCGGATGCGCCGCTGAGACAAGCGCCTGGGGCCGCGCCGGCAGCTCACGCGGCCCCCGCAGCCGCTGGTGACGACAGGTCGGAAGACTGGGCGCCCACGGACAGTGGCGCTCACGACACGGCGGACGGCCCCGCCGCCTCGGGCAGCGGAGGCATGCGGCCGCCGGGAATGAGTGGGCCCAGGCGTCCGGAGGACGAGGAGCGTCCCCTCTCCGCGGGCCTCTGGGCGGCGCACGGAGGGATGACCCTCCTTCCGCTCGCAGGTGTCTGGGGTGCGACGCGCGTGGGCGGGGACACGCGGCTGGCGGCCACGGCGTCGGAGACGGCGTCGGGGATGCTGCTGGGCTCGCTGACCATCGGGCTGCTCTTCTTCCGGCCGGTGGCGCCCAGTCCGGAGCGCTGGCTGGAGCTGGAGGTGGTTGCCTTCGGCGGTGGCCTCGTGCTGACACCACCGCTGGCCGCGCTCGGCACGTGGGGCGTGGGCGAGCTCGCATTCGGAGGAAGCAGGAACCGTGGTGACGCGTACCTCGGCGCGCTCGGCGGCGCCGCGACGGGCGCGCTGCTCGGCGTCGTTGCACACGCGGTGCTGACGAAGCTCTCCGGACCGAATGCCCGCTTGAGGGCCGGGCGTGAGCTCATCGCGCTGGGCTTCATCGGCGCCGGTGCGACGCTCGGCTACCAGTGGGCCGGTGGAGGACGGCGCGCGGACGAACACGCGCGATAGTTACACGCACGCCGCATGAAGCGCGCCGTGTCGCGCACACGCCGCGCGTGTGGCTTGCGCTGCATGCGCAGGCTTCCGATGGCGCTGCACTGGAATGCGCAGAGACACAGCGCCTGTTGCCATCCGGTGACGCCAGCATGAGACTTCGCGTCGCAGTACGGACACCGCAACAGGAGACACACCATGTCTGCTCGCAAGAACCTCCGTATCGCCGTGGTCCTCACCGCCGCTGCCGCCGTGCTCGGCCTCGGCGTTGCCATGACGCCCGCCTCGGCCTCGGCCGAGTGCCAGCCGCCCTGCTACAAGCACCCCATCACCGGGGAGATCATCTGCGGCACCCCGTGTCCGTAGTCACACCGCACACGGCTTGAAGCACCGGGGCCTCATCCGCGTCACGCGGGTGGGGCCCCTCGCATGAGCGCCACGTGCGCATCGTCGGCATGACACCGGGCCAGTACGCCCGAGTCAGCTCCTGACGGTGGCGGTTCCGCTCACGGTCCTGGCATCGTCGGCGTGCTTCCGTCGTGAATCACTCCTCCGTCCAGCCATGCTCGGGGGATGTCCGGTGCCGGCTCGCCCCAGGTGGCTCCCACTGGCGACACGGGACCTGGCTCACCTGCATCGATTGATGCTCCTGCGTCGGGAACCTCCGTCGCGCTCTGGGGCTCGCCATCGAAGCGGCGCCTCAGGATGCGGCCGTCGAGGCTGATGGCGTATTCAACTCCCGAATCCAATGGGAGCACCTTGAGGTCGCAAGCTGCGGGGTCCATGTCGATGCGGACGAAGATGATGTCTGCCTCGCGAATGACCCGGTAACGGTGCGCGGCTTGCCGCTCCCAGCAAGCACCGCTCCGGGAGGGCACGGGCAGGAAGTCGTCAGCAGCAACGCGGAGGGCCTGGAATGTCACGCCATCCAGGTCATGGATGATGCCCGACGCACCGACCCTCTGCGCGGGCTGCGAGAAGAACTTCGGGAAGACGATGGACGGGTCCTCATCCAACGGACTCATGCGAGGCGCCGCATGCTTCGGACACCCAGAAGCCACAACGGCCAGCGTGAGGAGCAAACACCTCACGGGGAACCTCCGAAGCAGGGAGCCCGGGTCTCCTCGATGGAGAAGTCGGTTCCGTCACCGTTCCACGTTACGCGCCCAGTCTGCTCACAACGCCACCGACCTCGCGTCTGGGTCCAGTTCATGATCTGCCCGGTCACGGGGACATATTGGTGGAATCCATCGCAGGTCGAATTCGACACGTCGTGGGAGTAGAACGCAACGACGGCGAGCCGGACAACGCCTTCACGTGTCCGGGTCTCGAAGCCATGCATGCTCCCCTTGTCGACGATGACGCGAATATCGCTCTTGGAGAGCATGCTTCCGTGGGGGTGGTTATGGAGGGCGAAGATGTACTTGATGCTGCTGGCAGGATGGCGTGGGTCCTCCACCTCGGAAGGCAGCACGCAGTTCTTGCTCCGGTTCAGCGGGTCGACCATCGACTGGTCCGTCAGCTTGCTCACCAGGTACTGGTCGTCCGGCGTGTAATACACCCATGCGCAGTATTCGCTGGAGGTCCGCCAGAATGTACCGGACTCCTGTTGCCCCTGACGTCCCGCGCTCGCGTGAGGCTTCTCGAGAATCTTCTTGCAGGCAGCGAGCAGCGCGGCTGAGTAGCTCTCGAAGGGCCCGAGCATCGGCCCCGGTAGCTTCTCCAGGAAGGGCTGACCCGGCCCGGGCCTTACGACGTCAGGGTCCACTGCGCGGGGTGATACACAACCCAACGCAACCCCGAGCGCAAGCTGACAGGAGCGCCGCCATCCTGAACGCATGACGTCAGTCTAGCAGACGGCAGTGCCTTGGTCCCGCGCCCTACTCCGTCCGCATCGCCTCCACGGGGTCGAGCTTCGCCGCGCGCGCGGCCGGGTAGATGCCGAAGCCCAGCCCCACCCCGCAGCTCATCCCCAGCGACAGCAGCACCGCCCACATCGGCACCTCCGTGGGCAGCCCCAGCACCCAGCGCGCCAGGTGCGCCAGCCCCACGCCCAGCGCCACGCCCAGCACGCCGCCCGTCAGCGACAGCACCACCGCCTCCGTCGCGAACTGCGCCAGGATGCGCCGCTTCTTCGCCCCCAGCGCCTTGCGGATGCCTATCTCCCGCGTCCGCTCCGTCACCGCCACCAGCATGATGTTCAGGATGCCGATGCCGCCCACCAGGAGCGACAGCAGGCACACCCCGAAGCTCGCCACCGAGATGACCTGGGAGATGTTGTTGAACATCTCCGTGGCGCTCTCGTTGGAGAACACGAAGAAGTCGTCCTCCTCCGTCGGCTTCAGCCCATGCCGCCGCCGCATGAGCAGCGTCACCTCGTCCTGCGCGCGCTGCACCAGCTCCGCCGAGTGCGCCTGGATGCTCACCCGGTAGTCCCGCACCCCGAAGAGCTGCTTGAACACCGACAGCGGCATCATCACGTTGTTGTCCTGGCCGCCACCGCCGAGGAAGCCGCCCTTGCGCTTCAGCGTCCCCACCACCAGGAAGCTGCGCCCCTGGATGCGCACCGTCTGGCCCAGCGCCTCCACCCCTGGAAACAGCGTGTCCGCCAGATCCGCGCCAATCACCGCCACGCGCCGGCCGTCCAGGTACTCCGTGTCCGTGAAGGCCCGCCCCGCCGACAGCATCACCGAGTTCGTCTGGAAGTACTCCGGCGTCCCCGCCCAGATGCTCACGCTCGAGCGCGACTCGCGCTGCGCCGTGGACACCTTCTGTCCCCCCTTCGAGTCCTCCGCCGCCGCCGTCAGCACCGACGGCTGCTGGCGGATGGCCTCCAAATCTCCCTCGTTCAGCCGAGGCCGCTTCGCCAGCTGCGCCGGCGTCAGCTCGCCGCCGAAGGGCAGCCGCTGCACCTGGAAGCAGTTGGTGCCCAGCTCGGACAGGCTCTCGTTCACCTGGTTGCGCAGCCCCTGGATGAGCCCCATCATCGCCACCACCGTGGTGGCGCCGATGACGATGCCCAGCAACGTCAGGAAGGAGCGCAGCGGATTCGAGACGAACGTCCCGAACGCCAGCCGCAGGGTGTCCCAGAGTGCATTCATCGCCGCCCGCTCCCGTCACTCATGGCGGAGCGCTTCCACCGGGTCCAGGTTCGCCGCCCGCGCCGCCGGCCAGATGCCGAACAGCAGCCCCACCATCGCCGCGAAGCCCACGCCGCCCACCACCGTCAGCGGCTCCACCGCGGCCGCCAGCGGCGTAATCAGCGATATCGTCCGCGCCAGCCCCAGCCCCACCAGCGTGCCCATGGCCCCGCCCAGCGCGGACACGCACGAGGCCTCCATCAGGAACTGCAGGATGATGGTGCGCTTGCGAGCCCCCAGCGCGCGCCGTACGCCAATCTCCCGCGTCCGCTCGCGCACCGACACCAGCATGATGTTCATGATGCCGATGCCACCCACCAGCAGCGTAATCAGGCCCACGCCCGTGGCCGCGCCGTAGAGCGCGCCCGTGAGCTGGGCGTACATGTTGGCGAGCTGCTCGGGGCGGTTGATGGCGAAGTCGTCCGGAGTCCCGGGCGGCGTGCTGCGCTCCCGGCGCAGCACCGCCGTCAGCGCGTCCTGCACGTCGAGCACGTGCTCCGGCGACGTCACCGCCACCGCGATGTTGGGCGAGTGCCGGTTGCCGTAGTGCGACAGGAAGGTGCGGAAGGGGATGGCCACCACCAGGTCCTGGTTCTCTCCGAGGATGGTGCCCTTGGCCTCCAGCGTCCCCACCACGCGAAAGGGCTTGCCCTCCAGGTAGATGCGGTGCCCCAGCGGGTTGAGGCCGGGAAAGAGCGTGCGGGACAGCTCCGCGCCGATGACCGCCACCGCCGCGCGGTGGTCCACGTCCGCCTGGGTGAGGAAGCGGCCGCTCTCCAGGACGAAGGAGGACACCGTGGAGTACTCGGCCGAGGTGCCCACCAGCGTCACCGCGTTGATTCTCCGGTCCAGGAAGCGCCCCTCCACCCGCTCGAAGAACACCGGCGCCGCGGCCAGCACGTGCTCGGACGCGTTCATGATGGGCTCCACCAGGTCCGCGGACAGATTCTTGCGGTTGCGGTACGCCCACCAGTCCCCGTTCATCGTCCACGGGAACTTGGAGATTTGAATGGTGTTGGCGCCAATCTGGTTGAGCTGCTCCTCGAAGGAGCGGTTGATGCCCTGGATGATGCCGACGATGGCCAGCAGGGTGCACACCCCCACGCCGATGCCCACCGTCGTCAGTACGGTCCGCAGACGGTTGGAACGGAGTGAGAGCAGCGCGATGCGCGCGCCCTCCCACACATCGACCCGGAAGCTCACGTGATGACCTCTCCGCCCGGCGCTGGCGGGCACCCTGGCTACGCGCCAGCCACGGAGTGATTGCACGCGCCCCTTCCCGGGGCAATTGCGATGCCTTGGGCGAGCGGAATCCCGCCCCCAAGGACGCACTCAGCGTCCGGACAGCCGCCGCCACGCCCCGGCCAGGGCCGCCGCCGCCCGGTCCACCTCCGCCTCCGTGGTGTCCGGCCCCAGTGACAGGCGCACCGCGCCCAGGGCCTCGGCCTCGGGGATGCCCATGGCGCGCAGCACCGGGGAGGCGGACTCGCCGCCCTCGTGACAGGCCGAGCCGGTGGACGCGGCCACCTCCGGCGCCGCCGCCAGCACCGCGCCCCCGCGCACGCCCGGGAAGCGGACGTTGAGGGTGTTGGGCAGCCGCTCGGTGGGATGGCCGTTCAGCACCAGCCCGGGCACCTCCGCGCGCAGCCGCTCCCACAGCCTGTCCCGCAGGGCCGCCCGGGCCGCGGTGCCCCGCGACAGCCGCACGCGCGCCAGCTCACACGCGGTGCCCAGCGCCACGGCGTAGGGCACGTTCTCCGTCCCCGGCCGCAGGCCCCGCTCCTGCCCTCCGCCCAGCACGAAGGGCCGCAGCGGCGTGCCCGGCCGCACGTACAGTGCACCCACGCCCTTGGGCGCCCGGAGCTTGTGGCCCACCAGGGTGAGGAGGTCCACGCCGAGCGACTCCACGTCCACCGGCACCTTGCCCACCGACTGGGCCGCGTCCGTGTGGACGGTGGCGCCGTGCCGGTGCGCCAGCGCGGCCACCTCGGCCACCGGCTGCAGCACGCCCGTCTCGTTGTTGGCGTGAATCAGCGTCACCAGCGCGGTGTCCGCGCCCGCCGCGTCCAGGGCCCGCGCCGCGTCCTCCACGCGCACGCGGCCGTCCGCGTCCACCGGCAGCCACGTCACGCGCCAGCCGCGCCACTCCAGCGTGTCGCACGGCAGCTTGGTGGCCGGGTGCTCGATGACGGAGGTGAGGACGTGGCGCCGCTCGGCGCGGGCCTCGGTGGTGCCGCGGATGGCCAGGTTGTTGGCCTCGGTGCCACCGGAGGTGAAGAGGACGTCTCCAGGCCGGGCACCGATGAGTGCCGCCACCTTCGCGCGCGCCGCCTCCAGCGCCTCGCGTGCGCGCCGGCCGTAGGGGTGCCCGCTGGAGGGATTGCCGAACTCCTCTCGGAGGTACGGCAGCATCGCGTCCACCACCTCCGGGTCGACCGGGGTGGTGGCGTTGTGGTCCAGGTACAGGGGACGCTCGGGAGGGCTCATGCGTCCCGCAGGATGACGGAAGGACGGTGTTCCTGTCGCTCTCCCGTGTCGCCCGGGCGCTCACGCGAAGACAAACGCGGCGCCCGGGCGGAAGACTCCGCGGTGGAGCCCTACGGCACCACCGTCACCGAGCTCCCCTCGATGCGGACGTTCAGCTTCGCCTCGTTGGGCAGCGTGGGCTCCTCGTCGATGATGTCCTGCTCGTCCACGCCGACGCGGAGGGTGTACGTGCCGTCCGTGAGGTCGGTGATGTCAATCCACTGGCAGGGGATGTCGGCGACGTAGATGTCCGACCAGCCGGCGGAGATGCCCATCTGCTGGCTGTAGAGGAAGTACGGCGCCGCGTCCGAGCACTGGCGGTGGTAGTCCACCAGGTAGAAGCCCTGCTTGCGGCCCTGGACCACGTCCCTGCCCTCCGCGTCACGCAGCGCGTACCCGGCGAAGTTGGTGAGGTGGTCGTGGCCGTGGCACTCGTCGAAGACGTAGAGGTCCGGCCGCTGCTCCACGTTGGGTACGGTGGCCGCCGCCTTCCCCAGGTTGACGATGGAGGTGCTGAAGCGCAGCAGGCGGCGCTGGCCGCCTCCGGCCACGCAGCCCTCGAGCACCTCGCAAGCGTCCGGCGCGAAGAAGCGGTTCTCCACGTACACCGAGCGCGCCAGCACGTCCGCGTCCACCGTGAGGTCCGGCTTGCCATTGACCGGGTCCAGCTCCAGGCCGCACGCCTTCACCTCCGGCAGGTGCGGAGGCTTCGCGGGCGCGGAGGGCACCGCGCCGCCGCCGAGGATGACCACGCGCCCCGCGGGCCCGCCGACGAGCCCCACCGGAGGGGCCATGCCCACCACCAGGTCGGTGTAGCCGTTGCCGTCCATGTCGCCCGGCGCCAGCACCGAGAAGCGCATGAAGCCCTCGTAGTTGGAGGGGAGGCTGTCGCCGCGCGGCCAGGACCAGACGGGCTTCAGCTCGGCGGAGACGCCCTGCGCCGGGGAGAAGAAGTACAGCCGGCCATCCGAGCCCACCACGAAGTCATGCGCCTTGCCGTCTCCGTCCATGTCCCCCGTGCCGACGACGGGGTTGCCGAACTGCGAGAAGACCGGGTCCCCCATCACCGTCCACACGGGCGCGGTGGAGTAGCCTCCCACCGTGGCCGCATCCGACAGGTGCAGGTCCACCGTGCCACCGCCCGGGCCCACGAAGCGCTCCGGCATCCCGTCGTCGTTCACGTCCGGAAGGAAGCTCATGGACCGGCCCTGCACCACCCACGTGGGGCTCCTCGCGATGAAGCCATCACACACC
Source organism: Pyxidicoccus xibeiensis (assembly GCF_024198175.1). Lineage (NCBI taxonomy): Bacteria > Pseudomonadati > Myxococcota > Myxococcia > Myxococcales > Myxococcaceae > Pyxidicoccus > Pyxidicoccus xibeiensis. The sequence continues at coordinate 1,611,211 of NZ_JAJVKV010000001.1, forward strand.
ATCGTGCTGTCCGGCTTGCACCCGAGGAACAGGCCGTAGCTCGTCCCATTGATGAGGATGAGGTCCTCGGCGCCGTCGCCGTTGAGGTCGCCCGCGCGCCGCACGCTGGAGCTGAAGAGGGCGTTCGTGCGGGGCACCAGGGTGAACGGCGCCGTCTCCGCGCCGGGGGTGGCCCGGAACACCGACACCTGCGTCCCCCTCAGGCTGACCAGGTCGTCCAGGCCGTCTCCATCGACGTCCGACAGCACGGCGTTGTTGTAGACGCCGCCGCCCGGCGACAGGAACAGCGGCTCGGCGAACACCTGGGACAGGTCCGCGCGCCCCTTGTAGACGAGCGCGCCGTACTGACCGGACACGAGCACGTCCGCGTACGCGTCCCCGTCCACGTCGCCCGTGGACACCACCATCTGGTTGCCGCTGGTGCGCGTGTTCGTGTTCCGCCAATCCATCACCGTGGAGATACCGCTCTTGATGAAGAACGGGGCCTCACCCGCGAAGAGATAGACGCGCCCCGGGTCTCTCGGGAACGTGAGGCACGGCGGCGCGGCGACCACGAGGTCCTTCTGGCCATCGCCGTTCACGTCGCCCATGGCCACGGACCGGCCGAAGCAACCGGCGGTGTACGTCGGGTCGTTCTTCACCTCCCACAGGGGCACCTCGGAGAGGACCGGGCCCGCATCTCCGGGGCCGGCGTCGGGCGGGCCTGCATCGGGCGCACCGGCATCGGGCGCACCGGCATCGGGCTCGCCTGCGTCGGGCTCACCAGCGTCGGGCTCGCCGGCGTCGGGCTCACCGGCATCCGGCTCGCCGGCATCGGGCTTACCGGCATCCGGCTCGCCCGCATCCACCCCGGCATCCGGGATGGGGTCGGGGCCTCCGGGGCAAGCACACAGCAACATCGCCAGCAGGGAAGAAAGCGTGATCTTTCGCAGCAGGTACATGCAGTCGTTCCTCGAACAGCGCCCGCGTCCCCCAAAGGACTGAGAACGGGCTTGAGCCAGCTCCAGACCCGGCCGGTGCCGGAGCGAGGCGGGCGAGGTTACGCTCGCGACTGACATGCAATGCCAGATGCTTGCAGTACGAGGGGAATCCCTGAATCGGCACCGGCAGTCGGCTTTTCCCATGCGACTTTTCCGGGGGTGTTCGTCCCGCCACCTCCAGGAAGCGGCCCCGGTCCCCCTGGCCGGCTCGCGCCTGGAATGAACGTTCCTTCCGCGACTCGCCGGGTCGGACTGGGACTGGAATGAACGTTCCTTCCGCGACGGCCCGCTCGCCGGGTGGGCTGTCACGGCCGTCGGGGCGTCGGGGCCAGGAGGTCAGGCCCTGTGTACGGTTTCCCCCATGCCGCTGCCCCAGCCGCCGGACATGCACGCTGGCCATCGCGCGGGAGCGTCCCCAGCTTGCTCGGGCGAGTCATGACCGCCTCCACGTCTCCAGCCTCCGCCGATGTGCTGCCCGCCGCGTTCCCGGCGTTCACCAAGGCCCAGAAGGTCTTCACCATGCTGGGGGCCCTGCTGGGGGTGCTGCTGGCGGCGTTGGATCAGACGATTGTCGCGACGGCGGGCCCGGCCATCCAGGCGGACCTGCACATCCCCGCCTCGCTCTATCCGTGGCTCACCACGTCGTACCTCGTGGCGTCCACGATGATGGTGCCGGTGTGGGGCAAGCTCTCGGACCTGGCAGGCAGGCGGGCGGTGCTGGCCGCGGGCATCCTCGTCTTCCTCGCGGGCAGCTTCCTGTGCGGAGTGGCGACGAGCACGCTGGCGCTCATCGTCTTCCGCGCGGTGCAGGGCCTGGGCAGCGCGGCGCTCTTCACCGCGGCACTGGCGGTCGTGGCGGACCTCTTCGAGCCTCGCGAGCGGGGCAAGTACCAGGGCCTCTTCGGCGCGGTGTTCGGCCTGTCCAGCGTGGTGGGCCCGCTGGCCGGCGGCTTCATCACCGACCACCTGGGCTGGCACTGGGTGTTCTTCATCAACCTGCCGGTGGGCGCGGTGGCGCTGGCGCTCGTGTTGCTGCGCATGCCGAAGCTGAGGCCCCATGGAGGCCGGGGACGGTTGGACCTGCCCGGCGCGGGTGCCCTGGCGCTGGCGGTGGTGCCGCTGCTGCTGGCGCTCAGCCTGGGGCAGAACGGCGAGGGAGCCTGGGCATGGAGTTCGTGGCGCATCCTGGGCCTGTTCGCGTTGGCCGGGGTGGCCACGGTGCTGTTCATCCGCCTGGAAGCGCGCGCCCACGAGCCGCTGCTCGACCTGCGGCTGTTCCGCCTGCGCGCCTTCAGCGCGGGGAACGCGGCGGTGTTCGTGATTGGCGCGGTGTTCCTGTCGGGCGTCGTCTTCCTGCCGCTCTTCATGGTGAACGTGGTGGGGCTGTCGGCGACGCGCTCGGGACTGACCATCATGCCGCTGACGCTGGGCGTGGTGGCCGGCAACGTGCTGAGCGGGCAGCTGGTGTCGAAGCTGGGGCGCTTCAAGGCGCTGATGCTGGGCTCGCTCGTGCTGCTGATGGTGGGCTTCACCGTGATGGGCTTCACGCTGACCCCGGACTCCACGCAGGCCGAGGTGACGGCGAAGATGGTGCTGGTGGGGCTGGGCCTGGGGCCGTCGATTCCGCTCTACACGCTGGCCATCCAGAACTCGGTGCCGCCGCAGCGCATTGGCGTGGCCACGTCGGCGGCCACCTTCTTCCGGCAGCTCGGGATGACCATGGGCGTGGCGCTGCTGGGCACGGTGTTCGCGGCGACGCTGTCTCGCGAGCTGGCGACCCGGCTGCCCGCCGCCACGCAGGGCCTGCCTGCGTCGGTGCGGGCACAGGTGGCCGTCGCGGCGCCAGGGACGAGCGGCGAGGACGGCCCGGTGGGCGCGGTCTTCGAACCCGAGGCGGTGAAGGTGCGGCTTCGCGCGGAGTTCGAGGCCGAGCGTCAGCGGCTCGCCGCAGGGCGGGAGGCCGCCTCGGAGCTCGCGCGGGTGCAGGCAGAGGAGCAGCGCGCGCTGGAGGCCGTGGACCGCGCGCATCTGGCGGTGAAGGAGTCCTTCACGCACGGCGTGTCGGCGGTGTACCGCGTCGCCATCCTCATCGCGCTGCTGGCGCTGCTGGTGACGTTCTTCCTGCCGGAGCAGCCGATGCGCCGCCGGGGCCAGGGGTCCGCGCCCGCGCCGATGGACTGACGTCCAGGGGATGCGCCTTCAGGCGGCGTTGAGCGCCCTTGCGCCTCGTCTCACGGCTGCGTTTGCACAGGGTGCGGCATCCGAGCCCGCCAACAGCGCGACATCCGACAGGGGCTCGCGTCAGCGCAGCATCCGCGCCCGAGCCACGGACCGACGTCCGGCCGGGCCTCGCGTCAGGCGGCGGTGAGCGCCTTGGAGTCCGCGGCCTCGGCCGCGAGCGTGTAGATGCGCACGGGCACGCCCACGCCCTTGAGCACGTGCTCGCCCAGGTCTCGCGTGCCGCCACGGAAGTGGGAGACGAAGGACTCCGACAGGAGCACCGGCTCCTTGAGGGCCGCACACAGGCCGCCGATGCGGTCGGCCAGGTTGACGGCGGGACCGATGACGGTGAAGTCCAGCCGGTCCGAGGCGCCGATGTTGCCGTACATGACGTCGCCCACGTGGAGCGCGGCGCCGAACTCGTAGGTGGGCAGTCCCTTGCGGCGGCGCTCGGCGTTGTCACGGGTGCTGGCGGCCACCGCCTCGCGCACCGTGCGGGCGGCTGCGGCGCAGCGCTCCTCCACCGGCGAGTCCGCGTCGATGCGGAAGATGGCGAGCACCGCGTCGCCCATGAACTTGAGCACCTCCGCGCCGTGCGCGTGGAAGGCGCTCACCATGGTCTCGAAGTACGCGTTGAGCAGCTCGAGCAGCGCCTCGCGCGGGAGCGCGTCCGAGAGCGCGGTGAAGTTGCGCAGGTCGCTCAGGCAGATGACGGCGGAGGTCGTCTCACCGTCGCCCCGGCGAATCTGTCCCTGGAGGATGCGCCGGCCCGTGTCGCGGCCCAGGTACGTGTCCAGCAGCACGCCCGTCATGTCCTTGCGGGCGATGACCTCCAGCACGAGCTGCAGCAGCGGGTGCACATGATGGAGCAGCGCCAGCTGCGCCTCCGTGAAGCCGCCGGGCGCGGACGTGGCCCAGGACACGGCATGGCGCGAGCCGTCGCTGAAGCACACGGGCAGCGCGAGGTACTCGGTGAGGCCGTCCGCGCGCAGCTCGGCGAGCATCGGGAAGTCATCCGGAGCGGGCGGCGCGACCAGGCGGCGGTGGATGAGTGGAAGCCCCTCGCGCAGGGCCTTGAAGGGGCTGCGCGCGAAGGCGGGCAGGTGCTGGAGGCCGTGGGGATGGACCTCCGCGGCGGTGGACTGACCGGGGCGCCAGCGGAAGCTGCGGCCGTGCAGCAGCGGGTGCAGGGTGAAGAGGACGATGGAGGCGCGGGCGAGCGGTACCCCCTGGGAGACCAGCCGCTGGCAGAGCCCGTCGAGCAGCGGGGCCGGTCCCTCCAGGCTCCTCGCCTCGGACACGAGCCAACCCGCCACATCCGGGCCAGTTACCGGTTGCTGTTCACTGTCACGGGGATTCACGGGCGCAGGTGCTCATCCCTGGCAAAGGCCGTTACCAGGAGGTGACATTGTTTCACCGAACCTCGCGAGGTGCGAGCGCCCCCCCGGCGAGCACGGGGAGCCGGGCAGCCGAGCCCCCGCCAGGTGCTGTGAGCGCCCCCTCAGCACGACAGCGCACATCCCGTGGTGCGCGGCAGCTGCGTGCCTCGGGCGCTTGGAAGCCAGACGCCAGCGCCGAGCGAGTGCGCCGCCCCTGTGCACGCCCACGGTGCGCATCAACTCGAAGCACCGTGGGCACGCCCGCGAAGGAAGCGCTCAGGTCGCGCAGCGAATCTGCGCGGGGTAGCTCTCCAGGACGACGCACTCACCCCGGGCGCACTGGAGCTGCTCGCAGACCTTCCGCAGTGGGACGCACAGCGTGCGGCGCCCCGTCTCCAGGTCCAGGCTCGCGCACATCAGGTCCTCGGGGCACTCGGGTGCCTCCAGGCTGCAAGAGGGCCCATCGAGGACCGTCGCGTCCTTCGGCACCAGCTTCGTGGACTCCGTGCCGGCTGCAGGCGCGGGCGCGGGTGTGGGCGAGGACGACGACGAGGACGCGCAGCCTGCGAGCACGCCCAGCACGAGCATCAGGACCGGAAACCGCGTGAAGCGCTTCATGGGAGCTTCCTCCTCGCCTCGTGTGTGAGTACCCGCCTGCGCGGCGCCTCAGTGTCCGGAGACCTTCGGCTGCGGAGCGGCGGCCGGCGGGCCCGGCTGCGCGGGCGGCTCCGGACGCACGAGCGTCCCGGGCATCTCCGCCAGGGCATACGTCACCCACGCCACCGCGGCGGTGCTGCGCGCCAGGTCCTGCGGGTCCACCTTGTCCAGCGTGTCCGCATGCGTGTGGTGCACGTCGAAGTAGCGGCTGCTGTCCACCTCCACGCCGAAGAAGGGCACCCGCGCCGGCCCCATCGGGCTGAGGTCCGCGCCGCCCGCCTCGCGCGCGGAGAAGTTCGCCGCCCCCAGCGCCACCAGCGGCGGCAGCCACGGCCGCACCAGGTCCTGGCCTCCCGCCCCCGCCCGCAGGCTCACCGCCACGGGCCTGCCTCCACCCGCGTCCATCTCCATCGCCGCCACGTGCCGGGGCAGCTCCGCCGCATGCGCCTCCGCGTACGCACGCGCCCCGCGCAGGCCATTCTCCTCATTCATGAACAGCACCACCCGCACCGTGCGACGCGGCGCCTGCGGCAGCTTCGCGAGGAGCCGCGCCGCCTCCATCACCATCACCACGCCCGCACCGTCGTCGTGCGCCCCCGTGCCCACGTCCCACGAGTCCAGGTGCGCGCCGATGAGCACGATTTCCTGCGGCTTCTCCCGCCCGCGAATCTCCGCGATGACGTTGGACGAGTCCGCGTCCGGCAGCGACGAGCTCCCCAGCACCACCTTCACGCGCACGGGCCCGCCGGCCAGCATGCGGTGCAGCAGGTCGGCGTCCTCCGTGGCGATGGAGGCGGCGGGAATCTTCGGCGCGCCGTCCTCGAAGCGCGTGGACCCGGTGTGCGGCGTGCGCAGCGACGCGGTGGCCAGCGAGCGCACCAGCGCGCCCACGGCCCCGGCCTTCGCGGCGGCGGCGGGCCCCCGCCCGCGCAGCCCGGCGAAGCGGCCGTAGTCGGCGGCCACGGTCATCGTGTGGTTGAAGAAGACAATCTTCCCCTTCACCGAGTCACCCAGCGCCGCCAGCTGCTCCACCGACGTCACCTCCACCACCTCGGCGGTGAGGCCCTCGGGCGGCGTGGGCGGGCTGTCGCCCAGCGCCAGCAGCGACAGCGGGTGCCCGCGCGTGCGCGCCGAGGCGAGCACCTCGCCGCGCTCCTCGCCACGCACCCAGCGCGGCACCTTCACCGGCTCGGTCCACGCCTTCACGCCGTCCGCCTTGAAGCTGCGCAGCGCCCACTGCACCGCAGCCTCGGCGCCCTCCGAGCCGGACAGGCGCGGGCCGATGCCGTCCGTCAGCTCGGCGAGGCGCGCATACGCGTGCCCTTCCGTGAGCGCGGGGCCGATGAGCTTCTCCGCCACGGCCTGCGGGTACGCGGGAGCAGAGGCCTTCACGGTGGCGGCGGGCTTCGAGGGAGCAGCAGCGGGCTTCGCCGCCGGCGCCGCGCCCGACAGGAGCGCGAGGGAGGCGGACAGGACGAAGGTGGATGCGGGCAAGACGACCTCCGGAGAGGGCGCCACTCTCCGCAAGTCACCCGGTGCTCGCAAGCAGGATGGACGCCACGCTCACGGAAGACAGATGACGGTTGCTCGGATGCCGGGAGTGCGAGGTTTCGGGAGGAATCCCAGGGGCCACCGCGCGCCGAGAGGGGGAACGCGGCGCGCGGGGCTCAACTGGGACTTCCACGGCGGTGCTGCTTTTGGGGGAGGCATTCACCGCCGCCGCGTCTCACCCTTTGGGAGGAAACGTGGAAGGCATGTTGAAGGGCATTGGAGCCACCGTCAAGCACGCTCCCCCTACGGGCATACAAACGAACACTTTTGGTTTCACGGTGTGGCAACTTTCCACCCCGAGCGTCCACAGGGAGTCGAAAGCCTCCTTCCTGCGGGCACGTCGGGGCGCGTGTTACAGCCCGTGCATGGGGAACCCCATGCCCTCCACCCTGACCCGGCGTCCCCAGGCCACGGCCTTCAGCATCGAGGACCTGCTGGACCGCGTCCGGCGCGGCGAGGTGCGCATCCCGGACTTCCAGCGCCCGCTGAAGTGGACGGCGGAGGACGTGCGGGACCTGTTCGACAGCGTGTACCGGGGCTATCCCATCGGCACGCTGCTCTTCTGGAAGCGCGAGGCGCCCGCCGCGAGCATCACCTTCGGCCCGGTGCGCATCGACGCGCCCTCCACCAGCCAGGCGCTGTGGGTGGTGGACGGACAGCAGCGCATCACCGCCCTGGCCGCGGTGCTGCTCCACGGCGCCAGTGCGCCCGCCGCGCGCGACGGCTTCACCCTCTTCTTCGACCTGGAGGCGCAGGAAATCGTCTCGTCCCGGGGGGACGGCCCGCCGCCCGCGCACTGGCTGCCATTGAATGTGGTGCTCGACAGCGAGCAGCTGCTGGAGTGGCTGGACCGCTATCCGGGCCGCGAGAAGAAGCCGGAGCACACCCGCACCGCCATCCGCGTGGGCAAGGCGGCCCGCGAGTACCAGATACCGGCGTACGTGGTGGAGGCCGCGGAGGAGAAGACGCTGCGCATCATCTTCAAGCGGCTCAACACGGCCGGCAAGCCGCTCACCGACAACGAGGTCTTCAACGCGCTCTACGGAGGCACGGCGGGCTCACGGCCCTCGAACCTGAAGACCCTGGCCAGCAGCCTCGCGGAGCTCGGCTTCGGCACCCTCGAGGAGCCCATCCTGCTGCGGGGCGTGCTCGCGGTGCGCGGGCTCGACTTCACCCAGGACTTCCAGAAGCAGCTGCGGGAGGAGGACGACCTCGGCGAGACGCTCCAGCAGACCGAGGCCGCGCTGCGCAACGCCATCATCTTCCTCAGGCGGGACGCGGGCGTCCTCCACGAGAAGCTCCTCCCCGAGCCGCTCTACCTCATCCTGCTCGCCCGCTTCTTCCACCTGCACCCGGAGCCATCCCGGCGCACGCGGGACTTGCTCTCGCGCTGGCTGTGGCGCGGCAGCGTGGACAGCTCCATGGGAGGCAAGGCCCGCTCCGCGAAGGAGCTGCTGGCCGTCATCGGACCCGACGAGGAAGAGTCCCTGCAGGCCATGCTGGCCCAGGTGAGCCCCTTCTTCGACGACTGGCTGGCGCGCCACTCGCTGACCAACATGGTGGGGCTCACCCTGCACTCGCGCAGGATGGCGCTCAACGCCCTGCTGTCGCTGCGCCCCCGGCACCTGCTCACCGCCGCGCCGCTGGAGCCCACCCAGCTGCTGGAGGGCCAGGACCTGGGGCTCAAGGCGATTCTCACCACCCCGCCCGAGAAGTCCGCGGACGCCGACCTCAACCTGGACCCCAAGGTCCTCCACTCGCTGCTCTACATTCCCGCCAACTTCCTCTTCCACGTCCCGGTGCCGGGCCGGCAGGTGCTGGACCTGCTCCTCCCGGACGCGCCGCCGCCACCGGAGGTCCTGGAGAGCCATGCCGTCACCTCCGAGATGCTGACGGCGCTGCGCGAGGCGCGCACCGTCGACTTCCTGATGCAGCGCATGCAGCACATCGACGCCCTGCTGGTGGAGTTCCTGCGGGCGCGCACGCGGCACGACGAGTCGGACCGGCCGTCGCTCAAGTCCCTCATCGTCGACGACGAGGAGGAGGACTGACGTGGACTCCGAAATCGCCACCGCCGGAATCCTCGACGTCCACCTGGGCAACGTCCACGTCGGCACGCTGACGCTGCTCGCGGACGAGCGCATCGAGTTCGTCATCTCCGAGGAGTACCGCCAGCGCTACCCCCGGCCCGTGCTGGGCCAGTCCTTCGAGGACGACCTCACCCGCCGCCACGTCAGCCGGATGCGGCTGCCGCACTTCTTCTCCAACCTCCTGCCCGAAGGCCCCCTGCGCGAGCTCATCTCCGAGCGGGAGCAGGTGGCGAAGCAGCGCGAGTTCTTCCTCATCGCCCGGCTCGGCGAGGACCTGCCCGGCGCCATCGCCGTGCGTCCCGCCGGGGTGCTGTCCTCGGACATCCTCGCGCCCCTCGAGGACGCGGCCACGGCCACCGGGAATGAGCACGAGCCCCTGCGCTTCTCGCTCGCCGGCGTGCAGCTCAAGTTCTCCATGCTGCGCAAGGACAAGGGGATGACGCTGCCCACCAGCGGCCGGGGCGGCGACTGGATTGTGAAGCTGCCGGACAACCGCTACGACCGCGTCCCGGAGAACGAGTTCGCGATGATGACCTGGGCCCGCGCCGCCGGCATCGCCGTGCCGGAGGTGACGCTGCTCAAGGTGGCCGACGTCGACGGGCTCCCGGAGGGCATCACCCTGCGCGAGGACGTGGCCTACGCCATCCGCCGCTTCGACCGCCCCGAGCCGGGCCAGCGCGTCCACATGGAGGACCTGGCCCAGGTGCTCGGGCTGTACTCGGACGAGAAGTACAAGAAGTACAACTACGAGACCATCGCCAACGTCATCCTCCGGGTCGCCGGCGTGAGCGCGCTGCACGAGTTCCTGCGCCGTCTGGTGTTCATCGCCGTCATCGGCAACGGCGACGCGCACCACAAGAACTGGTCGCTGCTCTACCCGGATGGCATCCACGCGGCGCTCTCGCCCGCGTATGACCTGGTCTCCACCATCCAGTACATGGCCGGGGACACGCTCGCGCTCAACCTCGCCCGGTCCAAGCGCTTCGAGGACATCTCCCTCGCCAGCTTCGAGCGGCTCGCCCGGAAGCTGGAGCTGTCCCCGGACGACGTGCTCCCCGTCGTGAAGTCCGCCGTGAGCGCCGCCTTCGACACCTGGTCGTCCCTCCACCCCCACCTGCCCCTCTCCTCCGAGAGCCGGCAGCGCCTCGAGGCCCACTGGAAGCGCGTCCCGCTGCTCCAGGGCACCTGAGCTTTCTCAGACGCTGAGGCCCTGAGTACCGCGCTGCGGAAGCACACCCGTGCCTTCATCCGCACCTACGCGGAACCCTCAGCTTGTCAGAACGCTCAATGACTCGCAGTGTTGTCCGGCACAGGCACTCACCGTGTGGTGGCGGGCGCTTTCCTTCGCACACCCCGCACCACCAGCCCTGCTGGCAAATTCTGGTAATGCAATTCTTCCGCAAATGGTGTCTATGTCCTGAAAAGCACAGATGGCATCTCCGAACACCCCGCATGCCCTGCACTGGCCTCCCCCCCGGCCGGTGAAGGCGGCACCCTGGCCCCCCAAGGGAAGCATGTTGATAGAGCAGTGGGCGCATCGCTTCTTCGAGCTCTCCACCGAGCCGTTCGTCGTATTGGCTGCTGACGGACGCATCCTCGAGGCCAACGGCGCCTGGAGCAGCCTGGTGGACTGGCCCCTGGAGTCGCTCCGGAACCGGGGCTACCGCGGCTTCGTCCACCCGAAAGACCTCCCGAACATGGAAGCCCGCCTGGAAGCGGTGGCGGGCAAGGACGCGCGCGCCGACTTCTCCTGCCGCTGGCGGGGGCAGGACGACACGTGGCGCTCCCTGTCCTGGAGCGTGGCGTCCTCGTCGAGGGAAGGCCTCCTCTACTGCACGGTGCGCCCGCTGGAGCCTGCCCCCTCCGTGGAGCGGGCGCTGCAGCGCTCGGAGCAGAACTTCCGCCGTCTCATCGACACCGCCCCCGAGGGCATCTTCGTCCACCGCGACGACCGGTTCATCTACGTGAATCCCACCCTCCTCAAGGCCCTGGGCTACGACGACGCGAGCCAGCTGCTCGGTCAGCCCATCTGGGGCATCGTCCACCCGGACGAGCTGCCGCTGGTGCGCCAGCGCGTCCAGGCCGCCGTCAGCGGCCAGCCGGCCCCGCTGCGGGAGATCCGCTACCTGCGGCGCGACGGCACCACCTACGACGCGGAGAGCGTGGGGCTGCCCGTCGAGTTCGACGGCGACAAGGCCGTGGTGGTGATGGTGCGCGACGTCACCGAGCGCAAGCGCGCCCAGTCCCAGCTGCTCCAGACGGACCGCATGGTGCTGGCGGGCACGCTCGCCGCCGGCGTGGGGCACGAAATCAACAACCCGCTCACCTACGTCATGGCCAACCTGGACGCGGCCATGGACGCCATGACGCGGCTGGGCGGCGAGCTCACCCAGCACGTGCCCGAGGGCCCCGGCACCGTGGCGTGGAGCACCACCCTGCGCGAGACGGAGGCGCTGCTCAAGGAGGCCCACGAGGGCGCCACCCGCGTGCGCAACATCGTCCGGGACCTCAAGTTCATCTCCCGCCAGGACGAGGAGAAGCGCGAGCCGGTGGACGTGTGCCAGCCGCTCGACTTCTCCATCAACATGGCCACCACCGCGGTGCGCCACCGCGCCCGGCTCATCAAGAAGTACGAGCCCGTCCCGCGCGTCCACGCCGACGCGTCCCGGCTGGGGCAGGTGTTCCTCAACCTGCTCGTCAACGCGGCCCAGGCCATTCCCGAGGGCAGCGCGGACGAGCACCACATCACCGTCTGGGTCCGCCCGGGCCCCTCGGGCACCGTGGCGGTGGACGTGACGGACTCCGGCAGCGGCATCCCCCCGGACGTGCTGGCGCGCATCTTCGACCCGTTCTTCACCACCAAGCCCGTGGGCCAGGGCACCGGGCTGGGCCTGTCCATCTGCCACGGCCTCGTGCGCAACATGGGCGGCAGCATCACCGTGCGCAGCGAGCCAGGCCGGGGGACGACGTTCACCGTCACCCTGCCCGGCATGGCCGCCGAGGCCAGCCCCCTCGGCGAGGCGCCGGCCGCCCCCGCCCCCCAGACGGACCGCAGGGGCCAGGTGCTGGTCATCGACGACGAGCCCCCCGTGGGCCGCTCCCTGGCGCGCATCATCGGCCCCCAGCACAAGGTGACGGTGGCGGGCAGCGGCGAGGCGGCCCTGGCCGCGCTCACCTCCGGCGTGTCCTTCGACGCCGTCTTCTGTGACCTGATGATGCCCGGCATCTCGGGAATGGACGTCTACGAGCGGATGCGCGAGGCCTCGCCCGACGTGGCCCGGCGCTTCATCTTCATCACCGGCGGCTCGTACACCACGCGTGCCCGCCAGTTCCTGGAGCGGGTGCCCAACCGGCAGATTGAAAAGCCGTTCGACGTGGCGCTCATCCATCAGTATCTCGGAGAAGTCCTCACCTCCTCCCGACCCACACCCGACCCCGAAAGAGAGCTTCCTGGTGATTGACGGTGGCTTCGTCATCGATGCGGTAACCCACGCGTACAACCTCCACCCCTCCAACTACCGGGCCGGGAAGTACGCCGCGTCGCTGGCCCAGCTCATCTGGGGCCTGCACAGCGGCCTGTCTGGCGACAGCCACCGCGTTCCGGAGGAGAAGCGCTTCCTCAAGGACTGGTCCGTGAAGGAGCTTGCCCACATCCTCTTCGTGGAGAGCGGCATCGACCTGGCCGTGCACCACGTGCTGCCCCTGCAGACGCTCTACACGGACGGGCTGTGCTCGTACGAGAAGACGCTCGAAATCAAGAAGCGCTACCCGCACCGCTTCCTCGTCTACGCGGGCGTGGACCCGCTGCGCGGCACCGCGGCCCTGGAGGAGCTGGAGAAGCAGGCCGAGGAGCTGAAGCCCAGCGGCCTGAAGCTCTACCCCGCCGCCTGGCTGGGGGACTCCTTCCGCCACACCGGCTGGCGCATGGACGACCCGAGCATCGCGTTCCCCCTCTTCGAGCGCGCGCAGAAGCTGGGCATCAAGAACATCGCCGTCCACAAGGGCCTGCCCATGGGCGCGGTGCCCATTGAACCCTACAAGGTGGACGACATCGGCGGCGCGGCCGACGCCTTCCCCGAGCTGAACTTCGAAATCGTCCACGGCGGCATGGCCTTCCTGGACGAGACGGGCATGCAGCTGTCGCTGTTCCCCAACGTGTATGTGAATCTGGAAGTCACCGGCGCGCTCATCGTGAAGCGCGAGCGCTGGTTCGCCGAGTCCCTGGCCGCGCTGCTGAAGTGGGCGGGCCCGGCGAAAATCATGTGGGGCTCCGGCACGGTGTTCTGCCACCCGCAGCCGGCGCTCCTGAAGTTCTGGCACGACTTCCAGCTGCCCGACGACCTGGTGCAGGTGGCGGGCATGCAGGTGACGCCCGAGGTGAAGCGGATGATTCTCTGCGACAACTACGCCCGCTACGCGGGGGTGGACGTGGAGGCCGTGAAGGCGCGCATCGCCAATGACTCCTTCTCCAAGGCGAAGGCCCGCGGGGACGTCACGCCCTACAGCTACCAGGAAGGCCTCCATGACTGAGCAGGAGCTGCGCGCGCGCATCCAGGACATCCCCGACCCGTGCAGCCTCGCCACCGGCGTGCCGCTGGGCATCGGGGAGATGGGCCTGATTCAGTCGGTGGAGTGCCAGGAGGGAAAGGTGACGGTGCGCATGCACATCACCTCGCCCATGTGCATGATGGCCGCCTACTTCATGCGGGAAATCGAGCAGCGGCTCCAGTCTCAGGAGGGCGTCGCCTCGGTCCACGTGGAGTTCGACCAGACGCTCCAGTGGACGCCGAAGGACATCCAGCCGGACGCCCGGGAGCGGCTGGCGGCGAAGCGAATCACCATGCTCGGCGGGCGGCTTTTGCCGCGCGACGAGGCCCGGCCCGCCGACTCCTGAAAGGGCGTCTCAGGCCCGCGCGGCACCGGGGGCGGTGCCGCGCCGGGCGCGGGCTTGCTAGGCTGGCGCCAGGCAGCACCCCCTCGTTCTGGAGACACCCGCCCCCATGACCCGAGACGAAGCGCAGCGCCTGGCGCAGGCCTTCCTCGCCGCCAACGGCCAGCCCAACAGCATCGGCATCAACCCCCAGGGGTTCGGCGGCGTCGTCATCAACGACGCGCAGCTCTACTTCGAGTGGCACGACAAGGAGGGCGCCCTGGAGTGCAGCGCGCTCATCCACAAGTTCCGCGACGCCCCCAAGCCCGGCATCCTCGAGGGATTCCAGCAGGAGCAGAAATCCGGCACGGACACGGGCGGCGGCACCGTGGACTTTGAGACGGAGAACAAGTCGCTCTTCCTGAGCCGCACCTACACCCAGGCGCCCCAGCAGCCCATCTTCAACGACGACATGAAGCGGCTGATGAAGGCCAGCCTCGTCTGGAGCGGTGAGGTGCTGGACCGGGTGGCGTCGAAGGTCTTCAAGCGCTGATCCACGGAAAAGGCGCTCGCGCAGGGGGTGGGACGCAACTCTCCGGGGCCCTGCGCGACAATCACCTACACAGCAGTATTTTCTCTCCAAAATTCCCCCCCGGAGTGCCCATGAATCCCCTCGAGCGTGGCCGGAACCTCATCAACTCGGTGCGCAACGGCGCCGAGCGCACCATCGACCGTGCCCAGAACGTGGCGGGCAACGTCGTCGAGGGCGTCAAGGACGCGGCGGGCGCGGTGAAGAACACCGCGGTCGCGGGCGGCCGCAAGGTCGGCCAGTTCGTGGACGGCTTCGAGGACAAGGTGTCCTCGGGCGCACAGGCGGTGGCCGGCGCCCTGGGCTTCGGCCACAAGCCGGACCGCGTGCATGACGGCAAGTTCCTGGGTGCTGGCGGGCAGACCTTCTCGCCCGACACGCCGCTGAGCGACGTTCCCGCCGTCACCCCGCGCGACAACCCCAACGCGAACCACACCATCCTCTACGTCAACGGCATCCTGACGACGAAGGACGCGCAGGCCAACAGCCTGCAGTCCATCGCGGACGCCACGGGCGCGCGCGTCGTCGGCATCCACAACGCCACCGAGGGCTTCGCCGCGGACCTGGCCGAGTGCGTGAAGGACAAGCTGGACAAGGGCACCAACCCCGCCGTGGATACGCTGGCGGACACGCTCTACAACGAGCTCAAGGCGGGCCGCAGCGTGCACCTGATGGCGCACAGCCAGGGTGGCCTCATCAGCAGCCGCGCGCTCAACGACGTCTACAACCGGCTGCGCATCGAAGATGGGATGTCCAAGGAGCAGGCCCAGCAGGCGATGAGCCAGCTCAACGTGGAGACGTTCGGCGCCGCGGCCACGCGCTACCCGGACGGCCCGAACTACGTGCACTACGTCAACCGCGGCGACCCGGTGCCGAGCCTCTTCGGCCTGGGGCCCGTGGCCGACAAGTGGAACCCCATCGCGGACGGCGGCGAGGGCTCGAAGGTGCACCACTTCAACGAGTTCCACCTCAACCCGTTCGACGGGCACAGCTTCGAGTCCGTGTACCTCAACCGCCGCGTGCCCTTCGAGCAGGCGCGCGAGGGCGACTTCAACCGCTAACCGCACATGGCGACCGCCCCGCGCAGTGGCCTTGCCGGCCTCCTGAGGTCCTGGGTCTCCTTCCTGGGGCCCGCCGCCCCCGAGAACACGCCGCTGACGCGCGAGTCCGCGCAGCGGCTGGTGCAGGGCTTCCTCGGTGAGGAAGGCACCCTGCCGAGCCAGGGCCTCAACTCGCGGGGCTTCGGTGGCCTGTCCGCCGGAGGCTCCAACGTCTACTTCGAGTGGGTGGAGGACACCCAGGCGCTGAAGTGCAGCGCGCTGGTGTACCGCTTCCGCCAGCCGCCGAAGCCGGGCGTGCTCGACGGCTTCCGCGCGGAGGAGAAGGAAGGCAACGACTCCGGCGGCGGCTCCGTGGACTACGAGCCGGAGAACCGGGGCTTGTACCTGGCCCGGACGTACACGCACATGCCGTCCGAGCGCGCCTTCATGAAGGACATGCGCCGGCTGATGAAGGCCAGCACCCGGTGGAACGAGGAGGTCGTCGACCGCGTGGCCTCGCGCGTGTTCCACCCCGAGGAGCTGGAGCCGAAGCCCTGAGCTTCGTGGGGCGGGCGGGTGGCTACAGCACCCGCTTCACGAGCTGGGGGAACACCTTGGACACCTTGCCGAGCAGGTAGTCGCCGTACGTCCCCTGGAAGGCGTGGACGCTGGCGCCATCCCAGCGGCGGGCACGGTCCTCGTCCACGTCGGCCCCGTCCGCATAGGGCAGGGGCCGCACCTCCGCCGCGAAGTCCGGGTCGAAGAAGAGCGGAAAGGACAGCCGGTCCTTGCCGCTGACGTTGTTCCTCACGCGGTGGGGCGTGGAGCGGTAGATGCCGCCCGTCATCCTGTCGAGCATGTCGCCGATGTTGCACACCAGCGTCCCGGGCAGGGGCGGGGCCTCAATCCAACCGCGCGGCGTCTTCACCTGCAGCCCGCCCTGGGCGTCCTGGGCCAGCAGGGTGAGCAGGCCGTAGTCGGTGTGCTCGCCCACGCCCCAGCGCTCGTCGCCTGCGGTGGGCGGGGCTTCGGCGGGGTAGCGGAAGATGCGGAAGAGCACGGTGGGGTCGGCGGTGTAGTGCCGCTGGAAGTAGTCGGCCTCCAGGCCGAGGCTCAGCGCCATGCCCTTCATCAGCGCGTGCGCGGCGCGGGTGACGGCGGCCATGTACTCCAGCGCGGCGGGGCGCAGCTCCGGCACCTCGGCGGGCCACAGGTTGGCGCCGTGCAGGGGCCAGCCGGCCTTCACCCGGGGGTGCCCGGCCTCGAGCTCCGTGCCCAGGTACAGGCCCTCCTTCCGGTCCGGGCGCCCGGAGGTCAGCTCCCCTCCGAGCGGGAACCAGCCGCGCCACGCGGAGCCACCCCGGGACATGGCGAGGGCCTCCTTCGCGGCCTCCGGCAGCGCGAAGAAGCGGCGGCTCTCCCGCTCCAGGCGCGCCACCACCGCGTCGGAGACGCCGTGGCCGGTGACGTAGAAGAAGCCGGCGTCGCGACAGGCCCGCTCGATGTTCCGGGCGACGCTCGCCCGCTCGGCGGGGCGGGAGGAGTCGAACAGGGACGCCATGTCGATGACGGGCAGGCCGCCGCGTGCGGTATCCGGTCCAGGCATGCCCTGAGCCTACACAGGTGCTGGACGGTGAGGGAGCCCGGCACCAGAGTGCGCCGAGCCTTCCATGACGACACCGGACTCCTCCCACACGCAGCTCCGAGCCGGGCTGGTGTGGTTCATGGCCGCGGCCTCGGGCGCCACCGCCGCGAACCTGTATTACAACCAGCCCCTGCTCGGGGATATCGGCCGCGAGCTGGCGGCCTCGGGTGGGGCGCTCGGCCTGGTGCCCACGCTGACGCAGGTGGGGTACGCGGCGGGCATGCTGCTCATCGTCTCGCTCGGTGACAGCCTGGAGCGGCGGCGGGTCATCGTCACCATGTCGGCGCTGGTGTCACTCGCGCTGGTGGGTGCGGCGCTGGCACCCACCCTGCCCTGGCTGGTGGTGGCGAGCTTCGTGGTGGGCGCGACGACGGTGATTCCCCAGCTGCTTGTCCCCTTCGCGGCGCACCTGGCTCCGGCGGCGCAGCGGGGGCGGGTGGTGGGGACGGTGATGAGCGGGCTGCTCATCGGCATCCTCCTGTCGCGCACGGCGGCGGGCTTCGTGGGGACGCACCTGGGGTGGCGGGCGATGTTCTGGATTGCGGCGGGGCTGATGCTCGCGCTGGGCGGGGTGCTGCGCTTCGTGCTGCCGTCACAGCCGCCGCTGGCCGCCATGCCGTATCCGGAGCTGCTGCGCTCGCTGGGACACCTGTGGCGCACCGAGCCCGTGCTGCGGCTGCACGCGCTGCTGGGGGCGCTGACGTTCGGAGCGTTCAGCGTCTTCTGGTCCACGCTGGCGCTGTATCTCCAGGCCCTGCCGGAGCACTACGGCCCGCAGGTGGCGGGCATGTTCGGCGTGGTGGGGGTGGCGGGGGCGCTGATTGCCCCGCTGGTGGGACGCTATGCGGACACGCGGGGAGACCGGCGCATCAACGCGCTGGCCATTGGCGTGCTGCTGCTGTCGTTCGGGGTGATGTGGCCGCTGGGGCGGTGGCTGTGGGGGATTGGGTTGGGGGTGGTGCTGCTGGATTTGGGGGTGCAGGCCAATCACATCTCCAACCAGACGCGCGTGTACTCGCTGCGGCCCGAGGCGCGCAGCCGGCTGAACACGCTCTACATGGTGACGTACTTCGCGGGCGGCGCGAGCGGCTCGTGGCTGGGCACGACGGCGTGGACGCGGTGGGGATGGACGGGCGTGTGCGCCGCGGGGGCCTTGCTGTGTGTCCTGGCCCTGGGGGCGCTGTGGCGGGGCGTGAAGCCGGCTTCAGGGGGCTGAGCGCCCGCTCGCAGGTGCGTAGAAGCACGTCCAGGTGGGCGGGGCGAGCACCCTTGCGCGACTACTTCGCCACGCGCAGCACCAGCTTGCCGCGCCCGTGTCCCGAATCGAGGATGCGGTGGGCCTCCGCCACCTGCTCCAACGGCAGCACGCGCTCCACCAGCGGCTTCATCTGCTTGCGCTCCAGCAGCGCCGTCATCTCCTCCAGTCGGCGGCGCTCACGCGTGAGGAAGACGCCGTGCAGCGTCAGGTTGCGCGGGTAGAAGGCGGACACGTCCCCGCTGAAGCCCAGGATGGTCGCGAGCCGCCCGTGCGGCCGTGTCGCCGGGATGCTGGGAATCATGTTCTTCCCCACCGTGTCGAACACCGCGTCCACGCCCTGCCCGCCCGTCTCTCGCAGCGCGACCTGGGCCGGGTCCTCGCTCCGGTAGTTGATGGCCACGTCCGCGCCCAGCTTGCGCAGCGTCTCCAGGTTGTCCGGTCCGGACGTCGCCAGCACCCGTGCGCCCAGGGCCTTCGCAATCTGCACCGCGAACGAGCCCACGCCTCCCGCACCACCGTGGATGAGCACCGTCTCCCCGACGCGGAGCTGCATCCGTCGCACCAGGGCGTCCCACGCGGTGCCACCGGCCAGCGGGACGGCGGCGGCCTCTTCGTGCGAGAGGCTCGGCGGCTTCCTCGCGATGATGCTGGCCGGGACGACGTTGAGCTCGGCGTAGGTGCCGTGCGGGTTGCCGAAAATCTCCGGCGTGTAGAAGACCTCGTCACCGGCCTTGAAGTCCGTGACGCCCGGGCCCACCTGCTCGATGACGCCCGAGGCGTCGTAGCCGATGACGGAAGGGGGCTGGAGCCCTGCCCACGTCCCGTCCTGGCGCAGCTTCGCGTCCACGGGGTTGGTGCCTGAGACGAGGACCCGGACCAACACCTGCCCGGGGCCCGGCGTGGGCGTCGGAACGTCGCGGACTTCGAACAACTCGGGGCCGCCGAAGCGGGGAAGGACGATTGCGCGCATGCGCGCGGAACTAACCGGGTGCGCCGGGCCCGGCAATCCCTCGTGGAGGCAAGCGTCCAGGGTCCGACTGCCGGAGCCCTTCGATAAGACAGAGGGCTCGGAGGGCGAGCCCCCCGAGCGGAACGAACGTTCCTTCCAGGCTTCGGCTGGCGGGCGGGGCGAGCCCTCCGCGTGGAACGAACGTTCCTTCCAGGCCGCGGCGGCGGGCGGGGCGAGCCCTCCGCGTGGAACGAACGTTCCTTCCAGGCTGAGGCCCGCAAGCGAGACGAGCCTCCACCGGGCAGGCCGTGCGTCGCCGCCCGGCGTTTTGAATCAGGCCGCCGGCTTCCCCTCCGGCGTCAACACCACCAGGAGCTGCCGGGCGGCGACCTGGCCTCCGACGGAGACGTTGACCGCCTCCACCGTGCCAGCCACATCCGCCACGAGCTGGAACTCCATCTTCATCGCCTCCAGCACGACCAGCACGTCCCCGGGCTTCACCACCTCCCCGGGCTTCGCGTCCACGCGGAGAATCCTTCCGTCCATCGGCGCCGCCAGCCGGCCACTTCCCCCACCCTCGGCCTTCGACGGCGGGCGATACGTCACATCCGTCACCGCGTGCGCCCCACCGCCCGCGTCCAGCCACAGCGTGTCCCCGGCCCGCAGATAGCGCGCCCGCCCGCGAGTCCCCGCGACCGAGAAGTCGAGCACCCCGTCGGCCAGGCCGTGAATCGCGAGGTCGTACGTCTCGCTCCCCACCTCCACCTCATACCGCTCCGTGGACACGGGCCGGAGGGTGACCTGCGCCTCGCCTCCCCGGCTCGCCAGCTTCAGCCGCACGGGCTGGGATGCCCCCGCGGTGTTCCAGTTGACGAACGAGCCATCCAGCCCCGCCTCGCGCGCGAGCCTCAGCGCCTCACCATGGAAGAGCGCCGCGCCCGCCAGCGCCTGCACCTTCGCATCCGGCTGATACAGCCGCTCCAGCGCACTGGCCTCCACGTGCTTGCCGATGAAGCCCGTGTCGTACTCGCCCGTCCGGAAGGCCCCGTGCTCCAGCACGTGCAACAACAGAGTCTTGTTCGTGGTGACGCCGAACACCGTCAGCCCGTGCAGCGCCTCTACGAGCCTCCGGCGCGCCATCTCCCGGTCGGCGCCGTACGCAATCACCTTCGCCTGCATCGAGTCGTAGAAGGGCGGGATGTCCTGCCCCTCGCGAATGCCGTGGTCGATGCGCACGCCCTCTCCCGAAGGCAGCCGCCACGCCAGCAGCCGGCCCGCCTGCGGCGCATAGCCGTTCGCCGGGTCCTCCGCGCACAGCCGCACCTCGATGGCGTGCCCCTTCCAAGACACCTGCTCCTGCGACAGCGGAAGCCGCTCGCCCGCCGCGACACGCAGCTGCCACTCCACCAGGTCCAGCCCGGTGATGGCCTCCGTCACCGGGTGCTCCACCTGGAGCCGCGTGTTCATCTCCATGAAGTAGAACTCGCCGCCCGGCGCGAGCAGGAACTCCAGCGTCCCCGCGCCCCGGTAGCCAATCGCCTTCGCCGCCGTCACCGCCACCGCGCCCATGCGCGCTCGCAGCTCCGCGCTCACCGCCGGTGACGGGCTCTCCTCCACAATCTTCTGGTGCCGCCGCTGCACCGAGCAGTCACGCTCGCCCAGGTGCACCGCGTTGCCGTGCTCGTCCGCGAAGACCTGAATCTCCACGTGGCGCGCGTCGATGACCGCCTTCTCCAGGATGAGCTCCCCGCTCCCGAAGGCATTCGTCGCCTCCGAGCGCGCGGACCTCAGCGCCTCCTTGAGCTGCGCCGCCTCGCGCACCAGCCGCATTCCGCGCCCGCCGCCACCCGCCGCTGCCTTCACCATCAGCGGGAAGCCGATGCGCGCGCCCTCGGCCGCTAGCGCCTCGTCATCCGCGTCCGTCGCCTCGTAGCCGGGGATGCAGGGCACGCCCGCCGCAATCATCCGCAGCTTCGCCTGGCGCTTGTTCCCCATCAGGGTGATGGCCTCGGCCGGCGGGCCGATGAACACCAGCCCCGCCTCCCGGCATGCGCTCGCGAACGCGGCGTTCTCCGAGAGGAACCCGTAGCCCGGATGGATGGCCTCCGCCCCCGATGCCTTCGCCGCCGCAATCAGCTTGTCGATGACGAGGTACGACTCCTTCGCCGGAGACGGGCCGATGGGCACCGCCTCGTCCGCCGCGAGCACGTGCGGCGCCGAGCGGTCCGCCTCGGAGAACACCGCCACCGTCCGGTAGCCGAGCTTCTTGCAGGTCCGAATCACCCGGACGGCAATCTCGCCGCGGTTCGCGACGAGGACCTTCCTGAATCGCTCCATGCTGTCCGTCCCTCTCACAGGCGCGCCACGCCGAAGGTGTTGGGAGCCAGCTCGCGCCGCTTCGCTTCCCGGCACACCGAGAGCGCGAACCCGAGCACCCGCCGCGTGTCGCGCGGGTCGATGAGCCCGTCATCGAACAGCCGTGCGCTGCAGTTGAACGGGTGCGACTCCTTGTCGAACTGGTCGATGATGGGCTGGCAGAACGCGCGCAGCTGCTCCTCGTCCACCGCCTCACCGCGCCGGGCCAGCTTCTCTCCGAAGACGATGGCCATCACCTTCGCCGCCTGCTCACCACCCATCACCGCCGTGCGCGAGTTGGGCCACGCGAAGATGAAGCGCGGATTGAAGGGCCGGCCGCACATGCCGTAGTTGCCCGCGCCGAAGCCGCCGCCGATGAGCACGGTGAGCTGCGGCACCGTCGCGTTCGCCACCGCCTGAATCATCTTCGAGCCGTGCTTCACGATGCCCGCCTGCTCCGGCTGCGTGCCCACCATGTAGCCCGTGGTGTTCTGCAGGTAGATGAGCGGCGTGTCCGACTGGCAGCACAGCTGGATGAACTGCGCCGCCTTCGTCGCCCCCTTGGGCGTAATCGGACCGTTGTTGCCGATGATGCCCACCGGCATGCCGAAGAGGCTCGCCCGCCCGCAGACGGTGTGCGGGTCGTACTCGTCCTTGAAGCCCGTGAACTCGGAGCCGTCGACGATGCGCGCGATGACCTCGCGGCAGTCGTACGGCTTCCGGTAGTCCACCGGCACGACGCCGCACAGCTCGTCCGACAGGTAGACAGGCTCCGCGTAGGGCACGCGCTCCGCCGGAGGCAGTCGCTCGTTCCACCCGAGCTTCGCCACCACCTCGCGGGCCAGGCGGATGGCGTCCGCGTCGTCCTCGGCGAGGTAGTCCGCGGTGCCCGCCACGGTGGCGTGCATCTCCGCGCCGCCCAGCTCCTCGTCGGTGGCAATCTCGCCCGTCGCGGCCTTGAGCAGCGGCGGGCCGGCCAGGAACACCTTGGCCTTCTTCTTCACCATGATGACGTAGTCGGACAGGCCCGGCAGGTACGCGCCACCCGCCGTGCTGGAGCCGTGCACCACGGTGACCTGCGGAATGCCCGCCGCCGACAGCTTCGCCTGGTTGTAGAAGGTCGTCCCGCCGGGGATGAAGATCTCCTGCTGGTACATGAGATTCGCGCCGCCGCTCTCCACCAGCGACACCATGGGCAGCTTGTTCTCCAGCGCAATCGCCTGCGCCCGCAGCGCCTTCTGCACGCCCCACGGCGACGCCGTGCCCCCCTTGATGGCGGAGTTGTTCACGAAGACCAGGCACCGCACCCCGGACACGTAGCCGATGCCGATGATGCTGTTGCCGCCCGCCAGCGAGCCGTCGCTGTCGTCGTGGTAGCCGTAGCCACACAGCGTGGACAGCTCCAGGAACGGCGAGCCCCGGTCCAGCAGGAGCGTCAGCCGCTCACGGGGCAGCAGCTGGCCCCGCTTGTGGAACTTCTCCCGCGCCTGGTTCTCGGTGTTGCGGACCTTCGCCTCGACGTCGCGCAGCTCCGCGACGCGCGAGAGCATGTCCGCGCGGTGGGCCTTGAAGGACTCGGAGCCCGGGTCGATTCGCGATGTGATTCTCGGCATCTGTCTCACCCCTGCCCTTCACGCAGCAACGACTCGGGAATGTCCACGTGGCGCGAGCGGAGCCACTCGCCCAGCGCCTTGCCCTGCGGGTCGAAGCGCGTGGACGACGACACGCCCTCCCCCAGCAGGCCATCGATGACGAAGTTCAGCCCCCGGAGGCCCGGGAAGACGTGCCGCTCGATGGGGAAGGCGGCCGCCTCCGGCAGCAGCTCGCGGAGCTTCTCCACCGTGAGCGCATGCGCGAGCCACCGCCACGCCTCGTCCGTCCTCGCCCAGACGCCGATGTTCGCGGTGCCGCCCTTGTCGCCACTGCGCGCGGCGACGATGCGCCCCAGCGGCATCCGGCGCGTGGGCCCGACGGCCAGCGGCGCGGGGAGCGCGGGCGGCTCCACGGGCGCGAGGCCACGCGTCTGCTTCGGCGGAGGAATCACGGTGCGCGTCTCGTCGGGGAGGACGGCGACGTGCTCCACCTTCTCCGCCTCGACATAGGCCGGCGTGTAGACGCCATACGGCGCGCCATCCGACGGGGGCGCCGTCATGGTGAAGCCCGGGTAGCTGCCCAGCGCCAGCTCCACGGCGGCGCCGCTGAAGGCGCGGCCCACGAGCTTCTGGTCGGAGTCCTTCACGACGACGCGCAGGAACGCGGCGGCCTGCTCCTCCGTGGCGGCGTCCTCGCGGTCCGTGCGGACCAGCGTCCAGTGCGCCTCCCTCGGCTTGCGGGTCATCGCCGCTTCGAGCTGCTCGCGGACCAGCCGGGCCTTCTGCTCGATGTCGAGCCCGACGAGGACGAACGTCGCCTCGTTCTTGTAGCCCCCCAGGTTGTTGAGGCACACCTTCACCGTGGGCGGGGGCGGCTCACCGCGCACCCCGGTGATTCGGACGCGGTCCTTCCCGTCCGGAGCCAGGGAGATGGTGTCGAAGCGCGCCGTCGCGTCCGGCCCCGCGTACCGCGCGCCGGTGATTTCGTAGACGAGCTGCGCGAGCACCGTGTCCACCGTCACCGCGCCGCCCGTGCCCTCGTGCTTGGTGATGACCGAGCTGCCGTCCGCGTGGAGCTCCGCCAGCGGGAAGCCGGGGCGGCGGGCGTCCACCTCGGTGAAGAAGGAGTAGTTGCCGCCCGTCGCCTGCGTGCCGCACTCCAGCACGTGGCCGGCGACCATCGCTCCCGCGAGCCGGTCCCAGTCGTCCGGCTTCCAGCCGAAGTGCGCCGCCGCCGGCCCCACCACGAGCGAGGCATCCGTCACGCGCCCGGTGACGACGACATCCGCGCCCGCCTTCAGGCACTCGGCGATGCCCCACGCACCCAGGTACGCATTCGCCGTGAGCGGGCTGCCCAGCCCCAGCGCGTCCGTGTTGGCGATGAGGTCATCTCCCTCCACGTGCGCGATGCGCGCCTTCACGCCCAGCTTCGTGGACAACTCCCGGAGTGCGGCGGCGAGCCCCGCCGGGTTCAGCCCTCCCGCGTTGACGACGACCTTGACCTTCTTCTCCAGCGCCAGCGCCAGGGACTGCTCCATCTGCCGGAGGAACGTCTTGGCGTAGCCCGTGGCCGGGTCCTTCATCCTGTCTCGACCGAGAATCAACATCGTCAGCTCGGCCAGGTAGTCGCCGGTGAGGACGTCCAGCTGACCGCCCTCCAGCATCTCCCGGACGGCCGAGAAGCGGTCTCCGTAGAAGCCCGAGGCATTGCCGACACGCAGGGGGGACGCGCTCATGCACTCTCCACCCGGCCGCGACACCCTGCCCATCAAGGTCGCGCGCCTGGATTGGAGGAAGTGTGGGAGCCGGTCCTTAAAAAAGCAAGCGTGCTTGCTTTTTTCTCCTCCGACTTCCATCCTGACTCCCGTGAGCGAGTCATCCGGCGCGACGGGCAGGCAGGAGCAGGAGCGCAGCCGCGTCACGCGCCAGCGGCTGATGGAGGCGGCCCTCGGCGCCCTCTCGGAGCTGGGGTGGGCGGGCGCCACCATGACGGTCATCGCCGAGCGGGCGGGCGTGTCCCGGGGCGCCTGCCAGCACCACTTCCCCACGCGCGGCGACCTGGTGGCGGCGGCCGTCGAGTACGTCGGGAGTCAGCAGGTGGAGGAAGTGCTCCGCCAGGCAGCGCAGCTCCCCACGGACGCCCGGCGCACGGAGAGCATCCTCCACATGCTCGCGGGCATCTACCTCAGCCCGCTGTTCACCGCCGCCGTGCAGCTGTGGGTGGCCGCCGTGGCGGACCCGGAGCTGCGCGCGCAGCTCGCGCCCCTGGAGGCGCGCGTCGGACGCGAGTTCCACCGGCTCACGGTGAAGCTGCTCGACGTGGATGACCGGGAGCCGGAGGTGCGCGAGCTCATCCAGGCCACGCTCGACCTCA
Source organism: Pyxidicoccus xibeiensis (assembly GCF_024198175.1). Classification (NCBI taxonomy): domain Bacteria; kingdom Pseudomonadati; phylum Myxococcota; class Myxococcia; order Myxococcales; family Myxococcaceae; genus Pyxidicoccus; species Pyxidicoccus xibeiensis. The sequence continues at coordinate 1,636,760 of NZ_JAJVKV010000001.1, forward strand.
TCCGCGGCCTCGCGCTGGCCAACCTGCTGCGCGACGACAGCGCCCGGCGCAAGAAGGTCCTCCACCGGTGGGCTCGCACGCTCGAAGAGGCACTCGGGGCGCGGCGCTCGCGTGGGGCGAAGGACTGACACTTTGAAACGCAATGCCAACACGGGCCCCGGTGGACACCGCGGCCGCTTCTGGAGGTGACATGGGCTACCGCTCTCTCTTCGCGCCGGGCTGCTTCAAGGACCGCACCATCATCGTCACCGGCGGTGGCAGCGGCATCGGGCGCTGCACCGCGCACGAGCTGGCGTCGCTCGGCGCGCACGTCGTCCTGCTGGGCCGCAAGCGCGAGAAGCTGGACGCCGTCGCGCGCGAAATCACGGAGGACGGCGGCGCCTGCTCCCTCGAGGCGCTGGACATCCGTGACGAGGAGGCCGTGAAGGCCGCCGTCGCCCGCATCGTCGCCGCGCGCGGCGTCATCCACGGCCTGGTCAACAACGCGGGCGGTCAGTTCCCGTCTCCGCTGGCCGCCATCTCCAAGAAGGGCTTCGACGCCGTCGTCGCCACCAACCTCACCGGTGGCTTCCTCATGGCCCGCGAGGTCTTCCTCCAGTCCATGAGCAACCACGGCGGCGCCATCGTCAACATGCTCGCGGATGCGTGGGGCGGCATGCCGGGCATGGGGCACTCGGGCGCGGCGCGCATGGGCATGCTCAACCTCACGCAGACGGCCGCCGTCGAGTGGGCCTCGACGGGCACCCGCGTGAATGCCGTGGCCCCCGGCTGGGTGGTCTCCAGTGGCATGGACAGCTACAAGGACGAGGGCGTCAAGGCCCTCATCCCCCTCCTCAAGAAGGAGGTGCCGCTGCAGCGGCTGGCCACCGAGTCCGAGGTCAGCGCCGCCATCGTCTTCCTGCTCACGGACGCCGCCGCCTTCATCACCGGCGAGGTCATCAAGATTGATGGCGGCGCCTCGTGCAACACGAAGATCTACCCGCTCGAGGAGACCTCCGCCTCCAAGCCCTACGAGGGCTTCCACCGCGCGCAGGCACCGAAAATCCTCGGCGGTGAGGGCAAGGAGTAGCCCCACCCACCCGGCATGTGTCTCCCCGGGGCCATCTCCCCGCCGTGCCCTTGCTTTTCCGTGCTTGCATGAAAGATAAGGGTTCCCCCCCATCCATGTTTCATACCTGCAACCTGGGGACTGGAGACACCATGTTCAAGCACCTCGCCATGGCCGCCGCGTGCGCTGGCCTCATCGCTTGTGGTGGTAAGGAGCCGGCCCCGGAGCCCGAGCAGACCCAGCAGCAGGTCACCATGGATGGCCGCGAGGTGGTCTCCATCGCCGACATGCAGGCCTCCTCGCCGGACGGCCAGGTGACGGTGGACATGCGGAACAGCAACCTGGGCTTCCGCGTGGAGCCGGGCCTGAACCACTCCAAGGTCACCGTCATCTGCCCGAGCAGCCGGGTGATGAACCTGAAGCAGTGGATGCCGGAGCTGGCCGCCGAGTTCCAGACGTCCCCCGCCCAGTTGGAGAAGCGCGGCTTCACCATGTTCCCGTTCATGGCGCCCGCGCCGGGGACCGTGACGGAGCAGTCCGCGCCCGTCTGTCTCGACAGCATGGGCAACCACTGCGGCTCGGAGCGTGAGCCGGACGGCAGCTGGACCTGTCTCTGCTAGTTCCCTGACGGCGCGCTCCAGGCGAGCGCACCCCAGGCCTCATCAGGGCTCCGGCTTCACCGCCGGAGCCCTTCTTCTTTTCAGGGGACGGCGGTGCCCTCGAAGAAGGTCCGCGCGCGGGTGACGGCGGACAGGCCCACCCTGCTGCCCAGCCGGCGGCCCACGAAGTCATCCGGCGTCACGTGGATGCCGCCCCACAGCCGCGACTGGCCCGCCTGGTCCGCGGCGTCGTAGTACGTGGCCCACTGCAGCCGCACCTCGGTGGTGGGGCCGCGCTCGAAGGTGAGGTAGGCGTCGCGGCCCGCGACGAACTCCCCCAGGCCTCCGGGGAAGTACGCGCTGCCGGTGAGCAGGCTGAGCACCTCGGCGGAGGCGCGGCTGAAGGTGCTGTGCCCGGAGATGAAGCCCGGGAAGGCGGGCGTCACGAAGGTGCGCAGCTGGAAGGGAATCCAGTCCACCGCCCGAATCCACCCGGAGCCTCCCACCTCGTTGCGGCGGTCTCCCGGCTCGCCCCGCCAGGAGTGCACCACCACCTGCCCCAGGAAGCGCGCCAGGTGCGCGTGGCGCTGCCCCGGCGCGGAGCTCTCCGCCGTCACCACCTCGATGAGCCCCGGCACCAGCGGCAGGCCGTCCGGGTGGTACGCCGGCCCGTCGGGCTCCGTGGACTGGCCCAGCCGGCCCATGTGGCGCAGCAGGGAGATGGGCCGCGCGGCGACGTAGGCGCGCTTCACCTCCCAGGCGACGATGGCCGCGTCGTGCACCGCGCCGTTGAGCGCCAGGTACACCTTCACGTCCCACTCCAGCGGCGCCACCTCCTCGCCCGTGCCGAACAGGCGCCGCGAGAAGCCGGCCGTGTCCGCCACGGTGTTGGCCAGCACGTTCCAGTGGCCCGGCGGCGTCTCCGACTTCGGGCCGTCCGCCCAGAACTCCGCCAGCACGCGCCCGAAGTCGCCCCGCCGCACGCGGTGCGGTGCATACGGCTGGCCGGTGATGGGGTTGACGGGGTGGCCGGTGCCGTCATTGGTGCCCAGGCTGTTGTTGCCGAAGGCCCCGGGGGACAGGTCCACCATTTCATCGCTGCCCAGCCAGTCCGTCTTGCGCAGCACCTCCACCACGTGCGAGCGCAGCTCCGCGCCGAACGAAGGCGGCGCGCCGGGGTCCAGGTACAGCCCGCCCCCGTCCGGCCGCGCCAGGGCGAACGGCGTCACCTTGCCCCAGTGCGCGCCGATGTAGCCCTGCGTGCCCGCGGCGGTGATGATGCCGTTCTGCGTGACGGCCACCGCCAGGTTGAGCGGCTGCCACACGGAGGGGTCCGCCAGCGTCTGCCCCGGCGCGTCCACCACCAGCGGCGCGTTCACGAACTGGAAGCCCGTGGTGTCCTTGTAGTCGTTCTGCTCGTTGGCGCCGTCATTCGCGCCCGCGCCGATGATGGCCTCCGCGATGCGGTTGCCCAGCGCGCGCGGCCCGTCCCCGGCCGTGCCCGTGTCGTCCGGCGCGTACCCGAGCTTCACCATGAAGTCCCGGAAGCAGGCCGCGGACACGGCCCCGCCAATGGCCTTGGTGTACCGGTGCGCGAGCACGCGATAGGCCGCGTAGCTGATGGCCTCCGCGCGCGCCGCCGCCACGTCCGTCGCGCCGTGCTTCTCGCGCAGGAAGACGCCGTCCGCCGTCGCGTCGTAGGCGGCCCACGCGTCCCACATGGCCGCGGACAGGTGGTAGAGGTTGCGCGCGTGCACCGTCGGCCGGGGGATGTCCCGGCGGATGGCGCCCAGAATCTGCTCGTTCCAGCGGCGCGCAATCGTGCCCGCCGGACGCGGGTCCACCGCCGCCGCCGGACACGTCGCCGCGGGCGGCGGGCCCGGGTCCACCCAGGCGGGGACTTGCGCCACCTGCGCCCCCCGGTGCAGCAGCGCGCCCGCGTCCAGCGAGCCCGACAGCACGTTGCCGCCCACGGCCCACACGCCACCCTCCGGGTCCGTCCACGTCGCGTGCAGGGACTCCAGCGTGGGCGAGGCGCCGAGGTCCGCGCGCTCCCACTTCCCGCCCGAGCGCCGGTACACCTCGCCCCGGAAGCCCGTGGCCCAGCCGGTGCCGTCCCCGGCGAGGGACACGCCCTGCAGCAGCGGGCACCCCTCCGGAGAGCGGCTCACGAAGCGGCCGGCCGCCTCGTCCAGCTCCAGGATTTCTCCCTGGCCCTCGCCGCCCACCACCGCCACGACTCCGCCCGCGCCGTGCACCGTGAAGAGCCGGCTGGTGGTGCCCGTGGGGATGACGGTGAACGCGCCGCCCGCGCGCGAGCGCAGCACCACGCCCTGCGCTCCCACCACGTACACGTCAGCGCCGGTGCCCCACACCTTGAAGAAGCCGGGGATGTCCCCATCCTCCGTGCGAGGCAGGGCCGCGTGCGGCACCTCCCGCTCGCGCCACTCCGTGCCGTCGTAGTGCCAGATGAAGCCGCTGCGGCCGGAGACGCTGCCCACCGCGTACACGTCATCCGCGCGCGCGCCCCACACGCCGTACACCGTGTGCCGCGCCAGGCCCGGCGTGCGCATGCGGGTGAAGGCGCCGCCCTCGTAGCGCAGGACGGTGCCGTTGCCTCCCGCCATCAGCACGGGGCCGTCCTGGAAGGCATGCACCCACCAGAGGTCTCCCCGCAGGCCGGTGGGCAGCTCGCTCCACCGCGTCCCGTCGTAGTGCAGCACCGCGGGGCCCCGGCCCCGGTCCGCGCCCACCGCCCACACGTCCGAGGGCGAGCGCCCCGACACGGAGAGCAGCGCCTCCGGGCGCGCCCCCGCCACGGTGGCCCAGGGGATTACGGGCTCCGGCTCCGGCTCGGGCTCCGGGTCATCCGGGCAGCCGGTGAGCAATGCGCCCAGCAGCAGCGGCAACAGCCAGGCGCCACGCGTGCGCCGCGTGGGAGGGAGGAACGGGTGCCGCGTCATGGGTGCTCCAGGTGCCGCGAGGTTCAGGGGAACGGATTGGCCGCCCAGTCGAGCGTGCCGGTGTGCGAGTCGCTGCCGTGCTGGCCGAGGTCGGAGGTGAAGGACGCCTTCAGGCGCACCTCCCGGCCCACGGCCTGCGCCACGTCGGGCACCACCAGCAGCAGTCCTTCCAGCAGGGCCGGCTCACCCTCGGCGCGGCCCGGCTCGAAGCGCAGGTCCACCTTGTAGCGGGACGACACCCGCTCGCCGTCAGACGTGCGCTCGAGGGCCAGCTCCACGCGGGCCTCCATTTCGGTGAGGTCCCAGGCCCGCATGGACACGAAGACGTGCTGGCTGCCCTGGCCGCCCTGGAACAGCTCCAGCGGGGCGCCTTCCTCCAGCGCGGTGAACTGGACACCGGTACCGACCTCGAAGCGCACGGGGTCGCCCACCGGCTCGGGGTCATCTCCCGGGCAGCCCGTCAGGACCAGCCCCAGGGCCAGCAGTCCGCTCCACCGGAGGGCCCTGGCGCTCATGGCGTCACCCGCGCCTTGAAGGCCTGGTGGGGAGGGAGCCCTCGCGTGACGCGATGGAGTGAAGGACCGAGGAGGGTGGAGACGTACAGCAGAGTGCCCGCGACCAAGCCGTTCTCCCTACCGCTGAACAGAGGAGGGCGAGCATAGGTGATTGCGGACACCGGGTGTGAGGGCCGCCCTGGTAGGGCCGCCTCGCACCGCGGGCCGCTCCGCTCCGTGTGCGGACTTCACCTGCCCGGGCCTTCTGGGCACCCGGGCAGGCCTGGTGGGGACTACCGCCCGTCGGGGTAGCAGAACCCGTAGGTGCGGTCGCTGCCGCCACCGGAGAGCGGGTAGTTGACGAAGCCCAGCTCCTCACCCGCGGCGCACTCCGAGCGGGCGCGCGCGTAGCGGTAGCACGTGTACTGGCCTCCGGCGACCAGGATGGCGCAAACGCCGCGGTCGCCCTCGACGCCACAGAACTCCGCGAAGCCGGCGCACGGCTGGCCGATGAGCGCCGGGTCGAAGGCGAAGCCGATGGGCTCCATGATGGCCTGCTGCTGGCACAGACCATAGACGCCGCACACCGTGCCGGTCGGGCAGCCGGGGTCCGCCGCCTTGTAGTCGCACGTGGCCATGCACTGTGTCTCGTCGGTGTAGGCGTCGGTGCAGGCGTAGCCCTGGGCGCAGTCCGTGGACGCGAGCGCGTGGGCGTCCACGGCGGGCGTGTACGTACACGCCTCGCCCTGCGTCTTCGTGCCGAGCGAGCGCTCCAGCGTGCCGTCATCCGCCGCGTAGTTGTCCGCGACGCAGGTGAGGCCCGACAGGTTGGACGTCAGCGAGCCCTCGCGCGGGTCACACGCGCCGTCGCGCACAGTGTTCCAGGTGGCGAAGCGAATCCACCGGCACTCTCCGCCCGCCACCGGCGCGGTGCCCGTGTACGGCGCCCCCTGGGGCGGCGCCGCCACCGTCTGGCGCAGGACGACGTTGGAGAGCGCGCCAATCGTCTGCTGCGGGTTGACCTTGAGCGCGAGCAGCAGCGCGCCCGACTCGGCGACGAACGTCCGCTGCGCCGTCGTCCCGGAGTCCTGGATGGCCCAGACGCACTGCTCGCACGCGAAGAGGTTGGCGCCGCCGGTGGACAGGTCATACAGGCCCGGGGCCGTGTTCACGTCCAGCCGGATGCGCGCGAGGTCGGCGACGGCGGGGTCTCCCATGCTGGAGAACACACCCCGGTACGTCGGCTGCGAGCCGTACATCACGGGCGTCAGCTCGATGCCGTTCTGCAGCTCGCCCAGGGTGACCTCGGTACACCCGGCAGGTGGCTCCAGGTGCAGGGCCTGCTGCTCGGCGGTGCGCAGTGCCTCCTGCTCCGACGGTGCGGCGGGCGCCTGCGACTCCTGGCCACAGCCCACCATGGCCGTCAGGAGGACCGCTCCGACTTGCCACCGGATTGTTTTTGCAATTCCAATAATGTGAGAGCTCACGATGTCTGCTCCTGGTGTCGCTTCGTTGTGTGGGTGCATCCCCGGGAATGCGGGGACGGACACGGTTACGCGGAGTGGGCTGTCGGTTTCAACGGGCCAGGGTCGGGGCGTGCGGGATGGTTTCCGCGTGACACCCATCCCTGGCTTTCGCCGCGACTTTGCCGTCGGCGAACGTCATGCCAGGGAAGCGGCGTCAGGAGGGCCGGTAGCGGACGACGCGCACGTCGAGCGTCCCGGCTTCCGCGTCCAGCACCTGGGACATGAGCTGGAGGGAGCGCTCCTCGTCGAAGCCACCGGAGCCGGTGCCGATAAGGGGGAAGGCGAGGGAGGTGAGCTGCAGCTCGCGCGCTCTTGCGAGGGCGTTGCGGACGGAGTCCTGGATGGAGCGCTCGGACGCGCGCCAGAGCAGGTTGATGCCGGCCACGTGGATGATGGCCTTGAACGGGAGCCGTCCCGCGGCCGTCACCACCGCCGAGCCGAGCGGCATGGGCCCCACCTTCGCGAGCGCCTGGAAGGGCGCCAGGCCCGCGCGGCGCTTGATGGCTCCGGAGACGCCCTGCGGGAGCAGCAGCCACCAGGGGATGATGTTCCGGTTCCACGCGTTGACGATGGCCTCCACCGGCTGGTCGAGCAGGTCTCCTTCGGTGAATGTGACGGGCATGGACATTCTCCTGGAGGAAGGCTGCGTCGGGGCCGAACCGGGCTTACAATCAGGCCATGGATATGCGCGAGATGCTGCGGCAGGCCTATCCGAGCCATGGGCCGGACTGGGACGCGGCCATCGAGGCCGGCGTGGATGTATCCCTGCTCGAGGAGAACCTCCAGCTGACGCCTACTGAGCGCATCGAGCAACTGCAGCGCATGACCGAGCTGTACGAGGCACTGCGCCCCAAGAACCTGACCGACGATGCAACAAACCCCTGAGCTCCTTCGCCTGCTGCTCGACGCTGGCGTGGAGTTTGTCCTCATCGGAGGGGTTGCCGCCATTGCTCATGGCTCGGCGACCTTCACCCAGGACTGCGACATCGCAGCGCCCTTTACCGAGGCCAACTTCTCACGCCTGCTCGAAGCGCTCGCTCCCTACCATCCGCGGTATGCACTCGCGGGGCCCAAGCGGCCAGTGACGGAATCAGCGGGCGAGCTCGCCACGTATCGAAACCTCTACCTGCTCACCGACCTTGGCCGGCTCGATATCCTCTCCGAGGTGCAGGCGCTGGGCCCCTACAAAGACTGGGCCGACAGGGCAATCTCCCTGGAGCTCTATGGGCGCCAGTGCCGAATCATCAGCCTGGATGACCTCATCACCGTCAAACGCCACCTGGGTCGCGACAAGGATCGTCTCGTGGAACGTGAGCTGCTTGCGCTTCGCGCCCGGAAGTCTCCAAACGACCCCTGAAGCATGGGAGCACGGGACACCCTGACGCTCACCGCCAGGATGTCCCGCTCCCGCTCACGTCAGTCGCAGCTGTGCGTGTGCGAGTTCGCCGTGGCCTTCGGGCTCCAGCCCTCGTTGCCGTCCTTCTCGAAGAAGAACTTCGCGCGCTGGCGCTGCCGCGTCCCCACCTCGTTCAGCGTGGCCGCGTCGTACAGCCGCCCGTTCACCATCGTGTAGCGCACCGTGCGGCTGTTCTTCAGGTCCTCCAGCGGGTTCCTGTCCAACACGATGAGGTCCGCCAGCTTCCCCTCCTCCATCGAGCCCACCTCCCCGTCCAGGCCCAGGTAGCGCGCTCCACTCAGCGTCCCTGCCCGCAGCGCCTGCAGCGGCTTCATCCCGCCCTGGCCGAACATCCACAGCTCCCAGTGCGCCGCCAGGCCCTCACGCTGGCCGTGCGCGCCCAGCTGCACGCTCACGCCCGCGTCGTTCAGCTCGCGCGCCACCCGCGCCACGTCGATGTGGTTGAACTCGTCGTCCGGCGCCGACTGCGGCGGACGCCGGCTCCGCGCATCCACCACCCGCCGGGGCACGAAGGACAACAGCCGCTCGTCCTCCCAGACCTTCGTCTTCTGGTACCAGTAGTTCTCACCCATCAACCCGCCGTACGCCACGCCCAGCGTCGGCGTGTAGCCCGTGCCGCTCTTCGACCAGAGCTGCCGCACGTCCGCGTAGATGCGCGCCACCGGAATCGAGTGCTCCACCCCCGTGTGCCCATCCACCACCATCGTCAGGTTGTGCTGCAGGAGCGACCCGCCCTCTGGCACCACCAGCATGTCCAGCTCGCGCGCCGCCTGGAGCACCTTCTGCCGCTGGTCTCTGCGCGGCTGGTTGTAGCTCTTCACGCTGAACGCCCCCAGCGCCTTCATCCGCCGCAGGTGCGAGCGCGCATCGTCCAGCGTCTCAATCGGCGTGCGGTAGCCCGCCCCCGCCGCGCCGTACAGAATCGTCCCCGTCGAGAAGATGCGCGGCGCCAGCAGCCCGCCCGCCTTGCCCAGCTCGCTCGCCGCGAAGATGTGCGCCGACGAGTTCGACGGGTCGTGCAGCGTCGTCACCCCGAACGCCAGCGACGCCGCATGCACCCAGCTCTGCTCCGGCATCAGCCCGTCCACCCCCATGGACCCGTGCCAGTGCACGTCGATGAGCCCCGGCATCAGCGTCTTCCCCTTCACGTCCACCACCTTCGCCCCCGCCGGCACCTGCACCTTCCCCACCGGCCCCACCGCGACGATGCGGTTGCCCCGCACCACCACCACGCCCTGCTCAATCACTTCGTCACCCTTCATGGTGATGACCCGCCCGCCCACCAGCGCCAGCGTGCCCTCCGGCACGTCCGTCTTCACCTGGAAGGACAGGTCCACACCCTTCTCCGGCGCCTCGGGCAGCTTCTCCGGCGCGCCCTCCATGAAGCGGAAAGCCTGCTTCAGCTCGCGCGTGAAGAGCTGCGGCCCCAGGGCCCAGTGCAGGCTCTGGCTCCTGCCCGCCCAGTGCAGGTACTCGCCCGCGTCCTTCGACACCCGCGCCACCGGCAGCGCCTTCGCCTCCGGCCCCACCGTCGCCGACTTCGCGCCCCGGGGGAACGGCGTGATGAACGCGTTGAAGTTCTCCCGGAACGCCACCCACTGCCCGTCCGGCGACACGCGCAGCTCCGTCGCCTCCGCGCTCGTCAGGTGCGTGCGCTCCTGGCTGCCGTCCAGGGCGATGCTCTTCAAGGAGCGCACGTCCTCCTTCTCCTTCTGCTCCACGTGCAGGAAGAACACGCGGTCCAGGCTCGCGCCGAAGTGCGGCTGCTCGCCGTCCCTCGCCAGCCGCCGCGGCGTGCCGCCCTTGGCAGGCATCACGAACAGGCCCGTCTCCCGGCTCCACTGTCCCGGCATCAGGTAGCCGTCACCCGTCGCGCGGTACACCAGCCAGCGCCCATCCGGGCTGAGCGCCGGCTCCACGTAGTAGCCCTGCCGCGTCGTCAGCACCTTGCCCTCGCCGCCCGTCGCCGGCGCCACGCGGATGGTGCCCAGCTTCTCGTCGTCCCACGTCGTGTAGACGATGGACTTCCCGTCGCGCGAGAACGACGGGTAGAACTCCAGGTGGTCCTCCTGCTTCGTCAGCCGCTTCGGCGTGCCGTTCGGCAGCTCCTTCACGTACAGCTTGCCCAGCGCCTGGTACACCACGCGGTCGCCTTCCGGAGCCACCTGCACCCAGCGCAGCAGCTTCGTCGCGAAGCGCTCGGGCGCCACCGCCTGCGGCGTGCGCACCGCCTGGAACAGCGTGCGCGTGCCCTTCACGTGGAAGGGAATCTCCGTCACCTTCCGCGACGCCACGTCCACGCGGCGCAGCTTGCCGCCCGCCCAGAGGACCAGCGCCTTGTGGTCTCTCGTCCACGCCATCGTCGGGTACACGCCGTGGATGGCCCACGTCTCCTGCATGTCGCGGTCGAGCCCGTCGTACAGCGGGCGCTCCGCACCGGACGCCACGTCCGCGACGTAGAGGACGCTCTTCGTACGCACGCGGCGGATGAACGCGAGCTGCTTCCCGTCCCGCGACGGCGTGGGGCGGATGGAGCCCCCCGGCCCGGTGACGAACGGGTCGATTTCCCGCGTCTCCAAGTCGAGCCGCTGGATGGCGTAGATTTCCCCGTTGGGGTCCTTGTTGTACTCGAACGTCTTGCCCGGCGTGATGTCCTGGCTGAAGTAGACGTAGCGGCCGTCCGGAGAGAACGCGGGCTCGCCCAGGTCCTTCTGCTCGTTGGCGCGCTCGGTGAGCTGCAGGCCCTCGCCGCCGGAGCGGTGGTACATCCACACCTCGCCCGCGCCCAGCGAGCGGCGCGCCGTGAAGTGCTTGCGCGCGACGATGAAGTTGCCGTCCGGGCTCCACGCCGGGCTGTTGAGCAGGCGGAACTTCTCCTGCGTCACCGCCTGCGCGTCCGTGCCGTCCCGCTTCATCACCCAGATGTTGTCGCCACCGCCGCGGTCGCTCGTGAAGGCGATGGACTTCCCGTCCGGGCTGAAGCGCGGCTGCATGTCCCACGCGACGCCGGACGTCAGCGCCTTCGCCTCGCCGCCGCCCAGGGGCAGCACGTAGATGTCGCCCAGCAGGTCGAAGACGAGCTCGTCGTTCGTCGGGCTCACGTCCACGTTCATCCACGTGCCCTCGGTGACGTCGATGCTCACCTGGGTGGCGGGGAACCCGGGCGCGTCCACCTTCCACGCGTCCTTGTCCTTGCCCTCCTTCGCCGCGTCCTTGGCGGCGTCGGCAGTCGGGGTGGCAGGGGTGCCGGCGTCCACCTCGGCGGCGCGGGCGGCGTCCTTCGCGGCCTGGTCCTTCTTGTCCGGCGCGGGGGGTTGGTCCTGCCTGGCGGAGGGAGGCGTCGTGGAGGGTTGCGCGGCCAGCAGCGCGGCGGGCACGAGCAGCGCGGCGCACAGGACGGAGGTCAGTCGTTTCACGGAGAAGTCCTCGTGAGGGGCGGGGGTGTGTCGGGTGTGCGAGACTACCCGGCCCCCTGGGGCGGAGGGATGCCGGCCGTGAACAGGCAGCCAGGCAGGCTTGTTCCGGTCCGTGTAACGTACGCCTGCGGGTGAAGCCACGCGCGCGCTGTCCGTCAGGGACGGGCCCTCGGCCGCTCCACCCGATGCGCACCACCGTCGCGAGGGGGGACCTCCATGCAGCCGAGCAGCACCGTCCGGGCCACCGGCCCGCGTCCTGGCCAGGAGCAACGGCCATGAAGAAGCTCGCCGTTCTCGTCATCCACGGCATCGAGGTGGACGACCCGGGCCTCTATGACACCGCCCTGCGCCTGCTGCGCCAGCACTTCGGCGAGCATGCGCCCTCCGCGCCGGGCAATGCCCTGGTGGTGGAGACCGTGAGCTGGGCCTCCGTGGTGGAGGGCGCCGAGCGCGACTTCCTCGCCCGGCAGAGCCCTCCGGAGGCGGAGGACTACTGGAAGTCGCTCTACGACGGCGTGCGCGCCGTCAACAAGGGCCGCGAGTCCGCGCTGGTGCCCCTGATGCTCCGCATGATGCGGCCGTCACTGCGCGGCATGGACCTGCGCTACCCCGGCCTGCGCTGGCTCATCGTGCACTTCGTCGGCGACATCATCGCGTACCAGAGCAACCCCGCGGACCCGGACGTGTACACGGACATCCATCGCAAGGTGGCCGAGGCGCTCGGCCGGCTTCGCGCCCGCGCCGGAGACGACGCGCCCCTGTGCGTCATCTCGCACAGCCTGGGCTCCGTCATCGCCAGCAACTACTTCTACGACTTGCAGGCGCGCCGGCTGGACGGACGCGACATCATCGAGTCGTCGGTGCTCGCGGCGCAGGGCGACTCTCCACTGGAGCGCGGCGAGACGCTCAGCCGCTTCTACACGCTGGGGACTCCCATGGCGCTGTGGAGCCTGCGCTACCGGAACTCGGCGCTGGACAGGCCCGTCCAGGTGCCCGCGCCCGAGCTGGAGCAGCACCACCCCGGCCTGGGCGGCGAGTGGCTCAACTTCCATGACGACGATGACGTCTTCGCGTGGCCGCTCCAGCCCCTCAGCGACGCGTACCACGACCTCGTGGAGGACCGCGCCGTGAGCCTCAAGGGCCCGCTGTTCTCGTGGACTCCGCTGGTGCATCCCTTCTACTGGTCGGATGACTCGGTGATGGGGCCCATCGGCGAGTCGCTCGCGGAGGCGTGGGAGCAGCTGGGCGCCGTGGAGCCCGGTCCTCCCGTCGCGGCGTAGGTGGACAGGTGGACGGTGGGCGGGGGCACGCCCGCTCGCCTGTCCACTGCCAGCGGAACTCCGCATTCGCCTCGCGCCACCCGGCGGTGATTCTGTTATCCGCACCGCATGTCGGACTTCAATCTCCCCGAGGACAAGGCCGGGCGGCTGGCGCGGTGCTCCGTGTTCTACACGGACGTCGTGCCGCACAACCATGCGCTCGGCCTGAAGCTGGTGGACATCGGTCCCGCTGAAGCCACGGTCGAGCTGCCCTATGCCGACTTCCTCGTCGGCAACCCGGAGACGGGCGTGCTCGCTGGCGGCGCGGTGACGACGCTCATCGACGCGTCCTGCGGCTCCGCCGTGTTCCTCAAGCTGGGCCGCTTCGCTCCGCTCGTCACGTTGGACCTGCGCATCGACTACCTGCGCCCCGCCCAGCCCGGCAACACGCTCACCTGCGTGGCCGAGTGCTACCGGATGACGCGCCAGGTGGCGTTCGTGCGCGCGCTCGTGCACCAGGGCGACACCGCCAACCCGGTGGCCTCCGCGCAGGGCACCTTCATGAAGCTGGAGGAGTGACGGCCATGAGCGACACGAACCTCGCCTCCTCCCCGCTCGCCAGCCTCGTGCGCGAGGTGCGCAAGACGCGCGAGTACCGCAAGCTCACCGACGCGATTCCGTACACGCGCTACATGGGCATCGGCGTGGAGAACCTCGCCGGAGAGATGCTCTGCCGCATGGCCTATGCGCCGAAGCTCATCGGCAACAGCCTGCTGCCCGCGCTCCATGGCGGCACCCTGGGCGCGCTGCTCGAGTCCGCCGCCGTCTTCGAGCTGCTCCTCCAGACGGACACCGGGCGCGTGCCCAAGGTCATCTCGCTCACCGTGGACTTCCTGCGCTCGGGCAAGGCCCAGGACACCTTCGCCAAGGCGCTCATCACCCGCCAGGGCCGCCGCGTCGCCAACGTGCGCGTGGAAGCGTGGCAGGATGACCGCACCCGCCCCATCGCCAGCGCCCACGCGCTGTTCCTCCTCGCCGAACCCTGAGGTCCCCGTGGGCCGCGTCCTCGAGTCTATCGCCCGCCTCTTCGAAGCCGTGGGAGTGGTCGGCGTCTGCGGCCTGGTGGTCCTCGTCGTCTTCGTCGCCGTCATGGTCAACCAGGTCCGGGGGGAGTGAGGCAACCCACGGCCGCCGTTCGCGATAATCCCCGTGAGACATGGCGCTCCCGCGCCATCGAGGGGGATGTTGAGTGGACGGTATTTCCAGATTTTCAAGCCAGAGCCGTATCAGCAGTGCGTCGACGCAGGAGTCCGCTTCCACGCAGGAGCCCACTTCGAGCGCGGAGGCCACGGACACGCCTCGCGAGCGGGAGCGGCTGGACCTGTTCTTGTTGAGCCGCTTCGAGTCGGGCAACACGGTGCGCGCCTTCTCCGAGCCCGCCGCCACCTCGAAGCCACCGCCTCCCCCGCTGCCGCCGGATGCGACGCCGGAGGCTCGCGAGCAGGCCGTGCAGCAGTGGCAGGACTACTGCAACGAGTTCAAGCTGAACGCCCTCACCGAGCTCAACCGCAAGCGCGGCACCCAGCTCCCGGATGACGCCGCCAACGCGCTGCTGCACGCGGGCCCTCGCAGCGACGTGTACGTCGCCGGCCGCTCCACCGTGGGCGGCAACGAGAACATCCCCGCCTTCTTCCAGGACTTCCCCAGCAGCGAAGACCGGCAGATGCAGCTGTACACCTTCTGCCGCCCGCCAGAGGGCCAGGACCTCAAGCCGGACGACCGCTCGCAGTGGGTCTCCTTCGAGGTGTACGGCGACATCTGCAAGGCGTACTCGGACCCGTCCTTCACCAGCGGGAAGGAGGGCACCAACTCCGTGCTCGGCTTCCCCGACTCGGGCCGGGAGGACGCGCTGAAGACGGGCGCGCCCTTCCTGGATGACCCGGACGTGAAGGCGCTGGCCGACGCGCGTGGAGCGGTGCCCTTCCAGCAGTTCCAGAACGGCTACCTCGTGGACCTGGGCGGCAAGGTGCAGGCCTTCGGGCTCGACGGGAAGCGGCTGGGCACCGCGTGGCCCGACGGGAAGATGGACGCGGGCGGCGTGGGTGGCCCCACCGGCCCGCAGCAGCCCACCGGGCCCTACGGCGTCTACGGCCCGCAGGACGGCGACACGTCCTTCGGCAACGAGATGGTGCAGCTCGGCACGAGCAGGCGCTTCGGCGGCGCCATCGACAGCCTCGTCTACGACGGCAAGCAGTTCGTCAACAACAAGGACCACGGCCGGCAGATGCAGGTGGCGTACTCGCTGGATGGCAACGGCGAGACGCTGATGCCCACCGAGGCCGGCAACAACCAGGACCACGACGGGCTCACGTCCACCACGAAGATACTGGGCGTGAGGGTGGAGGACGGCGGCGTCACCACCACCGTCAACCCCGCCTACTGGCTGGAGCCCAACGAGCCCGCCGGTGGCTACAACGGGCCCGACGCCCCCAAGGCGAAGAACCTCACCGAGGTGTCCGAGGACACGCTGAGCAAGACGGTGAAGGCCGGCGTGGGCGGCCACCCCAACGTCATCCAGTACGACACGAACATCCACCTGGCCGCGCCGCACCAGAGCATGTACCTGGAGGCCCCCACGAACTACCTCCCGCCCGAGTTCGACCGGCACTTCCGCTTCGACCCCGCCACCGGCGAGACGCACGAGTACCCGCGCGTCCACTCGGAGCTGGACCCGAGCGACCCGAACAACAATGGCTTCAACGACGAGGGCGGCAACGTGCCGCTCATCGTCTCCTCGCCGGATGGCAAGCACGCCATGGCCATGTGGTCTCCGGACGAGGCGAAGTACGACGACCTCCAGTACCGCTTCCACCAGTTCGACATGGCGAACGTCGGCGGGGACACCACGTACAACGCGTCGAAGATGGGCGTCACCATCGGCATGGGGCGCGATGTTCCCCAGGACATCAACACGCGGACCTACGTCATCGTGGGCACCGTCGAGGAGGTGAAGGCCCGCCTCGCCGAGCTGTACGCGCAGAACCCCACCGGCGTGGAGCGCCAGTGGCCTCCGGGTGAGCCGCTGTCCTGAGCGCGGGCATGACGCCGGGCGGCCCGCTGCGGCGCCCGGCCATGCTGAAGGTCAGTCCATTGCCATTGGCCCCATGGCATGGGGTGCTTTTGACCCCAAAGACTGGCACTGTGCTATGTTTGTCATTTCCCAATCATTCATGGTAGGCCTTGAGGAGTTCCAGGGGGGAACTTCATGGGCTCTGCCTTTGCGTCGAGGCCCGTACGCCATCGCAGCCGGGGTGGGCGCACGCTCCAGCACACGCTGCTGACCTTCGCCGCCGTGCTGCTCATGCCCGGCGTCACAAAGGCGGACGCGCCGGACGCCGGCGCCACTCCAGCCGGGACTGTCTGGGTGAAGGTCCTGGTCGACGTCTCGGGCAGCATGGGGCTCGGGGTTCCGGATGGAGGGACCCGCTTCGACGTCATCCGGCAGGAGCTCCGGGACCTCGGGAAACGACTGGACGCCGCAGCCTCCCAACACCGTTCCCCGCCGTGCCAGCTCCAGGTCGAGGTCGAAGCCTTCCACGCCGACCCGAAGGTCGTCGACGCCGGCACGCTTGAGGCGTGCCTTCCCTCTCCGGAGCAGGTTGCTTCCGGCAGCTCGGGATTCATCTCACAGCGCTACGAATGGCGCCCTCTACCGGAGGCGGCGCTTGCCGCCGGGCTCAAGTCCCAAGGCCCGTTGACCGATACGCCCCTGAGCAGCGCGTATCAGGCGGCCGCGCAGCAGTTGGCCCGTAAAGGACGCTCCGGGGACGCGCGCATCCTGCTGCTCGCAACGGATGGCGTCCCCAGCTGCCGGCGCAAGGGCCCGGAGTGCGCGTCGGGCTGGTGTGAGTTCGCGCAGGAGCAGCTCCGGGACGAGTTCCGGGAGCAATGGCGCTCGGGCGCCGGGCGAAACGTCTGCTCGGTCGCGGTGCCCCCCCAGCGGCTGGGAGGACTCCAGCACTCCGTGTTCCCCCTGAAGGGCGTGTCGCCGGCATGTGCGCCGTATGCCCGGCAGGCTGACGTGGGCCTGAACGGAGATGGCAGCGTCACGGCCGAGCAGTTGAGCCGCTTGCTGGAGGCAGCGGCCGAGCACGCATGCAAGGAGCCGCCGAAGCCGCAGCCGGCAGTCGAGGTCCCGCCGTGCCCACCAGAGCCTGCCTTTGCCGAGGTGGTCGCGGTGGGACGCGCTGGAAGAAGCCTGTGCTCGGGAGTGCTCCTGACGCCCAGAGCGGTGCTGACGGCCCGGCACTGCGTACCCGCGACCGAGGTCGTCTCTGGAGACTCCGTCATGCGGCCGGCGACTCGCCAGGCCGTGAGCCGCACCTTCCTGCCGTCAGACCGGCGCGTCGACGCGGCAGTGCTCCAGCTCGCGGGTCCCATCGACGCCGAGATTCGCCCCTGGAAGCCAGCGAAGGCCCCCGCCGCCCAGGCTGGCGGAGTGCACGTGGGCTTCGGTGCGTCGACGCCCTCGGGCCGGTTCGGCTTCGGAGACAAGCACGTCACGCTCCTGAGCCTCGTCGACTCAGGGTGCAGTGCCGAGCAGGCGCTTCGCCATGGCTGCAACCCGTCCTTCGAGTGGGCGCTGATGGGCAGCCCTGGCTACGACACGTGCAGCGGGGACAGCGGGGGCGGACTCTACGAGGCCGTCTTCGACGGGAGACGGTGCAAGGACGCCCAGGGGAAAGAGCGGCTCGTCCATGACTGGCGATTGCTGGGCATCACCTCGCGCTCCCTGTCCGGGACGATGTCGGTCTGCGGCGCGGGGGGCATCTACACACGCCTGGATGCGCTCACCCCGTGGCTGGAGCGGGTCCTGACGGAGTCCAGGCTTTAACCGGTTCAACCAACGAAGGGGGGACGTATGAGAAAGACCATTCCATGGGCGCTGCTCATGACGTGGGGCATCGCGACGACGGCAACGGCTGCGGAGCCGCCTGTGGAGGGAGGAAGCGGTTCGTCCCAAGCCGGAGTCGCGGTCGTCGCCGGAACACCCGACGCGGGGCAGACCTCCGCACGGGAAGTCGAGCTCAGTACCAAAGTCGAGGATGGATACATCGCCGCCGACTTCCAGGGTGCCAAGAATGGCGTGAGCAGCGCCGGTGCCCCTGATGCATCCACAGGCGACGAGCTGTTCGAATCGGGTCGCGTCCAGGTGACTCCCGCCATGATGCCGCCGTCCCTGACGAAGCTGAGCTTCGACAAGGTGAAGTGTTCAGGCGAGACAGCCGAAGAGCCGAAGGACCTGGGAGCCCACTTCGACATCGTCTGGGAGCCGCTGGAGCGGGCCCCCCTGGCACGTGACGCCTTTCTGACCAAGGGCTGCTGGCAGGTCTCCCTGCACGCCGTTCCCATCCCCCATGCCACGGCCGCCTTCGTGGATACGTCATGGTCCCGCTTCAAGCTCGTCCAGCAGCTCGGCCAACAATCCAGGGCCGTGCTGTGCGCCTACCGTCAGGTCGCTGCATCGGAGAACAGCGACACGCCATGGCCCGGCGTGAACAGCGGCAAGCCAGCGACTGGCGCGGGGTCGAGTCCAGACGCTCTATGTCCGAGCAGCAGCGGCTGGACTGGCATCCCCATCGTCATCCGCCGCCTCCAGGCAGCCACTCCGCATGACCTGCTGAGCAGGTTCGGGAACAAGGGAGAGGAGTACACCCCACTGCCTTCAGCCAACAGGGCCTTCGGGGTCGACCCGACCACGCTCGTGGACGATGCAATGCAGGCCGTCGCGGACGTCGCGGTCGAAGAAGCCGAGGCCAGAATCCTGCAGGCCACAAACGAACTGCTGACGGAGCGACTGTGCGGCGAGGATTCCGCCAGCTGGCTGACGACGAAACTCGTCGGCGAGAAAGAAGCCCAGCCGCCCGCCAAGCGCACCTTCGACTTGTTCGGCAACACCTGTGAGGCGATCAAGAACGTGCGCCTCCGTGACCTGACCGCTGCTTCCAAGAACCTCCAGCAAGCGCTGCTGAAGGATGGCCTGGCACTCGCGCTCTTCACAGCCCAAGAGCGGCACCTGCAGTGCGCCAAGAAGGACAGCACGCGCTGCTTCTCCAGCTATCTCCCCAAGACGACAGAGACCCAGATGCTGGCGACCGCATTCACCAGCCTTGGTGCGCTGCTGGGAACGGTCGTGCTCGAGCGCAAGGGCGCGTCCCTGGGAGATGCGCAGCTCGTCGTGCGGCAGGCGGTGGGCGCCATCGAGCAGCTCGGCAAGACGCTGCCTGTGGGTGACGCTGCCTACCACCAGAAGCTGGACCTGGTCATCGCGGGCACCACGCTGGCCTTCTGCCATTCCAATGGCCGCTGCGACACCCACTTCATCCGCAACATCCTGGAGTCCCCCGAGAAGTTCTTCAACCTCCCGGTAGAGCACTTCCCCCGTGAAAAGGACCTCGACCGGCTCGTCGATTTCCGCCGGCGCCAGGCCGCGCTCGTCAACATCGTCACGGAGGGGCTCGAGGTCATGTCGCCCAAGACGCAGGCCGACGCCTCGGAGGCCACCCGTCACGCGACCTCCTTCCTCCGCTACACCACGGACTACTGGCTCGAGCACGGCTGTGAGAGCACCGAAAAATCCAATTGCGACACGGAGCGGCAGAAAATGAAACAGCTCTTCGACCTGGTCGATGCGGTCTCGGACCGGGATGTTCCCGTCGCCATCGCTGCCTCCTCCGCCGTGCTCGGCGGCGTTCTGGCGGTAGCGGGCAACACCGGCGAGGATGCAGACCGCAAGCTCCGCATCCAGCGCGTGATGCGCTACGCGAGCGCCATGGCCAGCTATGCGGGGACCTACAGCTCCGCGGACGGCGCGATGGACCCGAGTCGCAACCGCGAGGAGCAACGCCTGGCTCGCAAGCAGGCCCTGCGGAGCCTGGTGGACCTCGGCTCGGACCGGAGCATGCGCAGGCATGAAGTCCTCTTCTCCCTTTCCGTGACGCCGGGGCTGCGCCCTTCATTCATGCTCGTCCCCGGCCGTGAGCGCTTCGCCTTCCAGCCCTCGCTGCCCCTGGGCATCGCCATGACCTATCAGGGAAGCGGTCCCTGGGCATTCTACAGCCAGGTCTTCGGCGCCGACGTGGGGCAGTACGCAGTCGTGGTGGATACCCCCGGGAATGGCTCGAGCACCGCGAAGGCTACGCCCTACAATGCGCTGACGTTCGGTGGGGCGCTCGGGGCGAGCTACAAGGACTTCGTCATCGGCGTGGACGGTCGCTGGACGCCGAGCCTCGAAGCAGGGGGCGGCGACGGGGCGCCTACGCTCCGGCCGGCGGCCTCGCTCGGGTTCCACATCGGCTACCACCTGCCGCTCATCACCTTCAACTGAGCCCAGGGACGTCGGGCTCGACTTCGCTCGAGCCCGGCGCTCCGGGAGCGGGCCGCCCGCCCCTCCGCCTGCCTTCCCCTGGCCTGCCCGGCTTCGCCGTCTCCAACTTCGTGCTGGGAATCCCAGGACGATGAAGGAGGCAGGCAATGAAGCGATGGATGGGTTGGATGCTGATGGGCTCACTCGCGGTCGGCGGCGCGGCCGTCGCGCAGGAGGACTCGAAGCAGGAGGAGCCCTCCGAGGCGCAGCAGGGCACCCAGAACGGGACGGATGACACGCAGGGCATGTTCCGCATGGGCGAGGCGGAGGCCATCGACCAGGGCGAGAGCGTGAAGGACACCACCGGCGGTGTGCAGCAGCAGGGCACCGGCGGCTCCGGCCAGCCCCAGGCCGCTCAGCCCGACGCCGAGGGCGCGAAGCGGATGCAGCAGGGCCTGCTGCCCATCGACACCGACGAGAAGGCCTTCCTCGAGATGCAGCACCACGTGAACCAGATGGAAATCAAGCTGGGCCAGCTCGCCCAGGAGAAGGGCGTCTCGAAGGGCGTGAAGGACTACGGCGCGCGGCTGGTGAAGGACCACGAGGCCGCGGACCTCAAGGTCACCACCTATGCGACGAAGAAGAACCTCCAGCTCGCCCAGCCCCAGCCGGACACCGACTTCGAGAAGGTGATGAAGAACGCCAACGAAGCCGCCCTCACGAAGCTCCAGTCGCTCCAGGGCCCCGCGTTCGACCGCGCCTTCCTGGCCCACATGGTCGGCCAACATGACGCCGACATCGCCACGGTGATGGCGGGCCAGCAGCAGTTCGCCACCAACACCGAGCTGAAGGGCCTGCTCGACTCGGCCCTGCCCACGCTGAAGCAGCACCGCCAGCAGGCGCACAGGCTGCTGGGCCAGGAGGCTCCGCGCCAGGCGCGCTCGGCGCCCCAGAACCGCTGATCACTGCGGCGTCACGGACACGGTGTAGAAGTGATTCTCTCCGCTCCGGGTCCACCCCATCACATGGGTGGCCCCGGCGCTGAGCCCCCTCATCTGAATCCCATCCGGCAGCGCCTTGAGCTCCACGATGTCCGGCTCGCCCACGGCCAGTCGCTCGAGGTCGGGAAGGCGCAGCTTGCGCACCTCACCCACCCGCAGCGTGAGGAACTGATTGCCCGAAGGGTCCGCGATTTCCGCCGGCACCAGCCTCCAGAAGAAGAGGCCCAACCCCAGGACCAGCAGGACCAGGGCAATGGCCAGCCGGAGCCCCACGGGCCGGGCGCGTGATGGCGCCGGGCGGGAGAGCTCCGCGAGCAGCGCCTCCATGGAGGGGAAGCGGTCCTCCGGAGCCGGCGCCAGCCCCCGGGCCAGCGCTGCTTCCAGGTGCGCGGGCAGCCGCTTCCCTCCGCGCGGGGTGCGCTCCCGGGAGAGCCCCGCGGCCTCCGGTAGAGCCGGGCGCTCGCCGTGGAGCGCTTCGTGGAGCGCGACGCAGAAGCTGTACTGGTCGCTGCGCGCGTCCACCGGCTGGCCCGCGCGCTGCTCGGGAGACATGTACGCGGGCGTTCCCGGCACCGCTCCCGCCCGGGTGAGGCCGGGCGCCTCCGTGCCCTCCGGCAGTGCCCGCGTGGCCCGCTCCGGGTGCTCCCACATGGCGAGGCCGAAGTCCGTGACTCGCGCCCGGCCATCCTCGCCGACCAGCACGTTGGCGGGCTTGAAGTCGCGGTGCACCAGCCCCGTCCGGTGCGCCGCCGCCAGCCCTGCTCCCGCCGCGAGGAACAGGTCCAGCACCTCGCGCCAGGGACGCTCGCGCGCTCGCAGCCAGCCGGAGAGCGTCGCGCCCCGCACCAGCTCCATGGCCAGGTAGTCCCGCCCGTCCGCCGTGCCCAGCTCGAAGATGGGCATCACGTTGGGATGGGACAGGCGCGCCATCGCCTGCGCCTCTCGCAGCAGCCGCGCGCGGGCTTCCGCCTCCGCGCCCTTCCTGACCTGCCGCAGCAGCTTGAGCGCCACCCGCCGCCCCAGCCTCGGGTCCTCCGCCGCGTACACCATGCCCATGCCGCCCGAGCCCAGCAGCTGGCGGAGGACGTAGGGCCCCAGCCGCGTGCCTTCGGGGAGCAGGGGCTCGCTTCCGGCCTCCGCTCCCGCAGGCGCTCCCGCCGACGCTCCGGTGGCCAGCCACGTGGACGGCTCCGTGCCGAGCGGGCCCGGCCGCGAAGCCCCGGCCGCCACCGCCGCCACCAGCGCCCGGCAGTCCGCGCAGCTGTCGAGGTGCTCCTCCACCGGCGGCACCCGCGTCGCGAGCAGCGCCCCCACGGCGAAGCTCGCGAGCACGTTCTCGTCGGGACAGGCTGTCGGGTCGCGGCGGTGCACCGGTCGCATGGCTTGCCTCACATCATCCCAGTCCAGCTTCGTGACGCAAAGGCGGGGTCCGGACGCGTCCGGCGGCTTGCTGTTCGGAAATGTCGGGACATTTCGCGGCGCAAAACCCCCGACATTTCCGAACAGGGACCACACGTGGCGGGGGGCGGGGGGCCTCAGCCCTTCACGACGATGCGGTACACGGTCATGTCCTGCTTCGGCCCACTCCACAGAATCAGCGTCGTCTCACCCGACGTGAGGGCGGTGACTCGCAGGGTGTCGTCCCCCGTCAGCTCGACCTTGGCAATCTCGGGGTCTCCCAGCGCGACTCGCGTGACTCCCTTGATGCGCAGCGTGTGCGCGCCGCCCTTCTTCAGGGCCACCACCTCTTCGTGAGCCGACTCCGTCTTCGGAGCGTTGTCCTTCTCGGACGAGCGCGCCAGTGCCGTGCCCGCGACCGCCAGCGTGAACAGGGTGATGCCGATGCCATGCCGCATGTGTGTGTCCTCCAGGTCGTGCTTCCACCTTCAACCGGAGGACACCGGCCATTTCCCCGTGTTGCACGCACGGGCGAAGAAAGTCCGAGGCCCCAGGGCTACCCGGGCTCGCGCAGCAGCGAGGGCAGGCTCAGGTCCAGCTCGCCCTGCACCGCGCGCATCAGGCTGTGCAGCTCGCCGGAGGACAGCCGGAGCCGCTCCGCCAGCCGCTGCCGCGCCCCGGCCAGCAGCGCCTCCCGTGCCTTCGCCACCTGGCGCGACACGGTGGACTTGTGCGTCTGGTACATGGCGCCGATGCGCTCCAGGCTCAGCCCCTCCACCAGGTGCAGGCGCAGCAGCGTGCGCTCACGGGTGGGCAGGGCCGCCAGCGCCTCGGTGAGCGCCGCCTGGAAGTCCTCGCGGTGGTGCCGGCGCAGGTAGTCCAGCTCCAGGTCCGCTTCCGGGCCCGCCGCCTCCATGAGCGGCCCCGCCTCCGCGTCCTCCTCCGCCCGGGCCCGGCGCCCCTCCGCGCGCTGGAGGTTGAGGGCCGTGCGCACCGCCGCCGCGCGCAGCCAGGCCACCAGGGGGCCTCCGCCCTCGTAGTCGGCCACCCTGGGCGGGCGGCCTCCCTCCGCGACCAGGAGCCGCTCGCGCAGGAGCTGGAGCACCTCGGCCGCGTCCGCGCCCCGCACCCGCGCCACCGACTCCGCCGCCCGTGGCAGGACGTGGCGCTCCAGCGCGGCGTGTGCGGCGGGCTCGCCTCGCGCGCAGGCACAGGCCAGGTACAGGTCCGCGGCGTGCATCGCGGCGAGCCCCCCGGCCACGTCGTCTCCGGGTAGCAGCCGCTCGGCGAGGTGGCGCAGGAAGGCCTCCTCCTCCAGGGGCACCTCCGGCCACGCCTGTCGCCCTGCGTCGTACAGCGACGCCAGGACGGCCTCCAACGCGCTCACGTCCGGGGGGACGCGGGCCTCGGGGCGCAGGTGCTGGACGAAGAGGTGGGACCGGCTCCGCTGCGTTCGCATGCTCGCCTCCACCGGCTGGCACCCGGCTGGGACTTTCCTTGTTACAGCGCCCTTCGGCATTTCTACAGGGTCCGGGAGCGGCGTCCTCCGCGCCGCACGCATCCACCCACGCACCCCGGTGCCTCGGCGCGCACGGTGGGTGACAGGAGGCTGGCTCGCCGGGTGGGGATTCCGCCCTGCATTGGACCTTTCAACGGCTCTGCACTTCCCGGCACGCCGCCTGCTTTCAAATACAGCGCACTGGCCATGGGGGACGGGCGATGGGCGAGCGTGAGCTGATGAAGTTGAGGGAGCTGAAGGAGGCCGCGCACGCCCTGTTCGCGCGTGGGCGCTACGCCCAGTGCGCGGAGACCTACGCGCGCATCCTCCGGCTGGCCCCGAAGGACCCGAACGTCCGGGTGCGGCATGCCGAGTCCTGCCGCCGCGCGGGGGACCGGCAGTCGGCGGTCGCCTCCTACCGGGCAGCGGCGGCGCTGCTGATGGAGCAGGGCTGCGAGTCGCGGGCCCGGGGGGCGCTGCGCGCCGCGCTCGAGCTGGATCCGAAGGACCCGACGATTCACGCGGACCTGGCGCGGCTCGGCCAGCAGGCGGCGCCGTCCACCACGCTGGAGGACGAGCGGCTCTACACCGCGGGGGCCACGGGCTTCTTCCAGCGGCAGGACGCGGCGGCCGACGCCGGGGCACGAGGGAACCTGGGCCAAGCCCCGCCTCCGCCGCCTCCGCCGTATGTGCTCCTCGCCGCCGAGGAGACTCCCGTGCCGAGGCCGCTTCCGCCCGTGCCCGCCATCGCGCCGGTGAGGGTGGAGGCGCTGCAGCGCGCGGCGGGACGGCCTGCGTCGACGCTGGCGCCCATTCCGTTGATCCACGCGATTGGACCGGCCAGGCCGGGCCAGCAGGTGCCCAGCCCCCTGCCCGTGGTGCAGGGACGGCTCATCACCCAGGCGCCGGTGCCTCCGCCTTCCGCGCGGGGGCCGGGGGCTTCGCCTGTCGTGAGCGTGGCGGGGTCCGGGGTGCCGGCGGCCGCGGTGCCACATCCGGGTCGTCCCGCTGGAGCAGTGGGGGCGCCTGCCTCGAATCGACCGGCGGGCGCGACGATGGCTCCGCTGCCTCGGGCTGGAGTGGCCTCGGGACAGGGTGGCGATGCCCACTCGGCGCTGCTGAC
The DNA here is from genome assembly GCF_024198175.1 of Pyxidicoccus xibeiensis. Lineage (NCBI taxonomy): Bacteria > Pseudomonadati > Myxococcota > Myxococcia > Myxococcales > Myxococcaceae > Pyxidicoccus > Pyxidicoccus xibeiensis. The sequence goes on from NZ_JAJVKV010000001.1 coordinate 1,661,868, forward strand.
GATGGTGCCCATGCCTCAGGGCGGTGCTGCTTCAGGAGTCGGTGGAAGCGCTCGCGCTGCCGGTGCTCCGCCGGCGCAGGTCATGCCGTATCGCCCGGAGATGCGCCGCCTGGGGCCGAACGCGGTGGCGCTCCGGGTGTCGCCTCATGCGCGCTGGGTCATCATCCGCTCCGACAGCCCGCTGGAGGTGAGCCGCGCCGAGACGCTCCCGGCGACGCTGGAGCAGCAGCCGCGAGGGCCGTTCGCTCCTGAGCCGCGTACCGAGAATCCCGCCTCCACCCGGCACTGATTCGAGCTGCGGCCGGGGCCGGGCTCCGCTTGCATGGAGCTGAGGGGTCCTCTGCTGTCACGACACCTCGGCGAGCAGCTGGGCCAGGAAGTCGCCGAACACCTTCACCTTCGGCGGCGTGGGTCGCGCGGGCGGCCACACCAGCCACATGGCTCCACGCTCCACCGAGTGCTCGGTCAACAGGGGCCGCAGCGTTCCCGCCGCCAGCTCCGGCAGCGCCATCAGGTCGATGATCTGCCCCACCCCGAGCCCCGCCTTCGCCGCCTGCAACACCGCCTCGCCGTTGTTGAACGTGAAGGTCTCCGGGATGCGCGGCACGGGTGCTCCCGGCTCCTGCCGCAGGAACCAGTCCTCGAGGCGCCCCGTGGAGGTGAACCGGAAGCGGATGCAGTCATGCCGCGCCAGGTCCTCCACCGTGCGCGGCACGCCTCGCGTCTGGAGGTATGACGGCGCCGCGCAGAGGATGAAGCGCTTCGGCTTGAACCGGCGCCGCATCAGCCGCGAGTCCGTCAGCTCGCCACAGCGCACCGCCGCGTCCAGCCCGTCTCCCACGATGTCCCGGACGCGGTCGTCCAGGTCCAGGTGCAGCTCCAGTCGCGGGTACGCCTTGCGGAACCTCGGCAGCGCGGGAATCAGCAGCCGCAGCGCCACGAACTCCGGCACGCTGACTCGCAGCTTTCCCTGGGGCGCGCGGTGCTCCCGCGCGAGGTCCGTCTCCGCCTCGCGCAGCTCGTCGAGGATGCGCACGCACCGCTCGTAGAACCGCGCACCCGGCTCGGTGAGGTGCATCCTCCGCGTGGTGCGCTGGAACAGCCGCGTCCCCAGCCGCTCCTCCAGCCGCGCCACGCTCTTGCTCGCCGCCGATGGCGTGATTCCCAGCGAGCGCGCCGCCTCCGCGAACCCGCGCGCCTCCGCGACGCGCACGAAGACTCCGATGGCCGAGAGGCTCTCCATCCGCCCTGCCTCCTGTCGATGACTCTATTCAGGACTCCGGAGTCACGAGTGAGATGCCAGGGACACCTGTTTCGCGCACGCCTTTTCCACCGCATGAATGCTCGCGGAGGAATCGAACCCCATGACTCACGCCCGCTCGTCTCCCACCGTCTCCCGCCGCCTCGTGCTTCAGGCAGGCGCCGCGCTTCCCCTCGCCGCCTGCGCGGCGCGCCCTTCCACGGATGCGCTTCCCGCCGCTCCGGCCTCGCCTTCGACTGCTGCTCCGGCCTCGCCTTCGTCCACCGCGCCAGCTTCCGCGGCCTTCTCCCATCACCGCTTCACGTCCGCGGACGGCACGTCGCTGTCCTACTTCCGCAAGGGCACCGGCCCCGCGCTCGTCTGGGTCCACGGCGCGCTCAGCCTCTGGAGCGACTGGCGGGACGTGGCCGAGCGCCTGTCCCCCCACTTCACCAACCACGTGCTGGAGCGGCGCGGGCGCGGACAGAGCGGCGACTCGCCCCGGTACGCGCTGGAGCGCGAGGTGGAGGACGTGCTCGCCCTGATGAAGCTCGCCGGCCCGGACGCCGCGCTCTTCGGCCACTCGTTCGGCGGCGTGCTCGCGCTGGAGGTCGCGCGCCAGGTGGCGCCCGCGAAGCTCCTCGTCTACGAGCCGCCCCTGCCCGTCACCCAGCCTGTGTCCGGTCCCTTCCTGGAGGAGTTCAAACAGACGCTCCAGCGTGAAGGGCCGGACGCGGCGCTCGTGCTGTTCAACCAGAAGCTCCTCTTCACGCCCCCCGCGGAGCTGGAGGCGTTCCGACAGTCGCTGGTCTGGTCGCGCCAGGTCGGGATGACGGCCGGCTTCACCCGGGAGCTCGAAGCGCTGGAGACGCTCCCGCTCGGGCTGGACCGCTACCGGCAGGTGACGACGCCCACCCTGGTCCTGCTGGGCGATCAGAGCACGGAGGTGCTCCTCGCCCAGCCGTGCCGTGCGGTCGCGACGACGCTGCCGAACGCGCGCCTCAATGTCCTCGGGGGACAGGGCCACGTGGCCCATGTCACCGCGCCGGACCTGCTGGCCCGGGAGGTCCTCGCGTTCCTGCGCGGATGATGCGTATTTAGAGACGATGTACCCCGACGGCCCTGGCGGCGGCTCCCACCAGGGTCATCCAGGTGCCGAGCGCGCCTCGACGGGCGCGCCCGCGGTCCTACATCGCCACCGACTTCTTCGGGTCGATCTGCTTCTTCTTCTCGGGCGCCTGAGCCTTCGCCGGGGCCTCGGCCTCGGTGGCCGGCAGCTGCGCCTTCACCGGCGCCTCGCAGTGGTCACCCTTGCGAGCCGGGTGGCAGTGCCGGATGCCGTACACATGGTGGCAACCGCACGGGTCCACGCGCTTCTTCGCGCAGACGGCCGGGTTGAACACCGGGGCCGCCACCTGCTCCGGCTTCTGCTGCTCCTGCTTCTGCTCTACCGGCGCCGTCTGCAGCGCCACCGCCAGGAAAATCCCACCCATGAACCCCATCGCCCACCCCCTACCTGGATGCTGAGCAATGGATGGGAATGAAGGCAGAACGCCGCAAGTCCCAGGCAGATCGGAATCGTGCGGTTCGCACGAGAGCCGACTCTCGCCCGGCCGTCCTCGCGTGCGCGACGCGGACCTGCCTCACCACCAAGGTGCGATGCCGCCGTCGTGACGGCAACATCGCCCGCGCCACGAAGGGTCCACGGGAACCCCCGCGGCGCGTACTCCCGGGCCGCGGGGCGGGCGCTCCTCAGAGGGAAATTCCGCGAAATCGCTCGCCTTCCCGCCTGCCCTGCCAGCATCCTCCGTCAGCGCCGGGCGCTCGGAGGCGTTGGTCAGCTTCCTCAGGACGCTCCCGTCCCTCCCGCGTGTTCACCCCTGTCGGGGAGAAAAGCCATGAGCTGGAAGCAACGTCTGGAGAAGGCCGCCGAGGGCCACTACGTCCTGCCCAAGACGAAGACCATGAAGGTCGACGCCGACCTGTTCCTGTCCGACAAGCTCCTCTGGGGCGAGGGCCCGGAAGCGCCGGGCCTGGAGGACGCCGTCTTCGACCAGGTCGTCAACGCCGCGTCCTTCCCCGGCGTCACCCGCGTGGCCGTCACGCCCGACTGTCACGTGGGCTATGGCGTGCCCATCGGCACCGTCGTCGAGACGGACGGCATCCTGCTGCCCACCGCCGCCGGCTATGACATCGGCTGCGGCATGGTGCAGCTGCAGACGACGCTCACCGCCGAGGACGTCGCCGACGCCGCCAAGCGCCGCAAGTGGATTGACGAGGTGACGAAGCGCATCGCCGTGGGCGTGGGCGCCAGCCGCGTGCAGAAGCAGCGCAAGGTGACGGACCGCACCTTCGCGGACGTGGTGCGCCACGGCGCCAAGGCCCTGGGCCGTGGCTCCTCCATCACCGAGCGGGACTTCATCCCCGTCGAGGACGACCGGGTGGACATCCCCGAGCGCGCCTACGGCAAGCGCGACCAGCTGGGCAGCCTGGGCGGCGGCAACCACTTCACCGAGATGCAGGTGGACCAGAACGGCCGCGTCTGGGTGATGCTCCACACCGGCAGCCGCGGCTTCGGGTGGAACATCGCCAAGCACTTCTTCGTGGAGGGCGCCGCGCAGCTGGGCCTCAAGCGCCACAGCGAGGACTCCGTCTGGCTGGACGCGGAGAGCGCCCTGGGCCGCGAGTACTGGAACCTCCACAACATGGCCGCCAACTTCGCCGTGGCCAACCGGCTCATCATCGGCGAGGCCGTGTGCTCCGCGCTCGAGGACGTCTTCGGCGGCACCGCCAGCGTCTATTACGAAATCTCCCACAACCTCATCCAGAAGGAGGCCGGGAAGTTCGTCGCGCGCAAGGGCGCCACGCGCGCGTTCCCTGGCGGCCACCCCGCGCTCAAGCGCACGCCGTGGGAGAAGACGGGCCACCCCATCCTCATTCCGGGCTCCATGGAGACCGGCAGCGCCATCCTCTTCGCCGAGCAGGGCGCGGAGAAGTCCATCTACTCCGTCAACCACGGCTCCGGCCGCCGCCTGTCGCGCGGTGAGGCCCGGCGCGTGCTGGACCAGAGCGTCACCGACAAGCGCATGGCCGAGGCCGGCATCCTCCTCAACACGCGCACCACGCCGCTCGACGAGTCCGGGCCCTGCTACAAGAACCTGGACGACGTGCTGGAGACGGTGGAGATGGCTGGCCTCGCCAAGGTCGCCTACCGCCTCAAGCCCGTTGCCTGCATCAAGGGCGCGGACTGAGGCTCCTTGAAGTCTTGCTGGGAGCGCTGGGAATCCCGGGCTCCTGGGCCTGCCCGCCCGCTGGTTTCGGGGTGGGTAGGGCGCTACTCCCCAGGTGTGGAGAAGGACAGCGACTGGGGGGAGGGGCCGTGGGGCTCGTGGGGGCGGCCAGGGGACGCTACAGTGGGCGCCCTTGGAGTCTCAGCGAATGACCTCGCCGTCCCCTGTCCCCCGCCCGCCTCCGGCCACGTCCCGAGAGGCGGAGCTGACTCGCGCCGAGAATGAGCTGTCCGCCCTGGAGGCGCGCCTCGCGGAGCAGGTGGCCCGCGCCACCGCCGAGGCGGCCGCGCTCAACACGCGCCTGAACCAGACCCGCACCGCGCTCGTGAAGGCCACGGCGGAGCCCGGCGCCGACCCGATGCTGGGTGAGCAGGCCGCGCGCCTGCAGGTGGCCACGGTGCCCGGACTCGACGTGGAGGCCGAGCGCGAGAAGGCGCTGGACGCCCGCGAGGCGGCGCTGGATGCGCGGCGGCAGGCGGGGCTGGAGATTCAGTCCGCGCTGCGCATGTACCAGGAGCAGACGGCGCAGGTGGCGCGCGCGGTGGCCGAGGCGGAGGCGGTGGCGAAGCGCCAGGCCGAGGCGTCCGCGGCGAGGGCTCGGGCCCAGCAGGAGGCCGCGGCGAAGGCGCAGCAGGAGGCGGCGCGGAGCCGTCAGGCGGACCTGGCCCGCGCGGCGGCCGCGGCGAAGGCGCAGGGGGCGCAGCTGCCCACGGCGCCGGTGGCGGCACGGCCTGCTCCCGCGCCCGAGGGCAAGGACTCGCGGCGCAACGGGCGGGTGCGGATGCACACGTCCATCGACATGCGCAGCGACTCGAACTTCTTCACCGGCTTCTCGATGGACATCAGCGAGGGCGGCGTCTTCATCGCCACGGTGGACCCGGTGGCGCGCGGCACGCAGGTGGAGCTGGACTTCACGCTGCCGGGCGGCCGGCCCATGAAGGTCACCGGTGTCGTGCGCTGGGTGCGCGAGTCCAACTCCCGCACCCCGGAGCTGATGCCGGGCGTGGGCGTGCAGTTCACCGGACTGCCTGCCGAGGTGGCCAATGCCATCACCTCGTTCGTCACCACGAGAGACCCGATGTTCTTCCCGGACTGAGGTCCGCGCGGCTGGATCATCAAACCCGGGGCTCCGGTGCGGGGAAGCTCGTATCCGTCAGGTATTCGACCTGCTTCCGCTCCCATGACTGCGCGCGTGGGATTATCCTGAGCGGAAGGCAGACAATCCGCGCGGGGAGTCGTCGCGCGAGCCATTGCACCGACGTCAACCCGGGAGTTGGTACTGGAATGAGCGCACCCAACCGGAGCCCCACCGTCACCGTCGCCCGGCCTCCCCGCTGGGACTCACGTCGCCGTGTGGAGCCTGGGGACGTCAACACCGCGACCGCCAGCGCCCCCGACGCCGAGCCCTCGGCCCCGCTCGTCGACAAGGTCAACCTCGCCCAGAAGCTCGCCCTGTTCAGCGAGCACTGGTCTCCCAAGGTGGTGGGGGACCTCAACGGGCAACAGGTGAAGGTCGTGAAGCTCCAGGGGCCCTTCGTCTGGCACCACCACGAGAACGAGGACGAGCTGTTCCTCGTCCTCCACGGTCACCTCCGCATGGAGCTCAAGGACCGCACCGTGGACGTGCTGCCGGGAGAGTTCATCATCATCCCCCGGGGCACCGAGCACCGGCCCGTGGCCGAGGAAGAAGTCCACGTGCTGCTCTTCGAGCCGGCCAGCACCCTCAATACCGGCAACATCCGCGAGGAGCGGACCGTCGACCAGCTCCAGCGGCTCTGAGCGGCGCGGCTCCCGCCCGGACACCAACCGGGCGGGCGAGCCTTCGCGTCCTCCGACGTGTGCGGATTCCTCACCGCACCCACACAGCGCACCTTTGCTCCAGATTCGAGCGGCCCCGAGCGGGTCCCCACGCCGAGGAGCGGGAGCGATGCGCATCCATCACCTGAACTGCACCACCATGTGCCCGCCCGGAGGCCGGCTGATGGACGGGCGGAAGGGCTTCGTCGGGCCCGCGGCGCTGACGTGCCACTGCCTGCTGGTGGAGGGCTCGCAAGGGCTCATCCTCGTGGACACGGGCTTCGGCCTGCAGGACGTCCTGCACCCGCGCCCCCGGCTGTCGCCCATGTTCCTGGACGTGCTGTGCCGGCCCCAGCTCGCCGAGCAGTCGACGGCCATCCGGCAGATTGAGCGGCTCGGCTTCAAGGCCGAGGACGTGCGCGACATCGTCCTCACCCACCTGGACTTCGACCATGCCGGCGGGCTGGATGACTTCCCGCATGCGCGGGTGCACCTGCTGGCGGACGAGTACCGCCAGGCCACCGCCCAGGCCACGCCGTTGGACCGGCGGCGCTTCCGGCCGCTGCAGTGGATGCACGAGACGAACTGGGTGACGTACCCGACGGGCGGCTCGGGAGACCGGTGGTTCGGCTTCGAGTGCGTGAAGGATTTGAAGGGCCTGCCGCCGGAAATCCTGCTCGTGCCACTGGTGGGGCACACGATGGGCCACGCGGGGGTGGCCATCCAGTCCGATGAGGGCTGGCTGCTGCACGCCGGCGACGCGTACTTCTACCACGGGGAGATGGACCGCGACCGGTACCGGTGCACGCCGGGGCTGCGCTTCTACCAGAAGCTCATGCAGAAGGACGGGTACATGCGCTGGTACAACCTGCGCCGCCTGCGCGAGCTGGTGCAGCGGCACGGGCAGGACGTCACCGTGTTCTGCGCGCATGACTCGCTGGAGTTCGAGCTGCTCGAGGAGCGGGAGAAGGCCCCCACGGTGTCGCCGCTGCGCACGTTCATCGCCTCGGAGTCCTCGCCCACGCTGCACATGTGAAGCGCACTCACGACGGCGGAGCCGGGCTCGGCTCCGAGCCCAGCTCCACGCCCAGGTACATCAGCGGCAGCTCCACCGTGAACGACGCGCCCTCTCCGGGCACGCTCTCCACGCGGATGGTGCCCCCGTGCGCCTCCACCAGCTGCCGCACGATGTAGAGCCCCAGCCCGAAGCCCGCGTGCTGGCTCGCCGATGACGGCACCCGCTCGAAGCGGTTGAAGATGCGCCCCTGCGACTCCGGCGCGATGCCCACACCCTCGTCCGAGACGCGCAGCCGCGCCCGCGCCGAGCCCAGCCGCTCCACCCGCACCTCCACCGGGTGCCCCTTCCCGAACTTCAGCGCGTTCGACAGGAGGTTCGTCACCACCCGGTCCAACCGCAGCCGGTCCCACCGCCCCACCAGGCCCAGCTCCGCGTCGAACATCAGCTTGCACCCCGCCTCCGCCGCCTGCTCGGAGAAGCGCTCCACCACCTCGTGCGTCAGCTCCGCCAGGTCCACCGGCGCCACGTCCAGCACCAGCTTCCCCGACGACAGCCTCGACAAATCGAGCAGGTTGTGCAAGAGCTGCCCCAGCCGCTGCGTCTGCTTCAGCGCCGTGCCCAGCCCGTCGCGCAGCTTCTCCCCGCCCGCCGCCAGCTCCATCCGGTGCAGCCGCCGCAGGAGCAGCTGCAGCGTGTTCAGCGGGTTGCCCAAATCGTGCGCCGCCACACCGATGAGCTCCACCGCCTCCTGCGCCTCGCGGAACAGCCTGGCGTTGTCCAGCGCCAGCGCCGCCCGTCCCGCCAGCTCCTCCACGAAGACCTGGTCCGTCAGCGTCAGCTGCCGCTCCGGCGTCGACGTCAGCAGGACGAACACCCCGCGCGACTGGTGCCCCACCTGCAGCGGCACCGCCAGGTACGAGTAGATGCCCACCTTCTCCATCAGCGCCAGGTGCTCCGGACCGTCCACCACGTGCGCCAGCACCTCCCGCGGCACCTGGCCCATCAGCTCCGAGCGCCCCGTGCGCAGCACCTGCCACGCCCCGTGCGACGCGTCGGGCCGGGGCGGATAGCGCTGCACGGCCTCCAACAGCCACGCCTGCCGCTCCGGAATCACGTGCGTCACTGCCCGCGGCTCGAGCTGCCCCGAGGGCATCAACAAGTAGAGCAGGCACGCATCCGCCACCTCCGGCACCATCATCCGCGCCAGCTCTTCCACCGTCAGGTCCGGGTCCAGCAGCTGATGGAAGATGCGCCCCGCCTCCGCGAAGAGCCGCTGCGTGCGCTCGGCCCGGCGGCGCTCGGTGATGTCGCGCGAAATCTTCGCGTACCCCTGCAGCCGCCCGTGCCTGTCGTACAGCGCGGTGGTGATGACCTCCGCCAGGAAGCGCGTGCCGTCCTTGCGCACCCGCCACCCCTCCGTGCGCAGCCGCCCGTCCCGCCGCGCCCGCTCCAGGTCCCGCTCATGCATCCCCGCCGCCTCGGGCGGGTAGAACACCGCCGCCGAGCGCCCCAGGATTTCGCTCTCGCGGTAGCCCGTCATCCGCTCCGCGCCCGGGTTCCAGCTCACCACGCGCCCCTCCGGGTCCAGCAGGTCCAGGCCGTAGTCCTGCACCCCCTCCACCAGGAACTGGAAGCGCCGCGCGCTGGACTCGGCCTCCTGCTGGAGCGGCCGCAGCCGCCGCGTCAGCACCCACGCCAGCACCGCCGCCACCGCCAGCCCCAGCCCCGCCGCCAGCAGGATGAGCACCAGGGCCCGCCGGTCCGCCTCCACCGCCTCCTGGATGCCCAGCGCCAGCCGCTGCTCGCAGCGCTCCGCGAGCAGCTGCAGCGCCTCGAAGGCGCGCCGGCGCGTCTCGCCCACGCGGGCCTCGAAGAGCTCCTCCATCCGCTTGGGGTCGACCCCCGCGTCGTCCGCCAGGATGAGCGTCCGCGCGGACTCCTCGTGCTCCAGCTCGGCATGGACGGCGGACTCCAGCAGCGTGGCCACGGGCTCTCCCTCGAGCCGGGGCTTCAGCCGCTGGTACGTCGCGGTGAAGCGCTCGCGCGACGCCGCCATGTCCTGCGCGAAGAGCGGGTCTCCCGACAGCGCATGGCCGCGCCCGCTGGACACCTTGTCGCTGAAGGCCCGGCGCAGCCGCTCCACCTCCAGCAGGTCCATGGACAGGTCCAGGATGCGGGCCTTGCTGCTCGTCCTCACGGACAGCAGCGCCACCACCGAGGTCCCCGCCAGAACCAGCGCCACCAGCAGCGAGGCGATGGAGCCCGCGCCCACGCGCTGCGCGAACGACCACGGACGCCCCACTCCGCCCCCCTTCCTTCCTGCCCGCCCGCCAGACTCTCCGCCCCGCGCAAGGTGCGGCGCCGCGGCACCCCGGAACAGCCGCGCCACCGGGCGGGCCACCGTCGGAAATCCAGCGCTCCAGCCTCGCGGGGCTCCAGGGACAAGGGGCACCTCTGTCCACCGGGCACCAGAAGCCCGGGCTTCCCGTGCCACCCTCCAGGCATTCCTCCCACACCGGCACCACGTTGTGACGCGGGCGGGTGAGGGTGCGGCGGACAGGCATGCGGGGCGAGCGTCGTCTGGGGGCGGGGTTCTGGGTATGGGGCCTGGTGGTGTGGGTGGCGTGCTCCAGCACGAACCCACCCTCCGAGCCCCATGACTCCCGGCAGCCGTCCCACTGCCTGCCGATGACGTGCGCGTCGCAGGGCATGGACTGCGGCATCGCCATCGACGGCTGCGGCGGCACGCTGGCGTGCGGCACCTGCCCCACCGGGCAGACGTGCGGCGGAGGCGGCCGGTACAACGTCTGCGGCACCGGGCCCTGTGTACCCACCACCTGCGAGGCCCTCGGCGGCAACTGCGGCCAGGCGTCGGACGGGTGCGGCGGGGTGCTCGAGTGCGGCGCCTGCACCGCGCCCGAGACGTGCGGCGGCGCGGGGACGCCCAACGTCTGCGGCCGGCCCGCCTGCACGCCCGACACCTGCGAGTCCCTGGGGAAGAACTGCGGCACCGTGCCGGACGGCTGCGGCGACACCCTGGAGTGCGGCGCCTGCGCCCCGGGAGAGACGTGCGGCGGAGGTGGCGCCGCCAACGTGTGCGGCACCCTCATCTGCATGCCGTCCACGTGCGCGTCCCTGGGGAAGAACTGCGGCCCCGTGTCGGATGGGTGCGGCGGCATGCTCGACTGCGGCACCTGCCCGGACGGCGAGGCGTGCGGCGGCGACGCGGTGCCCAACGTGTGCGGCAAGGCGCCCTGCACCCCGACGACGTGTGAGGCGCTCGCGAAGAACTGCGGCACCGTGCCGGATGGCTGCGGCGCCACGCTGGAGTGCGGCACCTGCCCCACCGGCCTGGTGTGCGGCGGCGGCGGCACGCCCAACGTCTGCGGCGGCGGCGTCTGCACCCCCACCACCTGCCAGGCGCTGGGGATGAACTGCGGCTCCGTGGCGGACGGCTGCGGCGGCATGCTCGAGTGCGGTGCCTGCACTTCTCCGGAGACGTGCGGCGGCGGAGGCGTGCCCAACGTGTGCGGCCGCCCGGCCTGCACACCGACGACGTGCGAGGCGCTCGGCAAGGACTGCGGCACCGTGCCGGACGGGTGCGGCGGCGCGCTGGAGTGCGGCACGTGTGAAGAAGGGCAGACGTGTGGCGGGGGTGGGACGCCCAACGTCTGCGCGCCCCCCGCGTGCCGCCCGTATACCTGTGGCCTGCTGGGGAAGAACTGCGGCCCCGTGGAGGACGGGTGCGGAGGGACGCTCGACTGCGGCATGTGCACGGCGCCCGAGGCGTGCGGCGCGGCCGACGTCCCCAACGTCTGCGCGGCCACGCAGCCGGTGTGCACGGACAGGGAGCTGGGCAGCGCGCTGCCGGTGACGGTGAAGGGCTCCACGGCGCATGCCGGGGATGACCACGTGGCCACGTGCGGCGGGCGGCCGGCGCCGGACCGGGGCTTCCGGTGGACGGCGCCCCGCAGCGGCACCTTCACCTTCGACACGGCGCGCTCGGCGCTGCGCTCGCTGGTGTCCGTGCGGCGCGACGGGTGCGGCGGCGCGGAGCTGGCGTGTGCCACGGATGGCATCAGCTACGGCGGCGGCGCGCGGGTGTCGGCGGCGCTGACGCAGGGGCAGACGGTGCTCGTCGTCGTGGACTCGGCGAGCGGCGACCGCTTCAGCGCGGGCTACTTCGAGCTGCACATCGACGCGCTGCGCGCGAGCGAGGCGGGCGCCTGCTTCGACAACATGGACAACGACGGTGACCGCTGGGTGGACTGCGCGGACACCGACTGCCAGGGGACACCCGGGTGCGGCGGGCGGGGCTGCGCGCACCATGATTTGGGCAGCGCGCTGCCGGTGACGTTCCAGGGTGAGACGGCGGGCTCCGGTGACGGCTTCCAGGGCACCTGCGGCGCGCTGCTCCAGCAGGACCGCGCGCACCTGTGGACGGCGCCCCGGGCCGGCACCTTCGTCTTCGACACGTCACCGGGCGGGTGGGGCAACGCGCTCTACGTGCTCACCGGCTGCCGGGGCACGGAGCTGGGCTGCTCGGCCAACCCCCGGGCCAGCGCGCGGGGCTCGCCCGCGGTGAAGGTGACGCTGACGCAGGGGCAGACGGTGCTGGTGGTGGTGGACGGCATGGCCAACCCCGACCAGGACACGCCCATCCGCTACACGCTCCACGTCAGCGAGCACGCGCCCACGGAAGCCGCGCACTGCTCGGACGGCGCGGACAACGACGCGGACGGCAGGGCGGACGCGGAGGACGACGACTGCGAGTAGCGCGCCGCCGCTCAGCCTTCCTTCGAAGGCTCCACGGGCGTGCCCGCCGGAGTCTCGCCACCGGGCGCCTCGAACGTCCCCGTGGCCGGGTCCACCGACCAGGCCGAGTACTTGTGCTGCTTCACGTCCCGCAGCTTCCCGGACTCGTAGCAGACCGAGTAGATGAGGAACTGCGGGTTGACGAAGTTGGGCTGGCCATAGCGGTAGCAGTCCGCCCCCGTCTCGTCGCGCTCCAGCGTAATCGGCCGCCCGAGCAGGGCGCCGACCTGGTCCGTCGTCATGCCGCCGCGCACGGACTTGATGCCGTTGGGCGTGATGAGCCGGTACGTCGTCTCCTCGGCCTGCGCCAGGACCCAGAACCCCACCGCCAGCACCACGGGAACCGAGGCGGCCAGCAGCGCCAGCCCCCAGCTCCCGCGACCGCGGGAGGCCCTCCCACCTTCCTGGAAGGCGGTGAAGAGGGCGCTCGAATCGTGACTCGGGACAGCTTCAGTCGTGCTCACGTCGCCTGACATGCAGCCCTCATAACCCGGATGCAAGAAAGTCCACGTCTCCCCACCTTTATACCTGCCTGCCCTCCGGGGGAGACATACATGCCCTGGTGGCTCGCTTCCCCAGGTGACATGGAAGTTTACATTCGGGGGGTTACCAGCCTGCTACATCGTCTCCAGAGGTAGTTCACGAGGGGTCACGGAATCATGGCGAAGCGCGGTGGCGGGCGGGTGGCGCCCCAGAAACCCGTGGAGCGGGATGCCCTTCCAGCGGGCACGGAGCCGGTGGACAAGGAGCTCTTCTTCAACCGCGAGCTGTCCTGGCTGGCCTTCAACGACAGGGTCCTCCAGCTCGCCGAGTCGGCCGACCTTCCCCTGCTCGAGCGGCTGAAGTTCATCTCCATCTACGCCCGCAACCTGGACGAGTTCTTCATGATTCGCGTCGCCCGCCTGCACGAGCAGGTGCGCGGCGGCGTGGCGCGGCTGGTGCCGGACGGCGCCTCGCCCACCGAGACGCTGGACAAGCTGCACGAGGGCATCTTCGAGCAGGGCCGGCGCCACGCGGACACGTTCGAGAAGGTGCTGCGCCCCGCCCTGGCGGAGAAGGGGCTGCGCATCCTCTCCGCGAAGGAGCTGGACTCCGACCAGCGCGCCCAGGTGGACCAGCGCTTCAAGGAGCAGATATTCCCCGTGCTCACCCCGCTGGCCATCGGCCTGGGGCGGCACTTCCCGTACATCTCCAACCTGTCGCTCAGCCTCGCCGTGCTGCTGCGCGACTCGGAGGCGGACGAGGAGAGCGTGGCGCGGGTGAAGGTGCCCAAGGAGCTGCTGCCGCGCTTCCTCCCGCTGAAGGGCCACGTCTACGTCCCGCTGGAGGAGGTCATCGCCCAGCACCTGGGAGACCTCTTCCCCGGCATGGAGGTGCTGCACTGGGGCGTCTTCCGCGTCACCCGCGACGCGGACTTCACCGTGTCCGAGGACGCGGAGGACCTGCTCAAGGCCGTGGAGACGGAGCTGCGCCAGCGCCGCTTCGGCGACGTCATCCGCCTGGAGGTGCAGGCCGGCATGAGCCCCAAGCTGCTGGAGCCGCTGGTGGAGGCGCTGGGGCTGGAGGAGCGGCAGGTCTACGAGGAGCACGGCCTGGTGGGCCTGTCCGACCTGGCCGCCATCGCCTTCGGCCCCGGCTTCCCCGAGCTGAAGGACCCGCCGTGGACGCCCGTCACCCAGCCGCGCCTGCGCCCGGACGCGGACTCGCAGGACGGCGGCACGGTGCTGTCCGCCATGCGCCGGGGAGATTTGCTCGTCCACCACCCCTACGAGTCCTTCGGCTCCTCCGTGGAGCGCTTCGTCAGCGAGTCCGTGGCCGACCCGGACGTGCTCGCCATCAAGCAGACGGTGTACCGGACGTCGGACAGCTCCCCGCTGGTGCCCGCGCTGATTACCGCCACGGAGAACGGCAAGCAGGCCGTGTGCATGGTGGAGCTCAAGGCGCGCTTCGACGAGCGCACCAACATCAAGTGGGCCAACGCGCTGGAAGAGGCGGGCGTCCACGTGGTGTATGGGATTCCGTCCCTGAAGACGCACGCGAAGGCCATCCTCATCGTCCGGCGCGAGGGCGAGCGGGTGCGCCACTACGTGCACATCGGCACCGGCAACTACAACCCGAAGACGGCGCGCCTCTACACGGACCTGGGCCTGTTCACCCGGGACCCGGACATCGGCGCGGACGTGGCGGACCTCTTCAACTACCTCACCGGGTTCGGCCGCCCCAAGTCCTTCCGCAAGCTGCTGGTGGCGCCGCTCACCATGCGCCAGGGGCTGATGGAGGAAATCAAGCGCACCATCATGGCGCACACGCTGGAGCGCCCCTCGCGCATCCAGATGAAGATGAACGCGCTGGTGGACCCGGCCATCATCCGCGCCCTCTACGACGCGTCGCGCGCGGGGGTGAAGGTGGAGCTGAACGTGCGCGGCATCTGCTGCCTGCGCCCCGGCGTGCCCGGCGTGTCGGAGAACATCCGCGTGGTGTCCGTGCTGGGCCGCTTCCTGGAGCACTCGCGCGTCTACCTCTTCGAGCGCGGGCCCGAGATGCGCTGCTACATCGGCTCCGCGGACCTGATGCCCCGCAACCTGGACCACCGCGTGGAAATCCTCGCGCCGGTGGAGGACCCCACCCTGGCCGCCCAGGTGCGCGACTCGCTGGAGCGCTGCCTCAGCGACACCATCTCCGCGTGGGAGCTGGAGGCCAACGGCCACTGGCGCCGCCGCGTGCCGGCCTCCGTCGCGGACAAGCGCTCCGCGCAGGGCGAGCTGATGGAGCGCGCCACCCGCATGGCCCAGTTCCAGGGCGGCCGTCCCCTGCCCTGAAGACGGCGACGCCGGTGCTCCCGACCGAGGGGCGCACCGGCGTCTTCACACCGTCAGCGGCGTGGCTCTTCAGATTTCGTGGGTGATGTGCTGCAGCACCGCCACCCGGTTCGTCTGGGGGAAGTAGAAGACGTAGACGTGGTGGTAGTCCTTGGCGCCCGGGGCCACCGCGTAGCTGGCGTAGTAGTGCGCCACCTGGGGAATGGCGCCGCTGGCCAGCTCGGCCGGCAGCACCTGCTGCAGCTCCAGCCACCAGGAGCCGTGGTGGTCGAGGAACTCCGCCCAGGACTCGGTGTTGGGCCAGCGCTCGAAGCGGTGGTAGTCGAACAGCTCGCCCAGCGACGCCTGCGCCGCGGCCAGCGCCACCGGGTCGAGCAGCTGCGGGCCCTGCACGGTGTACGTGTGCAGCGTGCCGTCGCACCAGTTCTCGCCGGTGTCGCAGCGCGCGTTGCCCGCCGCCATGGCCGCCGCCAGCCCGCTGCTCAGCGGCAGGCTGCCCAGCGCCAGCGGCCCGCACGTGCCGTTGATGCAGTCCAGCTGCAGCCGGAAGCGCTTGCCCACGCCCGAGCCGGAGGACACCACCGCCAGGTACTCGCCCGCCTGCGGCAACGACACGGCGGCAAGCTTCGACAGCTGCCCGTAGCCCGAGTCGTCATCCAGCACGACCATGTTCGTGCCCCAGCTGCCGCTGGCCAGCCGCGGCCCGTACACGAACAGGCCCGTGTCCAGGTACATGCTGCTGCCCAGGTGCGTGACTTCCAGCCGCACCTGCGCGCCCGCCTGCGCCTGGAAGGCGAAGGAGAAGTACTGCGGGTTCGCCGTGAACTGCGCCTGCACCGAGCCGCCGAGCGTCACCGGGCCCAGGAAGGTCGTACTGTCCACGATGTTGCCGCTCGCGGGCGCCGGAGGCGGATACAGGACCGCCTGCGCGCTCTCACCGAGCTGCGCGACACCGTCGACTTCGGGGACTTCCGCTTGACCGCACGCGCCCAGCGCCAGCGCGGAGAGCGCCCAGCGAAACGAATGCACCAGCTTGCCACGCATGACTCACTTCCTTCGGGGGTGGGGGAGGGACACAGGGATGTCCCGGAAAACGTGGCGCGCCTTTGCCACACCCGAAGGCTGCAATTCAAGCGATAACGGCTTTTTCCATCATCTTGAAATACAGCAGTGCGTCATTCCTCGCGGCTGCCGAGGATGCCACGGGCGGCGTCCTCGCGGCGGTGGACCTCCACCTCGTGGACCTCGCGCCACTGAATCCACCCGGCGCGGGCGGCGTGGCGGGCCGCCGCGGTGGTGTCGTCCACGACGAGCAGCTGGCTGCCGGCCTCGCGGATGTCCAGGCCGATGCGCTCCAGCTCCTGGGCGCGCAGGGGGTGGCCGGGCACGGTGCGGATGTAGACGCAGAGGATGCGGCCGGGGAACTCGCGGACGATGGTGCGGTAGTGCTCCGCGTCCTCCTGGCCGCTGTCGCCGATGAGGATGAAGGGCAGCCGCTGCATCGTCTCCATCAGCCCGCGAATCTTCTCCAGCTTGTGGCCGTGCCCGCCGCCGGGCGCGAAGCCGGTGCTGGACAGGCCCCAGTCGCGCAGGAGCAGCGGCCCGGTGGGGATGTGGTGCAGCGCGAGGAACTCGTCCAGGTGCTCGTACAGGTTCCAGGGGCTGCTGGAGACGTAGAAGATGGGGTTGTCGGCCTCGCCGCCCCGGCCGCGCTGCAGCGCCTCGTAGAAGGCGTCCACGCCGGGGAAGGGCAGGCGCACGCGGTGCTCGGTGAGGAAGAGCGCCCAGGCGCGCTTGAGGACGTCGGTGACGCCGGTGACGATGACGGTGTCGTCGATGTCGCTGATGACGCCGTACTCGGCGCTCGAGCCCGCCACGCGCACCGGCGCGGCCACGCGCGGCACGCCCTCGGCCTCCGGGGACAGCAGCTCCAGCTCCACCATGTGCCAGCCCGAGCGCACCCCCTCCGGCGGCGGCACCCACAGCTCCAGGAAGCCCTCCTCGTCGGTGGTGCCCTCCCAGCGCTTGTCACCCCAGCGCACCGCCACGTGCGCGCCGGGGATTTCGCGCGTCATGTAGCGCTTGTAGGAGGCGATGGCGCTGCCCACCAGCGTGTGCCGCTGCTGGGGCGGGCGCACGTGCCGGTCCTCCAGGACGCGGGCCTTGATGACGGCGCGCTCGGCGGTGCCGTAGCCCCGGTAGGGAAGGATGCGCAGGGGCGGGGCGATTCCCAGCTTCTGGCGCAGCCGTCGGCTCAGTGCGTCGTAGTGGGCGTCCACGCGGACGGCGAGGCGGTAGAAGGCTGGGAAGAGGTCGGCCATGGCGCAGGGCGTAAAGAGTGTCGGCCCGGGACTGTAGAAGACTCCGAGGGCCGAGCGGGGCAATCCCGCACGGAGGCGACGCCGGGCCAACACAGCCGGCAGGGCCGCCACCCTCCGTATCTCCCATCAGCAATCCCCCAACCAGGAGCTTCGCCTTGCTGCGTCATTCCTCCCGCTGGTTCCTCGCCGCCGCCACCGCCTTCGTGCTGGTCAGCACCGCGGCCACGGCCCAGGCCACGTCGAGCATCACCTTCCAGTCGCCGTCGCAGGGCTGGAATGTCTTCGGTTCCTCCAACCCCCTGCCCTACGGCAGCACGGCGGCCATCCTCTACAGCGCCGACCGCCTGACGGCGTGCCGCGGCGACTACAATGGCGGCCCGGGCTGGAGCATCTACGGGTACTACCAGCTCAACGGCGGCACGGTGCAGAGCTTCTGGGTGGCGGGCGCCAAGCCCTACCCCACCGTGCCCGCGCCCTCCATCACGCTCAACCAGACGGGCAACCTGAAGGTGTGGTTCCAGAACACCAGTCGCTGGGGCTGCTCGGCGTACGACTCCAACTACGGCAACAACTTCAGCTTCACCGTGCAGTGACGTGAGCAGTGTCCCGGGAGCGCGGAAGGCAGCCTCCGCGCTCCCGGGTGTCTCCGTCAGTGGGGCCGGGTGACGAGCTCCTCGCGGCCGATGGGGCTCAAGCCCGCCGAGAGCAGCCTGCGCGCGGCGAGCACCGACACGCAGTCCTCCGTGCTGTGGATGTCGCCGTAGAAGGTGAGCAGCGTGGCCGGGTCCACCACGCGCACGCCGCCGGCCTCCACCGAGGGCACGCGCCGCACGAAGACGTCCAGGATGACCTTGCCACCCGCGTCGTGCCGCGCGTAGCGGTAGAAGTGCGTGGACGTGGCGTCGAAGCGCGTCCAGATGCGGTGGTAGCCCCGGGCGGTGAGCACCGGCACCAGCTCCGGGAAGCGCGAGGGCGCAACGAAGAGGTCCACGTCCTTGTGGTCGTGGAACAGCTTCAGCTCCTCGTGCGGCGGAGCCATGAAGTGCCAGGCCCAGCCTCCGGACACCGTCACCCACGGCGCCAGCGCGCGCACCTCCACTTCCGAGACGCGCAGGCGCTCGGCGGTCCAGGGCTCGTTCGCCCGCTTCGGATTGCGTGGGTCTCCCATGGCCGTGTCCTCTCGTGCGCTGGCCGGACGCGGGCGGCGGGGAGGGCCTGACAGGGAGCGGGAGTGCTCGCGCTTCACATCCCCGCCACGCCGGCGATGCCGGGCTTGAACCGGTAGATGAAGTACGGGGCGTTGGCCGCGATGTGCGCCTTCGACTGGAGCATCTGGTGAGGGATGGCGCTGTCGGCCACGTACAGCCAGCCGTCCGGCCCATGGCTGAGCGCGTCCGCCCAGCGGATGCGCGGCGACTTCACCAGCGTCTCCAGCCGGCCATCCGGACTCATGCGCAGCACCGCGCCGTGCTCCACGTCGGTAATCAGCACGTTGCCCTCCGCGTCCGCGCTCAGGCCGTCGTTGAGCGGCTTGCGCCCCACGGCCTGCACGCGCTTCTCCAGCTCCGCGGCACTGAGGGATGCGTCTCGCAGGTCCGCCGTGCGCACCCGGTGCATGGTGTCGTGGTTCATCGCCGCGAACCACACCCACTCGTCCGCCGGGTCCACCGCGATGCCATCCACGCCCGCCTTCAGCGCGGCGAGCCCGCCGAAGAACACCATGTCCTTGATGGGATTGCGGATGATGTAGTCCCGCGGGAGCACGGACGCGTGCCCGTCCAGCACGCGGCGCGCGCGCTTCGCCGTCACGTCGTACACCACGAGCCCCGGACTCTTCCGCCAGAAGGCCACGTCGGCGATGAACACCGTCTCGCCCTTCGCGTCCACGCGCAGGTCCTGGAGGAAGGAGCCCGGCGGCGCCACGTCCGGCGGGAAGGCGAACTCGTGGGCCACATGCCCCGTGGCCAGCTCGAAGGCCAGCAGCCGGGGCATGCCCATGCCGTGGTTGCCGTGGTCGATGACCCACAGCCAGTCCCGCCGGTCGATGGTGATGCCCAGCGGCGTCTCGAGCAGCTTCGCCTGGAGCGCGAGGGCGGGGAACGGCACCGGCTTGCCGTCCACCCACTCCATCAGCTTCGCGCCCTCCGGCCGGCTCTCCGGGTGGATGGTGAAGAACAGGCGCCCCGTGGACGACGCCGCCACGTTGCCCACCGGCTCCTGGCTCACCGCCGCCACCTCCAGCGCGCTGTCCGGCAGCAGCGGCATGCCCGACACATCCGGATACGGCTCACCGCCCCCGTAGCGCAGGCGCATGCCCAGCGCGGCGAGCAGCAGCAGCGTCACCACCCCGCCCACGAGCTTGAGGAACCCCACGCCCCGGCGCACCGGAACGGCGGGGGATGCAGCACCAGGAACAGAGGAAGTCGGAGCAGCCACGGGCGCCTCAGTGGAAATGACCTTGAGTCATATGTAAATGACTACGGGTCATTTGTCGAGACGACGTGCTCCGGGAGGAGGGCCGTCGACCCGGCTCCCATACGGGGCACGAGGCGGTCCGGTTCTCAGGGTCCGATTCCCCAAGTCGATGGAACGGTCCCGTGCGGCCCGGCGACGCAGCCCCTGGCCTGGAAGGAACGTTCATTCCGGCGCGGCGGCTCCTTCTCCTGCCTCCGGCCCCTGGAAGGAACGTTCATTCCGGCGCGGCGGTCGGCCCCGCTCCTCCCCGACCCGAGTGGGCAGGCGGGACCTCATGCACGGATCATCCGCTGTCTGAGTCCGTCGCACCCATCCGGCATTCAGCCCATATGTGCACGGCGTCGATGAGCACATCTCACGGCGAGGCGTGCCCGCCGCATCGTGCGGTACCCATCGCTTCAGGGAGGGCACCACGGATGACCGCGCGGCGGACATACCCCAGCAGGTAGTGTGAATCCATGACTACCTGGAGCGCCACTGCCTTCTCCCGTGGGCTGGCCGCGCTACGCGCGTTCACGGAATCCGAGCCCGAGCTGGCCGCAAGGGCGCGCGCCGACTTTCCGGAGTCCTGGGACGCCGAGGAGTTCCCCTGGATGGACCTGTCCCTCATGGCCTGGCTCCTCCATGGACGAGAGGACGCCGAGGGCCGTACCGCCGCCGACCGGAGGCTTCTCGAAGATAGCCGCGACCTGCCTCGCGCGGAACGCTCACTGATGTCCGCCCTGGCCTCGTCCTGGTGCTCGGTGTTCGAAGTGGAGGACATCCGACCCGGCACGGGGCTGCGGCTGAGGGACCTGCTCCTCGACGAAGTGCTGGACGTGAAGGAGCGGCGCCTCACCGCCCAGGTCGAGGAAGGCGACACGGTGGTGCTCTGGGTGATGCCCGTGGAGGACCACCTGGAGCTGGTGGGCAGCGCGGTCCTCGTTCCGGTGCTGCTCCAAGAGCCGCTCGTCGTGGCGGCACGCCGGCAGCTCCTTCACCTGGAGCCCGCCGAAACACTCAGCGACCCGCACCGACGCGTACGCCGGCTGGCGCCATTCCTCTTCCGGCACCTGATGGAGCTGTTCACCACCCGGCTCCCTCCGCCCATTCCCTTCGTGGCTCCACGACCCCGGGCCTTCCTCGACGCCGCGGGCAAACGGCCTCGCAAGTCCTCTCGCAAGGAGGTGCCGCTGGAGCCCGGCTCGGCCTACGTCTTCAAGCTCGGCCCCATCGACACGCTCGAGGACAGCCGGACGTCTTTCTACGTTGCCCTCACCGCCGAGGGTGACCTGCTCCCACCCGTCATGAATCGCAAGGACGCGGAGGCGCTGGCGGCGCTCGCTCCAGGGATGGAGGGACACAAGCGCTACTGCGAGAGCCGGCTGGCGCGCGCTGGAGCCGCGCTCGGGTACTCCGCGAGGCCCATGCCCGCCGACATCGCGAAGCTCCGGGCCGTGCTCGCCGTGAAGCTGTCCTGGGGCCCCGAAGCACGGGCGGAGCTGGACCCGGAGCTGGTGGTGGCGCTCCTCGAAGCCTCGGCCGAGCTCATCCGCGCCGCGCCCTGGGAGACCTGGACGAACGAGGAGGTCTTCCCCACCTCCCTGGAAGGCACCGTGCAGGGGACGCGGGAGCTGTCCGTCCTGGGCAATGGCCTCAGCGAGTTCGGCTTCGCCCTCTTCGACCGGCCCGGCTCCACGGAGCGGCTGGCCCTGTCCGCGCCTTCGAGGCAACAAGGCCTGGAGGTGCTCGTCCCGGACTCGATGGGGCTGACACTCGAAGACGAGCCATCCTGGGCAGTGAAGGCCGTACAGCAGCCCTTTGGCATCGCCTTCGTCCCCGAGCTGCTTCGCGTCCAGGGCAACACCACGCGCCTGGGAGACGCGCGGGACATGCTGGTGGCCGCGGCCGTCGCCCGCGCCCTGGCCTCCGCACGCCCCGAGGAGCCCGGAGCCCGCGCGGAGCTTCGCGTGGGGGCACTCCACGTCAGCGTACGGCTGGAGGTTCCCCTCCCCCTGCTGACCGGCGAGTACGTGGGCAGGGCCATGCTGGAGCCCCTGTCCGCGCCCCGGCCTCGCAAGTCCCCCGGGCCCCGACGCCCGCTGCGCGAGGTGCCCAGGCGGAAGGTCTCGGAGACCCTGCTCGACTTCGCCCAGCCGCTGCTCACGGACGTGCACGACTCGGACGACCCCGAGGCCGAGCTCTTCGTGATTCTGTCCCTGGCGATGAGCGCCTGGAACGCCGTGGTCCAGGACACGTGGGAGCCACGGAAGGGCTGGGTGGAGCGGGCCCGCACCTCCCTGCGGCGCCTGCCAAAGGGCGACCGCGAGGAGATGACCCGGGACTTCGAGCTGCTGGTGGAGCGCAAGCACCGCCACTTCGCGGACGACCCGCGCCTGCTCGACTCCCTGGAAGTGGGCGTCAGCAAGAAGGGCGACGTGAGCGTCCGCCTCATGGGCATGGTGACGCCCGGGGCCCGGGCCGAGTTCCTCGGCGTGTAGCCCATATGAAGGAAGACCCGCCGGCACGAGCCCGTGGTCAGGCCGTTACCGCAAGCGCGGCGCGCCCATACCAACGGCCTTGGATGACCCCATTCTGGTCGAATGCCACGCACCAGACGGGGTCCAACGGCTCCACCGCACTGCCCGGACTGATGACAGTGGCTCCGTCCAGGAACGAGGTTCCTCTCCGCTGCCCGGCCAGCCTTTCCACGACTTGTCCCAGCCGCACCCGGCCACCCGCCTGCTGGTCGGCCTGGAGTTGCTTGCTGGCGGGAAGCGCCGTCAAGAGTACTTCCGACTCATGCTCCAGGAGGCGGGGTAATCCCTCCAATTGAGTGAGCCGAGGCAGCCGGGAGCTGTTGTACGGCGTGACGAGCCAGGCTCTCGCGGGCTCTTTCTGGGGCGTCATCCATCCCGGATGCATGGCTTCCGTGGAGCCATGGTGCGGCACCTTCAGCCCCTGGTGGACCCCCAGATGCGGATGCCTGCGGGACACGGCCTGCCACCCCGTGGGCACGGCGGCCCCTCCCTTCCCGCGCAGGAAGGGGAGGTCTCCTGTGAGGACGAGGCGGAGGTCGCCGAAGCACACCTCCAGCACGAGGCTCAGGTGATTGGCTTCGGCGCGAAGCCGGTGGCCCAGCTTCTCAGGGCGCAGAAGCTCCTTGAGCCCAGCCGGGTCTGGAGCGCGGACATGCACCCGCACATCCGACTTTGACAACAGGAGTTGTCCGTCCACGAGCCCTACCAGCCCCCCGGGATGCAATGCCTCCCATCCCTCGATGGCTGCCAGCGCGGCAATCACCTTCCGCGCCAGCAACTGGGTGTGGGTGTTCCCCGCAGGAGCGGCCCGCATCAGGGTGAGCGCAACCTTCAGCAGGGTGCTCCCCGGAGCGTCCCCCGCGGTCACGGCGACCTTCTCGGGAGCCAGTGCCTCGAGCAACTCCGCCACACCCTCGATGTGGTCCTCGTGCGGGTGTGTGAGCACCATGGCCTCCACGGGGTCATCGGTGGGTGAGCGCCAGCGCTGGAGAATGACCTCCAGTGGGAACCGGCCATCACTCGTCGCGCACCCGTCCACGAGCAGCCAGCCACGTTCCGGCAGGGCGATGGCAATCCCCTCGCCCTGCCCAGGCCCGGCGACAAAAACGTGGAGCCATTCCCGCGACAGCTGGGTCAGCGCCTCCAATGGGGCGACCTGCATCAGGCCCATCGCTTCAGGTAGCGAAGGGCCTGTCTGCCCATCAACTGTGGTGGTTGCAGGAGCGTCTCGTCACTCGGAACGAGCACGATGCTCAGCGAACCGTCCTCGTAGGAGCCCACTTCGATGAAGGTATCGGTCCGAGGCAGGTCCTTGCTGCCAGTGGCTCGCCGCCACTGCTCGCGGCTCACCTCCTTGACGACCACCTGGCGCGACTGAGGGACAGTCTCTGGCGTTACCACCACGACACTGACCACCTGTGACGTGGCCTTGACGACCCGGCCAGGGAACCACTCCTTCAACGGGGAGCCATGCCCGTTGACGCGCTCCAGGAACCGCGCCTTCTTCCAGCGGAGCTCCACCGGGACACTTGCCGGGTAGACCGGCTCGCCCAGCTGGCGCACTTCTTCCGCGTCCTCCAGCTTCTGGCGGAGTTCCTGGAGCTTGTCGTGCTGACCCACGACATCCATCGGAATGGCATTGAAGACCATTCGAGCGCGCTCCACTTCACCTCGCTCCAGCCACGAATCCACCACCCACCGATGCAGGTTCAGGGCGAGAGACGGCCCCTGGCGGACCTGCGTTCCGTCGGGGTCCACCCGCTCCTGGAGCGCTCGCCATTCCTGCTCGGCCGCACGAAAGCGGGACTGCCCGATGAGAAAGGTCACCAGCCGGCCATTCCACCAGGGGTTGGCGGGGTCCAACCGGATGGCCTCGCGAAAAGCCTCCTCGGCCCGCTGCCGCTGCTGTGCGGCACGGTCCAGATTGAAGCCCAGGTAGTGCCATGAATAGACGTCTTCCGCGTCTACCTGCTCGATGCATTGTTGGTAGACGGCCGCAGCACCCAGGTAGTCGCGCTGCTCGATACTCAGCGCACGGGCCCGGTCCCAGAAGAACTCACGTGCCGTGAGTCGAAGAGAGGCCCACTCGTTCGCGCCCCGCGCGCCAGCGTGCCCGAGATGGTGGACCTTCTCCAGCCAGTGCAATACCTGCTCACCTTGCGCCTGCTCGACTGCAAGTGCTCCATCCCGCTGCCGATGGAACGACGCCAGCTCGAAGTGCGCGTCTGGCTCGGCCGGGTTCTCGCGGTCCTCGGTTGACCGCAGCAACAGCCGGCGGACCCTCTCGTCGATTCGCACGTTCTCTGCCCCTGAGCCGATACAGCGGCTCAGCAGCGACAGGTCCGGGTCCGAAAACATCGACAGTCTCCGGACCTCTTCCAAGGGAAGGGGGAAACGCGACAAGAGGAGGCGGTGAAGCCCCTTGCGAAATGCTTCATTGTCCGGCCGACGCAGCACCTCTTCCAGACGCGGTTCCAGCACGTCGAGCGCCGCCGGGGCATGGTAGTTCCTCGAAGAGGCAACCTGCTGGAGCAGGACCTCCGGGTCGTCTCCCATGTGGACGAGCGCCACCATCAATCGAAGCTGGAGCGCGGTGACGTCCAACGGCATGTCCATCGCTCTCCGGAGGATGCTCGCAGCCTCGGCGGAAGAACCCCATGCCTCTGAGTCCTCGAGCACGTCCTTCGCGACCCTTCGTGGCGGCAATATCAGTCGGGCCGAGGAAGGCAGCGCGGCCAGGAAGGAAGGCACCGCTAGATGCCTTAGCGGTGCGGTGAGCAACACCCAATTCAAATCCTGGGCGGCGGCCCACCCACTCAACAGCTCCAAGCCTCTTCGCTGATGGATGAGGCCCGCCGGGTCCTTCACCCTGGCGCTGAAGGTCCACGAGCCCGGCAGGTAGACCACCAGTGTCCACCCTTCCCGGGATAGCGCTTCCGCGACCTTGCGTGCCCGGGACTGAAGGGGCTTGGAGTCGGAGGCGGCTTCGACCAGTGCATCTTGCCCGAGCACCGCTGCTGCTTGGAGAAGCCCGTGCAGCGCGCAGTCTGCTTCATCCATGGACGGCAGTTGGATGACGTGGGTCTTTGGCCGCTGCTGTCGAATGCGCTGTGCGAGTTCCCATCGGCCGGCTCCTGGAGTGCCGGCGACCCAGAAGCAGCCTTGCTGGTCGAGCGTTTCAAGGACACGGGCAGCATGGTCCTGCATGGTCATTCGTTCGCCCTGTTCGAGCATGGCTGGCCTGATTCTTTAACACGGTTCTGTTGCGGTCAGCCTCAGGGTGCTCACCTCACCCCGCGCCACCCCGTCAGTCGTGCCCGCCCAGCGTGCGGTCCAGGTTGTACGCGGCGCTGATGAGGGACAGGTGGGTGAGGGCCTGCGGGAAGTTGCCGAGCGCCTCGCCGGACATGCCCGTCTGCTCCGCGTACAGCCCCACGTGGTTGGCGTAGCCCAGCATCCGCTCGAAGGTGAGCCGCGCCTCCTCCAGCAAGTCGGGCCTCGCCACGCTGGCGCGCGTCATCGCCTCCACCAGCCAGAAGCTGCAGAGGTTGAAGGTGCCCTCCTTGCCGGCAATCCCGTCCAGCGTCGCGTCCGCGTCGTAGCGGAACACCAGCCCGTCCGACACCAGCCCGCCATGCGCGGACGGGCGGCGAATCTTGTCCAGCGTGGACAGCATCCGCGGGTCCACCGGCGACAGGAAGAACACCAGCGGCATCAGCAGGTTCGCCGCGTCCAATGCCTCGCGCCCATAGGCCTGGATGAAGGCGCCTCGCTTGTCACTCCACCCGTTCGCCATGATGTCCTCGAAGATGGCGTCGCGCACCGCCAGCCACCGCGGCCGGTCCGCCGGGAAGCTGCGCTTGTCCGCCAGCCGGATGGCCCTGTCCAACGCCACCCAGCACATCAGCTTCGAGTACACGAAGTGCCGCCGCCCGCCGCGCACCTCCCAGATGCCCTCGTCCTCCTCCTGCCAGTGGTTGCAGACCCAGTCCACCTCGCGCCGCAGGTGGCACCAGAAGTCATACGAGATGGGCGCCGCGTACTTGTTGGACAGGTACACCGAGTCCATCAGCTCGCCGTAGATGTCGAGCTGGAGCTGGTGCGCCGCCGCGTTGCCGATGCGCACCGGCTGCGCCCCGCCGTAGCCGGACAGGTGCGCCAGCTCCACCTCCGCCGGCACCGGGCTGCCATCCAGCGAGAACATCAGCGGCAGCGGCCCGTCACCATGCTCCGCGCAGCGCTTCTCCACCCAGCGCATGAAGGCCGCCGCCTCCTCCTTGAAGCCGATGCGCATGAACGCATAGACGGTGAAGGCCGCGTCCCGCAGCCAGCAGAAGCGGTAGTCCCAGTTGCGGGTGCCACCGGGTGACTCGGGCAGGCTCGCCGTGGGCGCCGCGACGATGGCCCCCGACGGCGCGAAGGTCATCAGCTTCAGCGCCAGCGCCGAGCGCTCCACCGTCTCGCGCCAGCGCCCCTTGTACTGGCAGCGCGACAGCCAGTGCCGCCAGTAGTCCACCGTGTCGCGGAACAGCGCCTCCGCGGACTCGTGGCTGTGCACCAGGTCCTGGCAGGACACGCGCGCGCCCTGGCGCAGGGAGAAGATGGCGGACTGGTTCTCATGCAGCGTGAAGCGCGCGGTGACGCCCCGCCCCTCCTTCTTCAAGGGCATGGACGACACCAGCGTCAGCTCCAGCGACCTCGACGCGAAGGCGGCCCCGCCGTGGATGAGCAGCGTCTCGTGCGGGTCGCGCGCGTAGTTGAAGGCCGGGAAGCACTCCATCTGGAACCGCATCTCCCCGCGCACCACGCGTACGCGCCGCAGCACGTCGCGCTCGGCCCGCTTCCCGTCGCGGGACATGGGCATGAAGTCGATGATTTCTCCCACGCCGTCCGGCGTGTAGAAGCGCGTCACCAGCACGTTGGTCTGCGGCCAGTAGAACTGTTTCTTCATCACCCCGTCGGGCTCGGGGCAGATGCGCCAGTGGCCTCCCTTGTCCGGGTCCAGCAGCGCGGCGAAGACGCTCGGGCTGTCGAAGTGGGGGAGGCACAGCCAGTCAATCGTCCCCTCGTTGCCCACCAGCGCCACCGTGCGCAGGTCGCCGATGATGCCGTGGTCCTCGATGGGCACCGAGCGGCCCGCCACACTGCCCACGCTGCTCGTCCCCGACATGCGCTCTCCTGGACCGCGCGGCTTCACTTCTTGCTGAAGGTGATGACGTGCTTGATGCCGCCGCTCCCCTTCTTGCCCGTCACCACGTCGGAAAATGCTTCGGGCGGGTGGCGCGCGGTGATGAGCCGCTCCAGCCCGCCCGGCCAGCGGGCATGGAAGCGCGCCAGGTCCTCCAGCGCCGCGCTGAAGTCCGAGTCCGCCGCGTTCACCGTCCCCACCACCAGTTGGTTCTCCAGCACCAGCTGCTTCAAGAGCTCCGCGCCATCCAGCTGCAGCGGCTCGGGGTGCGACGGCACTCCGGTGAAGACGAAGACGCCATTGGCGGCCAGCGCCTTCAGGGTGTCGAAGGCCGCCCTCGCCACGCCGGTGGCCTCATAGACGACGTCCGGAGCGCCCACCCGGCGGACGAGCTCTTCGGGGGAGACCTCCTTGGAGGAGAGGTAGGGAGCGCCCACCGCCTCGGCGGCGTCGGCCTTCGCGTTGGGCTTGGGGCTGCGCGAGTACATGGTGGTGGCGTACCCCCGGCGCAACAGCGCCATGGCGCCCAGCTGCCCCACCGGCCCCGCCCCCAGCACCACCGCGCGGCCCGGGGCGGGCTTCCACGGCAGCCGCTCCTGGATGCGCTCCACCTCGCGCAGGGCCTTCTCCGCAATCGTCAGGGGCTCGGTGAGCACCGCCACCTCGCGCAGCTCCGGCGAGACGCGGTGCAGGTACGCCACGTCCTCCACGAAGAGCTCCGCGCAGAAGCCGTGCGCTTCCTTGATGCCCCGCTCCGTGTAGTCGCCGGTGATGCAGAAGTCCGGGTGCCCGTGGCGGCACGCGGGGCAGGTGGCATGCGGGCACGGCCGGCGCACGCGCGGCACCACCAGGTCTCCGCGCTGGAGGCCCTGCACGGCCTCGCCCACCTCCACCACCTCGCCCAGGCACTCGTGGCCGAGGATGAGGGAGTCCGAGCCCCGCGGCGGCGTGCCGTAGGTGAACTGGGCGATGTCCTTGTCCGTGCCGCACACGCCCACCTCGAGCGTGCGCACCTTCACCTGGGTGGGTGACTGGAGCCGGGGCTCGGGGACATCGGTGAGGACGCGCACCTCACGCTGCTTCGGGAACACGGCGACGGCCTTCATGCGACGGCTCCTTCACGACCAGGCGCGGGGCCTCGGCCCGGAACGAGGCCGTGCGTGGCCTCTGCCGGAAGCCGCCCGCGCGCGCCCCGTAAGATGGGTAGTGAGGTCCACCGGTGCATACCGGCTGCCCGCTCGCCGCCCGGGACTCGACGCGGGAGGCGCACGAAAGCGCTGCCGCCCGGAGGCACCCGGGTCTATGAGAGGGGCCGTGAGCGAGCCCTCCGTCCCCGCCGTCGACTCCCCCGAGGAAGAGCCCCGCCGCAGCCGCTCCACCGCCATTGCCGCGGTGGCCTGTGTGCTGCTGGCGCTGCCCTTCCTCGTGCTCGGCCCGTACCTGCTGGACGTGAAGGCCCGCCTGGAGCTGCGGTGCGAGCCGGGCGGCCCCTGCACCCTCTCCCGCGCGGGCTGGCTCACCGGCGAACAGGTGGCGCGCTTCACGCTGGAGGAAATCCAGGGCGTCACGGTGGAGCGCAGCCGCAGCGCCCGCCGCAACAGCGTCCCCATCTTCCGGCCGGAGCTGCTGACGGCGCAGGGGAAGTTCCCCCTCTTCCACCAGTGGGCCACCGAGGAGGCCGAGGCCACGCGCGTGGCGGAGCAGGTGCAGCGCTACCTCGCCGCGCCCCGGGAGGCTCCGCTGGAGGTGGTGCGGGATGACCGGCGCGCGTCGCTGCGCGTGGGGGGCGCCTTCTCCGGCGCGGGCCTGCTGCTGCTGGCCTTCAGCGCGTGGCTCGCCGTGAGGACGCGCGCGCACCGGCGCGCCGAGCGGGCAGCATCCGCCTGAGCCGGGCGCCCCAGGCCCCACCCAAGGGAAATCCCTCCTCCGGCCCGCCGTAGCCCGATGGCGGACGGAAGGCTGTACCAGCGGCCATCTACGGCTCCGCGGCCCGGTGGTTAGCTTGAGTCATGGGCTGGCTGTGCTTCGTGGCTCGGAATCCAGCGCTCCGGGCGTGAGGAAGCAGGCAGGCATGACGGGGCTCGTCTGCCCGGCTACCCGCATGTGCCCCCTTCCCACCTGGACCTACGTGCCTAGCTTGTGGCTGATGCTGCGTGCCCTCCTCGGCCGATGGCGAAGCTCCTTGCGCCTGCTCCGGCCGGCGCACGTGGAAGCCAATCGCGCGAAAATCTCCGTTGCCCAGCTGGGGCACCAGTACGCCAACAAGGTGGTCGCCCTGCGCGACGTGGACCTCAACGTCCGCTCGGGGGAGTTCGTGTGCCTGCTGGGGCCGTCCGGCTGCGGCAAGTCCACGCTCCTCTATGCGCTCGCCGGACAGGTGACGCCCACCGGCGGCACGGTGTCCATCGACCGGACGCCCATCCACGGCCCGGGGCCGGACCGGCTGCTGATGTTCCAGGAAGCGGCGCTTTTCCCGTGGCTCAGCGTGCGCGGCAACATCACCTTCGCGCTGGCGGCCAAGGGCGTGCCGCGCTCCGAGCGCAAGGCCCGCGCCGACCAGTACATCCGGCGCGTCCAGCTCACCGGCTTCGAGGACACCCTGCCCCACCAGCTGTCCGGCGGCATGAAGATGCGCGCCTCGCTGGCCCGCGCGCTCGCCATGGACCCGGCGGTGCTGCTGATGGACGAGCCCTTCGGCTCGCTGGACGCGCAGACGCGCATCCACATGCAGGAGCTGCTGCAGTCCATCTGGCTGCGCACCGGGAAGACGGTGGTGTTCGTCACCCACGACGTCCACGAGGCGCTGATGCTCGGCACCCGCGTGGTGCTCATGGCCCCACGGCCGGGCCGCGTCGTGAGGGATTTGGAGGTCCACCTGCCCATGCCGCGCAAGCCGGAGGACGCCGGCCTCAACGAGATGGTGCGGCACGTGCGCGGGCTGCTGCGCGACGTGGAGGGGCCCTCGGTGGAGGAGACCTCCGCCCGGCGGACCCCGGCGCGCGACGACACGGCGAAGCCGGCCCTGCCTCCTCATGGAATGCCCCGTCCGGCGAGGTGAGCCATGAAGAACTACCTGCAGAAGCTGGGCATGTTCGTGCTGCTGCTCGGGAGCTGGGAGCTGGTGGCCCGGCTGGGCATCTGGTCCCCCCACCTGTTCCCGGGACCGGTGACGGTGGCGAAGAGCCTGGGGGCCATGCTCTCCGACGGCCGCATGGCGGAGGCCACCCTGCGCTCGCTGGGACGGCTGGGCCGGGCGTACGTCGTCTCCGTGGGCATCGGCGTCCCCCTGGGGCTGCTGATTTCGCGGCTGACCTTCTTCCGCAACGCCGTGAAGCCCGTGGTGATGGGGCTGCAGGCGCTGCCGTCCATCTGCTGGCTGCCGCTGGCGCTGCTGTGGTTCGGCCTGACGGACTCGGCCATCCTCTTCGTCGTCGTCATGGGCAGCGTGCTGGGCATCGCCATCGCCACGGAGGACGCCGTCAGCGGCGTGGACCCGCAGCTGGTGCGCGTGGCCAGCACCCTGGGCGTGAAGGGGCTGCGCTTCCAGTTCGGCGTGCTGCTGCCCGCGGCGCTGCCCGGCATCGTCACCGGCCTCAAGCTGGGGTGGAGCTTCGCGTGGCGCGCGCTGCTCGCCGGTGAGCTGCTCTTCGTCTCCGGCGGCCTGGGCCAGCTGCTCACCGTGGGCCGTGAGCTGATGGACGTGCCTCAAGTCATGGCCGTCATGGTCGCCATCATCCTCATCGGCATCACCGTGGACCGTGTCCTCTTCCAGACGGTGGAAGTGAAACTGCGGCGCCGCTGGGGCCTGGCCGCCATGACGTGAAACACCCGACGTATTGCGCCTGACGCTTCACCCTCGCGTACGTTGAAATCCAACCCCGCCGTCCCTTTCCTGTGCCGGTATGCGTGCCAATCGCTTCCTGTCTCCTCTCCTTCTCGCGGGTCTGGTGGCGCTCGGCGCCGGCTGCAAGAAGGAGCCTGCCGCCGGCAGTCCCGAGGCCCCGCTGCGGCTGGGCTTCTTCCCCAACATCACCCATGCCCAGGCGCTGGTGGGCAACGCGGAGGGCGCGTTCGGCTCACAGCCCGGCGTGGGGCGGCTGGAGGTGAAGCAGTTCAACGCGGGCCCCGCCGCCATGGAGGCGCTGGTGGCCGGCTCGCTGGACGTGTCGTACGTGGGCAGCGGCCCGGCCATCAACACGTTCCTCAAGGCGGGGCGCGAGCTGCGCATCATCTCCGGCGCGGTGAATGGCGGCGCGGTGCTGGTGGTGAAGAGCGCGAAGTCCGCCGCGGAGCTGAAGGGCAAGAAGCTGGGCACGCCGCAGCTGGGCAATACCCAGGACATCGCCCTGCGCTACTGGCTGAAGAAGCAGGGGCTGGTCACCAACCTCCAGGGCACCGGCGACGTGCAGATTGTGCCGCTGAGCAACCCGGACATCCTGGGGCAGTACCTGCGCGGCGGCATCGAAGGGGCCTGGGTGCCCGAGCCCTGGGGCGCGCGCATGGTGGCGGAGGGCGGCGGCCACAT
The DNA here is from genome assembly GCF_024198175.1 of Pyxidicoccus xibeiensis. NCBI lineage: Bacteria > Pseudomonadati > Myxococcota > Myxococcia > Myxococcales > Myxococcaceae > Pyxidicoccus > Pyxidicoccus xibeiensis. The sequence continues at coordinate 1,693,875 of NZ_JAJVKV010000001.1, forward strand.
CCTCGTGGACGAGCGGGACTTGTGGCCCGAGCGGCGCTTCCCCACCACGGTGATTGTCACCACGAAGAAGGTGCTGGAGACGCAGCGCCCGCGCATCGTCGCGCTGCTGCGCGCGCACGTGCGACTCACCGAGCGCTGGAAGGAGGACCCGGCGGGCTTCACCACCGCCGTCAACTCCGCCTTCGGACGGCTCACCAGCAAGCCGATGCCCGCGCCCATCATCCAGGAGGCCTTCACCCGGCTGGAGCCCAGCCTGGACCCGGTGCCCTCCGCGCTCGCCACCGCCGCGCAGCACGCGAAGGAGCTGGGCTTCACCACCGACGCGGACATCAACGGCCTGGTGGACCTGAGCGTCCTCGACGAGGTGCGCGGCGCCGCGGCGCAGTGACGGCGCGGCAGTGGCGGCCGGCCCCGCGCCCGGGGGAGGATGCGCGCCCATGAGGATGGAGCGTGTGGAGGAGACGCTGGAGCGCATCGGCCAGGAGGCCGCGCGTGCGCCCGGCGGAGTGCTGGCGTTCGACGGAGACGGCACGCTGTGGAGCGGGGACGTGGGGGACGACCTCTTCCTCGCCCTGCTGGAGCACGGCGACATCCGCCCGGAGGCCCACGCGGCGCTGGAGCGGCTGGGCGCGGCGCACGGCATGGCGCCGGGCCTGGAGGTGCGCGAGCTGGCCCACCGGCTCTTCGCCGCCTTCGAGGCCGGCCGCATCCCCGAGAAGGAAGTCTACGAGATGGTGGCCTGGCTCTTCGCCGGCTGGCGCGTGGAGGCCGTGCGAGCCTTCGCTCGCGACGTGGTGGCCCACCGCGGCGTGGCCCGGCGCATCCAGGCCGAGACGCGGCGCGTGGTGGAGTGGGCGCTGGGCCGGGGCATTCCCTGCTACGTGGTCAGCGCCTCACCGCTCGCCGTCGTGCAGGCCGCGGTGGTGGAGGTGGGGCTGGACCCCTCGCACGTGCTGGCGTGCACGCCGCGCGAGGAGGGCGGCACCGTGCTGCCCTCCATCATCGAGCCCATCCCGTATGCCGCCGGGAAGGTGACGTGCCTGCGCGCCCGCACGCCCCAGCCGCTCTACGCGGCCTTTGGCGACAACGTGTTCGACTTCGAGCTGCTCGCGGCCTCCCGCGTCCCGGTGGCCATCCGCCCCAAGCCCCGCCTGCGCGCGCGGGCGGCGGAGCTGCCCTCGCTGGTGCAGCTCCAGCCCGAGGAGTGACGGCTCAGCCCTTCCCGGGCACCTCACGCGAGAGCGACAGCGCGACGTTCTCCACCTGGTTCTCCACCTGGTAGACGGCCACCACCGTCTGGCCCGCCTTCGGCGTCTTGTTCAGCTGGAGCGCGCTCACGTCGAGTGGCACCACCGTGCCCAGGCTCGTCTGGACGTAGAGCACCAGCCCGTTGAGCTTCACCACCTGCCCGGACAGCTCCCGCATGCGGTCCTCGTCCGGCGTCACCCTCCGCACGGGCATGCCCGCGCTGGTGCCCTGGGGGCCGACATTCAGCTGCGACACGCCCTGGCGCGTCATCGGAGGGAAGAGGCCCGCTCGCCCGCTGCTCACGGGCAGCTCTCCGAGGCGCTCGTCGCCCTTTCCCTCCTCGCGGGGCTCCGGGTCACGGGCCTGTGCGGCCAGCGGCAGCAACAGCGCCGTCACCGCGGGCGCCGCCAGCGCGAGGCCACGCCACTTCCTGGGAATCATCCACGTCATGGGTCCTGCTCCTGCTGGGGGGGTCGGTCGACCCGTTCCCATGAAGCTAGGCCCCGCGTGCGCGCGCACACCCGCCATCCCGGAGTCGGACGTCCCGAGGCCCGGGCCACGCCCCACGCGCCGGGCCTCCGTCCGCCCGTGCCGCCTGATTGCATGCTGACGGTGCTGACTCACCAGGGGAATGTTCACCCCATGAAGCCATCCGCCCCATATGCCCTGGAAAGGGCTAGGGTGGGCTGTCCGGCCCGGCTCCACCGCGAGCGCCCGGACCCAATCACCGCCTCTGAATGGGGCGGCAACACGCAGAGGCCGCAATTGAACGGTCGCACCGACGAGCACCGCATCGCTCTCTTCATCGACTTCGAGAACCTGGTCACCAACACCGGCATCAGCTCCTCGAGCTTCGACCTCCAGCCTTCGCTCGACCGCCTGCTCGAGAAGGGCAAGGTCGTCTTCCGTCGCGCGTACTGCGACTGGTCCCGCTTCAGCGACGCCAAGATTCGCCTGCACGAGTTCGGCGTCGAGCTGCTCGACGTGCCGCCCTCCACGCGCGCCGGCAAGAATGGCGCGGACATGCGCCTGGTCATCGACGCGCTGGAGCTGTGCTACGCGCGCGAGAGCATCGACACCTTCGTCATCGGCTCGGGCGACAGCGACTTCTGCCCGCTGGCCTACAAGCTGCGTGAGAATGGCCGCACCGTCATCGGGCTCGCGGTGAAGGAGTCCACGTCCCCGCTCTTCGTGAAGGCGTGTGACGAGTTCATCTACCTGCGCCCGCGCCAGTCGCGCGACAAGGACAAGGGCGACAAGGAGAAGGGCCGCAGCAGCGTGGCCGCCGAGGAGGCGGGTCACGGCAAGCGCGGCGGCCGCCACGGGCGTGAGCGCGGGGGCAAGGCCGAGGCGGCCCAGGCTCCGCAGGCCGCGGCCAAGGGGCAGTCCCGCACGGAAGTGCCGGACATCGCCCGCGAGGTGGTGCAGAGCATGCTCGCCCGCGCCACCGGCCCGGTGAACCCGTCGCTCATCAAGGAAGCCATCGTCCGCAAGGAGCCGGACTTCGACGAGCGCGAGCACGGCTACTCCACCTTCGCCCGGCTGCTGGCGGCGCTGGAGCAGGAAGGGCTGCTGCGCCGCATCCAGCAGGGCCGCCAGTGGTACGTGGTGGCGGCGGACTCGGACCTCGCCACCGCTCCCAGCAGCGGGCACGGCGACGGCAAGGGCAAGAAGCGCGGTCAGGCCCATGCCCACGAGGAGGAGGAGGAGCTGGAGTCCTACCCCGACCCCGAGGACGACGAAGGGGTCTGAACACCTCAACGGTAACCAGGTGGCAAGGGTGGCGCGTGGGCCCTAGGCTCCGCGCTCCTCTCTGTCCACCTGGAGCACACCGTGAGACGTCTCTCCGCTGTCTTCGTCGCGGCGGGCCTCGCGCTCGGCGCGATGTCCCCCGCGCTGGCCGCCGAGCCGCCCCCTGAGTTCGGCACCGACTGGGATGACCCGCGCACCGCCGTCCCCGAAATCCAGAAGCCGCCGACGGCCTCCTGCACCGTGCGAATCGTCGACGAGCGCTTCGACGACTTCACGCCCTTCACCGGCACCTTCACCCCGCCCCCCGGCTGCCCCGGCCCCTGGCACAAGGTGGTGCTGCGCATGGAGGGCAAGGTCCAGGGCGTCCAGTTCGACCGGCTCGGCCACCTGGAGGTAGGCGGCGTCACCCTCTTCAAGACGTCCACGCCGGAGCCCTCGCGTGACGGCATCTCCTGGTCCGTGGAGAAGGACGTCACGGCCTACGCGCCGCTGCTGCGCCAGCCTCAGCCCGTCTGGATGCTGATTGGCAACGTGGTCAACGACACGTACACCGGCGTGCTCGACGTGCAGGTCTACCTGACGTTCTACGCCGCCCAGGGCCGCTACAAGCCCGCCGACACGGCGGACGACGTGCTCCCCCTCACCAACCCGCGCCGCGAGGGCAGCGCCATCGTCGGTGAAGTCACGGTGCCCCCGAACACCGAGCGCCTGGTCGCCGAGGTGTACGCCACGGGCTCCGGCGGTGGCTGCGAGGAGTTCTGGTACATCACCGCCCCCATCGTCGTGCCGTACTCCTGCCCCGCCGACGACGGCCCGTACCGCGAGGTGCAGCTCGAGGTGGACGGCAAGGTGGCGGGCATCGCCATGCCGTTCCCGCATGTCTACACGGGCGGCTGGTCCAACCCGTTCCTCTGGTACACGCTGCCGGCGCCGCGCGCCTTCAACGTGCGCCCCATCCGCTATGACCTCACTCCGTTCGCCGGCCTGCTGACCGACGGCCAGCCGCACCAGGTCCGCGTGAGCGTGCTGGGCGTTCCCGAGGGGCGGCCGGGCTGGGACCTGCCCACCAACGTGCTCGTGTGGCGGGACACGCGCGCGTCGCGCACCACTGGCGGGCTGCTCTCGCACCGGCTCTCCGCGCTGACGAATGACTCCACGCACACGGTGGTGGACGGGTGGAACCAGGTGGACACGCAGGGCCGCCAGCAGCTGGAGGTGTCCGGCTGGCTGCGCACGTCGCGCGGCTACGTGCTGACGACGGTGAAGCAGGCCGTGTCCAACTCCAGCCTGCACCGCTGGCTGGGGGACATGGAGAACCCGGACGAGCTCACGGCGACGTGGAGCGACACCAGCACGGTGACGACCGTGGGCCGCGGCCTGCTCCCGACGGTGAGCCGCTCGGAGAAGACGTTCGTGCTCGACGGGCTCATCAGCGTGACGCCGGAGAACCGGCTGACGACGAGCATCTCCATCAGCGACGCGGAGGACGCGCGCACCCTCAAGGGCCCCTTCACGGTGGCGCACCAGGAGCTCAGCGACGTCTACACCGGCGAGGCGGCCTACAACTTCGGCGTGCCGCGCCCGCAGCGCAACGCGGTGGGGACCTCGACGCACCGCTACCGGCTGACCAGCGACCTCGGCGGCTGCTACGACCGGAGCATCTCCACGAGGAACGGCTTCGTCACCGCGGACGTGCAGCGCTGCGACTGAGGCGGTGCGCCGGGGGCCGCTCCACCTGGGGCGGCTCCATCACCGCGGACGTGCGGCGCTGCGACTGAGGCGGTGCGCCCCGCAGCCGCTCCACCGGGTGCGGTCCCGCCACCGCGGACGTGCAGCGCTGCGACTGAGGCGGTGCGCCCCGGAGCCGCTCCACCTGGAGCGGCCCCGTCAGGCACTCGGGCCGGGCCGGGTGGAGCCTTCGCGGCCACCCGGCCCTGCCGTGTCCGTCACTGCCCCGGACGGGGCGTGGTGGACTCGTGCAGGTGCTCGAGGAACTCGGGCAGCAGGCTGGCGGAGATGACCCACAGCTTGCCCTCGCCCAGGTCCGCGAGCGCCGCGCGCTCCACGTAGAGGACGTTCTCCACCTCCACGTAGTGCACGAAGACCTTGCGGCCGCGAGCCCGGTACCAGTCCGCGGCGCGGGCCAGCAGCGCCACCAGGCCGTCCTGCACCTCCGGCAGCGAGTCGTCGGCCAGCGGCACCAGCCGCACGCCGTCCAGCACGTTGAAGAGGTTCAGCCCCGGCTCCGCCGACTCCACCACCGCCAGCGCCACCGCCTTGCCCTCGTGCCGCGCGACGAACAACTCGCGCTCGCGGCCCAGGCCCGCCTCGCCCCAGCGCGCCTTCGCGGCGGCCAGGTCGAAGCGCTCCGGCACCAGGTCTAGCGCCTCGCGGTACGCCACCGGCCGCGTGCTGGCCACCTTGGCGAAGAACGTCTCGCGCTCCTCGTCCGTGGGCATGCCCACGTCGATGCCCACCGGCACCTCCCACGGACGCTCCACCTCCGCCTCCATGAGGCGGAAGGGCACGAGGCAGGACTGCCCGGTGTGCTCGTACCAGGTCGCGAAGTCGAACTTGGTGAAGCGCACCCAGCGCACGTTCGCCTCGCAGAAGGCGAAGAACCACTTCACGTCCGGGTCCACCTGCGTGGGCTCGTAGCCGCGCAGGTAGATGTCGCGCAGCGACTCACGCGCCGACGAGCGCGCGCCCGGCACCTGCTGCCGCGCGAGCTGGTGCGCCATCCAGCTGAACTCGTACGGCTTCACCACCGACAGCGTGGCGTCCAGCGCCTCTCCGGCGGGACGCACCACCCGGTAGCCCAGGCTCGTGCGGCCCTCCAGGCGCGCCTGCGTCGCGTCGAAGCGCGGGCGCTGCTCGTCGAAGTCCTCCGGCGTCTTGCCCGGCAGGCGGAAGTAGCCCGAGCGCTCGAAGAGGCTCCACGTCTCGTTGCCCCAGTCACCCTCCACCTTGGTGGCCGGGTGCATCTGCGCCTCCACCAGCGCGCGCCACGCCCGGGCGCCCGCCGCGTCCAGCGGCCGCACGGACATGCCGCACCGCCGGCCCGCCGCCGTGCTGGAGATGTTGCGCACCTCGGCCCGCAGCCGCACCGGCGCCAGGCCCTCCATCGCCACTTCCAGCACCGGCTGCCGCAGGCCCGGGTACATCAGGTCCTCGCCCGGCTCCGTCATGAAGGCCAGGCCCTCGTAGGACAGGTCCAGCACCGGGCGCTTCACGTGCACCTGCGGCCACAGCGGGTGGTCGAAGGACAACGTGCACGGGCTGCTCGGCGGCGCGCGGCGCAGCCAGCGGTGGCGGTAGCGCACCAGGTCCTTGGGCACCGGCATCATCACCAGGCCGGACTCCTCGCGCGCCTCCTTCACCTCCACGTGCACCACGCTGCTGTAGCCGAACATCTCCAGCACGAAGGGCAGCGGGGGCACCTCGCCGTCGAAGCGCCAGCCCATGCGGCCGTCGAGCGCGTCGAAGAGGACCGCCGTCACCTCCACCTTGCGCCCGTCCGGCAGCCGCACCACGCCGCGCGCCTGACGGCCCGCCAGCGCTTCACAGATGCGCGCCACGCGGTCCGCGTGGTCGATGTGCTCCTTCCACACCGGCCGCGTCTCCGGCGGCAGCAGCAGCCCGTTGTCGCGCAGCGCCTCCAGCACGGAGACGATGCGACGGCCCGCGTCCAGCGGCGGCGCCACGAAGCGCAGGCTGACCTCCGGCCGCGTGCCGTGCACGTCCATGACCTCCGCGTCCAGCGCGGTGGCCCAGCGCTCGCCGTGCCCCAGCACCACCGACGCGGGCTGGCCCAGCGACGGCGCCGCCTGCAAGTCCAGGTGCAGTGTCAGGTGCTCCAGTGAGAGCTGCACCAGCCGACCCGGAGCATGGCGGTTCCCGAACGACGCCACCGCCGTCAGCTCCGTCCCCATCCGGTAGCCCAGCATCGAGTCCCGGCCGCTCATTCCGTCCAGCGTGTCCGCCTGCATGACCGCTCCGTTGTGTAAGGACACCGACAATACAGCTTCATGAGAAAAGAAGCAGCCCCACTAAAAGTATGAGGCGGAGGGAAGCTGGTTTCCCACACCGTGGACACGAAGGAGCCGGGGACACCTCGTTCTCCGGGACAGTCGTTCTCGGTCGACGGAGAGAGTGTCGCGCATGCGTCGTAATGAATCCCGCTCTTTGTCTTCAAGACAGCGCACCTGCACCTGAGGCGCTGAGTCTGTCGGGCCGCTTTCGGGTCTGCTTCTACCCACCGGGGCCAGGTCGCCGCCCAGTGAAGCTCCGATGTGGGACAGGTGCTGGTGGAAGGGAGTGAAGGCGTGGCCCCGCGTTGCATCGACGGGGCTTCTTCGTACGGCTCCAGGCAGCCAGGCCTCTGACGGCTGCTCGGATTGATGAAGTGCCCTTCGCCACGGGTTGATAGGGAGGCCGTCCCTTCCGTCTTCCGTGCGCGGTGTCTCACGGCTCCTCGCGCCAGCCACCGAGTCCCTGCTTGCCCCTCTCCACCCTCTGCCTGCGCTGCGGCATGTGCTGTGACGGGACGCTCTTCACGCACGTGTCACTCCAGCCAACGGAAGTCGCGGCGCTCCAGCAGCGGGGCCTCCCGCTGAGCCAGCGCGCGGATGGCTCCCCGGCCCTCGCGCAGCACTGCGCCGCCCTGGACGGGCGCACCTGCACCGTCTACGCGGACCGCCCCGCGAGCTGTCGCCGCTACCACTGCCAGCTCTTCGCCGCGCTCGCGGAGAAGGAGGTCTCCCTCGACGAGGCGCTCGCCGTGGTGGACGAGGCCCAGGCCCTGGTGGCCGCCGCCGGTGAAGCGCTTCCGCCCGCCTCCGAGGGCGAGCCTCGCTCGGTGATGCAGCGCGCCCGTCGCGCCGAGCCCCTGCCTCCCGAGTCCCAGGCCGCGCGAGAGCGCGCCGAGGCCTTCCTCGACAAGCACTTCCGCGGACGCTTCGGCCGGCGCGAGTGAAGCGGCGCGGGCCTGGCGCCCGAGGGAATCCCCGTGTCCCCTGAGTCGGCGCGGCTACGATGCGGCGGCGCTGTCCTTCCTGCCCGCGCCCCCGCGTGCCGTTCCGCACGCGACGACGCCGGGCCACACCTCGAGGCCGCTCCATGAAGACCCAGGCACCTGTCCTGGCCGTGCTCACCTTCACCCTGCTCAGCGCCCCCGTGGCGCGCGCGGGAGACGAGGGGCCCGTGCAGGCCGCCTCCGTGGACCTCAACGGCGATGGCAAGCCGGAGGCCATCTCCGTGCAGTTCGACGAGGCGAAGGACCAGTGGGTCCTCAAGGTCGGCACCGCCACGGCCCGCGGTGCCGCCGAGGGCAACGCCTCCAACGGCTTCACCGTCGTGGACCTCGACGCCAGCGACAAGCGCAAGGAGCTCGCCGTCCACACCGGCCAGACGGACGCCGACCAGCAGGCGCACCTGTATGCCTTCGACGGCAAGAGCCTGAAGCCGCTGGGCGCCGTCCCCAACATCACCGAGGCGAAGGGCAACGGCATCATCCTGTCGGACACGTGGCAGGGCTTCTGGAACCGGCGCGACAAGTTCGCGCTGGACGCAAAGGCGGGCAAGGTCACCGAGGTGCCCCAGGAGCTGTACGCCGTCGGCGTGGAGGCCAGGGTGAAGACGTCCTTCGCGCTGGCGCGCAGCCGCACGGACAAGGCGGCCGTCGCCACGCTGGCGCAGGGCTCGACGATTCAGGTCCTCGCCGCCGCCAAGGCGATGCGCGAGGGCGGCTACCTGTACCTCGTGAAGTCCTCCACCGGGCTGCTGGGCTGGGCCACGGAGAAGGACCTCCTCGTGAAGACCGAGGGCCTGCCGCTGGCGGGATGAGCCCGCGGGGGGCTACGTCACCAGCGCCAGCTCCACGCGGCCGAGCTGCTCGTCAGTGGAGACGACCTTCACCGTCACCGGCATGCCTACGGTGAAGGTCCGCTCCTTGCCCACCAGCGACAGCTCGCGCGCGTCCGGCCGGAAGGGGCCGCCCGGCAGGGCGTCGGTGGGCACCACGCCCTCCACCAGCATGCCGTCCAGCTGCGCCACCAGGCCGAAGGGCTTCACCCGCGTCACGCGAGCGGGGAACTGCTGGCCCACGCGCGCCTCCATCCACCGCGCCTCCAGCACGCGGTGCCGGTCCGTCTCCGCCCGGGCCGCGGCGCGCGCCTTCGCGTTGATGTGGCCCGCGAGCGCCTCCATCGCCGGGTCCTCGTCCACGAAGTCCCGCCGCCCGCGCAGGTACGCCTTCAGCGTGCGGTGCACCGCCAGGTCCGCGTAGCGGCGGATGGGCGAGGTGAAGTGCAGGTACAGCGGCGCCGCCAGCCCGAAGTGCGGCAGCGGCTTCACCGTGTAGCGCGACGGGCCCAGCGAGCGGTGCAGCACCGAGCGCAGCGCCGCCTCCGCCGCCGCGCCGGCAATCTGCCGGTCGAACGCGGCCAGCGCCAATGGCGTCAGCTCGCGGCCGAAGCCCGCCGCGAAGCCCGAGTGCTCGGCGAAGGCGTTGAGGTCCGCCACCCGGACCATGTCCGGCTGCTCGTGTACGCGGAACACGCCCGGCAGGCCGCGCGCCAGCAGCCACGTGGCGATGGCCTCGTTCGCCGCCACCATGAAGCGCTCAATCATCCCGTGCGCGGACGTGAGCCGCTCGCTCACGAGGCCGGACAGCTCGCCCGTCGTCTCGTCGAAGGTGAAGCGCGCCTCTTCCCGCGCGAACTCCATGCCGCCGCGCGCCGCCCGCGCCACCGCGAGCCGTGCCGCGGCCAGGCGGAACCACGGCATGACGTCCTTCACCGGCTCCATGGGCGGGGACACCTCGCCCCGGTCCAGGAAGGCGCCCACCTCGTCGTAGTTCAGCCGCGCCCACGAGCGGATGATGCTCTCGTACACGTCCGCGGCCGTCACCCGCCCCTGCGGGTCGATGCGCAGCTCCACCGTGAGGCACAGGCGCTCCTCGCCGGGCACCAGGCTGAGCCAGTGCGAGGACAGCTCCTCCGGCAGCATCGGCAGCACGCGTCCCGCGAGGTACACGCTGGTGGCCCGCTCACGCGCCTCCGCGTCCAGCGCCGAGCCCTCCGCCACGTACTCGCCCACGTCCGCGATGGACACCAGCAGCCGCAGCGCGCCGTCCGGTCCGGCGGGCAGCACGGAGATGGCGTCGTCGATGTCCCGCGTCGACGGTGCATCCACCGTCACCGTGGGGATGGAGCGCAAGTCCCGCCGGGCGCCGAGCGCATGCGGCACCGCGCTGGCGCGGCGGGCCTCGTCCACCGCCTCGGCGGGGAAGGACTTGCGCAGGCCGTGCCGGGCGATGACGCGCTCGAGCGAGCGGTCCTCGCCGGGGTCGATGCGGTAGAGCAGCACCACCTTGCCGTCGGCGATGCGCGCCACCACGGCGTCGCCGAACTTCACCTCGGTGCCGCCGGTGTCGAGCACCCAGTCCGCGTTGGCCACCTCGCGGTCCACGCGAAGCAGGGGCGCGCCCTTGCGCAGCACCACCTCGCCGTAGACCTGGGTGCGAGGGCGCTCCACCAGCGACAGGCCGCTCGCCGTCCAGCGTCCGTCCGCGGCCGCCGTCACGGTGGCGGTGACGATGTCGCCCGCGAAGTAGGGGTTGAGGTCGGGGGGAGGAATGAAGGCGGAGAGCACCTCGTGCGTGCCGGGAGTCTGCACGGTGAGGAAGCCGAAGCCGCGAGGATGTACGTCGATGCGCCCGGTGACGGTGCGCGGGGAAGCGGAAGTGTCCATGTGCCTTGGGGCGCGTCTTAGCCCACTTCGTGCCCGGTGGAGCGTGTCCACGGCAGGACGGAGGCGGAAGTGCGCGGGAAGTGTCGGTCCCCGGGGGCCTGCTACTGTCGAGCGGCCTGCTTCTCGCCGGGGGGACCGCGGATGCGTTGGCGAACTGTGTGCGTGGACGTGTCGCTGCTGGCGGTCCTGACGGGCTGCCCTCGCAATCACATGCCGGGAGGTGTGCTGGACAGGGCGGCCCACAAGGACGTGAAGCAGTTGCTCGAAGAGCATGGCTGTACCAATGACGAGTTCTGGAGGCTCTGCGACGGAATCAAGGATGCCGAGGAGCTCGAGGAGTGCATCCGGGAGTGTGGCTCATGAACTGGCGGATGGCCCTCGGGGGTATCGCGGGTGCGCTCCTGCCGGTACCCCTGGTGCTCGTGCTGGTGGTCAGCCTGCGGACGGAAGCGCCGGCCTCCTCGACCGAAGGCACACCGGTCAGCCCGGTGCTCTCCTTCGAGGAGCGCATGCAACGGGTGACCTATCATCGCAAGTGCCGGAGGGATGCGGACTGCGAACCTCCGATGGGCTGCCTGACAGACTCCCGGGTCTTCACCCACTACTGCACTGACAGCCAGTGCATGGCGGATTCCCAGTGCCCGGACGGGCTCGTCTGCCGAAAAGTGGCCTCCGCGAACAAGGGAGTGCTCTTCGGCTTCTGCGTCCCACTGGGCGTGCGCAAGGAAGGTGAGGAGTGCCTCCCACTTCCATCGGACCGGCTGGATGCGTGTGAGTCGGGTCTGCTGTGTGCCGACTCCAAGCCTGCATGGTGCGGCCGTCCCTGCCGCCTGGATGAACCCGCGAGCTGCCCGGATGGCTTCTTCTGCGGAGACGTGCCGCCCGAGCCCATCTGTCTGCCGACCTGTGAGAAACGCGGGTGCCCTGAAGGGCAGCACTGCATGCGTCACGACGACGGAGTCTCGCAGTGCGCGGTGCTCTACGGCCCCAACTGCCAGGCGTCGCCGTGTCCCGATGGCCGCAAGTGCAGACTCAGGGCCTCGGTGGAGAAACCCGGCAAGGCATGGACGGAGTGCGTCGAGGAGTGTGGCCCGGACCTTCCTCCCTGCCGCGAGGGCTTCACGTGCGACCGGTGGCGCTGCCTCCCCAGCTGTGACCCGCAGGGACCGAACACCTGCGCCGAGGGCTACACCTGCCAGCACGGAAAGAAGCCCGCCCGCCCCTGGGTGTGTCTACCGGACTGGTAGTACTCCATCACCCGCCAACACCGCCCATCCTCGGAGTCGGAGGCTGCTGGCGCATCCCTCCCACTCGCTCCGGGTCAATCTCCGCTTCCCGACAACGCCGCGCCGTGCGCCCTTCCACGCGCGTCCCCTCGCTCCACCTTCGCGCGTGACGACGCACTGAAAGCGCCGGCACCCCTTCATCGGAGCGTGACGCCATGCGCAGCCACCTGTTCCTCGTGCCCCTCGCCTGCCTGCTGTGCCTCGCGGGTTGCTCGGAGCCCGCGCCCACTTCCGAGCCCGGCTTCGAGCCCGACCCCGAGCACCTCGGCCAGCACCGCTCCGCCGCCGTACCTCCCCTCTTCACCGACACCGAGCTCACGGACGACCTCGACAGTCCCACGGCGATGGCCATCGCCCCCGACGGGCGCATCTTCGTCTGCGAGCAGGAAGGCACCCTGCGCGTCATCCAGAACGGAGCGCTGCTGGCCGCCCCCTTCCTCACCGTGGCCGTGGATGACAACGGCGAGCGCGGCCTGCTCGGCGTGGCCTTCGACCCGGGCTTTCCCCAGCAGCCGTATGTGTATGTCTATTACACGTCTCCCTCGCCCATCCTCCGCAACCGCATCAGCCGCTTCACCGCCAGCGGCAACCTCGCCGTCCCCGGCAGCGAGGTCATCCTGCTGGAGCTGGACCCGCTCAGCTCCGCCTCCACCCACAACGGCGGCGCCCTCCACTTCGGCGTGGACGGGAAGCTCTATGCCGCCGTGGGTGACAACGCGACGTCGTCCAACTCGCGTCTGCTCACCACCGTGAAGGGGAAGATGCTGCGCCTGAACCGTGACGGCTCCATCCCCACCGACAACCCCTTCTACGCGAGCACCACCGGCATCTACCGCTCCATCTGGGCGCTCGGCCTGCGCAACCCCTTCAGCTTCGCCGTGCAGCCGGGCACCGGCCGCATCTTCATCAACGACGTGGGCCAGTCCCGCTGGGAGGAGATCAACGAGGGCGTGGCCGGCGCCAACTACGGCTGGCCCGACACCGAGGGCCCCACCACCAACCCGCGCTTCCGCAGCCCGCTGCATGCCTATGGCCATGGCTCCGGCACCGCGCTGGGCTGTGCCATCGCCGGCGGCACCTTCTACAACCCGCCCGTGGCCCAGTTCCCCTCCACCTACGTGGGGCGCTACTTCTTCGCGGACTACTGCGGTGGATGGATTCGCATGCTCCACCCCGCGACGGGCACCACAGAGCTGTTCGCCAGCGGCCTCGATGCCCCGGTGGACCTGGCCGTGGGGCCGGACGGCAGCCTCTACTACCTGGACCGCGGCGAGGAGTCCGTGCGCCGCATCCGCTACACCGGCAACACCGGCGCGCCCGTCATCAGCCGCCACCCGGACAGCGTCAGCGTGGTGGCGGGCCGTCCCGTCACCTTCACCGTGGAGGCCACCGGCACCGCGCCCCTGGGCTGCCAGTGGCAGCGCAACCGCGTGGACCTCCCGGGCCAGACGGGCTGCAGCCTCACGCTGCCGGCCGTGACGGCGGCCGACACAGGCGCCCGCTTCCGCGCGCGGGTGTCCAATGCCCTGGGCTCCGTGCTGAGCAACGAGGCCGTCCTCACCGTGCTCCCCGGCACCGCGCCCGTCGCCACCCTCCTCACTCCCGCCACCGGCACGCGGTACCGCGCCACGGACGCCATCAGCTTCTCCGCCACCGCCACCGACGCGGAGGACGGCACGCTGCCCGCCAGCGCCTTCACCTGGCGCGTGGACTTCCACCATGCCGAGCACCACCACCCCTTCCTGCCTGCCACCTCGGGCATGCGCTCCGGCAGCTTCATCGTGCCGGACATCGGCGAGGTGGCCGCGGACGTCTGGTACCGCATCCACCTCTCCGTGGTGGACTCCAGCGGCGCCACGCACGCGGTGTTCCGCGACGTCCTCCCGCGGACGGTGAAGCTCACCCTGGCCTCGCAACCCTCCGGGCTGTGGGTGACGCTCGACGGGCAGCCCCACGTCACTCCGGTGGAGGTGCAGGGCGTGGTGGGCGTGCGCCGTCAGCTCGGCGTCGTGACACCCCAGCTCCTGGGCGGCGTCACGTATGTCTTTTCCCACTGGGCCCACGGCGGCGCCGCGCAGCAGGAGGTGCGCACGCCCGAGGTGGACACGCGCTACACCGCCGTCTTCACCCCCGTCACCGCCAGCACCGGCCTGCGCGCCGAGTACTACGACGGGCCCGACTTCACCGGCACGAAGCTGGAGCGCGTGGACCCCTCCGTGGACTTCCGCTGGGGCACCGACTCGCCGGACCCCTCCATGGACGAGAACACCTTCACCGTCCGCTGGACGGGCAGCGTCATCCCCCTCCACTCGGAGGCCTACACCTTCCACACCCAGAGCAACGACGGCGTCCGGCTCTGGGTGAACGGGCAGCTCCTCATCGACAACTGGACCGTCCATGAGACGACCGAGGACGCGTCACCGCCCGTGCTCCTCGAGGCGGGCCGCGCGTACAGCCTCCGCATGGAGGTCTACGAGAACACCGGCACCGCCACCGCCCGCCTCATCTGGTCCAGCCTCCACCAGCGCAAGCAGCCCATCCCCGCCGAGCGGCTGAGGCCGATTCCTCCGGCCCCCGCACGCTGAGCAGGCAGGCACCCTGGCAGGTCGGGTCATCATACGATTCCTTACCTGAATCAGGCTTCAAGTTCCTCCGAGGTGGGCGCCCAATTCCGCCCATCCCTGGAAGTCGTGGAGTCTGGTATCAGACCGGAGGGGGCGGGGCTTTCCCGTACGTCCGGCTCACGGTGTAGATTCGCGGCATTCCGATGAGTGGAACGACGCTGCCCCTGGCGCCCGAGACGCGGACGCTGGGCAAGTATGAGGTGCTCTGCCGCCTGTCCACGGGCGGGATGGCGGAGATCTTCCTCGCGTCGCAGCGCGGGCTCGCGGGCTTTCGCAAGCTGGTGGTGCTGAAGCAGATTCTGCCGGACATCCGCGGGGAGGAAGAGTTCGTCCGGATGTTCCTGGACGAGGCCAAGGTGACGGCCGCGTTCAACCACCCGCACATCGCCCAGGTGTACGACCTGGACATCGCCGACGGCGAGCTGTTCCTGTCCATGGAGTTCGTGCCGGGCGCCACGCTGGTGGAGGTGGCGCGCGCGTGCCGGCAGGCCCACCACCCCATCCCGCTGGGCTACAGCCTGATGGCGGTGCGTGACACCGCCGTGGCGCTCCACTACGCGCACACCTTCACGGACCCGCTGGGTCACCCCTCCCCCGTCATCCACCGTGACGTGGCGGAGAAGAACATCATGGTGACGTACGAGGGCGTCACCAAGCTGCTCGACTTCGGCATCGCCAAGAGCCTGGCCCGCGCCAGCCGCACCGCGGTGGGCATGGTGAAGGGCACCAGCGGGTACATGTCGCCCGAGCAGATCATGGGTGAGCCGCTGGACGCGCGCAGTGACTTGTTCAGCCTGGGCGTGGTGCTGCACGAGTGCCTCACCGGCATGCGGTTGTTCTACGCGAAGCAG
Organism: Pyxidicoccus xibeiensis; assembly: GCF_024198175.1. Taxonomy (NCBI): domain Bacteria; kingdom Pseudomonadati; phylum Myxococcota; class Myxococcia; order Myxococcales; family Myxococcaceae; genus Pyxidicoccus; species Pyxidicoccus xibeiensis. The sequence continues at coordinate 1,709,388 of NZ_JAJVKV010000001.1, forward strand.
GCCGAGGCGATGATGAACGCGGTGCTGAAGTGCGACGTGACGCCGCCTTCGCGCACCAACAAGCTGGTGCCGCCGGAGCTGGACGCCATCGTGATGCGCGCGCTCGCGCGGCGGCGCGAGGACCGGTACGCCACGACGCTGGAGTTCGCCCGCGCCCTGGAGCGCGCGGTGGGCCCGCTCATCTGGCACCCGGAGCAGAGCAGCGAGCTGATGCGCCGCCTCTTCTCCGACCGGCGCGAGCAGACGCGGCAGCTGCTGGCGAGCGGACAGGCCGCGGACACGACGAACGAGCTGAGCGTGGCGCGGGTGCTGGCCATGGGCTCGGAGGCTTCGGTGGCGGTGCCCACGGTGAAGCCGCCCGCGCAGGGCAAGCCCGTCACGCCGCCTCATGGCTCGCCTTCGCCCCGGCGTGCGACGACCGGCGTCCCCACGCCTCCGCCGTCTGCCGCATCCGACGAAGGCCCTCTGCGCAAGCCCGGGGTGCAGGGTCCACCGCAGAAGCGCGTGGCCACGCGGCCCCCGTCTGGTGAGGGTCCTCGTCCGCCAGCGGAGGCCAGGACTCCTCCGCCGCCTCCTTCCGAGCCAGCGCAGGAGAGCGCTGCTCGCACGCAGCCGAACCGCTCCGCGCTCCAGTCCCAGGACCCGAGCTTCCGCACGACGCAGCCCTCCACGCAGCAGCTCTCCCAGGAGCTGCTCGCGCGCGCGGGCTCGCGCGCGGCGTCGGATGCCGAGGAGGCGCCGAGGGGCGAGCCACGGCCCCGCACTGGCCGCAGCACCCTGGAGGGCATGCGCACCGTGGCTCCGCCGGAGACGGCCGCTCGCACCGCCGCGGAGGAGTCGCGTGTCCGGGGTCCGCGCACGAACGACCATCTGCGCATCACCGCGCCCCTGCCGCCTCCCTCAGAGCGGGACCTGCAGACGGCGATGATGCGCCCGCCGTCGGACCCGGAGCGCGACCTGCAGACCGCGATGGTCCGGACACCGGTTGCTCCGGACCGTGACGCGCAGGGAGCTCGCGCGTCCGCGTCTTCTTCGGAGCGGGATGCGCAGCAGGGCCGGGGCTCCGCATCTTCTGTGGACCGTGACGTGCAGCAGGGCCGAGGCTCCGCGTCTTCTTCGGAGCGTGAGGCCCAGATGGGCCGAGGCTCAGCGTCCTCTGCGGAGCGCGACGCGCAGCCGGCCCGGACCTCCACGCCTCCTCCCGCCGAGCGGGATTTGCAGACGGCCATGGTCCGGATGCCATCCGCCGAGCGCGACGCGCAGCCGGCCCGGACCTCCACGCCTCCTCCCGCCGAGCGGGATTTGCAGACGGCCATGGTCCGGATGCCGTCCGCCGAGCGCGACGCGCAGCCGGCCCGGACCTCCACGCCTCCTTCCGAGCGCGAGCCGCGCGCGGCGATACCCCGGACGTCCACGCCTGCCACCGAGCGGGACTCGCAGAAGCCAGCACCCCGCCCGCAGCGGCCTCCCCCGGAGCATCCGGACGAAACCCTCTCCGTGACGCCGCCCCACACGCCTCGCCGGGGTGGCACGAGCCGGCGCCGGCCGCCGCTGCCCCCGTCCGTCTTCACCGAGTCCGAAGCCCGGACCCAGCCCGTGCTCGCCTCCATCCCCGAAGATGACGAGGACCTCGGAGACGACGACGCCGAGAACACCCAGGGCGGCCGCCGTCAGCGCCGGAACCGGGTGTGGGGCGCCCTCGCGGGAGTCCTGCTGCTCGTGGGCGTGGGCGCCGGAGCGGTGCTGCTCGGACTGGATGGAGGCCTCATCTCCTCGCGGCTGGGCCCCGGGCTCGCACGGTTCAGCCTGCGCCCGAAGCCCGGTACTCCTGCCCCCGCTCCCGTGAACACCGAGCCCGTGGCCGCGGTGGCCGCCGGCCCCGGCGAGGGCCCTCCGGCCAACCCCGGCCCGGTGGCAGCTGCCACCGACACGGCGGAGTCCAAGGCAGGCCCCCCCACGGACTCGCTGCGTCCGGCGGCGGAGCCTCCTGGCACCGCGCCCTCGAATCCAGAGCCCACAGCGCGCGCCGACGCTCCGTCGGATGAGTCGGAGACCGCTACCGCTGACGCAGAGTCCCCAGCGGCCGCGGAGGCGAGCGCCGCCTCCAGCAAGAAATCTCGTACCGTCGCCAAGCGTGCCCAGCCCGCCACCAAGAAGTCCCGCACTACCGAGGGAGCCGCCGCCGGGAGTGCAGCGGAAGGCAGCTCGGAGGGCACTCCGGCAGTCGAGCCCGGCTTCCTCACCCTGGTCACCGAGCCCTCCGCCAAGGTGTTCGTCGGCGGCCGGGAGCTCGGTGCCACGCCCCTCTTCAAGGTGAAGCTCCCCTCCGGGAAGCACGCCCTGAAGCTGGTGGACGGCGAGGGAAAGGCGATGAGGCTGTCCGTGGACATCAAGCCCGGGGAGACCACCGCCGTGCGGACCCCCCTGGCGATGCTGTCCGACCAGTAGCGCGCAGCGCCATGCAATGGCTTTCAGGACCGGTCGTAGCCATCCATGACGGAGCCCTGGCCGGGGCTCCTTTCCTTTGGAGCGCGCCCATGAAGACTGCCCGCCTCTCCCTTCTCGTCTCCGCCCTCTCGCTGTCCGCCTGCGCCCAGGCCCAGGCCCAGGTTCAGGAGCCACGTAAGGAGGACACCGCCTCGTCGCAGCAGGGCGAGGTCCGTGACGTCCCCGACTTCGACAGCGTGTCGGTCAGCCACGGCATCAAGGCCGAGGTGAAGGTCGGTCCCAAGTCCGTACGCCTCGAGGGGCCGGCGGACCTGCTGGCCCGCGTGAAGATGAAGGTGAAGGACGGCATCCTCACCACCGAAATCGAGCGCGAGGGCCTCTTCAACAACTTCCGCGGCAGCAAGGTGCGCCTCTACGTCTCCAACCCCAAGGTGGAAGGCGTGAGCGCCAGCGGCGGCAGCCACGTCGAAGCCGAGGCCACCGACACGGATGAGTTCGACGCCGATGCGAGCGGCGGCGCCATCGTCTCCGTCCGTGGCGTGGACGCGCGCAAGGTGGATGCCGAGGCCAGCGGCGGCTCGCGCGTGACGCTGTCCGGCCGCGCCCGGGAGCTGGACGCCGAGGCCAGCGGTGGCGCCGTGGTGCGCGCCCTGGAGGTCAGCGGCGTGAAGACGCTGGAGGCCGAGGCCAGCGGTGGCTCGCGCGTGGAAGCCGACGTCTCCGACAGCGTCACCGGGGACGCGTCCGGCGGCAGCGTCATCCAGCTGGTACGCCGCCCGGGCAAGAGCGACGTGGACACCAGCGGCGGCTCCAAGCTTACCTACGACAAGGACTGACGGCGCGCCTCATGCGTCCAGCCGGAGCCGTGCGTCCTGGAGGAGCGCGCCCTTGCGCTCGAACACCTGCACGCGCAGCTCCGGCTCCTCCCACGTCACCCGGGTGAAGTTGCTCAGCTGCACGTAGCCGCCGTGCCGGGCGATGACGTAGTCCGACTGCCCGTCGAGGATGCCGGACTGCTCGTACATGAACTCCGGCGGGACGAAGGCCGGCGCGGCGAAGGCCGAGGAGATGATGGAGTAGAGGCGGAAGTCCGGCCGTGACGTGCAGCGCAGCTCGCTCCACAGCGACGCGTGGATGTCTCCGGAGAGGAACACCACGCGGCGCACGCCGTTGTCGCGGATGAAGTCCAGCAGGTGCTGGCGCTGGTGCAGGAAGCCCGCCCACTTGTCCTTGCGCTCCACCGCCGCCAGGCCCGCCAGCTTCACGTCCGGGAAGAAGGGCACCGAGGACACCACGAACTTCAGCCCGCCCGGGTCCTTCACCAGCCAGTGCTTCAGCGCGTCCACCTGCGGCGGGCCGAGCAGCTGCGGCGGCCGCGCGCTGTGGTAGCGCTCCGTGCGCGTGTCCAGGACGAAGAAGCGCGCGGGCCCCACCTGGAAGTCGTACCAGTAGCGCGTCAGCGTGTTGGTGAGTCCCTCCACGTCCCGCCGCTCCAGCGCCGGCCCGTGCACCACCTGGTAGGCGCGGTACGCTTCAATCGCCGCGAGGAAGCGCACCCGGTTCGCCCAGCGCTCCTCGTTGCTCAGCGCCGGGTCCACCAGCTTGTCCATGGACCAGTTGTCCACGAGCTCGTGGTCGTCCATCGTCATGTACGTGGGCACCTTCGCCATCAGCTTCCTCAAGAAAGGCTGGGTGAAGGCCTGGCGGTACGTGGCGCAGTACTCCTCGAAGGTGCGCACGTCGCGCCGCACGTCGGCGTAGACCTGGTCCCCCACCATGAGGAGCAGGTCCGTGGGCATGCGCTCGGCCTGCTCCAGGATGGTGCCGAAGATGCGGTCGCCGCGGTTGCCCAGGCCGACCAGCTCCTCCTCGGACGGGCCCGGGTGGCGGCACGAGCCGAAGACGAAGGACAGCTCCTTGCTGCCCGGCGGCCGCGCGGTGCGGAAGGCACCGGCCGTGGCCCCCTGGAGGTCCAGCCCCGTCGGCGGCACCAGCAGGTGCTGCTCCACGTCCGAGAAGAAGTAGCCCATGCGGTACGCATGGGCATGCGCGGCCTCGAGGCCCGCGAAGTCGACACTGCCGGTGAAGTCGTCCTCGGCGCGCAGCTTGAAGTAGGTGGCGTGCTCGGGGGTGGTGGAGCCCGCCTTCAGCACCTGGGCGATGCCGTAGCAGTACCGCCCGGCTGCCGGGCGAGGAGGCTCACCGCGCCCCCAGAGCCGCACGGACGTGTCGGTGGTGAAGCCGACGATGGGTCCTACCGTCACCGGGTGGACGGGAAACGCGAGCGCCATGGGGTGGGCCTCCTGTGCCCTGCCTGTCTGGTGGGATTCCGAAGCAGCCCGGACTCCCCGTCAATCACTCCCGGGGGACGGGAGTGGAGCCGACAACGCCTCACGACGCGGACCGGCTTGCTCCGCCCGGCCCGGACGGCTGGAATGCGCCTCCCCCACCCCCCCTGTGGTGCGCATGGCGCACCCCCGCAGGAGCCCCCCGCCGATGACGGACCCGACGCCTGCCCCGCCCACCTCGCCGTCCCAGGGCCAGACGCCTCCCCCGCAGCGAAAGAAGTGGCTGTGGGGCGTCGGCATCCTGGGGGTGTCGCTGCTGGTGGGAGGAGTCTTCTTCCAGCTCGGCCGCTCCGACGCACACTCGGACGAGGACGGCCATGACCATGCGGCCCATGGCTCCAAGCCGGCGAAGTCCCCGGCCAACGCGGAGATGCTGCGCCACTCGGACCGGGCCGCGCGGGCGGCGGCCACCGGGGACGTGGCGAAGGCGCGCGTGGAGCTGTTCGAGGCCTACAAGCTCTCACCGAGGTACGCGCCCTCCCTCCTCATCCAGGCGTGCCTGGCAATGGAGGAGGGGAACGACGGAGAGGCCGACAATGCGCTGGCGGCGCTGAAGACCATCGCCCCCCGTGCGCCGGAGCTGAAGCTGCTGGAGGGGCTGCGCGAGCGGCGTCGCGTCGCGGGCACCTCGTGGCAGCAGGCCTTTCGCGAGACGTGGGTGGCCCTGGGCCGGCCGGACTTCCAGAAGAGCAAGCTGCTGCCGGGCGGGACGCAGCTGCCGCCGGACCCGCAGGAGGCCGAGGCCCTCAAGGCGGCGTGGACGCGTGCCACCTCGGACGACGTGAAGCTGATGCTGGCGCTGGGCTCGCGGCGGCTGGACGCGGACATGGCGCAGTTCCTGCTGAAGCAGGTGCCCCGGCTGGAGGACCCGGCCCTCTACGTGGCGGTGATGGACGCGCTGCGGGGTGACGTGCTGCCGGAGGCCTCGCACGAGGAGGCCCGGACGGTGTTCCGCCAGAAGCTGGAGGCGCTGGCGGCGGCGCACCCCCAGTCGATGCAGCTCCAGCTGCTGCTGCTCATCGGTGACACGGAGCAGGGCTCACCGCTGAGCGCGAAGGAAATCGACGCGCTGGAGCAGGTGGCCGCGCTGCCGCTGTGGCGCGAGGGCACCTTCGCCGGCACCTACCAGGAGGCGCGGCGGCTCCTGAAGGAGGCCGGCGCTCCGGACACCGCGGCCATGGCGATGACGGTGGCGATGCGCAGCGTGGCGGACCGGGGGACGTGGGTGCTGCGCACGCGCGTGGTGGGCACGCGCGGCGTGATGCCTCCCGAGGGCGTCAAGCGGGTGGGCCGCATCGCCCGGGACATCGGCGCGCGGATGGCGGGGCAGCCCACGATGATGGAGCGGATGGCGGGACTGCAGCTGCAGCGCAGCGGCGCGCAGGACATGGGAGACGAGGCCGTGCGGGTGCTGACGCTCGCGCAGCTGGAGGCGCTGGAGGCGGCGGTGGCCAGCTTCCGGAAGACGGCGATGGAGCGGTGGCCGCTGCACGCGCTGACGGAGGAGCTGCTGGAGGCGAGCCTGCGCGACGAGCCGGCTTATCTGCTGTCCTTCAAGGCGGAGGACGCGGGGAAGACGGCGGGCGCGCAGCCGTAGCCGGGTGGCGGGAGAAACGAGGTTACTCGGGCCCCGGGATGTCTCTGCCCCCCGGGGCCCGAGCGGGCCCCCCACGATGCAACGGAGCCGCCGCACGCCGGACCTCCAAGGTCGTCCGGGCAACCGCACTCCTTCCACGCGAGCGCCGGGACTTGGGGTTACGCCCGGGCGGCCTGCACGTGGGCACCGTGGAATACGTCCACAGCTTCCAACGCTTCGTGGGCCGAAGAATATCGACTGCGCGTGGCGTGTCCACCCGCAGGGTCAGTCCTCCGGGGGGTGTCGTGACAGGCTGGATGCTCTTGCATGACGCATAGCGGCTGCGGGTTCACCTGTGGTATGGGCAGGCGTTTTGCACGGCCCTCGGAAGAAGCAGTCTGGACGCCCCGGGTGCGCTACGCAGGGGGGTCATGACTCGGACCCTCGGTGCCAACGGGCCTGCCGTCTCCGCGCTGGGCCTGGGCCTCGCCGCGCTCGGCAGGCCGGGCTACATCACCCTCGGCCATGGCTCGGACCTGGGTGGGGACCGCTCCGAAGCCGCCCTGGAGCGTCGGGCCCATGCGGTGCTGGATGCCGCGTATGCGGCGGGAATCCACTACTTCGACGCGGCGCGCTCCTATGGCCGCGCGGAGTCCTTCCTCGCCTCGTGGCTCGCCGCGCGTGGGCTCGGCCCGGGACAGGTCACCGTGGGCTCCAAGTGGGGCTACACGTACACCGCCGGCTGGCAGGTCCACGCCGAGCACCACGAGGTGAAGGACCACTCCCTCGCCACCTTCCAGCGCCAGCTCGAGGAGAGCCGCGCGCTGCTCGGGCCCCACCTGGCGCTGTATCAAGTCCACTCCGCCACCTTCGAGAGCGGCGTGCTGGAGGACGCGGCCGTCCTCTCCGCGCTGGCCCGGCTGCGGGAGCAGCGCGTCGTCGTGGGACTGTCGCTCAGCGGAGCCTCCCAGGCGGAGGTGCTGCGGCGCGCGCTGGAGGTGCGCGTGGACGGCGTCGCGCTGTTCTCCTGCGTGCAGGCCACGTGGAACCTGCTGGAGCGCTCCGCCGGGCCCGCGCTCGAGGAGGCCCATGCCGCCGGCTGGGGCGTCATCGTCAAGGAGGCTGTCGCCAATGGCCGGCTCACCTCGCGCGACACGGGCCCGGAGCTGCGCCCCCTGCGCGAGCTGGCCGCAGAGCAGGGCGTGACACCCGACGCGCTCGCGCTGGCCGCGGTGCTCGCGCGGCCGTGGGCCTCCGTCGTGCTCAGCGGCGCATCCACCGTGGAGCAACTCCGCGACAACGTGGCCGCGCGCTCCGTGACGTGGAGCGCGCAGTTGGAGTCACGGCTTCACGGCCTGGTGGAGGAGCCCCGCGCGTACTGGGCGAAGCGCTCCTCCCTGCCGTGGAACTGAGTGCTTCGCTTCACGGCGTCTGGTGGACGCTCGCGAAGTCCACGTCGAAGTCCGCGCCCGTCAGCGACGTGGCGTAGAGGATGAGCTCGTTGGCCGGCGACACGCCGTTGGGCGCCTTCAGCCACTCCCACTGGTTCAGCGTGGTGCTCTCCGTGTCGATGCCCGTGTTGCCGCCGTTGCCCGTGCCCAGGCCCACCTTGCCGCTGCGCACGAAGACCCACGCGCCCGACACGGTGTGGTCCGGCCCGTCCAAATCACACACGTCGTCGGACGAGAAGACCTGCACCAGGCCGTTGCGCTCGCCATTGGTGACGACGCGCATCATCCGCCCGCCCGCCACCCGTGTGGAGAGCTTCACCTCGGTGTAGAAGCGCGCCGGCGCGGTGTTCGCGAACAGCGTCCAGCTCGCCGCCGCCGAGGTGCCCGCGCCGCCCGGCACCTGCACGAGGGTCGACACCGAGGCGCTGTTCCCGCTCAGCACGTTGAACTCCTGGTTCTTCAGGAGGTTGGGCGCCTCCACCACGCTGGCGAAGTCGACGAAGAACTCCGCGCCGCCCGCGTCCGCCGCGTAGATGATGAACTCGTTGGCCGGCGACACGCCGTTGGACGCGGTGAGGTACTCCCACTGGCCCGTCGTCTGGCTGAGGGTGTCCAGGCCCGTGTTGCCACCGTTGCCGGTGCCAATGCCCACCTTGCCGCGCAGCACGAACACCCACGCGCCCGCGATGACCTTCTGCGGCCCGATGTTGAAGGGCTTGAACACCTGCACCAGGCCGTTGCCCGCGCCCAGCGTGTTCACCTGAATCATGTTGGAGCTGCCCGCGTTGGGCCGCGCCGACGGCAGCACGCGCGAGTAGATGTAGCCGGCGGTGTTGGTGAACATCGTCCAGTCCGCGGCGGCGGACCACCCCGCGCCTCCCGGCACCTGGGTGATGGTGGTGACGGGGTTGCCGTTGGGGTTGGCGGTGTCGAAGCTCGGGTTGGACAGCAGGTTCTGCTTGCGGACGGGGATGCAGAGGTCCTGCTCGGCGGAGGCCAGCGCGGAGGCTTCCTGGGGGACGGACGTCATGTCCTCCGGGACGGGGCCACAGGCGGACGAGAACAGCAGGGCGGCGGACAGCAGGGCACGACGGTTCATGATTTCGTTCCTCGGGTTCGGTGGTGAAGCGATGCCCCTGGAACGCGACGTGCCCTGAATCTTCCCGGCCCTGCTGTGCCGTGCCTATTTCGGCGTGGGCACGCGACCGTCGGCCTGCCGCTCGAGCATCCAACCCGGGTACTCGGCCGGGAGCTTCGAGGCGGCGTCCAGCTTCGCGAGCTGCTCGGGCGTCAGCTTGAGCGTGGTGCAGGCCAGGTTGTCCTCCAGCTGCTGCTCCGTCTTCGCGCCGATGATGAGCGTCGTCACATGCGGCTGGTGCAGCAGCCACGCGAGCGCCACGCGCGCCACGGAGACGCCGTGCTCCTTCGCCACGCCGTCCATGACGTCGATGACGTCATAGGCGCGCTCCTTGTTGACGGGTGGGAAGTCGAACTCGGCGCGGCGGGCGCCCTCGGGCCCCTTCGCGTCGCGGCGGTACTTGCCGCTCAGGAAGCCACCGGCCAGCGGGCTCCACACCATGAGGCCCAGCTGCTGGTCCTTCATCAGCGGCACCAGCTCGCGCTCCAAATCCCGTCCGGCAATCGTGTAGTAGGCCTGCAGGGACTCGAAGCGGGCCAGGCCCTTGTGCTCGCTGATGCCCAGCGACTTCATGAGCTGCCACGCGGCCAGGTTGGACGCGCCCAGGTAGCGCACCTTGCCCTGGTGGACGAGGTCATCGAGCGCGCGCAGCGTCTCGTCCAGCGGCGTCACGGGGTCGTAGCCGTGAATCTGGTACAGGTCGATGTAGTCGGTGCCCAGCCGCTTCAGGCTCGCGTGTACCGAGTCCATGATGTGGCCACGCGACAGGCCCACGTCATTGACGCCCGGGCCCATGCGGCCGCGGACCTTGGTGGCGAGGATGACGTTGGAGCGCTTCGCGCCCAGGGCCTTGCCGAGCAGCTGCTCGGAGGCACCGTTGGAGTAGACGTTGGCGGTGTCGAAGAAGTTGATGCCCGCGTCGAGGGAGCGACCCACGAGCCGGTCCGCCTCCGCCTGGCCCTGCGTACCGACCACCTTCCAGAAACCCTCGCCGCCGAACGTCATGGCGCCGAAGCACAGCTCCGAGACATACAGGCCAGTGCGACCCAGCTGCCGGTAGTTCATGCGCGTCCCACCTCGTGTGTCCTGCCTGGGAAATCAGGGTGGGAGCTGTAACGGGTTCCGATGGACGGCGCAGTGCTACCGGTGCATGAGGGAGGCCGTGCGTTTCGTGGGCTGGGACTTGACGGACCCGTACTCGCGGCAGTGTCGCGCGGTCGACGTGGCGCAGGTGGATGCGCGCGGACGGGTGCGCTTCTCGGAGCTGCGGTGGCCGGCGCCGTCACGGGACGGTGGCTTCGACCCGGGCGTGCTGGCGGCGGCGTTTCCCGTGGGCACCCAGGACGTGCTCGTCGTGGATGGGCCTCACGCGCTGGCCCGGACGGGTGCGACGGTGCGCGAGTCGGAGCGGCTGCTGCGGGCACCCGGGAGGACACCGGACGTACTGCCGGTACCGGGCCCTCCCTTCGCCGGCTTCGTGAGGGGCAGCGTGCTGCTGTTCGCGGCGCTGCGGGCCCGGGGTGGACTGCCCCTGCTGGACGTGGACGCGGCGGCGCTCGGCGAGGCCCGCCTCTTCGAGGCCTTTCCGGGCGCGACGTGGCGCGCGCTGGCTGTGGAGAAGTTGGGGGCAAAAGCCTCACGTGAGGGACGCGAGCAGCGGCGCGCGGTGCTGGAGGCTGAGGGGCTGCGCTTCGCAGAGGGAGAGCTGCCCACGCATGACCAGCTCGACGCGGCGCTGTGCGCGTGGCTCGGGTGGCTCACGAGGAAGGCCCCGGAGCGCGTGGCCGCCGTGGGGGCGGCGCCGCTCACGGTGGATGCGTCGGGCTGGCTGCGTGAGGGGCGCATCCTGGACCTGCGCTCTACCCAAGAGCAGGTAGCACGACCCCGGCGAATGCTGAGCGAACTGCTGGTACTTTGATGGCATGAACCAGCCCTCGATGCGCGGGGCCGTCTGCGCCGCCACATTCCTCGCGCCGCTGGCCGCCGGCGCAGAGGTCATGGACAAGGAGACGCCACCCTGGGAGCCGCTCCCCATGCTGGGGACGCTTGGTGTGGTCGCACTGTGCTTCTTCCTTGGGCGCAGTCCCCGGCGTATCTGGCTCCTGCCCGCGTTGCTCGTCGCAGCGTTCTGGGCCTTCGTGCGCTTCAACGACGACTTCTACTCCTCCGACGTGGGCCCAGCCATCCGCACGGAGTTGCCGGAGGCCGCCGTGGCTGCCTACGAGTGGCTCCTGCCCGTCCAGGCGCTGCTTCCAACTGCGGCCATCCTTCTGGGACTCGCTCGACGCCGTGCAGGGCTGCGTGGTGCCCGGCAGGCAAGCGCCTAGACCTGGCTCGCGAGCAGCACGCAACAGCCCAACTGCAGGAACGCGAAGGCTGCGCTGGAGAAGACGCTGGTGGCGTGCCGCTGTTGTCAGCACTGTCCACGGCGTTGACAGTGCCGGGCCCGGGGGCAGGGGTCCTCCTGGGATTCCGCACGGTTGAGGCCCCGAGGGCACTGGCCGCCCCGTTGCACAGGGGAAGGGCATGACCGCCGCCTTCTTCCTGCTCCTCGCCATCGGCCTGCTGGGCGCCTTCGACGTGCTGTACTTCCACATCTGGCGCGGCCGGCTCCAGGAGCGCGCCGAGTGCCAGCGCGAGGTGCTCTGGCACACCGTGCGTCACCTCATCTACGGACTCCAGTTCCTGTGGGTGCCGCACCTGCGCTTCCACGGCGTGGCCCTGGGACTGCTCGCCGTGCTCTACGCGGCGGATGTCTTCGTCGCCTGGGCCGACGTCTGGGAGGAGCGGGACAGCCGTGCTCCCCAGGGGGGACTGCCGCGCGGTGAGTACTTCATGCACGTGGTGCTCAGCGTGCTCGTCGGGCTGTACCTCATGTCCATCTTCCACGCCGTGTGGCCGGACCGGCTCCTGCCCACGGGCATCCGCGTGGACCCTCCCGCTGTCCCCGCCGCGCTCCGCACGCTGATGACCTTGATGGGCATGGTGGCGCTCGCGTCCTTTGCCAGGGACCTGGTGCGGTGGTTCGCCTTCCGCCGCGTCCCCTCGGCCGGGCTTCCGAAGCAGCCTCCGCCCCGCCGTATCGTCGTGGAGGCCCTCATCCCCGCCCCCATCGAGCGCGTCTGGGAGCGCACGCAGGACCCCGACCTGCACACCGCCTGGGACGTGCGCTTCACCTCCATCCGCTACCTGCCCGAGCAGGATGCTCGCGGCTTCCACCTCATGGACTACCGCACGCACCTGGGGTTCGGAGTCGAAGTCAGGGGCTGGGGCCGCTACCTCGCGAACACGCCCCTGGTGCGCTCCACCTTCGAGTTCGGCTCGGATGACGTGCGCAGCCTCATCCTCGAGGGCCGCGGCGTCTGGCTCTACGAGCGCCGACTGGAGGGCACCTTCTTCAAGACGGTCTTCGACTACCAGACGCGGCATGGAGTGGTGGGCGAGCTGCTCGACGCGGTGCTGTTCCGCCCCGTCATGCGGCTGGGCACCGAGTGGGGTTTCGAGACGCTGCGCCGCTGGTGCGCGGGGGAGGAGGGCGCTCCGGCGCGGGGCCGCTCGCGGTGGCGCTTCGCCCTGTTCTTCCTCGCGCGAGTGCTGGGCAGGGCGCCGGCTCCGGGCTCGGCGCGGAGCTGGCTCGGGTCCGGAAATGAGCGCCGTGAGCAGGGCGCGGCGTCCTCCTGTGGAGAACTTGTGGAGGTGTCGCCATGAGCAACGGACTGGGTGTCCATGAAACCTTCGAGGTCCATGCGGCGCTTCTGAGTGCACTCGGGTCTTCCACGGAGCAGCAGCGAGCACACGACGTCGCGGCGGACCCCACCTCCGTCGAACTCTCCGAGGCCCGGAAGTGGCTGCCCGGTGAGGCCGCCGAGGTGGAGCTTCGCGCCTTCGTCCTCCGCCAGCGCGAGTCCCGGCGCAGTGTGACGCTGCTCGCGGACTTCTACCGGGAGCACCCGTGCCGCATGGCCCGGGTCCACCTGCTCGTCGCGAGCGCCGTGGCCCTGGGCCGCTTCTGGGGCGTGTCGGCGCCGTTCGCCCGGCTGGGCCAGGCCGTACTTCCCGTGGACGACGCGGGCAGGCCTCGCACTCCGGAGTGGGCTTCCTACGCGCGGGCCTGTGCGGAGGGCCTTCCCTGGGAGATTCGCGACGAGCGGTGGATTGAAGCCCACATGCGGGATGCCACCCAGGCGCGGGAGGCCGGGCTGGAAGCGGCGTTCCTCGCGGAGGCACGGGCCCATGAGGGTGAGCCGCTATGGTGCCTGCTCGTGCAGCACCTGGAGATGACGCTCGGCTCGCGCTTCTTCGACCAGCCCGCGCTCGCGGGGGCCGTGCCGGCGGAGGCGGCCATCGCCCACGGCATGGCCGTGACGCTGAGACGGCTGCTGCGCGCCGGGTGGAGCCTCCTCCAGCACTATGCCTTCGCCACCGCTCGCGCCGTGCTCGCCCCGTGCTGGCCCCGGCTCACGGGGCTCGTGGACGAGCGGCGTGCGGCGTGGCTGCTGCTCTCCAGCTTCGTCACGGCGTGGGCCGCCGCGGGTGTCTATCGTCGAGGCGTGCGCGCCCTCCACCGTGGGCAGCGCGTGGGCCCCGGGGAGGCGTGGCCCCTGCTCGCGGCCACGCTCGGCGAGGACGTGTCCCAGGTGGACCCGCGCGTCGTCCGCTTCTACAGCAACCCGGCCGCCTGGGCCGTGCGTACCTCGGCGGAGCTGCACACCCGCTCGGCGCGCGTGATTGCATGGGTGGCCACGCGGCTGCTCGGCCAGGGTGTCTCCGAGCACGGCGCCCGGGCCTTCCCCTCCCGCTTCCGAACCTTCCGTCGGGCGGACGGCTCCATGCACTTCGTCCGCGAGCTGTACTGCGACGGGGTGCTGCGCGTGTTCGACTCGGACTTCGTCGTGCGACAGGGGCGGCTCTACGAGGTCTTCGTCGAGCACGGCATGGAGGTGGAGCTTCGAGTCCGCGTGCTGGAGGACGGCGGCGTGTCCCTGCGCGGCCAACGCGTGCGCTGGCGCGGGCTGCCCGTGCCCCTCTTCGGCCTGTGCGTCGAGTTCCGCACCCTGCCCGCTGCGGACAGCTCCGAGCGCGTGGACATCATCGGCACGCTGGCGCCCGGGACGCGGGAGGCGCCCCCACTGGGACGCATCCACTATGAGGCCTGGCGCGACACGCCGACGCAGGCGGACGCCTGAGGGACTTCACCTCCACAAGTTCTCCACAGGGCGGAAGGCCCCTCACGCCCGACTCACCACGCCGGACGCTCCTGCACGGTGAGAGAGCCGGATGACGTGCCTCGACGCCTGGAATGAACGTTCATTCCGCATGCGACCTGGCCGCCCTCACTCCCGGGAGCGCCCCGCCCCCGGAAGGAACGTTCATTCCGCTCGTGACCCGGCCACCGCCTCGCCCGGAAGGAACGTTCATTCCGCTCGCGGCTCGGCCGCCCTGACCCCTGAGCGTGCCCCGAAGCCCGGAAGGAACGTTCGTTCCACTCGCGGCCCGGCCGCCCTCACGCCCGCTTCTTCCCGCCGCCGCGCGAGTGACCTCGCGGCCCCCGGTTCCGCACCGGCACAGCGCGCCGGACGCGCGGTGTAGCCCGCGGCACCTCCACGTCCTCGAACGTGAGGTCCACGAAGGGCGCATCCGCCGCATCCACCGTGGTCCTCAGCTCGCACCGCGACTCCAGCCGCTGGTTCGTAGGCGTGTGGGGAATCCCGCTGTACGTGCCCTCGAACGAGGAGATGACCGCGCACCGCCGCCGGTCGTCCCCGGACCGCGCGGGGAGAATCGCGTCGAAGATGTCCCCGTCCGGCGTCCCGTTGTGGCTCCCGTGGTGGCTCACCTTGAGGAAGTGCACCGGCTTCAGCACCCCCTTCTTCTTCATCACCTTCCAGCTCCGCAGCTCCGCGTCCCCGGCGAACAGCAGCCGCCACCCCCGCCACTCCAGGCTGAAGACGATGCTCGTGTTGTTCGCCGCCCTGTCGATGGCCAGCAGGTCGTCCCCCACGCCCCGGCGCCGCCACGTCAGCAGGTTGTAGAACGCGCTCGCATCCACGCCCGAAGGAGGACACGGCACGTGGAGCGACACCTCCCCTCCCGCCTTCCGCTCCAGCCCCAGCGCCACCGGCGTGAAGCGCCCGTAGTACTCGCTGGTGTCCTCCTCCGGCGCCCACACCTCCAGCTTCGCCTCCTTGAACGGATGCGTCCCCTCCAGCGGCGCGCTCCGGTGCACGTAGTGCGTCTGCTCCGCCAGGCTCCGCAGGTACTTCACGCACTCGGCCGTCTTCCGGTAGTCATTGTTGAGCAGGAAGGACGGCACGGCATCGCGCGCCGCCTCGGGCCGCAGCCGGTAGTACTCGCGGATGTCGTCGTACAGCGCCCGGCTCGCCGTGAGCTGCTTCTCCGACTCCGGGAACCGCTCGTAGTAGTCCGGCGCCGCCGAGGCCGTCAGCCACGCATGGCGGAGCTTCAGCCGCTCCTTGAGCCCTCCCTCGTACAGCCGCCCGTCCGCGTAGAAGAGCCCCTGCACGTGGTCCAGGTGCTCGTGCGTCATCACATACAAGTCCAGCGGCGCGCCCTTCAGCTCCTTCAGCACGTCCTCCAGCACGGGGTGGAACACCGTGTCCGCCCCGCCCTCACCGGCCTGCACGTTGCCCACGTCGATGAGCACATGCCGCATCGTCGTGACGCCCGTCTCCCCGTCGCGGTCCGGCACCGACACGAGCAGCGCGTCACCGAACCGCACGTTGTACGTCCGCACCCTCAGCGCCTCCATCACCCGGCCCTCCTTCCGAAGCGCTCCTCCACCACGTGCAGCATGTGCGCGGTGCCCAGCACCCGCAGCACCCCGCCGGACACCTCGCCCCGGATGGCCGTGGCCAGGGGCCTGCTGTCCGGGCCGAGCGCCTCGTCCCCCATGCGCAGCAGGTCCTCGTCCAGCAACCACCGCAGCATCTCGTCCCGCTCCAGCTTCCGCGTGAAGCTCCGGTCCGACGTGAGCAGCGCCCGCACCCGCCGCGTCTCGCAGTCGATGGCCAGCGTGGTGCCGAACGTCACCTGCCTCCAGTCCGGAAGCGCGTGCCCCGGCACCATGTCCGGCTCATTCACCTTCCAGGACACCTTGAAGATGCACTCGCGCACGCGCCGCCGCTGCGAGCCGCCCGGGTAGTAGAGCTTCTCCACCACCAGCCTCGGGAAGACGTGGAACGAGGTGCTCCGGGGCAGCCGCAGGAAGCCGCGGTACCGGTTGGCGAACGCATAGGCGGCCCAGTCGCTCGTCGCCAGCGTGTCCAGGTCCACGTGGGCCAGCGCGGAGTGCGCATAGTCGGTGCGCACGTGCAGCGCCCGCGCGTCCCGGACGATGCCCCTGCGGACGAACTCCTGGCACAGCCACTCGCGCTGCTCGCCACTGGTCGGGTGCGACGCCGCGTCCGCCGCGATGATGGCCCGCCCCAGGTCCGCGAAGGACACCTCTCCGGGAGGCAGGTAGTCCAGCCCCCGGTACAGGCTGCGCCTGAGCCGCGACGCCGCCACCGCCAGCGCCTTGCCGGACACGCGCCGCCGCGCCTCCCGCCGCGCCTGCTCCGAGACGGGGCCCGCGCGCGCCAGCGGAGGCTCGGGGGGCGCGTCCTCCAGGGACAGCACCTGCCGGGCCGTCTCGGTGGGAGTCACCAGCGACGCGCGCGCGTGGCGCTTGCGCGCGAACTCGTCCTTCAGCGCTTCATGCAGCCGCACCAAGACGCCGTAGAGCGCGCCAGACAGCACCTGGCTCAGCGCATGCGGCTCCACCGAGGTGACGACGTCCTCCGGCTTCCCGCCGGGCACCGGCTTCAGCGTCTTGTGGTTGAGCAAATCCCTCAGCGGCCCGCGCCCGTCTCCGAGCGCCCGGCCGAACTGCTCGCCAATGGCGCTGAAGGCCCCGGAGTGCGCGATGCTCCCGCCCTGCTCCTCCAGCACCTGCTTCACCAGCGTCCGGCACCGGAACGAGGCCAGCGCCGCGGTGAGGTCCGCCACCGCCTCGTGCAGCGCGAGCGCCTGGGGCGACAGCGAGTCGTGCAGGTCCGGCGCAATCCCATCCAGCACCGCGTGCGCCGTCTCGTGCGCGATGATGTCGTGCGAGTGGCAGGTGTAGATGCGCTCCTGCCTCCCGTGGTCGAGCGCATGCTGGAAGTAGAAGAACTGCAGGCTGTGGGACTCGCGCTGGTAGAAGGCGTTCGCCCACTCGCCGGCCTGGGGCACCACGAGCAGCTGCGAGCCCTGGAAGGCCCACCGCACCCGGCGGCCGAGCGCGTCGTCCTCCTCGAACATCTCCAGCGTCCGGAGCACCGCGCCGAAGACGCTCACCTGGATGACGTCGGCCGCCTGCAGCCGCTCCAGGTCCTTGATGCGGAACGTCCCCGGCTCCCCCTCCCGCTCGGGGGGCTGGTAGTGGGCCCCGCGCCGCAGCCTGCCGGTGCGCGCGTCCAGGTCCAGCACCGCCACCCGGGGCGACACGGGCCCGTCCAGCACCACGTCCTCGCTGCGCACGCGGACCCACTCCGTCATGGCCAGCTTCCGCTCGCCCGCGGCCACGGGGTCCTGCACCAGCACCGGAATGCGCACTTCCACGGCCATGCCCCGCCTCCCGAAAGGACCTCATGGGAGGGAGCCGCGGGCCGCACCCTGTGACGCACCGGCGAGGCCCCGCACGCAGCCGCGAGCAGAGGACGGCGGGCCGGGCGCCCCGCTCGCGGCATGCCCGGCCTCGACGCCTGCCTGGAGGGCGCTGCTAAGGTGCGGCCCCCACCATGAAGCCACTGCTCCTGTCGGTGCTGTCCACCATCGCCGTCATCCTGGGCGTCACCGGGCTGGGCGTCCTGGTCTGGGGAATCTTCCGGATGCGAAGCACGGCCCGCACCCGGCACTGGCCCACCACCCAGGGCACCATCCGCGCCGCCCGCGTCACCTCGCGCGAGGTGCCCATCGCCCCGGGTGACAGCAGCGACGACGACGACGCCCCCGCCCCCAGGACGCGGCCCCTCTACCGCCCCGAAGTCGAATACACCTACACCGTGGGACGACAGACCTACACCGGCACGCAGCTCGGCATGGACGTGGTGGAGGTCAGCAGCCGGGAGCACGCCCAGGCCCATGCGGCGCGCTACGCCCCGGGCGCCCCCGTCACCGTCTTCCATGACCCCCAGGACCCCGGCCAGGCCCTGCTCGAGCCCGGCCTCCAGGCCGCCTCGTGGTCCGTCCCAGGCGCCGGGGTCGCGTGCCTCGCCGTGGCGACGGCCTTCTTCTTCTTCGTCCGCTGGTACAGCGGCGGGTAGAAGCCCACCCACCCCACCTCGTGCCTCCTCAAAGATCCAGGCCCACGCAACCTGGCGCTACAGCCGCCGACAATGGCTCAAGCCTCGATTTCCTGACCTGACCTGGAGCTGTTCCCATGACCGCCAAGAGCCTCCGCGGCTTCAACTTCCTCGGGCTGACCAAGAGCCTCAAGCAGCCCAAGCTGGCCAAGCCCCAGACTCCGCCGCGCAACCAGGTCGCGACGCAGCCCGAGAAGAAGAACACGCTGGTCGACGAGAAGGGCCGCTACAAGAACAGCTTCGAGACGGGCCAGCAGATCAACCGCAACTACAACAAGACCTTCTCGAGGGGCGACACGAGCGACCTCTTCACGCCCAACGCGAGCTCGGCCAAGGGTCCCGCGAAGCTCCTCGGCAAGCTGCCCGGCATCACCCTGGCGGAGGGCTCCTTCGAGAAGGGCGTGGCCGGCATCAGCCGCGCTGGCAGCTTCGGCAGCCCCAACGGCATCACCCAGGGCCAGGGCAGCTTCTCGGTGGCCGAGGCCTCCGTGCGCGGCTCCGGCAAGGTCTCCTTCGAGGGCGGCGCGCTGAAGGCCCGCGGCGAGCTGGCGGCCTCCGCCACGCTGGTGAACGCGAAGGGCTCGGTCCGCGTCGGCAAGGGCGACTACAACCTGGAGGCCTCGGGTGAGGCGTATGTCGGCGCCAAGGCCAAGGCCAGCGGCGAGCTGACCATCGACCCGGCCAAGGGCATCTACGCCGCCAAGGTCGGAGGCGAGGCCTTCGCCGGTGCCCGCGTGGGCGCCGAGGCCAACGTCAACCTGGGCAAGTTCGGCAGCGTGGGTGGCCGCGCCGAGGCCTGGGCCGGCGTGGGTGCCGCGTTCAACGTGGAGGCCGGCTTCAAGAACGGCCGCTTCAAGGCCCGCGTGGACATCGGCGCCGCGCTCGGCATCGGCTTCAAGCTGGGCTTCAACGTCGACATCGACCTCAAGGGCATCAAGGACACCGTCAAGAAGGTCATCGAGAAGCCCGTCGAGATCATCAAGGACATCGGCAGCACCGTCGGCAACGCGCTGAAGAAGCTGAAGTTCTGGTAACGCCACGCCTGTAGTTGCTCCACACCCCCGGGCGCGAGTCGTCCGAGGTGCCCCTTCCGGCACCTCGGGCCTCGCGCCCGCTGTTTTCAGGGGCCTTCGCTCCCCTGGCATACTCCCGCCATGACCACCCAGAGCATGCAGGCGCTGTTGAAGGCCGGTGAGGTCGACAAGGCCAGGGCCCTCGCGGAGAGCGCCCTCAGCAAGAACCAGGACGACCGGGGCGCGCTGCTGACGCTCGCCAAGCTGGCGTCGGTGGACGGCGACTGGGCGCGCGCGGAGCAGCTGGTCCAGCGCGCCACCAAGGGCGGCGTGGAGGACGCGGACTCGCGCCTGGTGAAGGCCGCGCTGGCCTCGGAGAAGGGTGACGCGGACGAAGCCCGCGCCCTCTACACGCAGGTCATCCGCGAGGCGAAGCCCCCGCGCGCCGAGGCGCACTTCGGCCTGGGCTACCTGCTGGCCTCGCAGGAGGACTTCGCCGGGGCCCGCAAGGCGCTGGAGAAGGCCGTGGAGCTGGAGCCGGACATGGCGGCCTACCGCTTCCACCTGGCCCGCGTGCTGCTCGCCCTGGAGGACCTGAAGCCCGCGCTGCCCCAGCTGGAGAAGGCGCTGGAGCTCAACCCGCTCTACCCGCCCGTCTACGTCGTCTGGGGCGTGGTGC
Source organism: Pyxidicoccus xibeiensis (assembly GCF_024198175.1). NCBI lineage: Bacteria > Pseudomonadati > Myxococcota > Myxococcia > Myxococcales > Myxococcaceae > Pyxidicoccus > Pyxidicoccus xibeiensis. The sequence goes on from NZ_JAJVKV010000001.1 coordinate 1,729,385, forward strand.
TGCAGCAGCTGGGTGAGCTGGAGACGGCGGAGGACCTGCTGCGCCAGGGCCTGAAGCTGCTGCCGGACCACCCGGACCTGCTCAACATCCTCAGCAGCATCCTCGCCGCGCGCGGCAACGTCCCCGAGGCCTTCGGAATCGCGAAGCACCTGGCCCGCGAGTTCCCCGACGACGCCTCGGCCCAGGGCAACCTGGCGCGGATGATGATGGCCACCGGGCACCGCGAGGAGGCGCTGGAGCTGTGCCGCTCCCTGGCCGCGCGCGGGCTGTCCACGGCGCAGTCCAAGTCCGTGGAGGCCATGCTGCTGGAGGCCCAGGAGCCGCCGGACGTCGAGGGCGCGGTGAATGCCTGGCGCGAGGCCATGGACCTGGACCCGGACGACTGGGCCTCCGCCAACAACCTGGGCAACCTCCTGATGCGCTGGGAGGAGGGCGACGCCGAGGAGCGCCTCACGGCCGCCACCGAAATCCTCGAGGAGGCCTGCCGCCGCGCGCCCTTGCGCGTGGAGCCACTGCTCAACCTGGCCCTCGTCACCGCGCGCCGGGGCGACAAGGTGAAGGCGAAGGCGCTCGCCAAGGACGTCCTGAAGCAGGTGCCCCCGGGCGAGAAGGACCTGCGCGAGCAGGCCGAGCGGCTCCTCAAAACGCTCGGCTGACCGACGGCGCGCGGGCCTTCCGCGTCAGTGCGCCGCCGTCTCGTGGTGCCCGTGGCCCGGCCCGCCGAAGGTGCCCGGCCACGGCTCCTTCGCCGGCAGCAGCCCCGGCGTCACGAAGCGCATGAAGCGCGCCTGGCTGTTGGCGAACGGCGGGTCGCACTCGCCGCACCGCTCGGCGCCGTCCATCACCATCAGCGCGCCCGGCGCCAGCTCCAGCAGCTGCGGGAAGGTGCGGGCCTCGTAGCTCATGGGGCACTGGAACGCCTCGCTCCCGTCCCCCGGGCGCACGCCCACCAGCAGCCACTCCGTCTTCTCGCCACTGGTATCCGCCGCGGTGGTCAGCACCACCGTCTCCGGCGGCAGCCCCGCGCCCACGGGCAGTGACGCCAGCCGCAGCTCCTTGGTGGTGAGCAGCTGCCCCGCCTTGAGCGAGTACGTCCACAGCGGGTCCAACCCCGGCAGCTTGAAGCCCTTGAGCTCCGTGGCCGCGGGGGTGGAGCTCAGGCTGCTGCTCCAGTTCACCGTGGTCCCCGGCGCGCTGGGCACCGCCACCGTGCGGGTGGCCACCGCGCGCCCGAAGGCCTGGGGAATGGCGCCCGCGGGGGAGCCGTCCGCCGTCTTCAGCGCCTGCGTGCCGAACTCCGGCAGCAGCAGCCCGTTCGCCACCGCCAGCTCGCCGGAGCGGAACGGCTCGTTCTTCCGCCAGCGGGGCACCCCGTCCGACGAGAAGGCCATCAGCAGCGTGGGCGAGCCCGCCTGCAGCGGTGCCCCCGAGTTCATCGAGCGGGCGAAGGAGACGTACAAATCCCCCGCCGCGTCCGACGCCAGGCCGAAGGGGTGCGGGTGGTTGCACTCGGACAGCAGCGGGTCCGTCAGCTCCTGCGCGGACACCATCTTCCCGAAGGCATCCAGCACGACCAGGAAGTACATGCGGCACAGCGTGTCGCGGGACTGGCCCGCCGGGTACGCCTCGAAGAGGGCCGCCAGCCGGTCCGGCGCCATGACGGCGAGCCGGGCCAGGAAGAGCGTCAGCGTCCGGCCCGCGATGTCCGGCCGCGCCTCGGACAGGGTGAAGGTCCACCGGGGCGCCCCCGTGGCGCGCTCCAGCAGCGACACCGTGCCGTCCCGGGGCAGGTCCATGCACAGGAGCCGGTCGTTCCACAGCATGCAGCGCCGGCCCGCGGCGTTGGAGCGCACCGGCGACGCGCTGGCCGCGTTCAGCACCGGGGTGCCGTAGAAGCCCGACAGCGTCACGTCCCCCTCGGGGCCCACCAGCATGTCGTGCAGGTTGTCCCGGCTGCGGGCGTCGTAGCTCCAGTCCATCGTCAGGGGCACCGCGGCGGGCCGCTCGCAGACGGGGCCCCGGCAGACGCCCTCGCCCTGGCAGGGGCTGGCCTGCGCGCACAGGAAGCCGTCCGGAAGGTTGCGCCGCACGCAGTCGCCCTCCACGCACACGTCCGCGTCGTCACACCCGCGCGCCGTGCCGCAGAAGGTGCCGTCCTTCGCGGGGGCCAGGCCGCAGCCCTTCTTCGGGTCGCACGTGCCCACCTGGCACTTGCCGTCCCCCGGACAGGGCGGCGCCGGCACCGACGTGCACCCGTCCAGCGCATGGCACACGTCCGTGGTGCACGCATTGCCGTCGTCGCACGCGCGCTCGGTGCCCCGGCACCGGCCCGCCTGGCACGTGGCGCCGATGAGGCAGGAGTTGCCCGGGTCACACGCGGTGCCGTCCGGCAGCAGCGTCTCCACGCACTGCTCCGTCGCCACGTCGAACGTCGCCGTGGCGCACGTCACCGGCGTGAAGCAGTCCGGAATCGGCTTCGCCTCCGCCACCAGCACCAGCGCCACCTCGCCCCCGTCCGAGGACGTGCCCGTGACAGTCACCTCGTACGTGCCCACCGCCTGGGGCGAGAAGCGCAGGCGCACCGGCACCTCGCCCGTCTGCACCCGCGCCGGCAGCGCGTCCACCAGCGAGAAGGGCTCCGGCACCGCCGTCCAGGTGACGTCCAGCGGCGCGCGGCCCGCGTTCACCACCCGCACCTCTGCGGCGCGCGTGGTGCCCGGATAGGCGACGGGGAAGTCCACCCGCTCCTGCGACAGTCGCAGCCGGCCCACCGCGTTCTTCAGCGGTGGCTCGCCCGGGCAGCCCGTGCCCACCCCCAGCACCAGTGCCAGCAGGATGACCGCCCGCCCCACCCCGCCTGCTGTCGTCGCGCGCGCCATGGGTGCCTCCCGACTTCCCGCTATAGCCCTCGCGGAGGAAGGATGCGAGGAACGCCCCTCGAATGGGCGCCTCCGCTGTCCGCTGCCCGCCGCATCCCTGGCCGCACCCGGAGCGAAGCGTCGTGTACCCACAGTTGTGAAGCCCTCCCACCCGACGGCACACGTCGGGCGGAGGTGCGTGTCAAGAATCCTCCCAAGGTTTCAGAGCCTGAGCTCGAAGCCCCGGTGATTTTTTCAGACGGATCCGCCTCGAGGCCCCGCAACCTCGCGAAACAGCTGGAATCTCGGAGGGTATGGTTCTGGCAATCGGGGCAGGACATGACCCAGGCCGAATCCGCTGGCGCGTCGCAGTCGTCCCAGGCCTTCACGGTGCTCATTCCTCGTGGACTCCAGGCCACGGTGGATGGGCTGCAGGCGGAGGCCCGGCAGGAGCTGCTGGCCGAGCTGTTCCGCATGGCGGCCCTGGCGCACCAGGAGCGCAGCCTGCTGCCCGCCTCGGCGCCGTACACGCTGCGGCTGGACCTGGCGGGCTGTCAGGTGAGCGTGGAGCTGGACCCGGCGCGCTCGCGCCTGACGCTGTCCGGCCTGCAGCGGGCCCGGGTCGTGGCATGACCCGCGTGCCGGGTCACGGGAATGGCTGAGATGCCACGCAGGGCCGGCTACGAGGAATCCTGGGACCTGGCGTACCTGGTGGAGCAGCTCCGGGAGCTGGTCGGCCACGAGCTGCGCATGGACTCCGGCCTGTCCGAGGAGCTGGAAGACACCCTCGACAGCCTGGTGGTCCGCAACCAGCGCCTGCGCGTCCTGCAGCGCATGGTGACCGCGGAGCGCGAGGCCGAGGACCTGGCCCTCGTCCGGGGCGCCCTGGAGAACCTGGACCGCGACCTGCTGCACCGGCTGCCCACGCTGCTCGAGCGCCTGCGCGCCGCGCTGCCCTGAGCCGCCCCAATCCTCTACAGTCCCGACCAGCCCTGTTGCACCGCTGGCTGTTCCACAGCCGCGTTGTCCCCAGCCGCTGACGACTGCTTCTATAGGTATATAGGAGTATTGATCTAACGGTAGTAGAAGCAGAGCGCGCGGAGTTGGGGACAAGTCAGCAAGCTCCCGGAAACACTCACGAATTCGCGCGCTGCTACATGTGGGTAAAGTGCGGGTTTCCCCCGGGCATCCACAGGTGTTTATCCGCGCCCCCCTTTCTCCACAACCCGGCCCCCACCGTCCACAGTCCATCCACAGGCTTCGAGTGGATGCGGGTGCCACGCAGGGTGCCGGTGGATGCACACGGGACGTCCAGCCCGCACAAGCCTGTTATCGTCCGTGCCGGCGAAGGTCCCCGGAGCGGGGCGCTGGCGGAGGATGGGCCCATCGACTTCTATCGGGGCGAGCGCATCGGGAAGTACGAGGTCGTCACGCAGCTGTCCGTGGGTGGCATGGCCGAGCTGTTCCTCGGCTTCACCTCGGGGCCGGGTGGCTTCCGCAAGTACGTGGTCATCAAGCGCATCCTCCCGGACGTGCGCGACAACGAGCAGTTCGAGCGCATGTTCCTGGACGAGGCCCGCATCACCGCGGCCTTCAACCACCCGAACATCGCGCAGGTGTTCGACCTGGGGCAGGAGGATGACGGGCTCTACCTGGCCATGGAGTTCATCGCCGGGCAGAACCTGAACCAGATTACGGGCGCGTGCCTGCGACGCAAGCAGCAGGTACCGCTGGGCTTCACGCTGTCGGTGGCGCGCGACATCTGCATGGCGCTGCACTACGCGCACACCTTCACGGCGCCCTCGGGCGAGCCCAGCCCCGTCATCCACCGCGACGTCGCGCAGAAGAACGTCATGGTGAACTACGACGGCGTGGTGAAGCTGCTCGACTTCGGCATCGCCAAGGCGAAGGGCAGCCTGGAGCGCACCAGCGCGGGCACGGTGAAGGGCACCACCGGGTACATGTCCACCGAGCAGGTGCGGGGCGACAAGCTGGACGGGCGCAGCGACTTGTTCTCCGTCGGGGTGATGATGCACGAGCTCATCACCGGGGCGCGCCTGTTCGCGGGCAGGGACGAGCGCGACGAGATGATGAAGATCCTCGAGGCGCCCATCCCCTGGCCGTCGCACGTGGCGCCGCACGTGCCGGAGGAGGTGTCCAAGGTGGTGATGCGGGCGCTGGAGCGCAGCCGCGAGAAGCGCTTCCCCACCGGCCGGGACATGGCGCGGGCCATCGAAGCGGCGGCGGGCTCGGTGCTGATGGACGCGGACCACCGGGCCTCGCTGATGCGCGAGCTGTTCACCGAGCGGATGGCCGCCACGCGCGCGCTGCTGGAGAGCGCGGAGGGCACGGCGAACACCGACATGGTGGCCTCGGCGAAGCGCGCGCTGCGGGGCGAAGACGGGCCGTACCTGCCCGAGCGCAAGGACGACGTCACCCCGCAGCAGGGCGTGGAGGCCGTGCCGCGCAAGGCGCCCCGCAAGGCGCGGGCGACGGGAAAGACGCCGGCGGTGGCCGACACCGCGAAGACGGAGCGCAGGGGCGCCTGGCTGACGAACGTGCTCTGGGGCCTGCTGCTGCTGGGCATCGTGGTGGTCGGCGGCTATGGCGCCTGGCGCCTGTCGCTCGTGCTGAACGCGAACGTGGAGCCCGAGCCGCAGCTGCGCGCGCTCGACGACACGGGGCCGAGGCTGCCCGAGTACCGCGAGCCGGGAACGGGGGTTCCGGACGCAGGCGTGGCGAAGGCCGAGCCGAACGGGGGCTCGCGCGAAGACACTGAGGCAGACGGGAAGGCCGAGGCTCCGGTCCGCGCCAGGAAGACAGGCAAGCTGACGCTGCTCGTGAATCCGGACGCCACCGTCTACCGGGGCAAGGTGAAGCTGGGCCGCACGCCGATTTTCGCCGTGGAGATGCCCGTGGGCGAGCACCGGCTGACCATCATCGGCCCGGACGGAAAGAAGCGCCGGCTCTCGGTGCCCATCGAGCTGGGGAAGACGGCCCAGTTCCGCCTGACGCTCGCGGACATCCCCGAGCGCTGAAGTCCCGCCTCCCATGGGAGGCCACGGAGCGCCGGGCTTGCGGACGCCCGGCTGATCGGCTGGCGCCCCGTCATGGGAGCGCCCACCTGCCGCGTCTTGCCAGGAAGCGTGGGCATCGCCTCTTTCGCCTTGGTTCCATCGATAGGAACCCGAGCGAGGAGCGATTCCGGCTGCTCGTGGACAGTGTGACGGACTACGGCATCTTCATGACGGACCGCATGAGGCAGGAGCAGGCCCTCCGGGAAGCGAATGCCAGCCTGGAGCGACGCGTGCAGGAGCTCACCGCCGAGCTGCAGGTGGTGAACGAGGAGCTGGAGGCCTTCAGCTACTCCGTCTCGCATGACCTCCGGGCGCCCCTGCGTGCCATCGAAGGCTTCAGCCGCATCGTGCTGGAGGACTACGGGCCGGGCCTCCCGCTGGATGACCAGGGACGGGAGTACCTGGAGCGCATCAGCGCCGGCGGCAAGCGCATGGCCACCCTCATCGAGGACCTGCTGAAGCTCTCGCGGGTGACTCGCGCGGGCATCCGGCGGCTGCCGGTGGACCTCTCGGAGATGGCCCGGGAGGTGGTGGACAACTTGAGGCGGCAGGAGCCCGACCGCGCGGTGACGGTGTCCATCGCCCCCGCCGCGCGGACGACGGGAGACCCGCACCTGCTGCGGCTCGTGCTCGAGAACCTGCTCGGCAATGCCTGGAAGTTCACCGGCAAGAAGGCGGCCCCGCGCATCGAGCTCGGCGTGGAGGAGAAGGACGGCGAGCGGTGGTTCTTCGTCCGCGACGACGGCGCCGGGTTCGACATGGCCTACGCGGACAAGCTCTTCGCGCCCTTCCAGCGGCTGCACAGCGATGCCGAGTTCCAGGGCACGGGCATCGGGCTCGCCACCGTCCAGCGAATCATCCGCCGTCACGGGGGCAGCGTTCGGGCCGAGGCGCGGGCGGGCCACGGCGCCACGTTCTGGTTCACCCTGGAGTCCTCCTCCGCCGGACAGAGCGTGCATGAATGAAGGGCACGAAGCAGTGTGCTTCGCTATCTTCGCGCCTCCAACCTTCCCCCCCGGACTGCATGGCCGCGCTCACCATTGGCTTCCTGATGGACCCGCTCGAGACGGTGCGGGTGAACCACGACTCCACGTTCGCGCTGATGCAGGAGGCGCACACGCGTGGGCACCGGGTGCGCTACTTCGAACAGGGCTGGCTGCGCTTCAACGGCAGGTGCGCGGAGGCGCGCATGCGCCACGTCACCGTGCGGGGCGAGCAGGGGCGCCACTTCGACGTGCTGGAGGACGCCACGCACCCGCTGTCCTCGCTGGACGTGCTCTTCCTGCGCAAGGACCCGCCGGTGGACGCGGAGTTCCTCCATGCCACGCAATTGGTGGAGCTGTGCGGGGACAGGTCCCCCGCCTTCATCAACCACCCGGCGGGCATCCGCGACGCCAACGAGAAGCTGTTCGCGCTGCGCTTCCCGGAGCTGATGCCGGACACGCGCATCACCCGCGAGCTGCCGGTGCTGCTGGACTTCATCGCGGGCAACGCGAAGGGCACCATCCTCAAGCCCATCGACGGCTTCGGCGGCAAGGGCATCCTCTTCCTGTCACCCGGCGACAGGAACACGCGCTCGGTGGTGGAGCTGCTCACCCAGGGAGGCCGCGAGGCCGTCGTCGCGCAGGCGTACATCCCGGAGAGCCGCCTGGGCGACAAGCGCATCATCCTGGTGGACGGTGAGCCGGTGGGCGGCGTGCTGCGAGTGCCCTCCGAGGACGACCACCGGGGCAACATGGCCGCCGGCGGCGTGCCGCGCAAGGCCGTGCTCACGCCCAGGGACCTGGAAATCTGTGAGCGGCTGAAGCCCGAGCTGCGCCGGCGCGGCCTGCTGCTGGTGGGCATCGACGTGCTCGGGGACTACCTCACCGAGGTGAACGTCACCAGCCCCACGGGCCTGGTGGAAGCGGACCAGCTGGACGGCGTCAACATCGAGGCGAAGGTGCTGGACGTGGCCGAGCGACTGGCCGCGGAGCGCAACGCCCGGTAGCACCCCCGAGGGCTCACGGCATGGGACGAGGAGGCCGCGCGCCGGCCCCCGCCCGCCCTGGAGTCCTCTGTCCCGACAGGATGCGGGCCTCCGTCCTCCGTGCGAGGGGCCCCACGCCTGTCCGAAGCTGAAGCCTGGTTCAGGTTTCATCCATCCTGTCGACGCAGCGCACCATGGATGCCTGGGCGGTGCTGATTTGAATGCTGGTTCATGTTTCATGCGTCCGGCGACGCATCGCGCCTTGAATGAGGTGGAGCCGGGGGAGTCAGGTCTCGCCTCGCGGCCGCCTGCTTCCCCCCACTGGCGGTCCCGGAGGCACCATGCAGACGCAGCGTCCCAGCCGTGTCCGGTCGTGCTCGCGGTTCCCCGGAGTCCGCCTCGCGGCGCTCCTGTTGGCAGGTGTCATGGGCTGCGGCCCGAGTGAGGAAGCCCCTACCCGGGAAGCTGTGCCCGAGGAGGTACGGGAGTCACGCAGTGAGCTGACGCAGGTGACGGGCTTCGGCAGCAACCCCGGCAATCTGCTGATGTACCGCCACGTGCCGTCGGGCATGCCCGCGAACGCGCCGCTGGTGGTGGTGCTGCACGGGTGTACGCAGACGGCGGCCGGCATGGAGGGCAGTGGCTGGACGGCCGCCGCCAACACGTACAAGTTCTACGCCGTCTATCCGCAGCAGCAGGGCTCCAACAACGGCGGGACCTGCTTCAACTGGTTCCTGAGCGGCGACTTCAGCCGTGGCCAGGGCGAGGCGCTCTCCATCATCCAGATGGTGGAGGCGATGAAGGCGGCGTACTCCATCGACGCCTCGCGGGTGTACGTGGCGGGCTTCTCGGCGGGCGGGTACATGGCGTCGTCGCTGCTGGCGTCGTACCCGGACGTGTTCGCCGCGGGCTCCATCAACGCAGGCGGGCCGCACCGGTGCGCGCTGTCGTCGAACGAGGGGTTCAGCTGCATGAACCCGGGCGTGGACAAGACGCCAGCGGCCTGGGGTGACCTCGCCCGGGGCGCGTACCCGAGCTACACGGGCCCGCGACCGCCCGTCTCCATCTGGCACGGGACGAGCGACTTCACGGTGCGGCCGGTGAACATGACCGAGGCGATGGAGCAGTGGACGAACGTCCACGGCATCGACCAGACGCCGGACACCACGGAGACGGTGGCCGGCTTCCCGCACAAGGTGTACCGGGACGGCGCGGGCAAGGCGCTGGTGGAGACGTGGGAGCTGACGAACATGGGCCATGCCGTAGGCATCGACCCGCAGTACAGCTTCCCGGGGACGTCCACCGCGTGCGGCGCCATCGGCGCGTACCTGAGCGACGTGAACCTCTGCGCCGTGTATCACCAGGCGCAGTGGTTCGGGCTGACGGGCCCGGTGGCGCCGGGTGACACCACGCCGCCCACGGTGAACCTGACGGCGCCGGGCAACGGGGCCACGGTGAGCGGCACCGTCACCCTCACGGCGAGCGCTTCGGACGCGGTGGGCGTCACGCGGGTGGAGTTCCTGGTGGATGGCAGCGTGGTGGGCACGGATGCGTCCGCGCCGTATGAGCTGGCGTGGAACAGCGCTTCGGTGGGCAATGGCGCGCACGCGCTGGCGGCGCGGGCCTTCGATGCGGCGGGGAACAACGCCACGGACAGCGACACGGGCGTCACCGTGAGCAACAGCGGCACGCCGACGCCCGTCACCGTGAACTTCACCAGCGTGGCCGCGGATGACGGCTACCTGAAGGCGAACGCGGACGGGAGCGCGCCGGCGCTGGGGACATTGACGGGTCTGGCGCTCGGGCGCGGGACGGATGGGAAGTTCAACCGCTCGTTCCTCTCGTTCGACACGTCGAGCATTCCGGACACGGCCAGCGTCACGCGCGCGTACCTGACGGTGACGTACTCGTCGGGCTCGGGTGACGCGTGGGCCAGCCCCGCGGGCAACACGCTGGTCATCGACGTGAAGTCGGGCACGTTCAACGCCGCCGTCACGGAGACGACGGACTGGGCCGCCGCCGCCACCGCAAGCAGCGTGGCGAGCATCGCGAAGTTCACCGCTGGCACGATGGCCTCGACGGACTTCGGCAGCGCGGGGCGCTCCGCCATCAACGTGACGGGCAAGACGCAGCTGCGGCTCGGCTTCACGGGGAGCCAGACGGCCACGGCGTACCTGTTCATCCGGGACGGGGCCAGCGCCACGCTGACGGTGGTGTACACGCCGTAGTGCGGTGAGTCGGGACGGCCCGGGTGCGTCGCGGCCGTCTCGCTCAGTACCCCACGTGGAGGCGGCCGGGTGGGAGCGCCGCCTCCAGCCGCTTCACTTCCGGCTCGGGGACGCGGTCGAGCCCCAGCTTGAACTGCTTGAGCCGGGCGAGTGGAGCGAGGTTCTCCGGCAGCGTGGGCAGCTCCCCCTGGAAGAACCCGGAATGGGTCAGCTTCGGCATCCGCCCGATGCCGTCCACCAGGGCCTGCACCCTGGCGGGCGTCAGCTTGAAGAAGCGCCACCACCAGAGCTTCTTGAGCCGTGGCAGCCGGGTCAGCACCTCGGGGAATCCCTCCAGGGCCATGGCGTCGAGGTACAGCTCCTCCAGGGCTTCGAGCTCGCCGAATGCCTCTGGCAGCCGCGTGAGCTTGTTGCAGTAGCGCAGGCTCAGCTTCTTGAGTGCGGGAAGCCGGCGGAGCTCGGCGGGCAGGGACTGCAGGGGGAGGCTCTCCAGGCTGAGGCTGCGCAGGGCCCGCAGCTCGCCGATGCGCGGGGAAAGCTCCTCGATGTCGTTCGAGTCCAGCGTGAGGCTCTCCAGCGAGGTCAGGGAGAAGACCTCTTCGGGAATGGCCTTCAGCTTCTTCTGTGCGAGCCCGAGGCGCGTGGCCTTCTCGCCCCGCGCCGCCTTCTCCTTCACGGCGGCAATCGCCTTTTCGACCGGGCCGAGCCGGGTGTCTCCGAGCACGGGCTTCCCCGCACGCAGCATCGCGAGGAGGCCCTTCCCGTCGAGCGTCGAGTCGATGACGGTGCCATCGTCGTCTTCGTCCTCCACGTTCCAGGCACCCGGGAGCAGCGCCTCGTGTGGCTCCAGCGTCTTGCGGGGCTTGTCCGGCGCGGTGAGCTTGCTCCCCACGAGGACGTCCACGTCGAGCGCGCCGTGGACCTGGAGGTGGTGGTGCTCCTCGACGAGGACGCGCGCCTTCAGGCCTCCTGCGACACAGAAGACGTCATCCCCCAGCGAGTCGCCGAAGAGGAGTCCCCGGATCCGGGCATTGCCCGCGACGAACATGGCGGAGAACGTGGCGACGTTCTCTACGTCCAGGTCCCCCAGCACCACGAGGAGCGTGTGGTCGGCGGCGTGACCATCTTCGAGCAGGCCCTTCAGTCGCACGTTGCCGGAGACGACGAGCGGTCGCGGCCCGATGACGAGCGAGTCGGCCTCCAGGTCTCCCTCATGGAAGAGGACGCCCTCGGCGGTGATGCCCTCCCACCAGGAGGCCAGGTTCTTTCGCCACTCGGGCGTGGCGACGGCTTCCACGCGAGGCCACAGCTCCTGCGCGGAGGCTTCGCGTCCCCAGACCTTCACCCCGTCACTCTTCGCAGTCATGGCCGCATCAGGCCATGGACCGTGGAGAGCGTCACCCGCCTTCCGCTTCGAGCAGCGCCGCCAGGAACAGCGAGTAGGTCAGCTCGCCGACGAGCCGCTTCTCACGGCGGGCCTGGGTGCGCAGGGCCTTGGGCAGCGAGCAGGGCTTGCCGTGCTCCCCGTCGCGGAGCTGGACGTAGCCCCGCTCGGAGTACCCGAGGACCTGCCACCCGCGCTGGCGGAGCGCCTGGCTGAGGTCATCGGTGAGCTGGTGGTGGATGGCCTTGGCGAGGGGATGGAGGCCGAAGATGTCGTTCGACCAGCCACCCTCCTCCTCTCGCCAGCCGCGTGCGCGCAGGTACTGGGCCTTGCGGGCGAGCGAGAGTCCTCCGACGTGGCGCTCGAGCTTCACAGCGTGGCGCGGGTGATGGGGCCGTCGAAGCTCTGTCCGTCGCACTCGGCATAGACGTGGTCGCCGACGAAGGTGAGCGACAGCTTGATGCGCCGCGAGTCGAACTGGGAGAGCGAGCGGAGCAGGTCGGCATCCACGGCGATGAGCTCTGCCTTGGACACGCGCGAGGCCTTTGCCTCGCGTGCCTCGGCGAGGAAGGCCTCCAGGCGCTGGGTGGACTCGAAGATGACGGCGACCTTGGCGTGCGGGTTCTGGTCCACGGCGCGTTGCACCTTCACCGGGTCCCCCTTGCCCACGCGCACCCAGCGGGTGACGAGGCCGGTGTAGTCACGGCACTCGATGTCCGGCGCCTCGGGCTCGGCCAGGCCCTTGCCGAAGGTGAGCCGCTCCTCCCACAGCCAGCAGAACGCGAGCACGCGCAGCCACGCGCGCTGCATCGTCTCCGACGGGTGGCGCGCGAGCTTGATGACCAGCGTGGGCTGGTCAATCGAGCGGTCGACGTGGCTCAAGGCGACCTGGAAGTCGTACAGCGTCGGGACGAGGGTCATCGGGAGGAGTGTCTAGCGCATTGCCCGGAGCCCGTCGAAGTGCGTCAGCCCGGGGAGTCCGAGCCGTACTCGAACCCCGGGGAGTCGAACGCCCGCTCGATGGCCTTCAGGTCCGCTTCGGTGCCGCCACAGCTCGTCACGACGTCACGCCAGCGGCGGGACACGAGCGCCTTCATCGTGTCGATGAGTCGGGTGGCGTCTTCCCGGGACAGCCGGAAGCGGCCGCAGGCGCTCAGGAGGTTCCGGCGGTTGGCTCGACGGTGCTGCAGGCTGCCCACCTCCATCGCGAGGTCCCGCTCGGTGCTGACCTGGGGCATCGGGGTGAGGTCGTAGGCGGGAGAGAGGTTCCATTCCGAGCCCGCGGCGGTGAGCGCATGGTTGCGAGGATGGTCGTCGATGTTCGAGATGAGCGCGTTGAAGACCATGCGTGAGAACAGCTCTCGCAGGTCCTCATCCGGGTTCGCCACCCAGCGCTTCAGCTCGTCCGCGAGCAGGAGGTACGACCACTTCGAGCGGTCCTGGGGGTTCTCGTCGGCACGGAGCACCGTCAGCGCGCTGACCATGCGGTGGCGCAGGTAGCCTTCGTCGGCGCGCCGGCGGTCGAACCGGCGCACCAGGAGGACGCTCCGGCCGGCGACAGTGAGGACCTTGCTGAAGGCGGATTTCAGGCCGCACTCCCGAGCGAGTTTCAACATGCCGCCTTCGACCGCTGCGTTGTTCCAGCGGTCGCTGCGTGAAGGAAACTTGGCGACCCACAGGTCAACTCCGTCCTCGACGACGTTCTTGGGCCTGGCGCCTCCGAGCGCGGTGCCCGGGTTCATCAGCTCGAGCCCCTGCCCCGTGGACGGTGACAGGCCCTGCTCGAGCTGGTCGGCTGCTTCGAGCAGGAGGTCCAGGTGGAGCACCTGGTTGAACGGGTGGATGGGGGCGGGAGGCGTAGGGCTCTGGCCGAAGGACAGCGCTCCGACGCGGTCTTCGGGTGAGTGCAGGAGGAAATCGACTTCAGTGAGGTCGCCGCGTCCTCGCTGGCACTCGATGATCCGGCGTCCCCAGGCATCTGGCGAGGCGTCTCGCAGCGCACCGAAGATGCCGCCGAGCCGGGCTGTTTCGAAGGTGCCCGGCCGCAGGGGCAGCTCGAACTTCTCCAGCTCGACCGCGCGGGGATTGGCCAGGTAGCTCTTCCCGTAGACGAAGCGTCCAACGCCCTCCTGTTGCACGAAGCGCCCGCAGGTGACGACCTCCATGGACCTGGGGAGCTGGAGGTAGACGAAGCAGCTGGCGCTGTCAGAAGTCGGCATCGAGGTCTGCCTTGGGATGCACCCGCTTGGGGTAGCGCGCCCGCTCCAGCGTCTTTCCCTCCTCGTCCCGGTCTGGTGAGGCGAGGTCGTCGAACTCGCGTTCGAGCCCCAGCGCCCAGAGGGCCGTGAAGTAGGCGCTGAGTGCGGTGGTGGGGCTTCCCTCCTCGATGCGCTTGAGGGTTCCGAGGGCCAGGCCCGTCTTCTTCGCCAGGTCCACCTGCCTCAGGCCGCGCCGGATTCGCGCCGTCGCGATGTTCCGACCCAGGCGAGCGGCGGCTCGCACCACGGCGGCGGGAGTCGTGTCACGCGTCAGGTTCTGGCGGGGCATCGTTCAATCTATTGGCTACAGGATGGGTTACAGGCCACTCTATTGTATTTTAAGGTGCGGAGCCCGCGCGAGGCGTGGTCAATCGAATGCCTGAAACTCCACCACCTGAATCCGGCCCGGACGAGACGCTCGACTCCATCGGCACGGCGGGCGTCCGGGTCCTCCAGCGGCGCACGGGCTACCGCTTCACGCTGGATGCGGTGCTGCTCGCGCACTTCGCGGCGACCGAGGGCACGGGCGCGACAGGCCGCCTCCTGGAGCTGGGTGCCGGCAGTGGGGTGGTGTCCTTCCTGCTCGTGAAGCAGTTCGGCCTTGGGCCGGTGGACGCGCTGGAGCTGCAGCCCGCCGTGTACGCGAGGCTGGAGCGGGCCGTGGCACTCAACGCATGCGAGGACCGGGTGAAGCCACTCCTCGGAGACCTGCGACGGCTGCGTGAGCTGGTGCCGTCGGGGCAGTACGCCCACGTCGTGTCCAATCCACCGTTCCGCCGTGCCGACGCGGGAGTGCGCAGCCCGGACGACGAGCGCGCCGTGTCCAAGTCGGAGGTGGCGTGTGACGCGAGGGACGTCGTGGCCGCGGCACGGCATGCGCTGATGCCCGGCGGCAGCGTGAGCCTGGTGTATCCAGCCACGCGCGTGGCGGAGGTGCTGGGCCTGCTCACCCAGGCGAAGCTGTACCCTTCCGTGCTGCGCCTCGTGCACTCGCGCGTGGACGCTCCTGCCACGCGCTTCCTGGTGCATGCCCTGAGGGACCGCGACCGCGGGCTCGCCGTGCGTCCACCGCTCATCGTCCACGGCGAAGGCCCGGGCGGCTACTCCACGGAGGTGGCCGCGCTGATGGAGCCACCCCTCGCGGAGCAGGGAAGGTGAGCCGGGCGGCTACTCCGCGCTCAGTGCCTTCGTGTTCGTCACCTGAAGCCCACCGTCCTCCGACGCGGTGACGAACATCTCACTGCTGGCGGGCACCTCGAGCGTGGCGCGCCGCATCCGCCCGCCGAGCAGGAAGTCGACCTTCAGCTCGTGGGGACCGGGCTTGAGGTCCTTCATCACCACGCTCGTCGCGTTGCTCGAACCCCGGCGCATCCCATCCAACGACACGGTGCAGGGCTTCTGGCAGCGCACGTTGAGCTGGGACTCCTCCCCTGCCCTGTCCTGCTGCCGGGCCTTCTCCGCCGCGTCCAGGCTCCGGTGCTTCATGAGCGTCACCTGCCCCTTCGAGTCCCCATACAGCGTCGCCTCGGAACCCGACGGAATCTCCACGTAGCCCACGAAGAGCCGCTGCTTGAGGACCCGCCCCTCGGCCTCCACCCGCCGCTTCCCGGGCTCCACGTCCTTGAAGTGCCACGTCCGCCCGTCCTTGCGCAGGCCCCGGCGTCCGTCGAGCAGCACCGTGCACTCCTCCGCGCAGCGCACGTGGGCCACGCTCTTCTCCTGCGACCCGGGGCCAGGTGACGGCTTCGCCTTCGCCCACCCGGGCGTGCCGGGCATGGGCGTGCTGCCAGCCTCCACCACGATGCGCTTGCTGCTGGAGAGGAAGACCTCCGCCTCGGCCACGTCCGGGATGTCCGCGAAGCCGCTGAGGAGCGGACGGCCCAGCACGCCCGTGGCCTCCACGCGCCGCTGGCCGGGGGAGACGGTCTTGAACTCCCAGGTGGACTCGTTCACCCGGAAGCCCCGCTTCCCGTCGAACACCACCGTGCAGTCTTCCGTGCAGCGCACCCGCACGGTGACACCGTCCTCCGCGAGCACAGGGGTCGACACCAGCAACGGCAGGGACAGGAACCACCAGCGCATGGACATGACGTCCCGAGTCTCGCGCCAGTCGCCACCCAGGTCGAGCCACTCCGGGCCACAGCGTTCGCCTCGAGCACTCCGAAGAGCCGCCGCCCGTCTGCCCTCCGAGGGAGGAGGCCATGATATGGCCATCGCCAAGGTCCATGGCTCCAAGGGCTTCGACAACACGAAGGGTGGCTTCGAGTTCAACCTCGCGCTGTCCGCCATCGCGCTCGGGCTGCTGCTTCGCGGGCCGGGCCAGCTGTCGGTGCACAGCGCGCTGGAGCGCAAGGTGAAGCGCAAGGAGCTGCGCCACTTCCGGCTGCTGCCCCGCCAGCGCCGCCGCTCGATGCTGCTGGACCTGCTGGGCTGAAGGGTGCGGCACATCCCCTCATCCCCTGGCCGGGGGTGCGTGTGTTGCCTGCCCGGCTGCCGGTGGGGCGGGCCCGTGGCATTCGCCCCCGGACGCCTGGAGGGCCCGTAAGATGCGCCCGCCATGCCCTCGTCCGTCCTCCTCATGCTGGCGCTCGCCGCCACGCCGGGTGCTCCCCCGGCACGCGAGCCCGCTCCCGCCCACAACTTCTCCACAGCGCAGGCCCGTACGGCCGAGCTGCTCTCCTCCGCCGGCTCGGGCTCCGTGAAGGCCGCGCTCGGGGGTGAAGCCCGCGCCGGGTCCGCCGTCCACATGGCGGGCGACAGGTCCGTGAGGGCCGCGGTCCATGACCTCGCACGAGGCCGCATCGCCGGCACCGTGAACCAGGTGGGCGGTGCCTCCGTGAAGGCGGCAGTGGGCCAGGAGCGGCGTGCCGATATCGCCGCGACCTCGGTGACGGCCGCTGGCATCGCCTCCGCGAAGGCCGCGGTCGAGGATGCTGGACAGTCCGACCTCGCCGCGACCTCGGTGACGGCCGCTGGCATCGCCTCCGCGAAGGCCGCGGTCGAGGATGCTGGCCAATCCGACCTCGCCGCGACCTCGGCGTCGGCCGCTGGCATCGCCTCCGTGAAGGCCGCGGTTCATGAGGGTGCACGGTCCTCGGCAGCAGTCGCCAACACCGTTCCGGCGACGGGTCGCGAGGACGTACGGACTGGCGTCGTGCCCGCCTCTGGCACCACCTCCGCCACCGTGACGCACGCGGTGGGCACCGCCGCAGCTTCCGAGGCAGCAACGCCTCCTCCCGCCAACGTCTCCGACCTCGGCCGGGCCGCCGCTGAAGCCGGTGCCGCTGCCCTGCGCGCCGCCGCCGTGGCCCTGCGCACCGGCCCCAACGCTCCCGCCGTGGCCGACGCCGACGCGAGCTACACGCGCGGCCTCGAGGCCCTCAAGGCGAAGGACACCCGCACCGCCATCACCGAGCTGTCCGCCTGTGTCGCCGCCGCGCCCTCACGCGTGGACTGCCGCTGGGAGCTCGGCTGGGCCTATCAGGTCGATGGCCGCTGGTCCGACGCGCTCGCGCAGTGGACCGAGGTCCAGAAGCTCCAGCCCGACCACCCGGACCTCGAGTCCGCGCTCTCCCAGGCCCGCGGGCAGGCCGCGCTCCAGGAGAAGCTCGCGCGCGGGCCCCAGGTCAGCAACCGCCCTCCCCCGCCCCCGGGCGCCAGGGTGCGCATCCGCGCCGTGGGTGACGTGATGCTCGGCACCACCGTCCCCGAGGACGTCCTGCCCCCCGAGGGCGCCGAGAGCGTCATCGCCGGCGTGCGCCCCCTGCTGGAGGACGCGGACCTCACCTTCGTCAACCTCGAAGGCCCGCTGTGCGACGGCGGCAAGACGACCAAGTGCCGCTCCAAGGGCAACTGCTACGCGTTCCGCTCGCCTACGTCGTACGGCCAGGTCCTCAAGGACGCGGGCGTGGACCTCGCCTCCACGGCGAACAACCACTCCGGTGACTTCGGCGAGGTGTGCCGCCGCGAGACGGAGGCCACGCTCGACAAGCTCGGCATCCCCTGGAGCGGTCCGCCGGGCTCCGTCGCCACGATTGAGCGCAACGGGCTGCGCATCGGCATGGTGGCCTTCCACACGTCGCCGTCCTGCAACCACCTCAACAACCTGGCCACGGCCACGGCGCTCGTCAGCGCGGCGGCGGCGGAGCATGACCTCGTCATCGTGTCCTTCCACGGCGGCGCCGAGGGCGGCAAGGCGCTCCACGTGCCCGAGGGCCGCGAGGTGTTCTTCGGCGAGGACCGGGGCGATTTGCGCACCTTCTCGCGCGCGGTGGTGGACGCGGGCGCGCACCTGGTGCTCGGCCACGGGCCCCACGTGGCGCGCGGCATGGAGTTCTACAAGGGCCGGCTCATCGCCTACTCCATGGGCAACTTCGCCACCTACGGCCGCTTCAACCTGAAGGGTCCGCAGGGGCTCGGCATGGTGCTCGAGGTGGAGCTCGGCGGTGACGGCCGCTACCACTCCGGCCGCATCCTCCCCACGAAGCAGGTGGACAAGGGCATCGCCGTGCCGGACCCGAGCGGCGCCGTCATCCAGTTGGTGCGCGGCCTCACCGCGGACGACTTCCCCGAGACGGGCGCGCGCATCTCCGAGGACGGCACCGTGAAGCCCGCCGGCAAGGGTCCCATCTCCTCCGCTCGCGGCGTGCGGTGACTGTCGGCGTGGGCGCTCAGCGCCGGAGCTGAGCAGGACGCCAGGAACCCGGAGACGAATGCCAGGCGAACGGGACCGGGGGCCGTACCCGTCGTGCTGTCGCACCCCCCCGGACGGCCCGCCGCACGTCGCTGTTCGGAAATGTCGGGGGTTTTAGTGGCGCAAATGTCCCGACATATTCGAACAGTGTGCAGGTGAGGCGCTGCGGGAGGTGTCTGCGGACTGCTGACGGCCTGCTCAGAGCAGCCACTCCCCGGTGCGGATGACGTGGGCGGCCTTTGCCGCCTCCTCACCCACGGTCCCGATGAAGCTCCGGTGCCGCTCCGAGTCCGTGGCGGCGAGCCGCTCCAGCTCCTCGAGGGCGGGCTTCCAGCGCAGCAGCCCCAGGGCGTAGGACGCCCAGAAGCGCAGCTCCGGCTCGGGACTTCGCAGCAGGGCCATCAGCGCCTCGCCCGCCCTGCGCGCCTCCCGCGTGCGCGGGCTTCCATCCTGGAGGACCATGCCCAGGGCTTCGGCGGCCACTCCCCGCACAATCACGGTCTCATCCTCGTCAGAGACCACCTCGCAGAGGGCGGAGACCGCGCGCGCTTCGTGCCCTGGAGCGCAAATACACCCGAGCAGCCAGGCCGCTATCTCCCGGACGCCCGGGTGCAGCGCGCTCCGGACCAGCTCCAGGCACCGGCGCCGCGCCCGCCGCGACTTCATGCGGTCCAGCGCCTTCGCCGCCTCGACGCGGGTGGTGGCGTCCGGGCTCTCCAGCTCACGCAGCCAGCGGGCCTCTGACTGGGACTCGGGGCGTGGAGCGGACGGGCGTCGTGTGGGCACACTCCGTCGACGGGGCGCAGCCGTGTTCCTGACCTCCGCGCACCCGCGCCCACGGGTGCGCCGTCCCTGCGCATCGTGATTCCGAGCGAGCCTCGCGAGACGTGTCACGTTCTCCGGACTCGGCACGTCCGTACGGTGTCATCTCAGCGCACGGTGAAGCCCGGCTGCTGGCCCCTCTGCCAGTCCCATCATTGCGGCTCAAATCATGACGCGAGCCGCGCGGGCAGACGTGGCCTCCGTGCGCTACAAGGACGTCTGCCGTGCGCGCACTCCGACTGCCCCGCCTCTCCTCGCTTCGTGCCTTCGACCATCCCGGCTACCTCGCCGTCTGGATGGGCGCGCTGGTCTCCACCATCGGCACGTGGATGGAGACGGTGGCCATGGGCGTGTACGTCACGCAGGAGACGGGCCGCGCCGAGTGGACGGGCGGCATCGTCGCCCTCACCTTCCTGCCCTCCGTCGTGCTGTCCCCGGTGGGCGGCGCGCTCGCGGACCGCTTCGACCGGCGCGCCTACGTGGCGCTCGGCACGGTGGTGCAGCTGGTGCTCGCGGGCGTGCTGACGCTGCTGGCCTTCACGCACCAGCTCAGCGTGCCCGCGGTGGCCGTCATCTCGCTGCTGCACGGCTGCGCCTCCACGCTCATCAACCCCGCCTTCTCCGCGATGCTCGCGGAGCTCGTCCCGCCGAGCGACTTGCACAGCGCGATGAGCCTCAACTCGGCGCAGTTCAACCTGGGGCGCATCATCGGCCCGGCGCTCGCGGCGATGGTGCTGGGCGTGGGCGGCACGTCGTGGGCGCTGCTCGTCAACACGCTGTCCTTCGTGGCGGTGCTGGTGGCGCTGTCGCGGGTGAAGGTGCCGCCGCGGGACTCGGCGAAGACGTCCAATGGCCTGTGGAAGCAGATTGCCCATGGCATCTCGGTGGCGCGGCAGGACACGGACATCTCGTTGATGCTGTGGGGCACGCTGTTCATCGCGGCGCTGGTGGCGCCCTTCATCGGCCTGGTGCCGGTGTTCGCCATCCGCGAGTTCGGCCAGGGCGCGGCGGCCACGTCGCTGCTCGTCACCTGCCAGGGGGCGGGCGCGGTGACGGCGGCGCTGGTGGTGGGCACGCTGGTGGACCGGCTGGGCCAGCGGCGGCTGCTGGCGTGGCTGGCGCTCTCCATCGGCGCGGTGGCCTCGCTCTACTGGCTGGCGCCGTCGCTGCAGCTGGCGGCCGTGGGCATCTTCGTGCTCGGCGCGAACTACATGATGCTGATGAGCGGGATGCACGCCTTCTGCCAGGCGCGCGTGCCGCGCAACCTGCAGGCGCGGATGAGCAGCCTCTACAGCATGGTGCTCGGCGGCGGGTACGCGGCGGGCGTGTGGGGCCAGGGCGCGCTGGCGGACCGGGTGGGCCTGCGCTTCGTCACCGTGAGCTTCAGCATCCTGTTCCTCGCGCTCGTGCTGACGCTGCGCCTGCTCAGCCCGCGTGCCCTCGAAGGCTCCGAGGCGTAGGGCGCGGGCCGGGGACTACTTCTCGTCCTCGTCCCGGGCCTCCGTCGCCGCGAGCACGGCAAGCGACGCCCCGTCCGCGTGCAGCGCCGCCACCGCGAGCTGCCACCTGCTGTCGAGGAACCACGGGGTGGCGACTCTCGGAGGCACCAGGTCCACCCAGCCGCAGGCGAGCGTCAGCCCTTCCACCTCTTCGAGCGGGAGCCCCTCCTCTGCTCCCGCCAGGGCCGCCAGCGAGCGCCACGCATCCAGGCGCCCGTAGGCCCCTTGCTGACCCTCGGTGTAGGGCCCTCCGGCGGCCGCGGCGGAGAAGAGGCTCCGGAACACGGCCTCCGGGCGGAGCGAAGACAGGGCACGGAGGGTGTCCTCGCCCGCGCCCTCCAGGCAGTCCAGGCGGAGCGCCCCGAGCAGCTCCGGCCCCGGAGTGCGCGCGAGCACCGGAGGCGTCAGCGTGAAGGCCCGCGCCTCGATGCGCTGGTTCCCCGAGCTCCACTCGCGGACCACCGTCGTGAGCCGCTCGCGGAGCGCTTCGTCCCGGAGCTCGTGTGGCACGGACCTGCGGCCGGCCTCGGCTGGGAGCGCGCCTCGCTCGTCAGCCATGGGATGCCCCTGGGGAGCGCCGTAGCAGGCTGGAAGCCCCGCCTCCACGTCCAGCAGACGGAGCGGGAGCACCCCGAGCGGATGCCCCGCCTCCACCAGCGCCTTGCGCCAGCGCCGCGCCCCGTCCTCCTGCTCCAGGTCCAGGCCCCGGGTGACGTACTCATACATCCAGCACGCGGGCAGCTCGAGGGAGCCGGGCGTCACCGTCAGGCGCAGCAGCCAGGCCATCAGTAGGCGAGGGGACTGCCGGAGGGCCAGGAGCCCGGCGAGCTTCTGCCGCCGTCGCAGCTCCAGGATGGGAGACCGCAGCCCCGGGATGGGACGTGAGGTCAGCCGCAGGAGCGCGGGTACGCCCCTCCCATCATGCAGGCACGCCAGGTGCTGCTCTATCTCCCAGGTGAAGGAGAACAGGGCCCAGAAGGCCTCCGACTCGACCTCGCTGAGCGCCTCATGCAGCGTGAGGAGGCCCCCGATGCCACGGTCCGCGGAGCCGGACCAGCGCGTCACGACCTCGGAGTGCCACTGCATCTCCTTCGAGGTCCGCAGCCTCTCGAGGATGTCGCGCAGCTCCGCCTGAAGCGAGTCGTCGGCCGGGGACATGCTGCCCTCCTTCCACCCCATCCTGACGGGCCGCGAGCGCCGCGGTCCACCGCTGGACACGCGCGCGCTCTCTCCGGCCGAGCCTGCTGCGTCCATGCCACGCTGCTCGGCTTCCTCGGGAAGTGAACGCACGACTGCCCCCAGGTCTGTGGACAACTTGGGGACCGCGCCCGCGCGCCCGGTGAAGCGTCCCCCCGCGCCGCGGCTGAGGCGCTCCGGGTAGACTGCCAGGGCCCGGGGCGTTGAGCCCCAGCGCATTTCCAGGGGGGCACGATGAAGACGTTGCTTGGACCCATCCTCCATGCGGAGGACCAGCGGTCCGCGGACCTGTGGACCTTCTCCGTCAATCTTTATCTCGCGGGCACGGACGCCTCGCGGCCCCTGCCGCTCCGGCTGCGCTTCTTCGACGCGGACACCCAGGAGCTCGCCGACGTCGCCTCCAGCGAGGCGAAGGTGGCCGCGGACTTCTCCAGCCTGAAGCGTTGCGCCGGCGTGCTGTGGAAGTGGACCGTGGCCCTGCGGCGCAAGGACACGCAGCACCGGGTGACGTACCGCTTCGAGTCGCTGGAGGGCACCCCCGCGCCGGTGGGATTGGACGCCGTGAAGGACATCGTCATCCCCAAGGCGGGAGAGCTGCCGCGCGCGGCCTTCTTCTCCTGCAACGGCGCCAGCAGCGCGGACAAGTGGAACCGCATGAAGCACCCCTTCGCGTGCTGGAAGGACATGAGGACCCAGCACGAGGAACCCGAGGGAGGCTTCCACCTGCTCATCGGCGGCGGAGACCAGGTGTACGCGGACTCTGTCTCCGCCGGGGACTACAGCAGCCAGGATGAGCTGAGGCAGCTGCGCAAGACGGCGATGGAGCTGAAGGCCGGGCAGCCGCCGCCCCCGGGCCTCCACGAGGAGCTGCTGTCCCGCTACGTGGACCTGTACTGCCGGCACTGGAGCGGCCAGGAGGGCATCGCCACCATGCTCTCGCGAGTGCCCGGCGTGTATACCTGGGACGACCACGACATCGTCGACGGCTGGGGCTCCGAGGAGGAGCACCTGACCACCGCCTGGTACCGGGCCGTCTACAGCGCGGCGGCCCTGGCCTTCGAGGCGTTCCAACTGGGCGGCCTGAAGACGGAAGACAAGACGCCCCGCGAGCGGGAGCCGGCCACCACGCACTACCTCCAGACCCTGCGCTTCGAGGGCGAAAGGTGTGAGGTGGACTTCGTGGTGCTGGACCTGCGCAGCGGGCGCACCAGCCGCGTGCAGCCCAACGGGAAGACGGAGTACCAGGTGCTGAGCCCCACGCAGTGGGCGGCCCTGGATGCGTGGCGGAAGGAACACGCCGGTCGGCCGGAGAAGGAGAAGGAGAAGAAGCCGAAGGCCCGGCACGTCCTCCTCGTGTCGTCCGTTCCCCTGGTGCACCTGCGCTTCGGCCCTGGCGTGGAGAACGCGGGCGGAATGGTGGGGCTGCGCGACGACATGCTGGACCAGTGGGAGTCCCTCGTGCACCGCGGCGAGCGCATCCGGCTGATGATGGACCTTCTCACCCTGGCGAAGGCGTCCAGCTGCGCGGTGACGGTGGTGTCCGGTGACGTGCACGTGGCCGCCTGGGGCCTCATCCGCTCGCGAAAGCCGGAGCACCTCCCCGAGGGGCTGTCCGAGGTCGCGATTGTGCAGGTGACGTCCTCCGGCATCGTCCACCCGCCGCCCAACTGGCTCGAGTTCCAGGGCATGCGCCTGATGTCAGCGGAGGGAGTGGAGAACCTGCAACAAGCCCTGCAGACGGAGATGCTGTCCGTGGGCGAAGACCGCTTCCTGCGCGAGCGCAACTGGCTGTCGCTGCGCGTGGACCCGACCAGCTCCGAGAAGACCCGCCCCAAGCTGTGGCTGCGGTGGGAGGCCGAGCACACCGTCCTCTCCACCCAGGTGGTGGTGGAGCCACCGCCGCCCTCCCGCTAGGCGCGGGCCCGCGGCCTCGCGCGAGTCCTCCGGCGGCCCCACGGGAGCAGCCCGAGCAGCACGAGGGCGGGAACGCAGAGCCCTCCGGTGGTGGAGCACCCGCCGTCCTCCTCACGAGGCGGCGGCTCCGGAATCGCCTGGGGTTGGTAGATGGACACCAGCTTCACGGAGACGGCCGTGAAGGCTTCGTCGCCGTCGCTCACCACGACATCGAAGTCGAGAGGCGTGTGCCTGGTGGCCCAGGACGCGGGAGGGTCCCAGGACAGCAGGCCCGTCGTCCTGTCCACGCGGACCCACTCAGGAGCTCCCTTCACCGTGAAGCTGAGCACGTCGTTCGGGCCGGGGTCTGACGCCTGGACCTGGTACGTCATCGGCTCCAGCTTTGTCACGACCTGCTTGGGGATGAGCTCCACCCGGGGAGGGGCGTTCTCGACGGGGACCTCGAAGGCGCGGTCGTAGTGCCCGGTGGCGGACTCGACGCGCACGACGCCACGCTGCGGGGCATTGCCGGCCGCGTTGTCCGCGTACACGCGGCGGGTGGAGGGCTCGGTCGTCACCTCGTCGAACCGGCCGTCCCCGTCGAAGTCCCAGTGGTAGCGGAGGATGGGCTCACAGCCGGGCTCGGCCCGGGCGCTGAGTCCCGCCGTCACCGGCTCCGTCCTGCCTTCGCCTTCCACGCTCACGTCCAGGATGACGGGCGTGCCGCAGGCGACGACGGCGCCCCAGGTGATGATGGACGAGGGACCTCCCTGTTGGCCCACGACCCGGGCGGCCACCCGGTGGACACCGGTGGTCGGGAAGGCATGCACCCGCGAGCCGCGGCCGAGCACCCGCGCCCCGGTCAGGGACACGAGCTCGGTGATGGGGTCCTGCGCCGTCGGGCGGAAGCTCACCCCATCGTGGTCCAGGTCCCACTCCACGACCCACCGCTCGGCGCGGAGCGGTGCGATGAAGGCGATGTCGAGCGTGAAGGGGTGGCGCACCTGGGGCACCACGACCTCCGGGGCCAGCTCCACGGGGGCGGGATGCTCCAGGAGGTAGGTCGGAGGGAACTGCTGGATGCGCGAGGCATTTCCAGTCGCGTCGAGCACCCTCACCGCCACCGCCGTCGGCTCCGGATTCGACGGCACCAGCTGGACGGAGGAGTGCACCCAGGAACGACCGGGAGGCGGCGAGCCAGGCTCGCTCTTCGACGCATCCACGTCGAAGCGCCCGTCGTAGTCCGCGTCCCACTGGACCACATAGGGAGCTGGAGTGCCTCTGTCCCAGAACGAGACCCGGAAGTCCGCCTGCGCCAGCTCATGGGGATTCCAGTAGGCGCGCTCGTCGGAAAACAGGCCGGGTGTCCCCGAGAACAGGCGATGGGCCGTGAAGGTGTCTCCTCCGGGGAAGGTGACGGTGACGCCCCCTTCCTCCGGGGGAGCCCACTCCGCGGTGGCGATGCCGTCTCCGGCGACCCGGTCGGGGCCCTGGCCATCGTCGAGGAGGACGAGGCTCCAGGGCTCCACGCTCAGCTGGACCGTCACCGGCCCCGCGGCCTGGTCGCAGCGGATGTTCAGCGCGGCCAGCGTCATGATGCTGTTGAAGTCCGGCCGCTCCTCACCGGCGTGGACGACGTCTCCCGAGGGCTCCAGGCGCCTGACCACCGTCTGGTCCGCGCAGGTCAGCGAGCCCACGCCTCCCGTACCCACGGCCCGGATGCGGCGGCCGGTGACGCTGTGGTCGCGCAGCGCAGGCACCTGCTGGCCACCGCTGAGCACCAGGTTGCGCAGCGCCCGCCAGTCGCGTCCGGGCTCCTGCGCGTGCAGGAGCGCCACGAGGCCGGTGACATGGGGCGCCGCCATGGACGTGCCCTGGTAGATGGCAAACCCTCCTCGGAGGGCCGTGCTCAGGATGGAGGTCCCCGGAGCGAAGATGTCCACCCGCTGGCGCCCGTGATTGGAGAACGGGGCCCGGCGGTCCCACGCGTCCGAGGCCCCCACGCTGAGGACGTTGGGCAGGTCGTGTTCGGCCGGGTAGAAGGCGCCACCGTCCGCATCCAGGTCCAGGCCGGCGTTGCCCGCGGCCGCCACGAAGAGGATGCCTGCGTGGAGGTGGCGGTTGATGGCCCCCTGCAGCGCCTGCGAGGTCGAGGCCCCGCCCCACGAGTTGTTCGTGGCGATGAGGTTCACCGGGTGGCGGGCCCGCGTCTTCAGGTCCAGCAGGTAGTCGAGGCAGCGGAGCGCGGCGTCCCCCTTGAAGCTGCCTGACGCGTCTTCCATCTTGCAGGCGATGAGCTTCGTGCGAGGGCTCACCCCCACGACTCCGGGCCCGTTGCCGGCGCGCGCGGCGATGGTGCCGGCCACGTGCGTGCCATGGCCGTTGACGTCCATGGGTGGCTTCGTCCGTGTGTAGTCCGTCGCGTCGATGCCGTGGACGTCGTCGACGTAGCCATTGCCGTCGTCGTCCACGCCGTTGCCGGCGACCTCTCCGGGGTTGACCCACATGTTGTCGGCCAGGTCCGGGTGCGTGAAGTCCACGCCGCTGTCGATGACAGCGACCACGCCCGACTCGCGCTCTTGGAGGATCGCCCAGGCCTCGGGCACGTTGAGGTCCGCGTCCACCGTGCCGAGCGTCTGGCCCGTGTTGTCCAGCGCCCACAGCTCCCCGAAGCGCGAGTCCGCGGGCAGCGCGGAGGGCATGTAGATGAAGTTGGGCTCCGCGTAGGCGACGAGCGGGTCTCGGCGGTAGTGCTCCAGGGCCTGCTCGACGCTCGTGCCCTCCGGGAGCCGCACGTGCTGGAGCCCGGCCAGCTTGCGGAACCGGTGCATGACGCGGGCGCCCTTCACCGCGTGCGTGGCGTCCTGCTTCAGGGCCGGGGCGTCGTCGCGGAAGCGCACCAGCACCTCTCCCTCGACATACGCAGGTGTGGCGGGGCGCTGGAGTGACGGAACCGCCGTGGGCGCTGGAGGCGGCGCGGGCCGGCTCTCACAGCCGGGCACCACGGCTCCGGCCACGAGCCCCGCCAGCACTCGCAGGCACCGGCTGGAAGGTGCGCCTCGAAAAAGTCTCTCCTGGAAAAGCCTCATCACACTTCCCCCTCGCAGAGGCGATTGCGCGTGGTCCCTGACTCCCCGGCCGGAGGGCACGTGAGCAACCGTCAATAGGAGGGAGAGCGACACGGAAGCCGCATCCCAGAATTCGCAAGCGCGTGGCTCTCGAGGCCCCCGTCCAGGCAGCCGGGGGCCCGTGCCGTCGCGGGAGCCTTGGTATGCGGGGGGCGCGCTCCGACATTCACCTCGTAGCCGTACCCCTTCCGACGAGGAGCGCCCCATGGCCAACAGGAAGTACGACCCGTACAAGGGCGGCAAGGAGAACCCCACCAAGCCTCCCTACGCTCCGGACCGCGTGGAGCGCGGGCTGGAGGCGGACGACACCCGGCCGCTGTATGCCGGCGAGTCCATCCACTCCACGCGCGAGCAGAAGTTCGCGCTCGACAGCGACGCCGAGGTGGGCGGCCCCGTGCCCAACATCACCAGCCCCATCGAGGAGGCGGATGAGCTGGAGCGCGAGCGCGCCGGCCGCGAGCGGGCGGAGCAGCGCAACGCCGCCGACGAGGAGACCCCCTGAGACACCACGGGCCCCCGGGAGTGCTTCCCGGGAGCCCGTGTGCACCTCAGGCGAGCGCGGTGGCTACTTCGCCGCGCGCGGAGTGGGCGCCGCGTCCGGCTCCACCGGGGTCAGCTTGCCCAGGTTGAGCGGGCTCACCTGCTCCTGGATGGTGTTGGGGTCCCCCACGAGGATGAACTGCATGGCGGCGGGCTCCAGGTAGAGCTCCGCCACGCGCTGCACCTCGGCGGCGGTGGCCTTGCGCAGCCCCTCCACGGTGCGGTTGTACTCATCCATGGGCCGGCGCCGGAAGAAGAGGTCCGCGGCGCTGGCGCCCAGGCCCTCCACCGTCTCGAAGGCGCCCGGGAAGCCGCGGATGAGCCCCTCGCGCGCGGCCTCCAGCTCCTTCTCCGAAATGGGCTTGTCCTTCAGGCCGCTCATCTCCCCCACCACTTCCTTGAGGGCGGGCCCCGTGACGTCCTGGCGCACGGAGGTGAAGGTGATGAGCGGGCCCACGCCCAGGCGCGGCACGGAGCTGGCGCCCGCGCCGTAGCTGTAGCCCTTGGCCTCGCGCAGGTTCATGTTGAGGCGGCTGCCGAAGAAGCCACCGAACACCGTGGTGGCCAGCTCCAGCGCGTACTCGTCCGCGTGGCCCACGGCGATGCCGGGACGGCCCGCCATGATGATGGTCTGCTCCATGTCCGGCTTCGGAATCACCCGCACCAGCTCGCGCGGAGGCGCGGCCGTGGGGGGCGGGGCGGCAGGCGGCGTGGCCTTGCCCTTCCACGCGCCCAGGTGCTTCTGCGCCAGGGCCTTCGCCTCGTCGAGGGTGATGTCGCCGGCGAAGAGGACCGCGGCGGCCTTGGGGCCGGAGTGCTTCTGGTAGAAGCCCTTCGCGTCCCCAAGCGTGAGCGCCTGCACCGAGGCGGGCGTGCCCGACGAGATGTGGCCGTACGGGTGGTCCTCGCCGAAGACGGCGGTGTAGTACGCCAGCTGCGCGAGCATGTACGGCGAGCCGAGCATGCGCACCAGGGCATCCAGGTTCTGCTTCTTGCGCCGCTCGAACGTCTGCGCGCTGAACGTGGGCCGCAGCACCATGTCCGCGAGCAGGCCGAGCGCCGGGTCCGCGTTGCGCTTCAGCACGCGCACGCCCACCTGCGCGCCGTCCGACTCCACCTCCAGCGACGGGGACACGCCCAGGTCGGAGAAGGCGTTGTCCAGCGCCACCGTGTCGCGGGTGCCCGCGCCCTCCAGCAGCATCCGGTAGGACAGGTCCGCCAGGCCCTCCTTGCCCCGGGGGTCCTGCGCGCTGCCGGCGGCGAAGGCCACGCCCACGAAGACGAGCGGCAGCTCACGCCGGGTGCTCACGATGACGGTGAGCCCGTTGTCCAGCTTCGCGCTCTGGAACGTGGGCAGCACCAGCTCCGGCGCCTTGCCCGGCTGGGGCGGCTTCGCGCGGAAGGCCTCGGTGTCACTGGGGGCCTCGGCCGGGGGCACCTGCTCGGGCTGGGCGCCGAGGGCGGGCGAGTCCGGGCTGGGCGGCGGGGGCGTCTGGGTGCTGGCGCAGGCGGCCAGCGTGGTGACGAGCAGGGCGGTGAAGAGGCGACGCATCAGTTGCGCTCCTTCGGGGCTGCAGGGGGCTGACGGCGGGGCGCCGGCACGGCGTGGAGGATGACGCGCGCGTCGTTGCGCAGCGTGTCCTGGGCGAACTGCTTCACGTCGTCGGGGGTGAGGGACTCGTAGCGGGCCAGGTCCTGGGCAATGAAGCTGGGCTCGCCGGTGAAGTGGTTGTAGCTCTGGAGGACGTCCGCCTTGCCGCCGAAGCCGCCCACGGCCTGGAGGCCGGCGAGCATGCGCGTGTCGAAGCGGGTGCGCGCGCGGTCCAGCTCGTCCTGGGTGATGCCCTTGCGGCGCAGCTCCTCCAGCACCGCGTCCACCTCCTTGAGGACCGTGTCCGTGGAGACGCCGGGGCTGGCGGTGACGTCCAGCGTGAAGACGGACTGGCCGCCCTGGCTCATCTGGGTGGCGCTCACGCTCTGCGCCAGGCGCTTCTCCAGCACCAGCCGGCGGTAGAGGCGGCTGGCCTTGCCGGTGGCCAGCACCGTGGCCAGCACGTCGGCGGTGGCGTCCCCCGCCTCCAGGTACGCGGGCGTGTGCCACTGGAGCGACAGCAGCGGCAGCGTGGCCACCTTCTCCTCGTGGCGGATGACCACGGGCGCGGTGAGCTTCACCGGGGCGACTTCAGGGCGCTTCGGCTTGGGCGTGCTCGGCAGCGTGGCGAAGTACTTCTCCACCAGCGCCTTCGTCTTCGCGACGTCGAAGTCACCGACGATGGCGAGCGTCGCATTGGACGGGGCGTACCACTGGCGGAAGAAGCCCTTCACGTCGTCCAGGGTGGCCGCGTTCAGGTCCTTCATCGAGCCGATGACGTCACCGTGGTACGGGTGCGGCAGCGGGAAGAGCGTCTGCCACGCCTTCTCGCGGGCCAGCCCGTACGGGGAGATTTCCGTCGACTGCCGGCGCTCGTTCTTCACCACCTCGCGCTGCGTCTCGAGCTTCTCCGCCGTGAGGGTGTCCAGCAGGAACCCCATGCGGTCGCTCTCCAGCCACAGCGCCGTCTCCACGTGGTTGCTCGGGACGGTCTCGAAGTAGTTGGTGCGGTCGAAGCTGGTGGTGCCGTTGAGGTCGGTGCCGCCAATCTGCTCGAGCAGGGAGATGTGGACGTCGTCCGCCACGTTGCGCGAGCCCTGGAACATCATGTGCTCGAAGAGGTGGGCGAAGCCGGTGCGGCCGGGCTGCTCGTGGTACGCGCCGACGTGGTACCAGACGTTGACGGCGACGACGGGCAGCTTCCGGTCGACGGAGAGGATGACCTCCAGCCCGTTGGGCAGGGTGTACTTCTCATAGGACAGGGCGAGCGCTTCGCGTCCGGGTGCGAGCGGCTTCGCCTCCTGCGGTGACTGGGCGAGCGCCGGCAGCCCGACGAGCAGGGCCGCGGCGACGAGGGCCTTCATTTGGAACAAGGTGCCTCCAGGTCTTGGTGCCGTGGATTCACCCTGGCGCTTAGCACGCACCCCCCGCCCCCCGGGTAGGGAATGAGGAGGAAAGCGGGCACTCAGGCGCCGCGTGCCTCCCTCTCTGCTCGATACTCGTCGATGGCCAGGTTGCGGACCTTCGAGCTGCGCCCCGCCTCGTTGTGTACGAAGCCCACACTCGCCACGTAGGGCTCGATGACGCGAATCTTCTGGAGCGGCGTGACGATGAGCAGCTGCAAGTCCAGCCGGCGGAACAGCTCCAGCCCGTAGGCGGCGGACTCGTCCGAGCCCCGGCCGAAGGCCTCGTCGATGACGACGAAGCGGAAGGAGCGCGAGCGTGTCTCGCCCCACTCCAGGCCGAACTGGTACGCGAGGCTGGCCGCGAGCACCGTGTACGCCAGCTTCTCCTTCTGGCCGCCGGACTTGCCGCCGGAGTCCGTGTAGTGCTCGTGCTCCCGGTCGTCCTCGCGCCAGCGCTCGGAGGCGGAGAAGCTGAACCAGTTGCGCACGTCCGTCACCCGCCGCGTCCAGCGCGCGTCCGCCTCCGCGCTGCCCTCGCGCCCGCGGAAGCGCTCGATGATGCGCTTCACCTCCAGGAACTTCTTCTCCGAGTAGGCGTCGTCCCCGGCTGCCCCAAGCTCGGAGGCCGAGGACTCGGTGCACGCGCGCAGCTCCGCCTGGAAGTCGCGCACGTCCGCGTCGGTGCTCGGCTGGGCTTCGAGGAGGATGTAGCGGCCCGGGTTGTAGTCGATGGCCCGCAGCGAGCGGTTGATGGTGTCGATGCGCTCGCGGATGTCCTGGCGCTCGCGCAACAGCTGCCCCTGGAAGTTCACCACCTCGCGGATGGTGTTCTCCGTGAGCAGGCTGCGGAAGCGCGTCTCGAAGCGGGGCAGGTCGTCCGCGCGCAGGGCGCGCAGCATGGCGGCGTACTCGCCCGCGGCGTCCAGGCTGGCGTCCACCTCCTGCGTCTCCAGCGGGAAGGTCGCGCGGTAGGTCTGCATGGCGCGGATGATGGCCTCGCGCCCGCGCTCCATCCGCTTGCCCTCCGCGTCGATGCGCCGCTGCAGCTCCTCGCGGACCTGCCGCTCACGCTCGTCCCCGGTGTCCTCCGGCGCGTTGCCGCCCGCAGTGGCTCCCGTATTGGCTCCCGCAGTGGCTCCGGAAGCCTCCGCCACCAGGGCCTCCACGCGCGGGTAGCACGCGCGCAGCTCCTCGGTGGCCTCGCGCTGGGCCTGCTCGTACCCGGCCAGGGCCTTGCGCGCGGCCTCCTCGCGCACCTCCAGGCGGGCCAGCCGCTTCTCGGTGTCCTTGAGCTTCGTCTCCGTGCGCTCCAGGTCGCGCTCCTGCCGGGTCAGCTGCCCCTCCAGCGTGCGCAGCACGTCGGAGGCGGACTCCAGCTCGCGCAGCTGCTCCTCCAGGCGCTGGACGTCGGTGGCGACGGGGCGCCAGTCCAGCTCGCGGAAGGAGTCATACACGGCCAGCTGGCTCAGCAGCTCCCGGCGTCCCTGCAGGGCCTTGCGCTGCGCCTCCAGGGCCTGGGCGCGCGCGGTGGCGTCACGCAGGCGCGTCTCCAGCGCCTTCGCCGCGTGCTCCAGCGCGGCGCGCTTCTGCTCGTTGGACCAGCCGAGCACGTACCGCGAGCGGTCATCCAGCCGGAACCGGTCGTCCTTCTCGTGCTGCTCGCCGGAGCGCTTGAGCTGGCCGGAGCGCGTCAGGGCCTGGCGCTCGCGGCGGAACTGCTCCTGCGTGTCGCAGCAGGCGTAGTCGAAGCGCCGGGCCAGCTCCGCCTCCAGCCACCGGTACATCCCCGAGTCCGGCTTGAGCATCAGCTTGCGCACCAGCGAGTGAGGCTGGAGCGACGGCGTGCGCGGCGCGCCTTCCTCGCGTACCCGGTAGTAGACGAGCCGCCCGTCCAGGTGCGTGCGCTCCACCCACTGCGCCACCTGCGCGTAGTACGTGTCCGCCACCAGCAGCGACGTGCCGAAGCCATGCAGCACGCGTTCAATCGCACCCTCCCAGTCGCGCTCCTCCTCGCGCACCTGGAGCAGCTCGCCCACGAAGGGCAGCGCGTCGGCTTCCAGCCCCAGCTCCGTGCACATGCGCTCGCGCAGCGCGAGCATCCGCGACGGCAGGTTGGAGCGGCGGCGGCGCAGGGACTCCAGCTCGGCGTGGACTTCAGCGTGCTTCTGCTGGAGCCCGCGCAGCTCCACGCCCACGTCGGTGAGGGCGTGCTGCCCCTGGCCCAGCTCGGCTTCCGCCGCGGCCATCTGCGTGTGGAGGGCGCGGGTGTTGGCCAGGAAGAGGTCCGCGTCCGTGGCCGCGGGCAGGCCGGCCGACTGGGCCAGCCGCGCGTAGCGGTCCGCCTTCTGGAAGCGCGCGTCCTTCTGCCGCCGCCGCTGGGACAGCTCCGCCTTCACCGTCTCCAGGCGCTCGCCCCCGTTGGCGGCGATGGCCTGCTTCAGCCTGTCGCGCTCGGTGCCCTGGCGGCGGCGCTCCTCCACCAATTCGCCGGCCTCCAGCCGGGCCTGCTCGCGCTCCGTGCTCCACTCGGTGAGCTGCGTCTCCACGAGCTTCGCCTTGCGCGCGGCGAACCATGGGCGCAGCGCCTCGCGGCAGCGGCGCAGGGTGGTCAGCTCGGTGGCCAGGGACTCGTGGCGCTCGCAGTCGCGCACCAGGGGCTCCAGGAGCGCCAGCTGCTTCTTGGCCTTGAGGACGGCCTCGTGCGCGCGGTGCAAATCATCGAAGTGGCCGATGAGCGCGGTGAGGCGGGGCTCCACCGCGGACGGCTGGAGCATGTGCTGGCGCACGAAGTCGGTGAGGTTGCCCACCGCCTTCATCGACACCGTCTGGTGGAAGAGGTCCAGCGCCTGCTCGTCCTTGATGCCGAAGCGCCGGCGGAAGGCCGCCGCGTAGGGCGGGAAGGTGTCGTGCACCTCCTTCGTCAGCCCCTTGAGGCGCTTCTTCAGCGCGGCGATGTCCGCGCCGAAGCCCGCGAAGTGCTCGGCGATGGAGAGCCGCGCGTCGGAGACGATGTAGAGGCGCGCGGGCTGTCCTTCCGACTCACGCATCCACAGCACCTGGGCCAGGGTGACGTGCTGGTCGTAGCCCTCGTTGTAGAAGTGGCCCAAAAGGACGGAGTAGCTCGTCCCGTCGCGCAGGAAGACGGGCTTCGCGGCCTGCCCGCCCTCTCCGCGCTCGGACTTGTACTGGCCGAGCACGTACGAGCGCAGGGTGCGCTCGCGCGACTCCGCGCCCGCCGCCTTGTTGTAGGCCAGCTTCTGGGGCGGCACGAGCAGCGTCACCACGCCGTCCACCAGCGTGGACTTGCCCGAGCCGATGTCACCGGTGAGCAGCCCGTTGTCGCCATTGAGCCCCAGGTGCCACACGCGCTGGTGGAAGGTGCCCCAGTTGTAGGCCTCGAAGCGGTGCAGCCGGAACCCGGCGCGCGAGGTGGGCGCGGCGAGGTCGAGCAGGTCCGCCTGCACCAGGGGATGTGCCGTGCTCATGGTGTCGCTCCATTCTCTTCCGTGAGCTCACCCCGCAGGTGCGCCCGGTAGTCCGCGAGCCGCTGCTGGAAGGTGTCCAGCCACTGCGCGTCGACGAAGGCCTTGAGGATGCGGCGCACCTCGAAGGCGTCGTCTCCGCCGCGCAGCTTCCGCAGGAAGCCCAGCTCCATCACCTTGGCGAGGTCCGCGTCCACGCGGTCCATCATCCGGGCCTCGTTCGTCCCGTCCGGCAGGAAGAGGCGCACCAGGTCGATGATCTCCTCGCGCCGCAGCACGAGCCGCCCGCCGCCCGCCGTGGCCTCCGACTCGGCGAGCTTCTTGCGCAAGAGCGCGAGCAGCAGGCTCACCCCGTAGCCGAGCTGCCGGCGCGGCACGAGGTGCGGCAGCTCCGCCCCGCCTTCAGCAGAGGGTTGCTGGCGCAGGTAGGCATAGCCCTCGGCCTCGTCCAGCACGAGCCGCAGGCCCAGCACGGCGACGTGCTCACGCACGCGCTCGTGCACGTTGAGCAGCCCCTGCCACAGGGCGGCGTCGCCCTCCTGGTAGACGACGCCCTTCATCAGGGCGACGAGCACGAGGGACAGGGAGTCGGAAGCGTCAGTCGTACGAGGGGCGTGGGTATTCATCGGTGGAAGAGGACCAGGGGAAGGGTGATTTGCCGGGTGTGGCCGCGCGCATCCGTCCAGAGCAGCGTCTGCGTGCGCGCCTCCTCGAAGTGGGCGTTGCGGTCCTCGGCCGCGAGGTCGAGGTAGGCCACCAGCTCGGCGAGGCCGTGCTGGAGCGGGGCTTCTCTCAGCAGCTCCGCGAGCGACACCTGCTCGCGGGCCTGGAGCGCGTGGCGGACGTTCTCCCGCAGCTGCTCCTTGTCGATGAACGCCTGGGAGAACAGGGCATCCGCGGGGACGTCGTCGCTGCCGTCCAGCACCAGCGAGTCCGCCATGCGCAGCCGGGGCGGGGGGGAGAACAGGGGCCGCTCCAGGGGCAGCTCCACCGAGGGCGCGGGCTCGTCGATTTCCATGAACGCCCGCCCGGGAGGCTGGGCGCGCACGGCGAGCGCGTGCTGCTCCACCCCGCGCAGCAGCTGCATGATGCGGCGGTTCTCCAGCCACGCCCGGTCGTCCAGGTAGCGCCGGAGCTGCTCGGACAGCCGGGCCACGGTCCGCTGGGTGTGCTCGCCAGTCTCGAGCCAGTCGAAGTGGATGCGCAGCAGGCGCGGGTCCGGCTGGAGCGCCTGCACGGCCGGGAGGGCGAAGACGCGCTCCAGCTTGCGCGTCAGGGCCTCCTGGCGCTCGGGGGACATGAGGAAGTCCCAGAAGGCGCGGAAGCTGCGGCCCTGGTCCGAGCCGCTGATGGCGTCATGCTCGCCGAGCACCTTCTCCAGCAGCTCGCCCTGGGTGCCCTCCCAGGTGGCGATGCGCTCGCGCACCACCCTGTCGAGCTCGCGGAAGCCGTGCTCCAGCTCGCGGAAGTCGGACAGCAGGCCGCGCGCGGTGTCGGCCATCTGCTGGAAGCGGTCCTTGAGGGCGGCCTCGTCCATCAGCTCCAGGTTGCCGGCGCGCACGTGCGCCATCTCCGCCTCGATTTCGGCCTTGCGCCGCTCCAGCTCCGCGAGCCGTGCCCGCGGGTCGACCTCGGTGCCCTCCGTCATCTGCTCCAGCAGGTTGAAGACGGTGAGCAGCCGCGACTCGGTGCCCACGAAGGAGCGCTCGGTGAGCTGCGAGAGCCAGCGGATGGCGCGCTCGGCCGAGGAGGTCAGGTCGTAGTGGGGCTCGTCCGTGTCCGGCGGGTAGAAGCGGCGCAGCCAGCCCCGCCCGTCCGCCGACCAGTCCTCGAGGTACGACGCGGCGGCGCGCGGGAAGGCGTCCTCGCCCAGCCGCTCGCGCAGCGTGTGCAGGTGGTCCTCCAGCCGCAGCACCAGCTCCCGCTGGGGCAGGGCCCGCGCGTTGGCCTCCAGGAAGCTGCCGTGCAGGAAGCTGACGATGAGCGGCGCATGGTCTGCGACCAGCAGCCTCCAGGCAGGGTGCTTCTGGCGCAGCGCATCGACTGTGGAGAAATCCATCACACCTCAATGCATACAACCCGGGACTGACATGGACGGGTGACCCACCTGGGAGGATGAATGCCCCTGCGGGAGCAACCAGGCAGGCAGGGCCCGCCCCCGCGACAGGCAGGCGGGCGGTGTCTGTCATTCGACGTCTCACCAGGGTTTCACGGGCGCCGGGGAGCGTAAGACGGCGCTCCGGACAGGGGGCCGCCGTGCGACACTGGGGCGCATGTCCGTCGAAGTGTCACCCGGCGCCCTGCCCCGCTGCGGCGTCCATCCCGAGGAGCTCGCGGCCGCCACCTGCCAGCGCTGCGGCGGGTTCATCTGCACCGCGTGCAGCACCTGGGTGATGGGGACGCTGTACTGCGCCGTGTGCGCGGCCCGGCCGGAGGTGAACTACCTGGAGGACTTCCGCCGGAAGTACTGGGGGAAGCGGGACTCGGGGGCGTGGCTCGTCGGCGCCGGCTCGCTGGCGCTGGTGTTTCTCGCGGTGATGACGGCGCTCGGGCTGAAGCGGGTGGATGCCGCGCTGGCGCTGCTGGCCGCCGCCGGGGTGGGAGTTGCCTTCTTCCTGGGCATGCGGTGGGCGCGAGCCCTGCTGCTCGTCATGCCCGCCGCCTGTGTGGGGTTCGTCATCGCACCCGACAACGGCATCGCCGGGCTGGGCGCGGTCTTCATCCTCTTCGTCTTCGCGCTGCAGCTCTTCCTGGACACGCGCAGCCGGCTCTTCTTCCAGGTGGACGTCTCCGAGAAGGCCCTGCGCCGCCTGTGGGAGCTCCGCGTCAACAACCCGCTGGCGCGGCACGCGGCCTCACTGGGCTTCAGCTCGCTGTTCATGCCGCTGTTCGCCCCTCTGGCCATCATCCTCGGCGTCATCGCCCTGCGGCGCGTGGACCCGCAGGCACGGCCTCCCATCGGCCGGCGGGGGCAGGCGCTGACGGGCATCGTGCTCGGCGTGGCTTCGGTGCTTGCCTGGGTGCTGTTCCTCGGGCCCGTGGTCTGGACGATGCTCGCTGGGATGACGCGGCTCTGAACCGAGGTCTCGCCTGCCCTCCTCCGGGCGGCTCGGGCGCTCGCTCGCTGGCATGGCCGTACATGAAGTCCGAGCCGCATCTTTCGTTGGGCTGGGACTGTTCCCCGTCCAGGAAGGAAGGGATGCGACGCATGACCGTGCCCACGAAGACCTGTTGGACGCTGCTCCTCCTGCTCGCGGCCACTCCGGCCGTGGCCCAGCAGCCACCCGCGCCCGACACCGACGACGGCATCGGCGCTCAGGTACGGCCGGACCTGTCATTCGCTGAGCTGAAGCCCCGCCGTGTCTTCCATGTCGCCATCACGGGCAACGACGGCAACCCCGGCACGGAGCAGCGGCCATGGCGCACGGTGCGCAACGCCGTCACCCGGCTGCGTCCAGGGGATGCCGTCCTCGTCCACGAAGGCACGTATGTGGAGCGCGTGGACATTGGCGGCGCCGCGCGCGACGGGCTGCCGGACGCGCCCATCCAGCTGCTCGCCGCCCCCGGCGAGCGGCCCGTGCTGCGCGGAGGGGACGGGAAGACCACGCCCATGCTGCGCATCGCGCGCAGCTACTGGGTGGTGGATGGCCTCGACATCCAGGCGGCGGGCTCGCAGGCGCACGGCATCCGGTTCCAGGGTGCGCGCCACGTCGTCGTGCGCAACAGCGAGGTCTCCGGCGGCACGGGCCCGGCCGCGGTGACGTTCTACGGCGGTGCGGCGGACATCGGCTTCCTGCGCAACCTGGTGCACGACTACCGGTGGGGTGCGTCGAAGGACAGCCACGGCCTGCTGGTGCAGCCGGACACGGCCCGCATCCTCATCCAGGGCAACGAGGCGTGGAGCAACGGCGGTGACTCGTTCCAGTGCCAGGGCCCGGACACCACGCCGGGCACGTCCATCCCCGTGGACATCACCGTGGAGGGCAACCGCTTCCACGAGGACCGGGAGAACGCCGTCGACATCAAGACGTGCGAGCGCGTCACCATCCGCAACAACAAGTTCTTCGGCTACCGCCCGGCCACCACCGCTCCGCAGGGCGCGGCCATGGTGGTGCACTACTCCGCGCGCCGCATCCTCATCGAGGGCAACCGCGTCTGGGACAGCGGGCGGGGGCTGTCGCTCGGGGGGAACATGGTGCTGAAGGAACCCGTCACGGACGTCATCGTCCGCCGCAACATCGTGTTCAACGGCACCACGGACAAGGGCGGCAGCGGTGACGGGCTGCGCGTGGGCACCAGCCGGCGCGTGCGGCTGTACCACAACACGCTGGCCTTCCTTCCCGTGGGTGGCATCAAGCTGGGCGACGGTGACCACGGCCCGGCGCACGCGCTGCGGGTGCAGGGAAACATCATCTACTCGGCGCCGCGAGCGCTCGAGGTGCGCTCGTCGGGCGTGAGGGACTTCGTGTCGGACCGCAACCTGGCCTTCCGGCCGGGCGGTGACATCGTCTTCCGGTGGGATGGGAAGGATAGCTCGCTGGCGGGCTGGAAGCAGCGCAGCGGGCAGGACGTGCAGAGCCGCGTCGCCGACCCGCTCTTCGTACGGGACCCGGTACGGCAGGACTTCTTCACGCAGGTGGGCTCACCCGCGCGCAACGCCGGAGACCCGAGGCTGCCGGGCAACGGGACGTTCTGCGGCGCGGCACCCGACCTGGGCTTCCTGGAGTCCTGCACGGGCGAGCCGCCGCCCTCCGTGTCCCGGGCCCGTGCGCGCACGCCCGCGCCCTCGGGACGTGCTGTGCCGGGGAGGCGGCAGCCCGGGACGCGGTGAGCGGTTCGGGGCCGGCGGCGCCCGGAAGGAACGCTCATTCCGCGTGAAGGAGCCAGCCCGCCGGACCAAGCGTGGTCCGAGGCCAGCGCCCGGAAGGAACGCTCATTCCGCGTGAAGGAGCCAGCCCGCCGGACCGAGACGGTCCTGCGGCGTCGGCGCCTGGAAGGAGCGTTCCTTCCATCCAGGCGCGTCCACGTCTCAGCCCTCGTCGGACTTCCGCAGGTCGCCGCTGCGCTTGATGTTGCTCTTCACGGTGCTCTCCGCGTCGCTGCACTTGCCGCCGGACTTGCCGTCGATGCGGACCGTGTCGTTGGCCACCTCGACGTCGCCGTCCTGGATGCACTCACCCAGGGGCAGCCCCTCCAGCCACACCTGCGGCTTGAGGAACGCCACGAGCGAGCCACCCTCCGGCACGTCCACACCGGTGGAGGACTCGAAGCGCGCGTCCTCGCTGAACTTGAAGAGCATCTCCAGCTTCCGCGCCACGCCGTCCTGGGTGAAGTCCGCGCGCGCCAGGAAGCTGTAGCCCAGCAGAGGCTCGGTGGCGCCCACCTCGTCGGACTTCGCCTCCTCCAGCCGGAAGTCGATGCGCTTGTAGTTGCCCGCGGGGATGCGCAGCCCGGACAGGTCCGGAGTCGTCGTGCCCGTCAGCAGGTCCACCACGATGGGGCCCGGCACCTGGATGGTTCCCGAGCTGTCGCCGCCCTTGCACTCGGCGCCCTCGAGCAGGCCGCTGACCTCTCCGCACTTCGTGCCCTTGGGCAGGTCCAGGCGGATGTCGCGCAGGTGGATGCGTGCCTGGGTGAGCGTGAAGGCGGTGCCATCGCTCGACTGGAACACGGTGGAGGGCACCGGGGGCGACTCGGCCGCGGCGTTGATCCACGCACTGGAGGTGCTCACCGCGCGCTCGTTCGCCGTGAAGCGCAGGCTGGCGCCGTCACCACCACAGGCAGACAGGCCGAGCGCGAGGGTAGACAGAAGGGTGCCGCTGAAGGCGGGAAGACGAGCAGTCATGGGGGAACTCGGGGGGTGGGAGGGACGCCCGTTGGCCGCGTCCGCTTGCGGTCAGGAGACCCGGCGCCGCGCGCAACGGCCACGATGCGTGGAGGCACACAGCCGGTCACTCCGTGGGAGTCTTCACGCCACGTGGCGGACGCCTGCTCGTCGGGTATGGGCAGAACGCGTGAGCCGCGTGCGCGCTATCCTCGGGAGACTGCTTCCCGGAGGTTCCTTCCATGTCCCGTATCCGAGCCGCCGTGCTCGCGCTGGCGCTGCTGGGTGCGCCCACGCTCGCCGCGTCGCCGAAGTCCGAGGGCCCGCGCGTGACGCTCGACATCGTGAAGGCGGACCTCCACGACGTGCTGCGCATGCTCGCGGACATGCGCCACCTGAACCTGGTGGTGGATGAAGACGTCCAGGGCACGGTGACGCTGAAGCTGCGCAACGTGCCCTGGCGGCAGGCGCTGGAGACGGTGCTCGCCTCCCATGGACTGGGCCGTGAGCAGCAGGGCGAGGTGATGCGGGTGGCGCCGCTGCGCAAGCTCCAGGAAGAGGCGACCCTGCGCACGGCGCTGAAGAAGGCGCGCGAGGAGGAAGCACCCCTGCGGACGTACTTCATCCCCGTGAGCCACGCGCGCGCGGCGGACCTGCTGCCACACGTGCAGGCCCAGCTCTCCCCGCGCGGACGCGTCAGCGTGGATGCACGCACCAACACGCTCATCGTCACCGACGTGGAGCCGGTGAGCCTGCCCTCTCCGAAGTGAGGGCGGAGCGCCTGGCGCTCGCCCACCCACTGCGTCTCGAGTCACCGCGTGCCCTCGAGCCTCCGCACGAGAGGACGGCTCCCGTGTGTGGCTTGCTCCCTGGCCCGTCTCCTGGGCGCGCTCGCGTGGCCCGGTGCCCGCGAGTCGTGCGGTGCCCACGCTCACGTGGGAGCAGAGCGAAAGCAAGGAGGGCAGTGATGGCAAACGAGCGCGAGGGACAGGAGGAGGCGGGAGAGCGTCGGGGCGGCACTCCGGACATCCGCGCACAGCGGAGGGAGTCCCGTACGGCGCAGACCTATGCGCACTTCCTGAAGGACCTGGAGCAGAAGGCGAACATCGGACGTGAGCTGGCGGAGAAGGCCGCGCAGTCCGTGCTGTGCATGCTGGAGCAGCGCCTCATGGACACCGAGGCGAAGCACCTGGAGGCACAGCTGCCACTCAAGGTGAGGGAGCTGTTGCAGCGGTGCCCCCGGCACCAGGGCACGGCACCACGCAAGTACAAGCTGGAGCAGTTCCTGGCCATGGTGGCCGAGGACCTGGACACCACGCCGAACGAGGCCGAGCGGCTCAGCCGCGCCGTCTTCTCCACGGTGCGCGAGCACATCTCCGAGGGTGAGGCCGAGGACGTCATGGGCCAGCTTCCCAACGACCTGCGCGCGCTCTGGGCCCGCGAGGCCTGAGTCGCGCATCACCGAAGGCGGGCCAAACCGAGAGAAGGAGCGCGAGATGATGATGAGGAAGGTCAAGGACGTGATGACGAAGGACGTGGAGGTCATCGACCCCAACGCCTCGCTGAAGGACGCCGCGGAGAAGATGCGGACGCTGAACGTGGGCGCGATGCCGGTGTGTGGCGGCGACAAGCTCTCGGGCATCATCACCGACCGCGACATCGTGGTGCGCGCGGTGGCCCTGGGCATGGACCCGAATACCTGCACGGTGGCGCAGGCGATGACGGACGAGGTGGAGTACGTCTACGAGGACGACGCCATCGACACGGTCGCCCAGAAGATGAAGGACGAGCAGATCCGCCGCATCCTCGTGGTGAACGAGGACAAGCGGCTGATGGGCATCATCTCGCTGGGGGACATCGCGGAGGCGCTGAGCAGCCGCGAGGCCGGCCAGACGCTGGAGGCCATCTCCGAGCCCACGCAGGAGCCGTCAGGGCCCGTCACCCACTGACGCGGCAGGCACATGAGGCAGGGCCCGGGACTCGTGCTGGAGGACCGGGCCCTTCGTGTCTCCAGAGCCTGGGAGCTCCGGAGCCTGGGAACTCCGGAGGCTTGCTCGGGGCGACAGGGCGACGGTGTAAAGTCCGACCCTCCCCGTAATAGCCGGCAGCGGAGACATCCATGAGAGACACGACAGCAAAGTGGAGTGTGCGACCCTTTCCGAGGCTCGGGGGCGTGCTGGGAGCGCTCGCCCTGGCAGCGCCGGCCTGGGCGGAGCTGCCGGACTACACGCCGCAGCTCCAGGCGCGCACCAACCTGCGGGGCAATGCGTCCGGGGCCTACAACGTGGAGCCGGGCAACCTGCTCGCGGGGAGCCTCCAGGTGCCGCTGACGCTGGACCGGCAGGTGGCCTTCCGGCTGTCGATTACGCCCGAGGGACGCTCCGCCGTGTGGTGGGGCGGGGACGGCATGGGGCGGCGCCTCTACCTGCTGCCCGACCTGGGCGAGGACGCGCGCACGGGAGACCCGGGGCTCAACTCGCGGGGAGACATCGCATTCGCCGTGACGGGGGCAATCAGGGCGGCCGACAACGGGGTGTATCTGCTGAACGCCGCGACGCCGGACCCGGTGCGCGTCATCCGCGAGCCCACGGGTGCGTCGGACTGGTCGAGCCTGTGGCTCAACGAGGTGGGCCAGCTGGGGGCGCGGGTGACGTTCAGTGGCGTGGGCAAGGCGTATGCGCTGCTGACGCCGCAGGGGGCTGGCTACGTGGCGACCCTGGTGGCGAAGGAGAAGGGCGTCGACGCGGAGAGCCCCTTCGAGTTCCTCTACTCCCCGACGCTCAATGACCTGGGAGAGATTGCCGGCGTGGGGGACACGCGGGCGCCCGGGACGGGGTTCCAGGAGCTGCGGGTGTTCAGCGCGGATGGCACGTCGCGGGTCATCGCGCGGACGCGGGACCTGGATGCGGCGTCGCCCATCTACCGCTTCGCGTCGGTGCAGCCGGCGCTCAACAACCACGGGCAGGTGGCGTTCCTGGCCACGGTGAGGGACGCGAGCGAGCGGAACATCGTCACGGTGTTCCTGTGGACGGGCCGGGAGCTCCGGATCGTGGCGCAGGGCGGCCAGGGCGGCATCCGGGATGTGGAGTTCTTCCCGGCGGACCTGAGTGACGGCGGGCTGGTGGTCTTCCGCGCGTTCGACAGCAATGGCCTGCGCGCGGTGTGGGTGGGCGACGGGGTGGAGCTGAAGCGCGTGGTGAGCGAGCACGACATCCTCCCGTCCGACCTGGGGCCGGCGCGAGTCGACCAGGAGACGCCGAGCAACCCGGTGTTCGCGGGTGGGCCGCTCATCAACGCGCGGGGGGACATCACCTTTGCCGCGGGCCTGGCGCCGCCGGACAACGACCAGGTGGAGTGGGGCACGGCCATCTATGTGGCGCAGTCGTCGCTGCCTCCGCCGGGTGGGTCGGATGGCGGGACGGACGGTGGCACCGACGGTGGTCCTGGCGAGGACGGTGGTGCGGATGGTGGCCGGGGTGAGGACGGCGGAGTGGATGGTGGCCCGGGTGAGGACGGTGGAGTGGATGGTGGCCCGGGTGAGGACGGTGGCACCGACGCTGGTCCTGGCGAGGACGGTGGCACCGACGGTGGTCCTGGCGAGGACGGGGGCACCGACGGTGGCCCTGGCGAGGACGGTGGTGCGGACGGAGGCCCTGGCGAGGACGGTGGTGCGGACGGAGGTCCTGGCGAGGACGGGGGCACCGATGGTGGCCCTGGCGAGGACGGTGGCACGGATGCGGGCGCGGGTGAGGATGCGGGCGCGGACGCGGGCTCTGGTGGGGATGGGGGCACGGATGCGGGCGCGGGTGAGGATGCAGGCGCGGACGCGGGAACGCAGGAGCCGGATGCCGGCCCGGTGACGGATGCAGGCACCGGTCAGCCTCCGGATGCGGGCAATGGCAACCCTGGAGAGGACAACGGCGGCTGCGGCTGTCAGTCCACGCAGGCCTCGGCGTTCATGCCATGGCTGCTGCTGGGACTGGCGCGGTTCGCCTCGGCTCGCCGCCGTGGCTCGCGGCGGGACTGAGACATCAGGCTGCTCGAGGTTCGCTTGAGGCACGGTGTGCCGGGCTTCCACGTGAGGGAGCCCGGCAC
This sequence comes from Pyxidicoccus xibeiensis, assembly GCF_024198175.1. Classification (NCBI taxonomy): domain Bacteria; kingdom Pseudomonadati; phylum Myxococcota; class Myxococcia; order Myxococcales; family Myxococcaceae; genus Pyxidicoccus; species Pyxidicoccus xibeiensis. Next base: position 1,773,329 of record NZ_JAJVKV010000001.1, read on the forward strand.
ACCCCCTGCCCCACCCGGGCGGCGCGCCCTACCCCGCCAGCATCGAGGCCGCGAGGCGCCGGACCTCCTCGGAGACATCGTTCTCGGCCACGTCGCGCAGCAGCGCCACGGCCAGCTCGTCCACGGTCTTCAATCCTCCCAGCAGCCGCACGACTTCCATTCGCACCTGTGCGCTCGAGTCCAGACGCAGCGCCGTCGACAGGGCCTTCATGTGCGGGCCGGCCACGCGGTGGGACATCGCCGCCACGGCCTGGGTCCGGACCCGCGGGCTCGGGTCGCCCAGCAGCACCTCATCCAGCAGCGCATCGGCCTCCGCTCCCGGAATCGTCCGGAGCGCATCCATGGCGGCGTCACGGACCTTCGTCGAAGGATGCAGGAGCGAGGACTTCGCATACGCCAGTCCCCGGGGAGAGCCGGCGTTGGCCAGCGTCTTCAGACACACCACGGGGTCCACGCTCCGGGCCTGGCAGCGCTTCAACACGCCCTCCAGCAGCTCACGGCTGCGAGCGGGCTCCATGGGCTCCAGCCCCTTCACCACCGCGCCCACCGCCAGCGCCGCGGCGTTCTTCACCTCCTCGTCCCGAGCCCCGTCCAGCGCCAGCTCCAGCGCCGCGGCCAGCGCGAGCGTGGGCGTCTGCACGCGGCTCGCCACCCGGGCCGCCTGCGTCCGCAGCTCCGCGCGCACGCGTGCTTCCTCCAGCACCGACACCAGCGCCCGCTGTGACTCCGGCGTGCCCGCGCTCCCGAGCGCCTCCAGCAGCTGGCCCGCCAGCTCCGGACTCGCCGTGCCCTGCCGCACCATGCGCGTCGCGCGCTCCAGCTCGGCGGGCTCCAGCCGGAACAGCGCCGCCAGCCGCGCGCGTGTCGCGTCCCTCGCGTGCGGCTGTGTCGCCCGCGCGAGCAGCCGCAGCAGCTCAGCGGACGTCGCGCCTCCCACGAGCTGTCTGTCCCCGGCTGGCGTGCTCGCCTCGGCCGGCTCCGCCACTGCCAGCCGCTCCGTCTTCAGCGTCGAGCGCACCGCCTGGAAGTCCCCCAGCGACAGGGGCTGGCGGTCCACGCCCACGCCCGTCAGCGCCACCCGCGTCTCGAGGCGTCCCGTCCCGCTCACCTCCATCACGTCCGAGCCCGCCGCCTCCTTCACGTGGCCGTCCTCGAAGAGCGTGAAGGCCAGGTGTCCCTTCAGCCGCGGCGGAGTGCCGGGAGCCGCCGAGCGCAGGTAGCGCCGCTTCGTCTTCACGTACGTGTTGGTGCTGCCTCCCGCGCGGTACTCCGACTCGAAGTCGCCGGTGGTGTCCGACTCCTCGGTGCTCCAGGTGGAGCCGTCCTCCGCCACGAACTGGGTCGCCGCGAGCAGCGCGCGCACGAAGCGCCGTCCCGTCGTGTCCACCGTCGGAGGGAAGTGCACCGCCAGCACCCGGCCTCGCGTGTCCTGCGCCACGTACACGGGCCGCTCGAGCATGACGCGCAGCAGTTGCTGGGCATCGGGACCGAGCACCTGCGTCCCTCCCCGCTCCATCTCCACCCGCGTGAGCACCACCCGGCCCTGGAACAGCTGCTGTCCGCCCTCCGCGCCCGCGTACGTGAGGTCCAGCGTGCCGCTCCACCCGGTGTGCAGGACGTCGGGCTCGCCCGCGACGCCGCCGATGGCCCGCGTGTCCAGGTCGAACAGATACCGGTATCGCCAGCCGGGGATGAGGACCCGGTCCTTCCCCTTCACCCCCTGGCGGACCTCCTTGGGAATCCGGGGTTCGGAGGTGACCAGGGTGACCTGCGGTTCCGTGGGGAACGCGCCCATTCGCCGGTCGGCCACCCGCCACAGGCCCGCTCCCGCCAGCACGGCGAGCAGCAGCAGCAGGCTCTTCAGGCGATGGCTCACGACATCCTGAATACGCGCACCCAGCGGATTCTTGGCTGTCGACGCCCCGCGTCAGAGGGACGGAGCGGGTAGGGGCGTTCAGTCCCAGACTGGACCCGGGGTGCGCCGCACCCTTGGGAACGCGCCATGTCGGGGGCGGGCCCCGGCGTGCTTCAGTTCGCGCCGAGCTTCAGCTCCAGCTCGGCCAGCTCGCGCTGCACGGTGGAGTCCGACGCGCGGAGCCCCTCCACCTTGCGCACCGCGGAGATGACGGTGGAGTGGTCCTTGCCGAAGCGCGCGCCAATCTCCGGGAAGGAGCTCTTGGTCAGCTTGCGGCTCAGGTACATGGCCACCTGGCGCGCGTGGGCGAGGGCCTTGTGACGGCGGTCCTCCTTCAGGCCCTCCACCGTGACTTTGTAGAAGCGGGCCACCTCGCGCTGGATGGCCTCGATGTCCACCGCGCGCTGGGCGGGGAGGATGTCGCGCAGCACCTCCGAGGCGAACTCCTCCGTCACCTGCTGGCGCGTCAGGCTGTGCACCGCCGACAGCTTCACCAGCGCGCCTTCCAGCTCGCGCACGTTCTTCTGGATGTGCTTCGCGATGAAGTGCGCCACCGAGTCGGGCAGGTCCAGGCCCTCGGCCACGGCCTTCTTCTGGAGGATGGCGACGCGCGTCTCGTAGGTGGGCTCGCGGATGTCCGTCATCAGTCCCATGGTGAAGCGGCTGCGCAGCCGCTCCTCCAGGCCGGGAATCTCCGCGGGCACCGTGTCGCTGGTGAGGACGATGGCCTTGTTCAGCTCGTAGAGCGTGTTGAAGGTGTAGAAGAACTCCTTCTGCGTCTCCTCGCGCTTGCCGAGGAACTGGATGTCGTCGATGAGCAGCACGTCGCATTCCTCGCGGAACTTCCGCCGGAACTCGGACATGCGGTGCTCGCGCACGCTTTCGACGTACTCGTTGGTGAACTGCTCGCTGGAGAGGAACACCACGCGCTGGGACGGGTCCTTCTCCCAGATGTGGTTGCCCACGGCCTGCAGCAGGTGCGTCTTGCCCAGGCCGGTGCCGCCATAGATGTAGAGCGGGTTGTAGTGGCGGCCCGGCTTGTCGGCCACGGCCTGGGCGGCGGCGGCCGGGAGCTGGTTGCTGTCCGCGACGACGAAGGTGTCGAAGATGAAGCGCCCGTTCAGCCGGGCCGGGCGGGCCGAGCTCGCCTTGACTGTCGGTGTGGGTGGGAGGCTCGGGTCGGGCTCCAGGCCCTCGACGACCTCATAGGCCACGGTGACGAGGCCGTCACCCTGCCGGGAGAGGTGGGCATCCAGCATGGGGCGGTAGTGATCATCCACCCAGTCGCGGAAGAAGCGATCCGGCACGCCCATCACGAGGGTGCCGTCGCGGACCTCCAGGGGGCGCATCCGCTCGAGCCACCGGAGCGCGTAGTCGAACTTCTCGGAGCGGATCGCCTCCAGCATCCGGGCCCAGATAATTCCAGCACTTGGGAGTGGAGAAGAGGCTTGGGCGAGGGCGTTCACGCGTGTCTCAACCGTGCAAAGCGAGGGGCCTGCGGGCGGTTCGGCCGTGCTAACAGACGGTTCCGGGTCGATCAAGCAACCGGCTCAAAGCACCGGACTTCCGAGTGCTTTTCCCGACGCCGCTGATCGGCAACGGCCATGCCGACCCGGCACGGTTGTGGGCCGCCGGCACCCTCCCCCCAAGGTCTGGGGGCGGATCATTCCGCCCCGGACTCCGGGTGCGGTCTGCAAAAGCGCGGGGCTTTGCAGCGGGGGCTACACCTCGGTGAACTTCACGCCCGTGGCCTTCGCGCGCTCCAGGGCCGTCTTGATGTCCTCGGAGACGATGAGGGCGAGGTTCCAGCCCCAGGTGCGGAACACCTGGGTGTCACCCACTTTCGAGGTGTCGATGCGCATCCCCGAGACCGAGCGGTACTCGCCCACCCGCTCTGGCTGCCCGTGCTCGGGCTTCCAGTAACGCACCTCCCTGGAGGCCTTGTCGTCGATACAGCGAATGAGCCTGGTGGCGACGAGAAGGATGTACTGGTCGGGGTGACCCTGGATGTCCACGGGGATGAGCTGCACGTCGTTGGGCGCCAGCTCCGAGAAGATGGACGCCATGCGGACGTGGACGATGGGAGCTGTGCTGAGTCCCATGGTGGAGAAGTCCAACGGCCTGCCGGGTTGCGCAATGGGAATGGTCAGACGACCTTCGACACGAACAGGGTGCCCCTCCCTGAACACGTAAGGGTTGTCCATCTCCTGACCGCGCTCGTCCAAGGGGTCGTCCAGGTACCAGTATCCAGATCGAACGTTTTCGGCGAGTTCGAAGAAGCGAGCTGGCATGGAGCGTTCTTATCGCGACTTGCCCCGGGTCAGCAGTCGATGGATGTCTGTCCCCTCTGAAATTGCTTCCTCGGCCAGTTCCCGGAGTGCGTCGGTGAGCAATTTGCGGCACGCATTCACGGTTCGGCACGAAATCGTCGCGTCGTTCAGGCGTTTGAAAACCAGTGCATGGTACTCCTGCGGGTGGGGGCCCTTGTGGCCTGGGACATCCACGATGTTCTCGGGGTCCTCCAGTTCCATCCCCGCCTTCTTGAAGAGCTTCTCGAACCTCGGCGTCCAGGGCCCGCCCCGCGCAGCGGAGATGCTGTTCTTGTCCGTGGCCAGGTGATGGCTCTGGCTCCGCTCGCGGTTCGCCATGACCACCGCGTTGGGCGCGAGCGCGAGGGTGAATCCCTCGGCCGTCACCGCTACCGACCGCACGCTGCCCACGGCGGCGTACTGGAAGCCCGCCTGCGACTCCACCGCGAGCGCCGCCTGGGCGGAGCCCGGCAGCCGCGCTGACTTCGCCGCCAGCCCCGCCGTGTTGCCGATGGCCGCCGTGGCCAGCATCGCGAAGACGCGCGCCGCGTTCTCCCCGAGGACTTCGCCGTACGCCTCACCCGCCGCCTGCAACTGCTCGAAGGAGGTGGCCCGGTCGACCTCGCGCACCAGGGTCAGCCACCCGTCCAGCAGGCGCCACACCGTGTCCACGCCCAGGTAGGCAATGGCGACGGCGGTCAGGGTGGCGGCCAGGCCCTTGCTCACCGGCTCGGGTAGCGCCCAGAGCAGCAGATACATGGCCACCGAGGCTGAGAGGGTGGCCATGAGGGCTTGCGGGTCCGCCATGTCCTCCAGGGCCTCGGCCGTCTCCTCCCAGACCGAGTCCATGGCAATGGCCAAGGCCAGCGTGTACTTGCCGTCGCTGGCCAGCAGGGGCCCCTCGTCCAGCAGGCGCAGGCAGTCTCCGGGCTGTTGCTTCCGCGAGCACCACTGGCCGTAGGCGCGCGTCAGCTCGTCGTCCGCGTAGGACTCCAGGAGGTGTGGACCGTCCGTGTCCTCTGGGAAGAGCCGCCGGCTGCGGTGCTCGTACCGGTACACGCCGCTGCGGGAGGGGACGCCGAAGAGCGCTCGCGCCTCTCGCATCGGGTGCTGGAAGGGCCGCACGTCCCTGGCCAGCTCCACCACGGCCGCCTTGAACTCCTCGTCGTCGAGTTCGGCCTCCTCCAGCTCGGCCTCCTCCTCTTCGTGCGGGGTGACGACGAAGGAGTCCTGACCGGTTTCCAGGTGGACGAGGCGGGTGGCCGAACAGCCTGAAGCCACCAGCAGCAATCCAAGCGGTAGGGCCCAGCGCGCTGTCATGGCGATTCCCCGGCGTGAGCGCCCGCCAGAAGACGGGCATGCGCAGGAAATACAGGGAATGCCTGACATGCGGACGAAGCTCGTCGAAGCCCGCCCTCATGAGCCTCCCGACGCATGCGATTAAACCGACCGCATCGAGCGTTGCTCCGGTGGCCGTCCAAGCCAGCAGGGTCACCCAGACCCACACCCACCCACTCCAGCCCGGCTGTTCGCCGGATCAGAAGGGATTCTGGGAAGGGTCCAGGTGATCCAACGTTGACTTACCCTGGAAAGAGGGTTACGGACCCGCCCCTTTCCCCAGTTCAGGTCGCGCCGGAGCGGTAGGAGGCGCCGCCATCATCAAGGAGTTAGAGCCGTGTCCAAGCGCACGTACCAGCCGTCGAAGGTCCGCCGCAATCGCGCCCACGGGTTCCGCAAGCGGAACGCCACGAAGGGCGGCCGTGATGTCCTCAAGCGCCGCCGCGCCAAGGGCCGCAAGCGGCTCGTCGTGTCCGCCGCGAAGAAGTAAGCGAGCCTGCGTGTGAGGGCCGAGGGTGCGACGCCGGGCCAGTCAGGCCCGGCAGACCAACGCTTCCCCAAGGCCCTGCGCCTGCTTCAACGGCGCGAATTCCTGGAGGTCCAGGAAGGTGGGCAGAAGGTGCCCTCGGACTGCCTCCTGGCGCTCATCAAGCGCAATGGCCGGTCGTACTCCCGTGTTGGCCTCACCGTGTCGAGCAAGGTGGGCAACGCCGTGGTGCGCGCGCGCTTGAGGCGAGTCTTACGTGAGCTGTTCCGCAAGCGGCGCACGCAATGGCCGCCCGGCCTGGACGTGGTGCTGGTGGTGCGCTCTTCCGCGAAGGAGGCGTCCTTCCCGGAGCTGTCGCGTGCCTTCGACGGTGTCACCCGTAAGCTGCAGCGGCTCCCGCCGGCCGCGGAGACGAAGCCGAAGGAGCCTCCCCGATGAGCCCGCTCGCCTTCGTCATCTCCCTGCCCATCCGCTTCTACCGGAAGTTCCTCGGCCCGCTCCTGCCGAAGGTCTGCCGGTTCCATCCCTCGTGCTCCACCTACGCCATGGAGGCGCTGGAGAAGCACGGAGGCCTCAAGGGCTCCTGGCTCACCCTCTGGCGGCTGCTCCGTTGCCAGCCCTTCCACCCCGGCGGCATCGACCCGGTGCCGTGACGGGGGCTTCCACCCCTTGCCGCCCTCTCCCTCTCGGAGGGGGGAGTCTATGAACGATCCGCTCTCGCCCCAGTCGAACGATTCGCAGAAGCGACTGCTGGCCGCCCTGGCCCTCTCGTTCGCGGCCACCGCCGTCTACACCTTCTTCTTCGCCCCCACGCCGCCTCCTCCCGGAGCGGAAGGTGGCGCGGACGCAGGCGTCGTCGTCGCCGGCCCCGCAGACGCCGGCCCCGCCCAGGCCGCCCTCCCGCCCGACGCCGACGGAGGCACCCCCGCGGTCGCCGCCGGAGACGCCCCGCCGCCGCCCGCGCGCCAGGTGGACCTGCAGCGCCCGGAGGTCCACTACGCCTTCTCGTCCGGAGGCGCCGGCCTCACCTCCGCGGTGCTCCAGGGCTCGAAGATGCGCGAGCAGCAGGAGCTCAGCGTCCAGCAGGGCTTCGAGAAGCTCATCGGCAAGGACATCCCCCCCGCGCCGCAGATGAACCTGGCGCAGCCGGTGCCGGGCCAGCCGCTGCCGCTCGCCGTCTCCATCCAGGGCGCCAGCCCCCTGCCCGCCGACACGCGCTTCACCGTGACGGAGGGTGCCGAGGGCGCCGCCGAGGGCCTCACCTTCACCGGCCGCCAGGGCCCGTGGGAGGTCGTGAAGACGCTGAAGTGGCCGCGCGAGGGCTTCGAGCTCACGTACACCCTCCAGGTGCGCAACACCTCCGGCCAGCCGCAGAGCGGCGACCTCCAGGTGCACTACGGCCGCGCCATCGACCCCAACTTCGAGCACGCGCCCTCCTTCTTCGGAGGCGTGGGCAACCAGAGCCGCTCCGCGTGCTGGGTGGGCGAGGAGCTCCAGAAGATGGTGCCCGGCGACGACGCCCCCGACGCCGAGGACACCCGCGGCCCGGTGCACTACTTCGGCATCGACCAGCAGTACTTCCTCTCCGCGCTCTACCCGCTGGAGGGCCCCCGCCAGGGCTCCTGCACCCTCACCGCCACGCCCACCGCGCGCACGGTGACGGCGTCCTTCCCGCTCACGGTGGCCGCCGGCGAGACGGTGACGTTGCGCTTCGGCGGCTACCTGGGCCCCAAGGACCCGGACCTGCTCGGCGTGGTGCCCGGCGCCCCGCTGCGCCAGGCCGCCAGCCTGGGTGACACGGCCTTCCACCCGAGGCTCGAGGACACCATCGACTTCGGCATCTGGGCCGTCATCTGCAAAATCCTGCTGGCCGTCATGAAGTTCTTCCACGGCCTCACCGGCAACTGGGGCGTGGCCATCATCCTGCTCACGGTGGTGGTGAAGATGGTGCTGCTGCCGCTCACCTACCGCTCCATGGTCAGCATGGAAGAGGTGAAGAAGCTCCAGCCGCGCATGGAGGAGATTCGCAAGAAGCACGCGGACAACCGCGAGCAGCAGAACCTCGAAATCATGAAGCTGTACCAGGAGGCCAAGGTGAACCCGCTGGGCGGGTGCCTCCCGCTGCTCATCCAGATGCCCGTGTGGATTGCGCTCTTCACGGCGCTGCGCAACAGCTTCGACATCTACGGCGAGCCCTTCATCGGCCCCATCTGGCGCGACCTGACCTACAAGGACCCCACGTACCTGCTGCCGCTGGCGCTGGGCGTGTCCATGGTCATCACCCAGAAGATGCAGCCGCAGATGATGGATGCGACCCAGGCGAAAATCATGACCTGGTTCCTGCCCGTCATCTTCACGCTGACGCTGCTGCAGTACCCGGCGGGCCTGTCGCTCTACATCTTCACCAACAACATCCTCTCCATTGCCCAGCAGTACGGGCTGCGGAAGTGGCTGGACCGGAACAAGCCGCAGACGGGCGGCGGCACGCCAGCGGTGGCGGCGGCGGGAGGCAGACGCAAGTGAGCGAGCAGCAGCAGGCACCTCAGCAGCCGCCAGGGGCTTCGGACCCTGGCGCACCGGCGTCCAACCCCGGCGCCTCGGCGGAGTTCCGGGCCCGGGTGGAGCAGCTCCTCGGCGACATCCTCGGGCTGATGGGCTTCCCCGCCCGGCTGGAGATGCAGGACGCCGCCGATGGCAACCTCTCCGTGGCCCTCCACTTCGAGGCGGGCCCGCCCCCCGGCGTGGAGAACGGACGGCGCAGCCAGGTGGTCGACTCGCTCCAGTTCCTGCTCAACAAGATGATGCACCGGCCCGGCGTGGAGCGACGCTGGGTGGTGCTCGGCGCGGGCGCCCACCCGGAGCCCCGCCAGCGCCGCGAGCCGCAGCAGCCCCAGGCGGCCCAGGCTGCGGCACCCGCTCCGGTCCAGGCCGCGCCGGCTCCCGCCGCTCCTCGCCCTGCTCCCCAGGCGGCCGCCCAGGCGCCCGTGAAGGCGGCGCAGGCCCAGCAGCGGGGCGCACAGGCGCAGCCCGCCCGGTCTGCCCCGGTGACCAAGGTGGACTCCGACGAGCGCTCCATGACGGTGGAGGAGGATGCCGCGCTGCGAGAGGCGGCCCGCAAGCTCGCGGAGAAGTCTGCCAGCCTGGGGCGCTTCTATGCGCTCGCCGCGATGAAGCTGGAGGACCGCGCGCGCGTCGTCAGGGCAGTAGAAGGAGTGGGTGGAGTGAAGGTGACGGCGGAGGGCGAGGGTCGCAACCGCCGGGTGGTTTTCACGCCGGAGAAGCCGGCTCCGCTGCCCAAGCGGGCCCTGCTCCCGGACGACGACGAGGACGACTTCGACGAGTGAGCGCGCTCGCGCCGCACTCGCCGGGTCGCTGGAAGAGAGAAGAGGGATGGGCAAGGCGAAAGCTCTCAAGGACAAGCTGTACGGCGCGGCGGTGCTGAAGATGAGCTTCCGCCTGCGCGGGGACGAGGAGTCTCCCGCCTTCCGTTTCGTCTACCCGGGCGTGCTGCGCGATTTGGAGCTCGAGGACGCCGCGGTGGAGCGCTACATCGAGGAGAACCGCGAGGCCGTGGAGAAGGCCGCTCGCGGCTCCACGCCCCCGATGGGGCCGCGTTAGGCGAGTCGGGTTCCACCCAGTGCCAGAGGGGAAGTGCGGCTCCGTATGACTGGGAGCCCCTTCCCGCTGAAATCTCCATGCGGGAACGTGTCTGGTGTTCCACACCCGCCTGGAGTGTTTCCGTGAGCAGTCGCCTCGTTCGCCGTGCCGTGCTGTCGCTCGTCCTGTCCCTCACCGCGTGCAAGGAGGCGGAGAGCGGAACCCCGGGGCCCCAGGGGCCCGCCGGTGAGCGCGGCCCCACGGGCCCCGCCGGTGAGCGTGGGGAGCAGGGCCCCGCCGGTGAGCGCGGACTCCCGGGTGAGCCGGGCGTCGCGGGTGCCGCCGGTGAGCAGGGGCTTCAGGGGCTCATGGGCCCCGCGGGTGAGCGTGGCGCGCAGGGGCCTCAGGGGCTCCAGGGCGAGCGCGGCCTCCCGGGCCCCATGGGCGCGACGGGCGAGCGCGGTCCCCAGGGCGAGCGGGGCGCGGCGGGGGAGCGCGGCGAGACCGGTGAGCGTGGGCCCGAGGGTGCCGCGGGCCCGACGGGTCCGCAGGGTGTTCCGGGGCCGGCGGGTGAGCGCGGGCCGAGTGGCCTCGACTACAAGCGCATCGTGGTGGTGGCCGCGGGGGCGACGCCGGCCGAGGGTGGCACCGCGCTCCGCGCCGCGATTGACGGCATCACCGTGGGCGCCGGGGAGACGTGGGTGGTGAAGCTGGAGCCCGGCATCTACGACGTGGGCGCCACGCCGCTGCAGCTCAAGCAGGACGTGTTCCTGGAGGGCTCGGGGGAGGACGCCACGGTGGTGCGCTCCTCCGCCGCCACGCAGGGCACCGTGGTGGGGGCCTCGGGCGTGCTGCTGACGCGGCTGACGGTGATGAACACCGGCGGTGGCGACAGCTCCGTCGCCATCTTCAGCACCGCGCCGTTCCTGGACCTGCACGACGTGGTGGCGGTGGCGAACAACGGCACGTCCGTCACGTACGGCATCAACATGAGGAACGCGCAGGGCACCTTCGAGAACGTGCGGGCCTTCGCCAACAGCCCCCCGGCGGGCGTCGCGGGGGGCCTTCGCTGCACGGACTGCTCGCTGAACCTCATGGAGTCCTACGCCGAGGGCAAGGGCGGTGACTTCGCCACCGGCGTGTTGACGCTGCGGGGCACCGTCTACCTGCGCAACGTGACTGCCAGCGCGACGGGCTCGCAGCACAACTACGGCGTGTACGCGGCGGGCACCGTGGCCATGGCCGGGGTGGAGGGCGTGGCGCGCGGCGGTGCCTTCGCGGCGGGTGTCTACGCGGAGTTCGCCCACGTCTCCGCGCGCAACAGCGTGCTCAGCGGCACCGGAGCCACGGAGTCGCTCGGCTTCGACAGCGCGAACACCACCGACACGCGCTACAGCGCCACGTTCCAGGGCTCGACGCTCACGGGCACCACGCACAGCGTGCGCGCCGTCCGGGGCTTCGACGTGCGCATCGGCACCTCGATGCTGGCGGGCGGTCCGGCCACGCTGGTGAGCATCAACAACTCGCTCGTCTGCGTGAACACGCACGACGAGTTCTACACGGCGCCGGGGGCCCAGGGCGTCTGCCCGTAACAGCACCCTTCCCTGCCCCGGGTGCGGCTACGCTGGGGGGGATGCGGCGTCCTCCCCGCGACGCCGCCGTGCCGACATGACGTCTGCTTCCTCCACCATCGCCGCTCTCGCCACCGCGCCCATCGCTGGAGCCGTGGGCATCCTCCGGCTGTCCGGCCCCTCCGCGCTGGACGTGGGCCGCCTGCTGGCCCCCGGCGTGCCCGCCGAGCCCACGCCGCGTCACGCATACCTCGCCACCTTCGTGGACTCTCAAGGGCGCGCGCTGGACGAGGGCCTGTTCCTCTACTTCCGCGCGCCCTACTCCTTCACGGGGGAGGACGTGGTGGAGCTGCAGGCCCATGGCAGCCCGCGCCTGCTGCGCCTGCTGCTGGCCCGCGCGCTGGAGGACGAGCGCGTACGCCCCGCCGCTCCGGGTGAGTTCACGCGTCGCGCCTTCCTCAATGGCCGCATGGACCTCACCCGCGCGGAGGCGGTGGCGGACCTGGTGGCGGCGGACTCGGAGGCCGCGGTGCGTGCGGCCGCGGCGGGCCTGTCCGGTGCGCTCGCCTCGCGCGTGCGGGAGCTGGAGGAGCCCCTGCGCGAGCTGCATGCGGACCTGGAGGGAGTGCTCAACTTCCCCGACGAGGCCGAGGGTGCCGACGCGGAGGCCGCCGCGCGCGTCGAGGCCCTGCGCGCCCGGGCGGAGGTGTTGCTCGCGGAGGCGGGACGGGGCCGGCTCGTGCGGCGGGGGGCTCGCGTGGCCCTCTACGGCCCCGTCAACGCGGGCAAGTCCACCCTCTTCAACCGCCTGGTGGGCGAGGCGCGCGCTCTCGTGGACGACGAGCCCGGGACGACGCGGGACTCGCTGGAGGCGCGTGTCGAGTGGGACGGGCTGGGCGTCACCCTCTTCGACACCGCCGGGCTGCGCGAGACGCCGGGCCGCGTGGAGGCGCTCGGCATCGCCCGCACGCGGGAGCTGCTCGCGGGCGTGGACCTGGCCGTGCTCGTGCTGCCGCCTCAGGCCACGGAGGCCGAGGCCGAGTCGTGGACGCGCGAGGCGGGTGCCACGGAGGTGCTGTGTGTCGATGGCAAGTGCGATGTGTCGGGCAGGAGCAGTGGTGTCGGCCCGCAGTCCGCCTCGCACGTCCAGGTCGTGGGTGGAGGCGCGGTGGAGAAGCCGCGTCCAACTGTCCCCGGTGGCCCGCCGCACGCCGTGGAGGAACCCGCGCGGATGCCAGAAGGACCTGCTCCGCGCCTCCGCGTGAGCGGGCTCACGGGTGAAGGCGTGGAGGCCCTGCGCACCACCCTGCTCGGGCGGCTGTGGGGAGGTGGCACTCCCTCCGCGGTGGCCCTCGTCTCCGAGCGCCACGCGGATGCCCTGCGTCGCGCCTCCGAGGCCCTGGCCCGCGCCGAGGCCGCGTCGCGCGCGTCCACGCTCGAGGTCGTCTCCGGCGAGGTGGGCCTCGCGCTCGAAGCGCTCGGCGAGGTGTCCGGCACCTCCGTCTCCGAGGCCCTCCTCGACGCCATCTTCCAGCGCTTCTGCATCGGCAAGTGAGCGCACCCCGGAGACGAGAGGAGACGCCCGTCCCCTTGAGGTGACGCCGGCCGGTCCACGCGTCAGCCCATGTGAACGGTTCCGCGCGTGGCGTGCGCAGCTCCGGCACCTTCATCCGGCTCCGGCCCGAGCTCGCGCGGGCTCCACTCGAGCAGCAGCCGGTCCACGAGGGCATCGACCCGCGCCTCCGCGAGCGCCAGCGACGCCTTCAGCCGCTCGTCTCCAAACTCGTCGTACTCCACCGCCACGGACTCCATGTCGGTGATGCCCATGTAGCCGAAGGCGGTGCGGATGCTTGGCTCGACGTGGTTCTGGGCCTCCAGCCGCTCGCCCCGTCCATAGCCGAAGTCTCCGCGGGAGCTCAGGATGACGAGCTTCTTGCGCGCCTCCGCCAGCAGCGGCCAGTACGGCTCTCCGGTCCGCGAGCGGTCGAACCCGAAGGTCCTTCCCACGCGGATGATGTTGTCGATGTACGCCTTGAACTGCGCCGGCACGTTGAAGTTGTACATGGGCACGCCGGCCACGATGAGGTCCGCGCCGAGCAGCTCGTCCACCAGCGCATCGCTCTCCGCGAGTACGTCGTTCATCCAGGGCTCGCGCTTCCCGGTCGCCGTGAAGGCCGACTGAATCCAGCGTCCCGTCACCGGTGAAGGCGGAGCCTGCCCGACGTCGCGGTACACGACGGTGTCCCCAGGGCGGGCCTCCCGCCACCGAGCGACGAAGCGGGCCGACAGGCGGCGCGTGTGTGAGCCGTGACGGTGTTGCTCCGAGCCGCCCGCGCGGGCGCTCGAGTCGAGGTGAAGGATTCGGGTCATGACGCTCTCCTCCCACAGTGCTTCAGGTTGAGCCCTGCTCATCCATGGAGCGGGCCGCGCACCGTGCCGCGAGGACGTGACTCCCTCGCGTCCGGCACGACTAGAGATAGGAGCTGGCCTCCCCGCTGACAAACGCGTAATCCTCAGGCGATGGCTGAGCTGCATTCACCCATGCGTGCTTCATGAGAGACCTCCCACCGCTCTCGGCGCTCCGGGCCTTCGAGGCGGCCGCACGGCACCTCAGCTTCAAGCGGGCCGCGGACGAGCTCGCCGTGACACCCACGGCCATCAGCCACCAGGTCCGCCAGCTGGAAGCGTGGCTCGGCCTGCGCCTCTTCGAGCGCCACATCCGGCGCGTGGTGCTGACGTCCGACGGCCAGGCCCTCTACCCGTCGCTGCGAGAGGGCTTCGACGCGATGACTCGCGGCATCGACGCGCTCAGGAGCCCTCCCGCGCGGGCCGCCCTCACGCTCTCCTCCACGGTGGCCTTCACGTCGAAGTGGCTGGTGCCGCGCGTCGCCGCGTTCCGGGCGGCGTGCCCCGGGCTCGACCTGCGCCTCCATGCCTCCGACGACGCGGTGGACCTGAGGACGGGAGGCGTGGACCTCGCCATCCGCTACGGCCGCGGTGCCTACCCCGGCCTGCGCTCGGAGCTGCTGCTCCAGGACCGCTTCGCGCCCGTGTGCAGCCCCCGGCTCGGCGTGCGCGGGCCGGCGGACCTCGGCAGGCACCCGCTCATCCGCTTCGAGTGGCGCCGCGTCCAGGACGACACGCCCACCTGGCCCCGCTGGTTCGCCAGCGCGGGCCGGCCCTACCGCACCCCGGGCGGGGAGCTGCTCTTCTCCGACGAGTCCCACGCCATCCAGGCCGCCATCGCCGGCCAGGGCATCGCACTCGTCAGCCTCGTGCTCGTCGCTGAGGAACTTTCCAGCGGGGCGCTCGTGCAGCCCTTCGGGCCGGAGCTGGACGGGTTCGCGTACCACCTCGTCCAGCTCGACACGCCGCGCCATGCGGAGCGGCTGGCCGCCGTGCGTCGCTGGCTGCTGGCCGAAGCGAAGGCGCTCACCTCACATCCGGCCGGAACGCGCTCCTACAAGGGGCGGAAGCGAAGGCGTCCGGGCGCGTCCTGACCGCCGTCAGGGGAGTGTCAGACCGCTCCCTAGAATGCCCGCCCTCACCCGGTGATTTTCACGGAGGCATTGTGACGGAAGGCACCATCCCCCATTCGCGCTATTCGATGCTCACGGCCCTGCCCTCGGGCTGGGTGGGGGAGATTCTGGACGAGGAGCTGGTCGCCTCGCCCCGCCCCACCGCCGCGCAGACGCGCGCGGCCTTCATGCTGGGCGTGGAGCTGGGAGAACAGCTCGACCGCCGCCGGGGCGGCAGCGGCCGCTGGTGCTTCCTGCGCGCGCCCGAGCTGCACCTGGGCCACGACATGCTCGTGCCGGACCTGGCGGGCTGGCGCCGCGAGCGCGTGGACGCCCCGCTGGACCCGGACGTCCCCTTCCTCACGCTGGCGCCGGACTGGGTGTGCGAGGTGCTCGCGCCCTCCACGGCCGCGCTGGACCGCACGCGCAAGCTGCCCCTCTACGCGCGCGCGGGCGTCGCCCACGTCTGGCTGGTGGACCCCACCGCCCGCACGCTGGAAGTGTACCAGCGCGTCAAGCGCGGCTGGCTCCTCACCGGCAGCTACGAGGCGGACTCGCTGGTGCGCGCCGAGCCCTTCGCGTCCTCGATGCTGGAGCTCGGCTCACTCTGGCTGGCCGAGGGCTCCGAGAAGCCCACGCTGCTGGCCGCCGTACCCTGAGGGTCGCGCCGGTCAGCCGGCGCGCTTGAGAAAGGTGTCGTCGGTGGAGCGGATCAACCGGCGCACCGCCCGCAGCAGCAGGTCGGGGTCCACCGGCGCGGCGAGGAAGCCCCTCGCCCCCACCGCCTGGGCCCGGGGCAAGTCCAGCTCCGGCACCTTGCCGGCCACCACCACCTGCGCACGCACCCGCTGGCCCAGCGCCTCCATGGAGGGCAGCGGCGCCACCACCACCTGGGACTCGCCGGCCGCCAGCAGCTCCTCCGTGCTGGCCACCCGGGCCGTCACGCCCTCACTGGCCTCCAGCACGCGCACCAGCCCGGCCGCGGCCTCCGCGCCCCAGCCGTACACCAGCACCTGGGCCACCTGCTCGGGCCGGGCCGCCGTCAGCGTCGGCATCTTCACCCCTGGGGGCGTCATCGTCCTCGCGGGCGCGGGCGGAGGCGTGGGCCGCGTGGCCTGCACGGGCGCGGGCGGAGGCGTGGGCCGCGTGGCCTGCACGGCCGTGGGCGGAGGCAGCACGACGTCCTCCAGCGCGGCGAGCATGGGCAGCCCGTCCTCGGCGGGAGGCGCCTCCATGTTGGTCAGCTCCGCCATGCTGCCACCCAGCAGCATGGGCATGCTCTCGTCCGCGTCGGGCAGCGAGAAGCTCTCCAGGCCGGCGCGCCGGGGCGCCACCTCACCCGTTTCACCCCGGTACACGCGGCCGATGGCGCGGCGGATGGCGGGGTCCGTGGCCAGCTTCGCCACCACGCGCGACTTGCCGGACACGCTCTTCACCGCGTCCAGCGACGCCAGGCTGGCCGGCGCGGCAATGGCCACCACCAGCACCGCATCCCGGGGGCCCTTGCCCTCCAGCCGCAGCGGCACCACCCGGTGCGCCTCCGCCACCTTCTCCGGAATCAGGTACGCCAGGTTGGCGTCCGGCACCTGGACGTCCAGGTCCACCGTCTGCATCCCCACCTGGCTCGCCAGCGCCTCGAGGACCTGCTGCGCGGTGCAGAAGCGTTGATCCACCACCACCTGCCCCAACGGCACCCCCCACTTGCGCTGGTACGCCAACGCGGAGTGGAGCTGCAGCGCATCAATCACACCGCGCTCCAGGAGGATGTCACCCAGTCGCTTCTTCATCGTCGGTTCCCTCGGCCCCCCACCGCGGCCACCTGCCCTGCCCTCGGGTATGGCCCGGTCCAGGAAAGTCAAAATCTGTCTACGCTTCCACCCGGCGTGCGGTTTCTTCGCGGACGCCAGATGGTTCCGCGTCCGCGCCACCTTGCAAGGCGGAGGCCGCGTGCTTACTCGGCGCCCGCCCCGGCGGTGCGTGTCGTCTAGTGGATGCAGGGCCTGTCCTCAAGTGCGCGAGGAGCGCCTGGCCGTCCTCCATCCGACAGCCTCATGGGCGTCATGTCGGTGCCTTACCTAGCTTCTCCCCCATGGGCGTGATGTGCCTCGATGGGTTGGTGGGGCTCCTTCGGGAGGAGGCCGGCCGGAAGCCGGGCCTCGAGGGGATGGGTGAGCGGCTCGGGGGGCTCGTGGTGGAGCCGTCCAGCCTGAGGCCCTATCTGCACTTCGGCCGGGGCCGGTACACGCGCAACCTCGTGTACCGGGACGCGCGGCTGGAGATCATCGTCAACTGCTGGGACTCGGGCACGGCGTCGCCCATCCATGACCATGACGGGCAGGAGTGCTGGTTCAGCATCCAGGCCGGCACCTTCGTGATGGAGAACTACGCGCTGGTGGCCGGCGGGCTGGGGCCGGGCCCCGCGCGCCTGGGGCCGCCGGAGGTGGTGGGGCCGGTGGGCGTGGGCCACGTGGACTTCCGCAGCCCCGAGGCGCCCATCCACCGCGTCATCGCCCACGAGGGGCCCGCGGTGTCCCTGCACGTGTACGCGGGGCCGGTGGCGCGCTGTCTCGTGTTCGACCCGCGGCGCCAGCGGTGTGCCCTGCGGGAGCTCCGCTACGACTCCATCTTCGGACGGCCCTTGGCCCGGAAGGAGACCGCGCCCACGCTGGCCCTCTTCTGAGTCACGGCCACCCCGGACCTGGAAGGCCTCGGAAGGCCCCATTCCGCGTCCGGCCCCTACGCCCGTGCGTCCCGTCAGTACGCAAGGGCCGGCGGGGCAGTGCGGCGGGGCATGGCGGAAGGCCCGGGCCTGCGCCCTCCGCCGGGGAGAACGCCGTGCCCGGGCATGGTTCGTCGCTACTACCGGCCTGCCTCGGGCAGGGGCGCGTAGAGCGAGCCGCGCTGGTGCTCGAGCAGGCCGAGCCGCGCGCCCAGCGAGTACACCATGCGCGTGCCCTCCAGCAGGGGTGCGAAGGGGGACAGCATGCTGACGGAGGCGGCATCGTCCTCGCTGTTGTCGCCCGTCTGGCCGAGCAGCTCCGACAGCACCTCGGACGTCCCCTTCTTGCGCGGGTACTCCTCCACGTGCACGCGGGCGTCGGCGGGCAGCTTCGCCGCCTCCTTCGCCAGCGCGAGCGCCTTGGGATAGCCGCCCAGCGCGTCCACCAGCCCGTTCGCCAGCGCGTCCTCACCCGTCCAGACGCGGCCCCTGGCAATCTCCCGCAGCTTCTCCACCGGCATCTTCCGCCCGTTCGCCGCGCGCTGCGTGAAGTCCGCGTAGATGCGGTCCATCGTCGCCTGCGCCCGCGCCTCCTGCTCCGGCGTGAAGTCCGCGTCCGAGTCGTACATCGCGGCGTTGCGGCCGGCGGACACCGTCTCGAAGTTCACCCCGAGCTTCTCCCAGAAGTCCGCCGTCACGAACTTGCCCGCGTACACGCCGATGCTCCCGGTGAGCGTGCCCGGCTGCGCGACAATCTTGTCCGCGTCCATGGCGACGAAGTAGCCGCCGCTCGCGGCATACGTGCCCATGGTGACGATGACGGGCTTGCCCGCCTCGCGCGCGCGCTGCACCTCGCGGCGCACGGTGTCGCTGGCCACGTAGCTGCCTCCGGGGCTGTCCACGCGGAAGAGGATGGCCTTCACCCGCGGGTCCTCCGCGGCCTTGCGCAGCCCCGCCGCGACGCTGTCGGCGCCCATCGTCTGGTCGCCGGAGAGCGGGTTGGACTGGCTCTTGCCTCGCGTCACCCCGCCCACGCCGTACACGAGGGCGATGGTCTCCCCGGTGGCGTGCGGCCGGCCGGCGCGCTCCAGGTACTTCTGCACGTAGAGCAGCTCGGCGCCGTCGCCCGCTTCCTTCTTCAGCGCGCCGTAGATTTCGTCGCGGTAGCGCAGCCCGTCCACCAGCTTCGCGTCCACCGCCTCCTGGCCCAGCAGCGGCGCGCGGTCGATGAGGGCGCGCACCTCGTCCTCCTTCAGCTTCCGGTCCTCGGCGATGCCTCGCACCACCTGGCCGAAGAGGCTGGCCGTGTAGCGCTCGGTGGCCTCGCGGTGCGGGGCGTTGTAGCCCTGCTCCGTATAGGTGTTGACGGCGTTCTTGTACTCGGCGCGCTTGTGGTAGCGCGGCGTCACGCCCAGCTTGGCGAAGGCGTCGCGGGCGAAGGGCGTCTCGAAGGTGAGGCCGGTGACGTTCAGGTCGCCTGACGGCTGGATGTAGACCTCGTCGAAGGCGGAGGCGACGTAGTACGCGAGCGTGGCGTTGTTCACCTCGCCGAAGCTGTCCGCGTAGGCCACGGCCTTCTTGCCGGTGGCGCGGAAGGCCTTCACCGCGTCGCGCAGCTCCTGCGCGGAGGCGGGGCTGCCGGGGTTGCCGATGCGCACCACCAGCGACTTCACGCGCGAGTCGGTGCCCGCCTTCTCCAGCGCGTCCACGACGTCGCGCACCGTGGCGGGGTCCTCACCGAAGGCGCCGGCGAGCGAGCTATCACTCACGTGCTCCGGCAGGGGGCTCTCCAGGTCCAGCTCCAGCACGAGGTTGGAGGGCACGCTCGGGCCGCTCGCCGACGCGAGCACCATCAGGCCGATGAGGCCCACCACGAAAAGAACGGACATCGCGCCGATGAAGGCCAGCGTGCCGACGAGAATTCGTTTCATCCGATGGGACTCCTGGTACGCGCGAGACAGGGGACGGCCCTGGCGGGCGGTCCTTACTACTTAACGGGCCGCGGCGACGATGCTTGCACGTCCCCGTCTGTTCGCGGCTTCGCGATGCGGCCTCTCGAATGGACCCGGTCCCCCAGGCTCCTCGCCGGGCGGAAGGGCGGGCGGACTCTCGCGGGAGGGCGCATCCGGGCTCAGCCGGTGGCCTCGGGCGTCGCACCGGGAAGCGGGCCTCCGCCCGTGGAGGAGCGGGGTTCGAGCTCCACCACGAGGGGCTGGCGGACGCCGAAGGGCAGCAGCCGGCAATTGGAGACATTGAGGAAGCGGGTGGGCAGGCCGGGCAGCGCGTACTCACCGTACGCCTCGTGGATGTGGCCGAAGACATGGAGCTGGGGCCGCGCCTGGCGCACGCGGACCAGCAGGTCCTCACAGCCCGCGGCGGTGCCGGTGAAGGTCCGGTCCCCGAGCCCCGCGGGAGGGCCATGGGTGATGAGCACGTCGAGGCCCTCGGGGATGCGGTCCCAGTGGGCGCGGATGTCCGGGCCGCGGTCGCGGTTGAAGGCCCAGCGGCCGAAGCGCGGCGTGATGGGCGAGCCCCAGAGGCGCAGCCCCGCGATGACGGCCGCCTCGTCATCGAGATAGTGCACGCCTGCCTCGCGGGTGAGCGCGCGGGCCAGCTCGGGCTCCTGCTCGAAGATGAAGTCGTGGTTGCCCGCGATGAGCACCTTCTCCCGGGCCTCGCGGGTGGAGAACCACTTCAGGAAGGCGTCCAGCTGTGGCCGCGTCCCCCGGTGCGAGAAGTCCCCCGCGTGGATGAGCACGTCACATGGAGGCACCTCGAGGGCCTCGTGACGCATGTGCGTATCGGAGAGGAGCACCAGCCGCATCCATGTCCCTTCGTGGGTCGCCGCCGGGAAGGTTAATCGGTGCCCGGGGTGGTCGCGATGAAAGCACCCCGGGCTCGGCTCCATTTACGTTCGCGACGGGTCAGGCCGGCTGCGGATCATGCCCCCGTCGCAGATGGTCCTCGAAGCGGCCACGGTCTTCCAGAACCTCATCCGCGAGCTTGTTCAACGTGCGGCCAATCCTCGCGAGATGTTTCTCGTGGAGTTCTCGGGTCGAGCGAAAAGCCTGGGCAAGACCCCCCATGTCCTTATTGGTCTGACTGAACGCCGCCGCGAGGCGACTGAACTCCGCCGCGAGTCCTTGGAACTGCTCCTCGACGACCTGGAACTGCCGGTCGACTCGCTCGTTCGCCGCAACCCCCTGTTGCCGCAGGTCTTCCACTTCCTGAAGAAGCTGCATCAACACATCCCTGCCCGTAGCCATCGCCATTGCTCCTCCCGCCCGCCGGGGTTGGCTTCCGGCGGGACGTCATGCACCCTACCAACCCAATCTGACACGGCGGCTGACGCGGAGACGACCTGTAAGGTCCGGTGACTCCCGGCAGCCCTGATCATCCGCCACGATGATCAGCGCCCCGTGCCATGCCCCCAGAGTAGCCGGTTCATGCCCGCAGTCAACCTCACAGGGTACAAGTCCGGCACACAACCCAGCACGTCAACTCGCGCCCCGGAAGCCACGGCTCGGGATGGCGGTAGGCCCATATCGGGTTAGAAGCCCGTGCACTCCCAGAAGACCCGCGAGGACCGCATGCAGCGTCGTACCCCGCTCTCCCTCTTGGCCGCCCTGCTGGTGGCCTCCACCCCGGTGTGGGCGCAGGCCCCTGCCCCCTCGGCCGTCCGAGCCCCCACCGCCAGGACCGCCGCGCCGGCGAAGGGCAAGGCGCTCGCCCCGGTGGCGAGCGTGGAGGGCATCACCGAGTACCGCCTGCCCAACGGGCTGCGCGTGCTCCTCTTCCCCGACCCCACCAAGCCCAACGTGACGGTCAACGTGACGTACTTCGTGGGCAGCAAGCACGAGGGCTACGGCGAGACGGGCATGGCCCACCTGCTCGAGCACCTGCTGTTCAAGGGCACGCCCACCACGAAGAACGTCCCCCAGGCGCTCACCGAGCGCGGCGCCCGTCCCAACGGCACCACCTGGCTGGACCGCACCAACTACTACGAGACGCTCCCCGCCTCGGACGACAACCTGCGCTGGGCCCTGTCCTTCGAAGCAGACCGCATGGTCAACAGCTTCATCGCCCGCAAGGACCTCGACAGCGAGATGACCGTCGTCCGCAACGAGTTCGAGTCCGGCGAGAACGACCCGTCCAGCATCCTCTTCGAGCGCGTGATGAGCGCCGCGTACATCTGGCACAGCTACGGCAAGGCCACCATCGGCGCGCGCTCGGACCTGGAGAACGTCCCCATCGACCGGCTCCAGGCCTTCTACCGGAAGTACTACCGGCCGGATAACGCCATGCTCGTCGTCGCCGGCCGCTTCGATGAAGCCAAGGCCCTGACGATGATTCAGGACACCTTCGGCAAGCTGAAGAAGCCCGCCGAGCCCGTCCCCGCCACGTACACCGCCGAGCCCACCCAGGACGGTGAGCGCGAGGTGACGCTGCGCCGCGTGGGCGACACGTCCGTGCTCACCAGCCTCTACCACGTGCCCGAGGGCGCCCACCCGGACTTCGCCGCCATCGACGTGCTGACGCTCGCCATGGGCAACAACCCCTCCGGCCGCCTCTACAAGGTGCTGGTGGAGACGAAGAAGGCCGCCCGCGTGGGCGCCTCCAACCTCCAGCTGAGAGACCCGGGCGCGCTCGTCTTCAACGCCGAGCTGCGCGAGGACCAGCCCCTGGCCCCGGCCCGCGAGGCCTTCCTGAAGACGGTGGAGGACGCCGCCCGCACGCCCTTCACCGAGGAGGAAGTCACCCGCGCGAAGACGCAGCTCATCAAGTCCATCGAGCTGATGCTCAACAACTCCGAGCGCGCCGCCATCCAGCTGTCCGAGTGGGCCGCCACCGGCGACTGGCGCCTGCTCTTCCTGCACCGCGACCGCATCGAGGCGGTGAAGCCCGAGGACGTGACGCGCGTGGCGGCGACGTACCTCAAGGCCTCCAACCGGACGCTGGGCACGTTCATCCCCACGCCGAAGCCGGACCGCGCGGAGCTGCCGCCGCCGGTGGACGTGGCGAAGATGATGCAGGACTACAAGGGCCGCGCGGCCGTGGCCCAGGGCGAGCAGTTCGACCCGTCTCCGGCCAACGTGGAGGCCCGCGTGCAGCGCGGGGAGCTGCCCGGCGGCGGCATCAAGTACGTGGTGCTGCCCAAGAAGACGCGCGGCGAGATGGTGAACGTGGCCATCAACCTGCGCTGGGGCACCGAGGACGCGCTGCGCGGCAAGGCGGACGCGGCGCAGTACGCCGGGCGGATGCTGATGCGCGGCACGAAGAAGCGCAGCCGGCAGCAGCTCCAGGATGCGTTCGACAAGCTGAAGGCGCGGGTGGGCGTCGACGGTGGAATCACGGGCGCCAGCATCTCCATCGAGTGCCCGCGCGCCAGCCTGCCGGAGGCGCTGAAGCTGGTGGCCGAGGTGCTCCGCGAGCCGGCCTTCGACGCCAACGAGTTCGCGCTGCTGAAGCAGGAGCGGCTGGCCGCGCTGGAGTCACAGCGCAGCGAGCCGGAGACGCAGGGCAGCATCGCCTTCTGGCGGACGCTGTCGGGCCACTACCCGAAGGGCCACCCGTACTACGTGCCCACCCTGGACGAGCGCCTGGCCGGCGTGAAGAACACCCCGCTGGAGGAGGCTCGCGCCTTCCACAAGGCCTTCTACGGCGCGTCCAACGGCGAGCTGGCGGTGGTGGGCGACTTCGAGCCGAAGGAGTTGCTGCCGCTGGCGGGCGACCTGCTCGGCGGCTGGAAGAGCCCGGCGCCCTTCAAGCGGGTGCCGCAGCAGTTCGTCGATGGCGGGCCGAAGGTGGTGGCCCTGGAGACGCCGGACAAGGCCAACGCCTACTACCTGGCGGGACAGTCGTTGAAGCTGCGCCGGGACGACGCGGACTGGCCGGCGCTGCTGCTGGGCAACTTCGTGCTGGGCGGCGGCTTCCTGAACTCGCGGCTGGCCACGCGCATCCGCCAGCAGGACGGCCTGTCCTACGGCGTGGGCAGCAGCCTGGACGCGGGCGACATCGACGCGGTGGGCAACTTCGTCACCTACGCCATCTACGCGCCGGAGAACGCGACGCGGCTGGAGGCGGCCATGCGCGAGGAGGTGTCTCGCGCGGTGAAGGAGGGCTTCAAGCCCGAGGAGCTCGAGAAGGCCCGCGCGGGCCTGCTGGAGTACCGGCAGGCGGCGCGCTCGCAGGACGGCGGCCTGGCGCGGCAGCTCGCCGGGTACCTGTACCTGGGCCGCACGCTGAGCTTCGACGCCGAGCTGGAGCAGAAGCTCGTCAAGCTGAAGCCCGAGGACGTGCGCAAGGCCATGGAGCGCCACGTGGACTGGGCGAAGGCCACACAGGTGAAGGCCGGTGACTTCGCCACCGCGGAGAAGAAGGCCAAGGCTCCGGTGAAGGCTCCAGCCGCGCCGTGACGCGGTAGCGCCCCGCCTCCCCTGCAGGGCCTCGGAGCCCCGCGGTGCCACCCGGCGTCGCGGGGCTTCGTGTTTTCGCACGTGCGCGATGTTCGCGAGGCGACGAAGCCGGAGCTTGCCGAGGTGGGGCGAGCGCCTCCAGGGTGTGTGGTGCCAGTGCGTGACGCGGTGGCTACCTTCCTGCAAGGGCAAGGCAGGGAGGGATATGGGGAAGGGCTGGCGACACATCCTGCTCGCACTGGGCCTGGCGGCGGTCTCCGCCTGCGCGCCGACGGGCGGCTGGAACGAGGCTCCGCCCGATTGTGGGGACGTGGACAGCGCCTCTTTCGTGGAGGACCTCGCGACGTGGAGCCGCGGAGGGGCGGAAGGTTGGAAGTCGGGGGCCGTTCGGGGCGAGGGCGAGGGCGTCGACCCCCGGGCCCTGACCGAGGAGGACGGCCTGCCGGTGCTGCACCTCTACATGGCGGGCTCGCTGCCGGATGACGACGGCTACCGCCCGGCGAAGCTCGTCTACCGGGGGCAGTGCCAGGTCGTGGAGACGCGGTACCGCGGGGACACCTCGCTGCGCTTCCCCAAGCGCAGCCTCACGGTGGACTTCAAGGACGGGCGGACCTTCGACGAGCCCACGCAGGCCGGCGGCTTCCTGGGACGGCACAAGCTGGTGCTCATCAGCCCGTTCAACGACAACTCGTATCTGCGCGCGCGGCTCGCCTTCGAGCTGTGGAACCGCATGTCGCCCGAGCACCTGCAGATGAAGGCCTTCAGCGCGGTGGTGTATGTGAATGGCGAGTACCACGGCCTCTTCACCGTCTCGGACCACGTGAATGGCCACTTCCTGTCCGCGCAGGGGATGGACCCGGGCGGGGACCTCTTCAAGGCGGTGGGCGGGGACGCCAACTTCTCGCGCATCGACGCGGAGGGCTCGCCCAAGGTGAAGCTGCGCCAGGGCTACGAGAAGAAGGTGGGCTACCCCGAGGACGGCGACGAGGCCTTCCGCACCATCGACGCGCTCACCGCCTTCGTGGCGGACTCCAGCGAGGAGACCTTCGTCGCCGAGCGGGACGCGTGGATGGACCCGCGCGACTACGAGGACTGGTGGATTCTGTCGCAGCTGGGCTACACGGCGGACTCGGTGGCGAAGAATGCCTACCACTACCGGCCGCGAGGACCGGGGGCGCGGTTCCGCTTCATCCCGTGGGACCTGGACGCCAGCTTCGGGCAGAACTGGAACACGCTGCGGCTGAACGTGGATGAGCTGGAGCCCTTCACCTCGAGGAACCTCCTCTTCAAGCGCATGGTGGAGACGCCCGCCATCGCTGGGCCCATGCGGGAGCGCTTCCGCGGACTGCTCGAAGGGCCGCTGCACCGGGACGTGGTGCTGGGGCTCATCGATGGGTACCACCGCGAGCTGCGCGCCGCGGCGCTGAAGGACGAGGCCCGCTGGGGCGAGCAGCACCGCACCTTCCCGCGCTGGAGCGGGCGCACGGACATGAACGACTACGAGGGCGAGGTGGCGTACCTGCGCTCGTGGGTGGACGCGCGCTGGCGGTTGCTGGAGGAGGAACTGCGCTGAATCACGAACAGGGGGCTGCGCGGATTTCCCGGCCCCGTTATCTGGACGCGCGGCTTGAGCTGACGCGAGGAGCGCACCCGGATGATTGACCTGTACACGTGGACGACGCCCAATGGCTACAAGGTCTCGATAGCGCTGGAGGAGCTGGGGCTGCCCTACACCGTGCACCCGCTGGACATCGGCACGGGCGTGCAGAAGCAGCCGGAGTTCCTGCGCATCAACCCCAACGGGCGCATCCCCGCCATCGTCGACAGGGACGCGGGTGACTTCGCGGTGTTCGAGTCGGGCGCCATCCTGCTGTACCTCGCGGAGAAGACGGGGAAGCTGATGCCGGCGGACGTGAAGGGCCGCTCGCGCGTCATCCAGTGGCTCATGTTCCAGATGTCCGGCGTGGGGCCCATGCAGGGGCAGGCCAACGTCTTCTTCCGCTACTTCCCGGAGAAGCTGCAGCCGGCCATCGACCGGTACCAGAACGAGACGCGGCGGCTGTACACGGTGCTCGACACGCGGCTGAAGGAGAGCGAGTACCTGGCCGGTGACTACAGCATCGCGGACATCGCGACGTGGCCGTGGGTGCGCATGCATGACTGGGCGGGCGTGTCCGTGGATGGGCTGCCGAACCTCCAGCGCTGGCTGAAGGCGATTGCCGACCGGCCCGCCGTGAAGCGCGGGCTCGACGTGCCCTTCCCCCAGAAGAATGACGCCCGGACCGAGGAGGAGCGCGTCAAGGCGGCGCGGGCCATCACCCAGCGGTAGCGGGGCCTCCAGGGTGGGGAGTCGTGCATAGACTCACGGCGCATGTCCCGCCCTGCCCTACCCTTCCCGCGCTTCTCTTGTGCCGTGGCGGTGGGGGCCGTGGGCCCGGACTCGGTGCGCCTGTGGCTGCGCTCGGACGTGCCGGGCCCGCACCGGCTGGAGGTGTGGCCGCTGAATGGCGACGGTCCGCGGCGCTCCGTCTCCTGGCACTTCGCGCCGGCTGAAGACGCGGACGGCACCGGCACCCTGCTCTACCCCGGTGACTTCGCCGACGCGCCTCCGCTCGCGTCCCTGCGGCGTCATGGCTTCCGCATCACCCGCGAAGCCGACGGGACGCTCGTGGGCGAAGGCCGCTTCGACACCGCGCCCGCGCTTCCGGAGGACACGCCCCCGTCCTTCAGCTTCGGCCTGCTGAGCTGTCACCAGCCCTTCCTGCCATCCGGCGCCGTGCGGCCCGCCTCCGAGGCCATGCTGGAGGCCACCCGCCGCACGCTGGAGTCGCACGACGCGCGCTTCCTCCTGCTGGGCGGCGACCAGGTGTACGTGGACGAGCCTCCCGCGCTGTCCCTCTTCGCTCCGGAGTACTTCCACCAGGTCGCCCCGCCAGGACGGGCGCGACTGGAGGACTGCTCGGCGGCGGAGGTGCGGCGGCTGTACCAGCACCGCTACCGCCAGTTCTGGGACCTGCCCGGCTGGCGCGGGCTGCTGGCGGACTACCCCACGTGGCCCATGATTGATGACCACGAGGTGGTGAACAACTGGGGCGCCGAGCCCGAGCACGCCGGCCCCACGTGGCGGCAGGTCGACCTGGGCGCGCGCGCGGCGTACTTCGACTACCAGGCCTCACGCGTGCTGGGCCCGGCTGCCGGTGGCCCGCCCGCCACCTTCGACTTCAGCTTCGACTACGGCAGCACCGGCATCTACGCCATGGACCTGCGCAGCCAGCGGCGTGGCGGTGAGCACCCGCGCGTCTACTCGCCCGAGCAGCTCGCGCGCCTTTCCTCGTGGCTGGAGGCACACCAGGACAGCCACGCGGTGTTCCTCCTGCTGAGCGTGCCCATGGTGTACGTGGCCTCATGGGCGTCGGTGGGCATCTCCCTGCTGCGCAGCCACCGGGGCGACGCGAGGGACCGCTGGACGCACCCGTGGAACCTGCCCGACCGGGACCGGCTGCTGGCGTTGCTGCTCGCGCACCAGCGCCGCTGTCCCGCGCAGCGCGTGGTGCTGCTCAGCGGGGACGTGCACCTGGGCTGCGCGTTCGCCATCGACTGGCTGGGCGACTCGCACGGCACGCTGTACCAGTTCACCTCCAGCGCGGTGACGCACCACACGCGTGGCTTCTCCGCGTGGGCTGCCGGCCACCTGCCTCGCACGGAGGTGCTGCTGAAGGTGGAGGACGGCCCGGTGGCGCGGCTCGTCCGGATGGACGGCGTGGAGGGCGCGGACCACAACCCCTACAGCGGGCTCAACGTGGGCGTGGTGGAGGTGAAGGACCGGGGCCCCCACTCCACCGTGCGCTTCAAGCTCGTGGGCCAGGACCCGCGCCGCCCGGACCGGCCTGTCACCGTGTTCGACACCGGCGAGCTGTGACGCCCTCCCCTACCCTCACTTCAGCGTGGCGAGGAACGCGTCGAGCTCGGCGTTGAACTTCTCCGGCGCGTCCATCATCAGCCAATGGCTCACGCCGGTGAACACGGTGTGGGGGATGCCCGGGTAGAGCAGATGATAGGCATTGGGCTGGATGAAGGCGTCCACGACGAGCGTGTGGACGGGGCCCTTGTAGCGCTCGAACACCTTGTCTGAGTCGTACGCGAGCAGGCTCTCCAGCGAGTTGACGACCACCTCGCGCGGCGTGGCGTGCAGCCAGCGCATCACCGCCTCGCGCGTGTGCGGCTTCGCGTTCTGGAGGATGGGCGCGAACCAGCCGTCGATGAAGTCGCGGTACTTCTCCGGGCGGATGCCGTCGCGGAACCAGGCGAGCTGCTCGGGAGGCAGCGGCGGCATCGTGCCGGCCGTGTCCACGAGGACGAGCCCGGCGAGCCGCTCGGGCCAGCGGATGGTGTACTCGCCCGCCACCGTGCCGCCGAGGCTGTGCCCCACGAGGACGAAGCGCTCCAACCCCAGCGCGTCCGCCACCGCCTGGATGTCCTCGGCCATGTCCACCGTGGTGTAGCGCCCCTTCGGGTCCAGGTCCGAGTCCCCCATGCCGCGCAGGTCGAAGGACACGGAGCGCTGCTTCAGGTGCGCCTGCTGCGCGGCCCACTGCTCACGGTGGCCGGCGTTGCTGTTGACGAAGAGCACGGGGAGCCCACCTTCACCGGAGTCGGTGACGGCGAGCCGGCCCGCGGGGCCCTGGACTGTGCGGGTGGTGGATGCCATGGCCAGGAAGGATGGCACGGCTCCCCTGCTCGCGAGCACGTTGCTTCACGCCTGGAGCGTGAGTGTCGCGTTTCCGAAGGGAACCTCACTTCGGGACCCGCTGCCCTGCCCTCACGGTTCCCAGGCGCATGCGAAGGGACAGGTGCCACCGTCCGCATGCGGGGAGCCACTGCTCAGCCGGGACCCGCGAGGAGCCACGTGGAACGTCCGCACGTGATGAGCCACGGGCAGGGCGGGAGCGCATTGGAAGGCCACTGTTCGGAAATGTCGGGGGTTTTCGCGCCGCAAATGTCCCGACATTTCCGAACAGCAAGGCGTCGGGTCGCGTCCGGACCGTGCTCGCGGTGCACGCACGGCTGCCTCGGCGTCACCTGCGTGAGGAGGACGGGGCCCGTCTGGCCTCAAGGCGTCCCGCCCCCGGCTCACGAGACACGGCCACCCTCTCCTGCTCCAGCTTCTTGCGCCCACGCCTGGTGGCCCCAATGAGCCCACGCGCCACTCCAGGGCGGGCAGGGACATGTCGAGGGACAGCGGCCCGCGGGCCGCCAGCGTGTCCAGCAGCGGCTCCGTCACGAGCGTGCACCTCGGCTCCATGGGTGCGCTCCACGAACAGCGGCCGGGCCCTCGGGACGGAACCGCCCACCACGCACGACCCTGTTGCTGAAATGAAACAGCGAGGCTGTCCGGGGCCCCTGCCGGGCACCGGGCCTGCGTCAGCCCGCATGTCAGACCCCCCGGCTATTCATATCCCCGTCGCGCACACGGGGGCGTCGGACCCTTGAGGCCCGAGCTCGTCCACCGCTGCGCCCTCACCGCACGGACTGGTCCGCCTTCCGTGTGTGCGACGCCATGACTCACCCCACGGGCTCGGGAAGCCGCGTGGGGAAGGACGGCGCGTCCTCGGCACCGGGGGAAACCCGGGGAGGCGCCAGCGCGGGGTGGACCTTCGGGCCCGCTCGTCGGGAGGTGTGCCGCCCACCGGGGGAGGGTGGCGTCACCGCTACCGGACCGCCCCGCGAGACATCTTCAAAACGCCATCCAGGCCGGAGGGGCGTCGCCAGCAGGTCTGGGGCGACCTTCCGGAGGGTGGCCGGTGCGCGCGAGGCAGGCAGGTCTTCAACCCCTCCCACTGCCTGCCTCGCGCGCTCCCGTAAACCTTCGTGGGTGAGGGGAGGGCAGGGCGCTCGGTCCGCCGGGTGCTGCCCTCCTCAGCCCCTTTGCTTGCCAAGGGCCCGCGCCAGGGACATACGGAGGCCCGAAAGGTCGCGGCGCGCGAGGCCAGGGTGCCCCGGTGCCACGCGGCGGCGCCGGGCCCTGTCAGGCTCCCCTGTCAGGCTCCGGCTTCCGCCAGCGACTCTCGTGAGCGATGGGACTCCGGTACGACGTCATCGTGGTGGGGCTGGGCCATGCGGGCTGCGAGGCGGCGCTCGCCTGCGCGCGCATGGGGCTGGCCACGCTGGGCCTCACCCTGAAGAAGGACCGCGCCGCCGTCATGAGCTGCAACCCCGCCGTGGGGGGCACCGCCAAGGGCCACCTCGTGCGCGAGCTGGATGCGCTCGGCGGAGAGATGGGGCGCGCGGCGGACGCGGCCGGCACGCACTTCAAGACGCTCAACGCCTCCAAGGGGCCCGCCGTCCAGGCCACGCGCGTGCTGTGCGACCGTGAGGCGTACTCGGCGGGCATGCGCGCCGTCCTCTTCTCGCAGCCGGACCTCACGGTGCTGGAGGGCGAGGTGGCCTCCGTCGTCGCCGAGGGCGGGCGGGTGGCGGGCGTGGTGCTGGGGGACGGCACCCAGGTGGCGGCCTCCGCGGTGCTGCTCACCACGGGGACGTTCCTGCAGGCGCTGATGCACGTGGGCGAGAAGAAGGAGGTCGGCGGGCGCCTGGGAGACGACGCCGCGCGCGGCCTGTCCGACTCGCTGCGCGCGCTCGGCTTCACGCTGGGCCGCTTCAAGACGGGGACGCCGGCGCGGCTGGCGCGCGAGAGCATCGACTGGGACGCGGTGGAGCCGCAGCCCGGGGACTTCCCTGTGCGCCCGTTCTCCTGGCGCACGAAGGGGGAGGTGGCCTCGGGCGAGCCCTTCCCGCGGCAGCCCGCCGTCACCTGCGGCATCACCTCCACGACGCTGCAGACGCACCAGGTGCTGCGCGACAACCTGCACCGCTCGCCGCTGTACCAGGGGGAAATCGTCGGCCGGGGGCCGCGCTACTGCCCGTCGCTGGAGGACAAGGTGGTGCGCTTCGCCGCGCGCGAGCGGCACCAGGTCTTCCTGGAGCCCGAGGGGCCCACGTCGCCGCTGGTGTACCCGGCGGGCCTGTCCACCAGCCTGCCCGCGGACGTGCAGCTCACCTTCCTGCGCACCATTCCGGGGCTCGAGCGGGTGGAGGTGGTCCGTTACGGCTACGCGGTGGAGTACGACTACGCGCCGCCCACGCAGCTCAAGTCCACGCTGGAGACGAAGGCCGTGGCGGGCCTGTACTTCGCGGGGCAGCTCAACGGCACCTCGGGCTACGAGGAGGCCGCCTTCCAGGGGCTGTGGGCCGGCATCAACGCGGCGCTCGCGGTGAAGGGCGAGCCGCCGCTGCTGCCCGGCCGCGACGAGGCGCACGGCGCGGTGCTGGTGGACGACCTGGTGACGAAGGGCGTGGACGAGCCGTTCCGCATGTTCACCAGCCGCTCGGAGCACCGGCTGAAGCTGCGCGAGGGCAACGCGGACCTGCGGCTGGCGCGGCACGGGCACCGGGTGGGCCTCTTGCCCCGCGAGGCGCTGGAGCGGGCGGAGGCTCGGGCGCGCGCGGTGGGGGACGAGGTGGCGCGGCTGAAGCGCACCGGCCTGGCCGCGCGGCTCAAGCGGCCGGAGGTGACGTACGCGCAGTTGGGGGAGGGGAGGGAGGACTGGCCCGCGCTGCCTCCGGAGGTGGCGGAGGAGGTGGAGGTGGAGGTGAAGTACGAGGGCTACATCGCCCAGGCGGCGAGGGCGGCGGCGCGCGAGGCGGAGTCGACGGACCGGTGGCGGATTCCGGAGGGCTTCGCCTTCGCCGAGGTGCGCGGGCTGAGCCGCGAGGCGGTGG
Source organism: Pyxidicoccus xibeiensis (assembly GCF_024198175.1). Taxonomy (NCBI): domain Bacteria; kingdom Pseudomonadati; phylum Myxococcota; class Myxococcia; order Myxococcales; family Myxococcaceae; genus Pyxidicoccus; species Pyxidicoccus xibeiensis. The sequence goes on from NZ_JAJVKV010000001.1 coordinate 1,804,978, forward strand.
AGAAGCTGACGGCGCACCGCCCCGGGACGGTGGGGCAGGCGCGGCGGATTCCGGGCCTCACGCCCGCCGCGGTGTCGCTGCTGCTGGTGGCCCTGAAGCGCGGCCCGGTGCCCCCGGCAGGCGGCCCGCAGCCCCTGGAGTGATCAGGAATGGGGCTGTGGATAACGTGTGGGAAACTTTGGGGACAGCCGCCGCCTGAGTGATTCCAGGGGGTTGAAGGCATGTTCGGAGTGGAGGCGTTGTGGATAACGCGCGGTTCGTAGATCTGTTCGCGTCCGGGAGCCGGGCGCTGGGCGTGACGGTGGCGGAGGACGTGGGGCCCCAGCTGCAGCGGCTGATGGCGGAGCTCTTGAAGTGGAACGCGAAGGTGAACCTCACGGCGATTACGGCGCCGGAGGAGGTGCTGGAGAAGCACTTCCTGGACTCGCTGGCGGTGCTGCCGGAGGTGACGGGCGCGGCGACGCTGCTGGACCTCGGCGCGGGCGCGGGCTTCCCGGGGCTGCCGCTGAAGCTGGCGCTGCCGGCGCTGGGCGTGACGCTGGTGGACACGGTGGGGAAGAAGGTCGCCTTCATCAAGGCGGCCGCCGCGAGCCTGGGGCTGCAGGGCGTGCGCGGGCTGCATGCGCGCGCGGAGGGCAGGCCGGAGGTGGAGGGGATTGCGCGCGCCGAGGTGCTGATTGCGCGCGCGTTCATGGACCTGCCGGACTGGCTCGCGCTGGCGCCGGCGTACGTGGCGCCGGGCGGGCGCGTGGTGGCGATGCTCGGCAAGGCGCAGCCGGACGCGGAGCTGGCGGCGCGCGCGGCGGAGCGGCAGCTGCGCGTCGTGTCCGCGCGGGCGTACCGGCTGCCGTTCTCCGGCGCCGAGCGCCAGGTCGCGGTGTTCGCGAAGGAGTGAGCGCGGCGCCGGGCCTCGCGCGGGGCAGGGGAGGGGACTGCCCTGCGCATCGACGGGTTGCAAGAGACCTGGATGACCTCGCGCGGGAGGGAGCACCGCGGCCCGTGGGGATGTCGGGTCTTCCGCAGGCACCGACTCCGGACGTGCGCCCGTGTGCCCCGTGCGTGGAACTGCTGACACGCTTCAGTCGGGCATTCGGGCGCGTGGCTCGCGGGGTGGCGGGGCGTGGGCGCACGGTTAGCTTCGTGTCGGGGGTGCCACGCATGAAGCCGCTTCCCGTCGAAGGTCCGCTTGTCTGGCTGTACGAACCCAACCACGACGTGCTCGCGCGCGAGTCGCGGGCCGCCTTCGAGCAGCGCCTGGGTCCACCGCATGGCACGGACTCGCACGGTGACGGGCTCGGCCCCACGGCGTACTGGGTGTGGCGCGCGGAGTGCGGGCTGACGGTGGTGGCCCTCCACCGCGAGCGCACCGGCGACTTCCACGTCTTCGCGGAGGCGAATGAAATCGACCACACGCTCGCGCACCTCGGGTGGTGGCGGGACGAGGTCGAGTGGCGCGCGGACGGCGGCAAGCCTCGCGCGAAGGACGGCTGGGCCGTGTACCGGCAGGACGACACGGGCAACCGCCACGACGTCTGCGTGATGCCGGTGAAGGGCCACGCCGAGTGCCTCGCGCGCATGCTGGAGGCGCGGGCCCACAAGCAGTGGTACGCGGTGGAGGCGCGTGGAACACCGCCTCCGCTGCCTTCTCGGGAGCGGCCCCGGAAGGGCTGGGCCGTCATCCGCCAGGACGAGCACGGCAACCGGGCCGAGGTGGCCGTGCACCCGAGCGAGGACATCGCCCGCAAGCTCGCGGCCGCGTATGACGCCGAGCCCCGGCACAAGCAGGGCTACTTCGTCGAGCCCGTGACGCCGAAGTCCTGAGCGGGGACTGGACCTCTGACGTCCAGGGCCCGAGTGGCCGACACCCCTGCGCCTCGGGGGCTCGGGCTGCCGGCACGCCGGACGGTGCGTGCCGGTGCGGCCCCTTCATCCATGCCGCGGCGAGGTTCCGAGCGCCTGCACCCGGAGGCCTGACGTCGCGCGCCCGTGGGTTCAGCTCGAGGGCGTCACCGGCGTGTCCGCGGGCCCGGCGATGGGAAGCTCCACGGTGAAGCGGGCGCCTTCCCCCACGGCGCTGCGCACGCGGATGGTGCCGCCGTGCGCCTCGGTGATGTGCCGGGCGATGTGCAGGCCGAGCCCCAGACCGCTGATGTTCTTCGCGGCGACGAGCCGCTCGAAGCGCTCGAAGATGCGGTGCTGGGACTCCGGGGGGATGCCGGGCCCCGCGTCGTGCACCTCCAGCAGGGCGGAGTCCCCCACCGACAGCGTGGAAATCCGCAGCGGCGCTCCCGGCGCGTACTTGAGCGCGTTGGTGAGCAGGTTGGTCAGCACCTGCTCCAGCCGGTAGCGGTCCCACCGGCCGACGATGCCGGACGCGAGGTGCAGCTCGAGCGCATGGCCGGCCTCGGAGAGCTGGGGCCGGAAGCGCTCCACCACGTCGCGCGTCAGCTCGCCCAGGTCCACCTGCTCCAGCTGGATGTTGAGCCGGCCGATGGCGATGCGCGAGATGTCGAGCATGTCCTCGACGAGCCGGCTGAGTCCGCCGATGGAGCGCTCCGTCTGCTCCACGAGCCGGGTGACGCGCTCGGGGGTGAAGGCGCTCGGGTCCTGGCTGTCGATGCGCTTGCGCATGTGCTGCGCGTGCATCTTCATGGAGGTGATGGGCGTGCGCAGCTCGTGCGACGCGATGGACAGGAACGTGTCGCGCGCGGTGATGGCTTCCTGGGCGCGCTGGAACAGGCGGGCGTTGTCCATGGCCACGGCGACCTGCGCTGCGAGCGCCGCCACCAGCTTCTCCTCGCGGACGGTGAAGACGCCGGGGGAGGGGTGGCCGAAGAACAGCCCGCCAATCACCTCGCCCGAGCGGGACGTCACCGGCACCGCGAGGTAGCTGCGCACGGGCAGGTGGCCCTCGGGCATGCCGTGGTGCGGAGGGTTGTGGCCGTAGCGAGGGTCCCGGGTGATGTCGTCGCTGCGGATGATGCCCGCACCCTTGAAGGTGGGCTCGAAGACGCGGGTCGCCCGGGGCATGGGGAACCGCGAGAAGGCCTCCTTCGGAACTCCGGCGAGCGTGTACAGCATGTACGACTGACCGCGGTCGTCGAGCACGTTGTAGAAGAACGCGCCGAAGGCCGCCTTGGACAGCTGCGTCGCGGCGTCCGTCACGCCCTGGACCAGCGTCTCCAGATGGAGCTCGGCGGCGAGCGCCTGGCCCGTCTCATTCACCAACTCGAGCGTCTGGAGGGACTCGTTCTTCTCCAGCAGCGTCTGGCGGAGGGACTCCTCGAGCTGCCGCTCGGCGGTGACGTCCTGGGTGACGCCGTCGAACCGCCGCGGGCGGCCGTGCGCGTCGAAGAAGACGCGGCCCGTGGTGCGCAGCCACCGGACCTGCGAGGGCGCGGCCGGGTCGAGCAGCAGCCGGAAGTGTACGTCATACGGCGCGCGTTCCTCGAGGGCGCGGCGGACGGCTTCGTCGACGCGTGCGACGTCATCCGGATGCATCCGCCGGCGCACCGCGTCCGCCCTCACCTCGCCCTCGGCGGGGAGTCCGTGCAGCGAGCGGTAGATGGCGTTGCAGTGGACGAGCTCGCCCGGAAGGTCGCAGTACCAGAGCCCGAGACCGGCGGCCTCGAGGACGAGCTCGAAGCGGGCCTCCTGGTTCTTGCGTGCGTCGATGTTGGCGACGGTGCCCACCATGCGCGTGGGCCTGCCCGTCGTCTCGCCGTAGTACGCGCGCCCGAGGGCCCGCACCCAGTGGATGCCGCCATCGGGCCAGACGGTGCGGTACTCGAGGCGATAGGCGGTGCGCCCGCGGACGGCGGCGTCGACGTGCGAGAGGACGAGCTCGCGGTCGTCGGGGTGGACGAAGCGGGGGAAGTCCGTGCGGAAGGTGCCGCGGAACGACCGCGGCGGCATGCCGAAGATCTGCTCGCAGCGCAGGTCGAAGCTCAGCACGTCGGAGGTGATGTCCCACTCCCACGTGCCCAGGTTGGAGGACTCCAGCGCGAGCGCGAGTCGCTGCTCGCTGTCTTCCAGCCGGCGGAGCGCGAGCTTCTGCTCATGGATGTCGGTGGCGGTGCCGAGGCGGAAGCGGACCGGGCCCTCCGGGTGCGTCACCGGGCGGGACTGGAGGTGGTGCCAGCGCCAGGTGCCATCGGCGCGACGGAGCCGGGCTTCGAGTGCGAAGGCTTCGCCGGTGAGCCTGATGGCCTTGCTGGCGGCGATGACCGCGGTGGCTTCGTCGGGATGGAGCGCGGCGTTCCAGGCCGCGGCGCCGGTCAGGTCCGTGGGCTGACCGGTGAAGGCGTACCAGGCGGGATTGAAGGAGTCCGTGTCCGCATCGAACGTGGAGGTCCAGGCCAGCTGAGGCATCGCCGCCGCGAAGGTGCGGAAGAGCCGCTCGTCTTCGGTCGTGGGTTCGGCTGGGGGGAGGCGCTCACGCATCGGGCACGACGTGACCTGAGCACGGCGGCTTCGTCAACGCGAGGGAGCGTGAGGTCCGTTGGTGACCGAACGGGGACGCACATGGTGGATGGGCAACGGCCATGCGTCGCTGGGGCAGGTCGGTTGGCTGGTGGGTTGTCAGGAGGCGGTGCGGTGGTCGGCTGCACGGCTTGCTTCCAGAGGATGGAGCCATGGAGGGCAAGGGCGCTCGATAGCAGGACGCCGGGTTGGTGGTTGAGACGACGGCAGAGCAGGGCACTGCAGTGTCGGTGGTGCGGGGGGCGGTCGGTCCGGGGCTGGTGTGCCGACTGCTCGACCTGGGTACCGGGGGCATGGTGCGTGGTGGGGAAGGGGAGGGGACTGCTCCAGGACTCGCATGGTCGGACGTGGGGCTGAGAGCGAGCGCCCCCTTCACATGAGCGAGGAGCGAAGACGGGACTGGTGCGCGAAGCGGCATCCGGCCGTCGGCATGCGTGGCCGGTGCGGTGCGCAGGTGCTTGCAGTTTCGGGGGCGGGCGTGACGGGTCAACGCCGGGCTCGTGCGGAAGCGATGAACGCTGCGCCGGCTCGGAGGCGCATGCGTTCCCCGTCCACGTGGAACGCCGCGCGTGCTCGGGCAGCGGGTTGCTCGTGCAGAAGTGAGGTGTGAAGCGGCATGGTGCTGTGCGGGGGCGCACTCAGCCGTTCCACGTGGAACGCCGCCGCGCTACCTCGGCCAGCACTGGCACCCATGCGGTAGCTGTGGACCATGCGTCGCGGCCCTGATGCTCGCCGACCTGTTCCACGTGGAACGCCGCACCTGCCGACCAACGGCTTCACGGTGCCGCGGTGATGAAGGAGGCCCTTTGCGCCGTCTTCCCGTGCCATGTGGAACGACCCGGGAGCCTCCACTGCGCCGTGTCGCGGGTGCCGTGCGGAAGCCGGAGGCGCTCGCGAGCCATCGCCTGTTCCACGTGGAACGCGGTGCGCGAGCCTCGGCTCGGAGCAGGGCCCCTTCCTGTGGCGCGATGCGCGGGCTCCTGTTCCACGTGGAACGCGTGCGTGAACCCGGGCGGAACCTGCGCGAAGGGGCGGCGTGATGCGCCGGCTCAGGGATGGGGACACGCAGCTGTTGGTGCCACCTGAACCGAGAAGTCCGGCGCGGACGGCGCATGCATCAGTGCCGACGTTGAGGAGCACCGCTCGTGTTCCTTGCGGCTCCACTCCATGCCGCACGTGCTCCTGAGCGACGGGGCCACGCATGCACCGGGAAGTGGTGGCTCATCGTGCCGCCGTGCTCACTGATGCGGCATCGTGGCGGGGGCGGTCAGCGCATGTCGCGTGTGTCGCCATGGGCGTGGTGCTCGGGGTCTTGGGTTCGCGGTCCCCTGTTCCACGTGGAACGCGGCTGTGGCGGCCCGCATCGAAGCGTCGGGGCCCAGCCTCCTGTTCCACGTGGAACGCGGCGGCGCCGGCCCGCACCGAAGCGTCGAAGCCCAGCCTTCTGTTCCACCTGGAGCGCGGTGGCGATGGCTCGCATCGAAGCGTCGATGTGCAGCCTCGTGTTCCACGTGGAACGCGGAGGAGGCGGCCCGCATCGAGGCCCCGAACCCAACTCCCTTGTTCCACGTGGAAAGTGGTGGCGCCGGTTCGCGCGGGCATGCGCGGAGCGTCGATGAGGAGGCCTTGGCAGCATCTCGAAGCGCAGCTTCATGTTCCGCGTGAAGCAGCAGGCACCGGTCTGCGTGCATGCGTGCATGCGTGGGGCGTGATGGCGGTGACCACCCGCACCGCGAAGCGCGGCCTCGTGTTCCGCGTGAGGCAGCAGGCACCGGTCAGCGTGCATGCGTGGAGGGGCGTGATGACGGTGACCACCTGCACCGCGAAGCGCTGCCTCGTGTTCCACGTGGAACGAGGCAACGCGGTCGGGACAGCGGCTCCGCGAAGCAGCGGTGATGCGCGGTGCGCGACCTCGCTGTGTCGATGCGCGGCCTGCCGTTCCACGAGGAACACGGCTGCGCGGGTTCGGCTGGAGCAGGCGCGATTCCGTGCAGCGCACGTCCCATGGTGTCGAGGCGCGTCCTGCTGCTTCACATGGACTGAGGCCGAGGAGGGTCGGTCGATGGCTGCGCGACGCGGTGACGAGCGCAGCCTCACGGCGTCGACGTGCCCTGCCGTTCCACGAGGAACACGGCTGCGCGAGGCGGGCCGGCGGCTGCGCGAAGAGAAGGTGATGAGCGCGGCTGCGCGGACCTGAGCCACGGCCTCCGTGTTCCACGTGGAACGAAGCCGCGCGGTCGGGGCAGCAGCGGCGCGTTGTCGCGGACCAGGTGCTGCCTCAGAGTTCGCAGCCCCACCTGTCACTTCGCATGGGCGCAACACCACGAGCAGCGCCGCATCGGTGGCGCGTGCAGGGTGTCGCGGTGTCGAGGCACCACCCGCCGCTCCACGTGGAACGCCGCCACTCCGATGCGCGCATGCGGTGGCGTGCGCAGGTCGTGGATACGGTGATGCGCGGGTGGCTGCACCACGCGCGACGCGATGGAGCATGCGCGATGGAGGGAGTCGAGTTGCGGTCTCCTGTTCCACGTGGAACCAGGCCGATGAGGCGCACGTCACGGTGGTGCGTGCGCGGATTCGAGGCTCATGGTGGGGCCTCCTGTTCCACGTGGAACGAGGCCAGGAAGAGAGCGATGCGCTGACGCGAGCGCGGTGTCGTGGCAGCGCTACGCGAGGACCTGCTCCACGTGGAACGTCGCCGAAGGAGTGAGCGAGGCGACGTGGTGCGCGCATGGCTTCGCGACATCGCCGCGCGAGGTCTTGTTCCACGTGGAACGTCGCCGAAGGAGTGAGCGAGGCAGGGTGGATCGTGCACAGCTTCGCGACACCGCGCCTCGCGAGGTCTGTTCCACGTGGAACGCCATCGCATGACCGCGAGCCATGGCCATGGTGGCTCGTGCACGACTTCGTGGTGGTGAGGTGCTGCTGCGTGTTCCGAGTGGATGGCCGGCGCATGACCGCGCGAGCCATGGCCGTGGCGGTTCATGCACGACCTCGTAGCCGCGAGGTGCTGCTGCCTCTTCCACATGGAACGCGGCCGCATGACCGCGTGAGCCATGGAGGCTCACGCACGACTTCGTGGCCGCGAGGTGCCGCTGCCTGTTTCACGTGGAACGCCGCCGCATGTCCACGCGAGCCATGGGCGCTCGTGCGCGGCTTCTTGGCAGTGAGGCTCCGCTGCCTGTTCCACATGGAACGTCGCCGCATGTCCACGCGAGCCATGGGGGCTCATGCACGACTTCGTGGCCGCGAGGTGCCGCTGCCCGTTCCACGTGGAACGTCCTTGCGCGACCGCGCGAGCCATGGGGCTCATGCACGACTTCGTGGCCGCGAGGTGCTGCTGCCTGTTCCACGTGGAACGCCATCTCGCGACCACGCGCCATGGGGCTCATGCACGACTTCGTGTCAGTGCGGTGCTGCTGCCTGCTCCACGTGGAGCCCCGCCGCACGACCGCGCGCCATGGGGGCTCATGCACGACTTCGTGGCAGCGAACCGCGGTCGCTTGTTCCACGTGGAACGCCATCGCATGGACGCGTGAACCGCGCTGGCTCATGCATGACAACGCGGCATCGAGCTGCTGCCGCCTGTTCCACCTGGAACGCCGCCGCCTGCGCGCAAAGGCCATGGTGGTCCATGCCCGACTTCACAGCAGCGAGCTGCGTCCGCCTGTTCCACGTGGAACGCCGCAGCATGACCCCGCGAGCCATGGTCGCTCGTGCAGGACTTCGCGGAAGCGAACTGCAGCCGCCTGTCCCGCGTGGAGCGCCGCCGCCTGACCACGTGACCCTGGTGGCTCAGGCATGACTTCGAGGCATCACCACGCGAGCCCCGGGTCCACGCGGAACACCGCTCGAGTGCGGGGACCGTGGTGGCTCATGGACGACGTCGCGGCGTCGCCCCCACGTTCCTGTTCCACGTGGAACGTGGGGGCGTGAGCGTGCTGGCCGTGGTGCCTCGCGGACGACTTCGCGGCAGCGTGCTGCGGCGAGCTGCGGCCGGCTGTTCCACGTGGAACGCCCCGCCTCACCGCGCTGGCTCGTGGACGACCTCGCGGCGTCGCTGCGCGAGGACCTGTTCCACGTGGAACGGACAAGCTGGACGCGCCGGCGCGAGCACGGGTTCGCCGCGTCGCCACGCGAGCACTCGGCCCCAAGGAACGCCGCCGCATGAACCCGCCGGACGCGACTGCTCGAGCACGACTTCGCGGCGTTGAGGGACAACCGGTCCGGGCCACGTGGAGCGACATCGTGTTGAAGCGACGGACGCAATGGCTCACCCCATGGCGGCGCCGCGCCCTGTTTCACGTGGAACGCGCTGAGGTGCCACGCCAGCGGTGACGGAGCGAGCCCGGGTCGCGGCGCTGCTGACCCGGCGCCCTGTTCCACATGATGCGGGGAACAAGGACGAGCCAGTTGCGGTGAAGGAGTGCGGCTGCGTGATGCTGCGGCGAGGCCCCTGGTCCGCATGGAGCAAGGCCACCGACCGCTGCGAGGTGCTGCGGTGCGCCCGGCTTCACGGTCTGAGGTCCGGCGCCCTGTGCTCCACGTGGAGCCCAGGCCGCAGTCGTCCAAGGCCTGGTCGCGCGTGGGCTGCTGCGCGGCGCTCATGCATGTCCTGCGGTTCCACGTGGAGCGAGGAGGCCGCGAGGACAGGTCTGGCGTGGGGGCGTGCGCTGCTCAGCGGTGGTGAGGCGTCACCTGCGAGGCCACATCGAACGATGCCTCCCGGCCAGGTCCGCACCTGCGCGCGGCGGGGCAACGACCTGCACTTCACGGCGTGGCCACGCCGCTCCGGTCCATTCCATGCGGAGAGCCACGCATTGCCCGCACCACCTGCGCTTCAACCTGGGACGAAGCCGCCCTTCGCGACAGGAACCCGCGGCCTGGCTCCGTGTGAAGCGCCACCCGGGGCAGGTCAGGACCAGCGCGCAACCGGGGACGGGCCGCGCCCCGCGACCTGGGCGCGCGGCTCCGTGCCACATGGGGCGCTGCCGCCTGCTCCTCGTGCAGCGAGACCCTGGTGGGCTGAGCACGGCTTCGACAACGGTCTGGGCGAAGAGTGCCTCACCTCAGCGCCGCATGACCGCGTGCTGCAGGAGGTGCGGAGCCGCGTTCGGTTCGCCGCCTCCGCCTGGTGTTGCGCGTGAGCACTGCTCAGCGAGAGGCGGCGTGACGGCGGGCTCCCCACCAAGGCGATGCGGGCGCGGCTTCCTTCCTGATGCCACCGGGGGAAGGCCGGCCGCTGTGCGCCGCCGCCCGCGGTTGGCGAGGCACCTGCTCCACGTGAAGCAGAGGGAGGACGGTGATGGCGGAGACCTGCGCGATGAAGGCGTTCGGCGGATGGGACCGTGTGGAGCACGAGCGTGCGCGCTTCATCGGGGCCGGCGATGAAGTCGAACACCTCGTCGCGTCGTGGCTGCACGGACAGCGGTGCCACCACGAGCGTGGCCGCACGCGGTACTGCCACAGGATGCGGCTGGCGGTGGTGAGCGAGGTGCGGACCGGGCAGGAGCACGCCATCCGTTGACCGCGGCAGGGACGGAGGTGGACACGGTGCGCCGGTAGGGCAGGGCGCGTCGTGCACGGCATCGAGTCCACGCCTGTGCCAGGTGAAGCGCGGCCTGGCGAGTCCGGAGCCGTCGAACGGTGATGCGCCGCGTCCCCGAACCGTCGCCACCTGTTCCACGCGGAACCCGGTGGCCTCGACCTCGCGAGCACATGAACGGCAACCCGCGTAGGGGCTGGCTCGCATTCTGGGTCCCCGAGGCGGCTGCCGGACGCGGCCGTTCCAAACCTGTCTACCTGTCCGACAGGATTGCGCCAGGTGTCGCCGGCAGGGGCCTCTACTGCCTGGGACTCAGTCGCTCAGGATGCGACCACGCCCTCCGCGGGTGTCAGGGAAGCCGCCGAGTGGACCTGGAGCAGACGCTCGCGAGCCCTCCGCGGCTCCGGCACGGAAGGCCGACGCAGAGCCCGACACCGGAGGCCCAGGCGGACTGCCCGAGTCGGGCCCAGGTCGAGCCGCGACGCCGGCAGACCTCCCCGCGTGAGCACGCGCGGAACCCCGGGCCTCTTCGCGAGCCCGTCAGCCTCCGCCATCTCCACGCAGAGCCGCCCGGCCGTATCCTTATATAGGGGCTGACACCGGACCCCTTCGCCCGCCCTGGCCGATGCGGCGGCAAGGTCCAGGACCCGCCCGGCCCCCGACCCCGCCCGCCCCCCGGGTGACGCCATGGCCCGGCCCGACCCCCAGGTCCGGCCCACCGCGCCGCCCCTCGGCGCCCCGCTTCCAGGCCCGGACCCTCGCGTGCGCACCGGCGCACCACCTCTATATGGAGCCCGGCATCTCGCGGACTCCGGGCCCCCACCTCACCTGCCTCCGCCCACCCACCACCTCACCCGTCACGGTCGCCTGGCCCCCAGGCGCCAGCCACCCCTCCGAGCCCCATCCCACCCACTCCGAAAACCCGCCGGAGAGAGCAGGTAGGCAAGGGTCGCCGACAATTTGATCCGATCCCAAACCGCGTGCTAGCAGCGTGGAGCAGCGCGCAACCGTGCACTGCTTCACGCGCGGGGCCCTGGCACCGGCCGGGGTCGAGAGAGGATGGGCCACGTGGGTCGTATCATCTGCATCTCCAACCAGAAGGGCGGCGTGGGGAAGACCACCACCGCCATCAACCTCGCCGCGAGCCTGGCCTCGGCCGAGCGCCGCACGCTGCTGGTGGACATGGACCCGCAAGGCAACGCCGGCAGCGGCCTCGGCCTCAAGCGCGACGACCTGCACGGCACCGTGTACGAGGCGCTCCTCAACGGCCGCCCCATGAAGGAGCTGCTCCACCCCACGGAGCTGCGCTACCTCCAGGTCGTCCCCGCCACCCCGGACCTCACCGGCGCCGAGGTCGAGCTCGTCAACCAGGAGCACCGCGAGTTCCGCCTCCGCGACGCCCTGCGTCCCCTGGCCGCCGAGTACGACTACGTCATCATCGACTGCCCGCCGTCGCTCGGCCTGCTGACGCTCAACGCGCTCGCCGCCGCGGACTCCGTCCTCATCCCCCTGCAGTGCGAGTACTACGCGCTTGAGGGCCTCTCGCAGCTCACCCACACCATCGACCTGGTGAAGCAGGGCCTCAACCCCGAGCTGAAGATGGAGGGCATCCTCCTCACCATGTTCGACTCGCGGGCCAACATCGCCCACCAGGTCGTCGACGAGGTGCGCGGCTACTTCAAGAAGCAGGTCTTCGAAGTCGTCGTGCCCCGCAACGTGCGCCTGTCCGAGTGCCCGTCCTTCGGCAAGCCCATCATCCTCTACGACATCAAGTCGAAGGGCTGCGAGAGCTACCTCGCGCTCGGCCGCGAGCTCATGAAGCGCGACACCCCCAAGGCTCCGCCGCGCCGCCGCGTGGCCTGAGCCCAACCCGATGCCGTCGGCCCTGAAGCGGGTCCATGGCCGCCGTGAGCCCCCTCGCGGCGCTGGAGTCATGACGTGGTGAAAGCAGACATGCAGAAGCGGGCGCTCGGCCGCGGACTCTCCGCGCTCATCCCCCAGGCCGCCCCCGCGCCCGCCGGCAAGGCCGCCGAGCAGGCAGCCCTCAAGGCCGGCGTCCTCAAGCTCCCCATCGAGGCCATCCACCGCGACAAGGAGCAGCCGCGCCAGTACTTCGACGAGGAGAAGCTCAAGGAGCTCACCGAGTCCATCCGGGTGCAGGGCGTGCTCCAGCCCATCCTCGTCCGCAAGGACGGTGACGGCTACCGCATCATCGCCGGCGAGCGCCGCTGGCGTGCCTCCCAGGCCGCGGGCCTCAAGGAGGTGCCGGCAATCGTCAAGGATGTGACGGAGGTCCAGGCCTTCGAGCTGGCCCTCGTGGAGAACCTCCAGCGCGCGGACCTCAACCCCATCGAAGAGGCCGAGGGCTACAAGCGGCTCGTCGAGGAGTTCAAGCTCACGCAGGAGCAGGTCAGCCAGCGCGTGGGCAAGGAGCGCTCCACGGTGGCCAACGCCCTGCGGCTGCTCGCGCTGCCGGCGGACGTGAAGTCCCTGGTGGCCGACGGCTCGCTGAGCATGGGCCATGCGCGCGCCCTGTTGGGGGTGCCGCGGCTGCCGGAGCTGCAGAACCTGGCCAGGCAGGTGACGGAGAAGAAGCTCTCCGTGCGTGACACGGAGCGGCTCGTCCAGCAGAGTCGCTCCCAGGGCAAGAAGGACTCGGGCAAGCCGACACCGAAGCAGAGCCCGCAGGTGAAGGCACTGGTGGAGGAGCTTCAGCGGCGGCTGGGGACGAAGGTTCGGCTCACCGAACGAAGCCCCGGAAAGGGCACCATCGAGGTGGACTTCTTTTCGTACGATGACCTCGATCGTCTCTTGAAGCTTCTCAGGAAGGAGTAGGACGTGGCGCTCCTTGGCGGGAAAAAAGACGAAGCACCCAGCAAGCCTCTGTTCAGGCGGGAGGAGGATTCCGTGTCGCAGCGCACTGGTGAGGTGCATACGCTCCTGGGCAAGGGGAGCGAGTTCGAAGGCAAGCTCACGTTCGAGGGACAGGTCCGCATCGACGGAAAGTTCAACGGGCAGATCATCACCAAGGACGTGCTCGTCATCGGTGACGGCGCCAAGGTGAACGCCGAAATCCAGGCCGGCACCGTCATCATCAACGGGCAGGTCGAAGGCAACGTGAAGGCCACCCAGATCATCGAGCTGAAGACGCCCGGCCGCGTGAAGGGCAACCTCGAGACGCCGGCCCTGTCCATGGACCGCGGCGTCATCTTCGAGGGCTCGCTGAAGATGGAGAACCTCGGCACGGGCGGCAGGCCTCCGCCTCCCGGTGGCGAGACGAAGAAGTAGTGCGCTTCGGGAAGCACATCGCGTCAGCCTCCGTGCTGGCGCTTGCGCTGCTGACCGGCTGCAAGGGCTGCAAGCAGGAGGCGGGCGGCCCGGCCGCCTCCTCCCCGGACGCGGAGGCCCAGCCTGTGGCCCCGCGCTCGGGGGTGAAGGTGCCGCTGCCCAAGGGCTGGTCCGTGCAGGTCGCGCCGGACGAGAGCCTCCAGGCGGGCCCGCCGGGGCAGGCGGTGCTGCGCGTGGACCTGCGTCGCGGGCAGGGCGAGCAGATGCCCACCGTCGACGCGCTGGCCGACCGGGTCCGCGAGGAGCTGAAGGGCTACGAGCTCTCGCTGGACCAGGAGGAGGAGTCGGACACCTACTCGCTCCTGCGCATCACCTTCGCGCCGAAGCTGGCGGATGGGGGCGTGGGCGTCCAGGCTCCGGGCTTCTTCGGAGCGCGGCGGGTGGGCAGCGACCTGTTCCTCTGCGCCAGCCTGCCGGGGGCCTCGCCGGAGGACGTGCGGCTGGCCACCGAGGCGTGCCGCGACATCCAGGTGCAGCCCGCGCCCAGGTAGTCGCTGCGACGGGTGGAATGAAGGTTCCTTCCACGCGCAACCCGCCGCGCCCCCGTCCCGCCTGAGGAGATGCTCACTCGTCGTCCGGGCTGTCCATGGCAACCTTCCGGGGAGGAGGCAGCCATGGACTGGAAGAACAACCTCGTCGAGGACGATGCGGGCGTGCGGGACGTGCTCACGAGCAGCCGCCGCGTCGCGGTGCTGGGCATCCGCTCGGAGACTCACGCGCACAAGCCGGCGTACGGGGTGCCGCATTTTCTGCAACAGCACGGCTACGACATCGTCCCGGTGTCGGTGCATGGCGAGCGCGGGCCCATCCTCGGCCAGCCCACGTACTCCGCGGTGGCGGACGTGCCCGGGGCGGTGGACGTGGTGGAGGTGTTCCGCCGTGCCGAGGACATCGACGCGCACGTGGACGACCTGCTCGCGAAGAAGCCGAGGGCCGTGTGGTTCCAGCTGGGCATCCGCAACGACGGGGCGGCGGAGCGCCTGGCCCGCGCCGGCATCCGCGTGGTCCAGGACCGGTGCATGAAGGTGGAGCTGATGAAGGTCCTGCAGGAGCAGGCGTCCTTCAGACCGGGCGCCCCTTCCTGAAGCGGGGCGGAACGCGCGGGCTTCGGACGGGCGAAGCCCCGCGAGCGCTCAGTGCCTGCCGCGCCCGAAGAGGGTGGCGAGGGAGTGCTTGAGCTTCGGCAGCGCTGGCGTCGTCAGGACGTCCTCGACGCCGAGCAGGTGGACCGTCCGGTAGCGAGCCTCGCGGCGGGCGGTGGGCTCGGTGTGGACCTCCACGGTGCGCGCGGCCACATCCACCAGCCAGTACTCGGGGATGCCCGCGCGAGCGTAGATGGCGGCCTTGAGCCTGTCCCGCGCGAGTGAGCTGTCCGCGACTTCGACCACCAGGAGCGCCTTCCGGGGGAGGCGGTCGGTCCGGACCTCCGAGAGGGGGATGACGGCGAGGTCCGGCTGGGGGCGGCTCTCGCCGCAGTCCAGCGGACTCTGCGGACTCACCAATGACTTGCCCTGGGTGGCCGCGACGAGCGCGGAGTTCAACCACGCGATGAAGGCGGTGTGGGCGGGGCCGGGCGGCGTCATCGGGACCAGGACTCCTTCGAGCAGCTCGACACGTTCGTCCTCGGCGAGGATGCCGGAGCGGACCAGCGCGTCGTACTCCTCCGGGGTCCAGCGCCTGCCGGGAAAGGCCAGGAACGCATTCGTCAGGTCGGACGGCATGTCCTCAGGATAGGCCGGTGCCACGAGGCGCGCGAGGAGGAAGCAGGCAGGCACGCGGCCCGCGTGAACATCCGGCGTGCGCCGCGTGTCCAACCGGTTATGAACTTCGTGACGGGCCGGAGTCCCAGGCCGACAGGACACGGGGTGCACTTCCGTGCACGCCGGGTCGCCTTCGTCGCTCTGGCTCTTCCACATTCCGTCACGAATACTTAACCTGCACCTCCCCGGCCTGTGTTGGGCGCTGTCCGGCCCCTCCAGGACCTTCATGTCGTGACAGCTCAAGGAGTCCCCGCATGTCGTTCTCCGGAATGCTCCCCCTCCACTTCGCTACCGTGGACCTTGGACCTCTGGGGGAGCAGATCATCGTCGCGGGCGGTATCGCGGCCACGGTGGTGGCCGGACTCTGGGCGGCCTGGACGCGCCCGCAGCCCCAGCCCGCTCCCGTGCCCGTGCGTGCGTCGTCCCGCCGCAACCCGCCGCGTCGCTAGTCGCCGCCAGGTCGCGACACTCCCACGCAGTCCCTCCACGTGAGCCCTCCGTGGAGCGCGGCGCGTGGGCCTCACCTCACCTGGGCCTCAGCCCGCGTGGGCCTCACCCCGCAAAGACATCGGGCGCGTCGGCGGGTTGTGCCCGGCCTCGCGCCCGATGAATCCCCCCGGCGTGGTGCGTAAACCCCCCAGTCCTCCAACGGCGCACGAGCGGGGCTGAGAAGACCCCGGGAGCCTCCGTGCCAGGAGGCGGGACGTCTGGCTCCCGATGCTCCCTCTTCCGGCAGGAGGAGGGAGGATGTCCCCGTCGCGCGGTGCCGCTGTGGGAAGGGGGTCTCGAGGATCCCCGGCCCTTTTGGACCCGATGGCCGGCCGCAACCGTCCGGCATCGCCTCATTCTCGACAGAAATCGTCCCCAGTTGCTTCTGGAATCGCCTTACCGCTTGGAATTCCTCAGCGCTTGAGGGCCAGTGACAGGGCGAAGTCGCCCGCCGCGTCCGTCCACCAGGCCGCCAGGTCCAGCCCCGCGGAGGCCAGCTCCGCCTCCACCTGCTCCCGCCGGAACTTGCAGCTCACCTCCGTGCGCAGCACCTCGCCCTCCGCGAAGTCCACCCGCCGCCGCAGGTTGGACAGCCACACCGTCTGCGCGCGCCGCGACACCAGGCGCATCTCAATCCACGCGTTCTGCTCGTCGAAGGGCGCGAAGTGCTCGAAGGCCTCCGGCTCGAAGTCCCCGCCCAGCTCGCGGTTGAGCACGCGCAGCACGTTGCGGTTGAACTCGGCCGTGACGCCCGCGCGGTCGTTGTACGCGGCGTACAGCCGCTCGCGGTCCTTGATGAGGTCGGTGCCCAGCAGCAGGCCGTCCCCCGGCTGCAGGCCCGCGGACAGCTCGCGCAGGAAGAGCGCGCGCTGCGCCGGCTTGAAGTTGCCGATGGTGCCCCCCAGGAAGGCCACCAGCCGCCGGCCGCCTCCGGGCAGGTTGCCCAGGTGGCGCTCGAAGTCGCCCACCACCGCGTGCACGCTGATGCCCGGGTACTCGCGCGCCAGCGACGCCGCGGCCCGGCGGAGGAACGCCTCGCTCACGTCGAAGGGCACGAAGCGCGACAGCCGGCCCGCCTCCTCCATGGCGTCGAGCAGCAGGCGCGTCTTCTCGCTGGTGCCGCTGCCCAGCTCGATGAGCGTGTCCGCGCCGCTCAGCCGCGCCACGTCCCCGGCGTGGGCCAGCAGGATTTCGCGCTCGCGCCGCGTGGGGTAGTACTCCGGCAGCCGGGTGATGTCGTCGAACAGCTGGCTGCCGCGCTCGTCATAGAGCCACTTGGGAGACAGCTCCTTGGGCATGCCGCACAGGCCCTCGAGCGCCTCGGCCCGCAGCGCGCGCTTCGCGTCGCCCGGCCGCACGTACACGTCCACCCTGACGCCCGGAGCGCCCTGCGTGCCGCTGCCCGGAGTCCCCACCGTCTGCGCCGTCGTCACCCGCATCGCCTCACCTCACGTCTCGTGCACAGCGGAAGCCGGCGAAAATCTGCCGGCGGCTGGGGAAGTCCCAGTTGCGGAAGCCGTTGCGCACCGCCACTGGCGCGCTCGCCCACGCGCCTCCCCGGAGGACCTTGTAGTCCTCGCCAAAGAACACCTCGGAGTACTCCCGGTACGGAAAGGCGCTGAAGCCCGCGTACGGGCGGAAGTCGCTCGCCGTCCATTCCCACACGTCGCCCAGCAGGCCCCACACGCCGTCCTGGCTGACGCCCGCGGGGTAGCTGCCCACCGGCGCCGGCCCCCACGTGTCTCCGCCCAGGTTGGCGTGCGCCCCGGTGGGCGCCGCGTCACCCCACGGGTGCTCGCGCGGCGTGCCGTCGCTGCCGCGCGCGGCCTTCTCCCACTCGGCCTCCGTGGGCAGGCGCTTGCCCGCCCAGCGCGCATACGCGTCCGCCTCGTACCAGCACACGTGCTGCACCGGCTCGTCCTTGGGCAGCGGCTCCACCTGCCCGAAGCGCCGCCGCTCCCAGACATGCTGGCCGCGAGGCAGCCAGAACCGCGGGTGCCCCAGCCCCTCCTCCTGGACGAGCGCCCAGCCCTTCGGGTGCCACCAGCGCGAGTCCTCGTAGCCGCCCGACTCGACGAAGACGAGGTAGTCGCCATTCGTCACCGGGTGCGCGTCCAGCAGGAAGGGCGCCACTTCGGTGACGAAGGCGGGCTTCTCGTTGTCGTAGGCCCACGCGCCGTCGCTGCCCAGCCGCACCGGGCCGCCGGGGATGAAGACCTCCGCCTGCGGCACCGCGCCGGGGCGGGGCAGGGCGCGCCGCGACGGCACGCGGTAGTCCACCGCCGTCATCAGCTGCAGCGTGGCGGCCAGCGTCTCCGCGTGCTGCTGCTCGTGCTGCGCCACCATGCCGAAGACGAAGCCTCCCGCCAGCAGCGGCGCCTGGGCGCCCGCGCCCTCCTCGGGCAGCGAGTCCAGGTGCTCGCGCACCGCCTCGCGCACGCGGCGGGCATAGGCGAACGCGGCCTCGGGGCTCAGCAGCGGCAGCTCCGAGCGCGCGGCGCGCGGGTGCCGGAAGGCATCGTAGATGGCGTCGAACGCCGGCTCTGTCAGCGCGGGCGCCCCGAGCGCGCGCAAGAGCCACTGCTCCTCGTAGTTGGCCACGTGCGCCACGTCCCAGATGAGCGGCGACATGAGCGGCGAGTGCTGGCGCAGGAGCTCCGCTTCCGGCAGCCCGGCGAGCATGCCCAGCACGCGCGCTCGCGCCGTCTCCAGCTCGCTCCAGGCCCGCGCCTTCCATGGCCGCGCCGCGTCCTCGCCCCTGCGCACGCCCCGTCCCTCCGCCGTCCGCGACATCACCCCTCCAAGCTAGGGAGCCGCCCCGAGCCGAGGTAAGCCCTGGCCCCACCGCCGCCGGAGCACCTCGTGAGGGACTGCACGTTCCTCCACCTCCGGGGTGGCCTTCTGGATGCACACCCCGCCCCGTCGTTTCTCCTCCCGCCGCGAATCCCTGACATGCATTTGAAGCTCAAACGGAATTGTCCATTCAGGGAATTTCCCTCGCACGCCAGGGTGCTCCGGGCGGCCGTTTTCGAGAGGGTTTCTGTCCACTAATTGCCGGGCAGGCGGACTCCTGGAATCGCCGCGCGAGGTGGCGCTCCTATGCTGCGGGCATGGCCACCGCTGCGCCGCGCAGGTCCGTGCTCGTCGTGGAGGATGACGAGGACATCCGGGCCGCCATCGCGGAAATCCTGGAGGGGGAGGGCTACGAGGTCGCCATCGCGGCGAACGGGAGCGAAGCGCTCGACGAGCTGCGGCACCTGCGCAAGCCGGCCCTCATCCTGCTCGACTTGATGATGCCGGTGATGAACGGCCACGAGTTCCTCGCGCACATCCGCGAGACGCCGAAGCTGAAGTCGGTGCCCGTGCTGGTGCTCACCGCCGTCTCCACGGAGGCGCCGCCGGGCGCGCGGGGCCTGCTGCGCAAGCCCTTCATCGTGGAGGAGCTGCTGGAGGCGGTGGAGAAGCTCTGCCTGCCGGCGGCGTGACTCACGGCTCGCGGGGCACGCGCTGGAGCGACAGCAGGGTGAGGGTGCGCGAGCGCTCGTCCCACGTGTAGCTCAGCTCCAGCCCGTGCTGGGGCAGCACATGCATCGCGGGGCCGCTCAGGACGTCCGGGGCCCGCCCGGTGGCGTCGCCCAGCCGCTCCAGCACCTGCTGCAGCGCCAGGAAGGTCTCCGCTGGCATGCGTCCCACCTCGCGCCAGGCGTCGGGCGCATAGTGCACGCGGTAGGTTCCGTGGCTGTGGTGGCGGAGCTGCGGCATATCCCTGCTTCGTCGTTCCTTTCCGGGCTCCGTCCCCATGCCAATCGCATGCCTGGGCAAGCAGCCTTGGAATTCCGGCGGTATGCCCAGGTGCGCGGATACCCAGGGTGAAGGAGTTACAGACTCCCTCCGCCTGGCCAGGAAGAAACGACAGGCTCCGGACTTCTTCGTGCCCCGGCCGCCCGGCAACGGGGGCCGGGCGCGAGGGCGGACCGACGTCGGGACTTCGGGCGGCGCCCTGCGCCTCGGCGCGCCCCATGGCCGCGGCTCAGGGCGCGCCGCAGGCAAGCCACTCGGCGAGGTTGCGGCGCTCGGCGTCCATGGGGCGCGGGTCGTTGGGGGGCATCTCCTGATTCACGCTGCCGTCCGCCTGGGCGCCGGCCGCCTCGTTGATGCGCGCCGCGTTGGCGCGGACGACGGCGAGCTGGTCCCAGTCCAGGCCCGGCGGCGCGCCGTTGCGCGCGGCCCCGGTGCGCGTGGAGGCGTGGCAGCGCGTGCAGTACGCGTCCAGGAAGGGGCGGCCGAAGTTCTGCTCCGTGAGCGCCGTGCCCGCGGGTGGGCACGCCACCTCATTCCCGTCACCGGGCCCATCGTCATCGTCGTCGCCGCAGCCCACCAGGGCCAGGGCGGCGGAGCAGGACAGCACGGCGGTCCAACGAAGCAGGCGCGACATGGGGGCTCCTCCAGCGGCGGGCCTGACGCCCCGGGAGGGGGCGAGGGCCCGCCAGCCCTCCCGGATAGCGGAGCGGGCCCGCTGGCCGTCACTGACCGGGGGTGTCGCCGCACGTCCGGCAACGGACTGCCCGCGTGCTCGCCGGGGAGGCGGAGCCCCGAGCCCCCGCCGCGCTCCGGCTGCCCACCCCCGCGGCCCGTGCCCACGTTCACGCGAGGGCCGAGCGCGAGGCCCTGGCAAGGAGCGGATGATGGCTCGGCGGAGGTACACCCCCTGGTCGGCCACCAACGGGCTTCTGTTCGGCCTGGCGGCGGGCGTGGTGCTGGCGCTCGCGGAGGTGGTGCTGGCCGTGGCGACGGGGGAGGACGCCCTGCGCCCGGTGCGCATGTCCGCGGCGGTGGGGCTGGGGCAGGCCTCGCTCACGGGCGGCGTGTCCGCCGGGCAGGTGCTCCTGGTGGGCCTGGGCATCCACCTGGCGCTGTCCGCGCTCGCGGGGCTGGCCTACTCGCTCCTGGACGCCGTGCTGCCGCCGGACGGGCGGGGGCGCTGGGAGTTCCAGAGCGCGGTGGGGATGCTCTTCGGCATCCTCGTCTGGGCCGTGAGCTTCCAGTTCGTCGGGCGCGGCTACTACCCGTGGTTCCACGAGGTGCCGCAGTTCCCCCAGATAGTCCTGCACGCCGTCTTCCTGGGGCTGCCGCTGTCGCTGCTGTTCACCACGGCCGAGCGCCGCCGCGCGCTGATGGACGCGGTGGAGGCGCCCCCGGCGCGGCGCGCGGACCTGTGAGGCCCCGGAGCGCGGAGGGCCCCCGAGGCCGGCGGGCCGGCAGGGCTCACTCGGAGAAGGCGATGGTGGTCATCAGCGCGTTCTCCGCCTGCCGCGAGTCCAGCCGCGTGTGCTGCACGACGATGGGCACGTCGGAGATGAAGACGCTGGCGTAGTCGGTGTCGCGGGGGATGGGCTCCGGGTCCTTCAAGTCGTTGAAGCGCAGGTGGAGCGTGCGGCGCGCGCCCACGGTGATGCGGTAGGGCCCCGCGGGCTCCCGGTCCTTGAAGAAGACGGTGAGCTTCACCTGGGCGTCGCGGTTGCCCGTGTTGAGGAGGCAGGCCGTCTCGTGGCTCGTCATCGCCGGCGCGGGGCCGGTGCTCTCGCTGGGGATGTAGCCCTCGGCGATGGCCCACCTGTGGCGTCCGATGGAATCCATGCATGCGCTCCGTTCATGAAGGGTGGGAAGGCGGCGCGAGCGTGGACCCGTCGCAGGCTCCGGGGAAGCGCCTTCCTCGGGCTCCGTGGGAAAGGAGACGGGGGCCCGGGTGCGCGGGCCTCCGGCGCATGGGGCGGCGCGCCCCGCACGGAGGGCCTGTGCGGGGCGGGTGCATGGGGACCTGCGCGTTTGAAAAAACGCTGAAGGTATGGTGAAAGTACCCGACCTTGAGGGTTATCTATGGGCCTCCGAGGCGCCTGGAGCGGGGCCCCTCCTTTCGTGGACTGACACACGCATGGACACAGAACTGGCGAGCATGCTGGGAGCCGCGTCGAGGGCCGCCCGGGTGCGGATGGGACTGACGCAGGCGGACGTCGCGGAGCGGATTGGCATGGCGTCGGAGGTGTACGGCCGGCTGGAGCGCGGGCACATGCTCCCCAGCGTGCAGAACCTGCGCAGGCTGTGCGTCGTGCTCAACGTGCCACCGCACGCGCTGCTGGGCCTGGGCGAGGAGCTGGCCGCCCCGGCGCCCGCGAAGGACAAGGCGGTGGCGAAGACGCGCGAGGACGACACGCCGGAGATGCGGCGGCTGATGCGCAACCTGCGCAAGCTGTCGCCCGTGCAGCTCAAGCTGATGAACCTGGTCGCCTCGGCGATGCAGCAGAAGAAGAAGTGAGGCCCCGGGCCCCGCCTCCGTGACGGAGTCGGGGCCCGTGCCCGGGCGCGGGCCGCGAAAGGCGGCTCGCGCCGGGCGGGGATTCACCACCGGTCCACCACCGTGTACTCGTCGGTCCGGTACCAGATGGGCTTCTTCGGGGTGGAGCCCGGTGCGTTGTGCACCTTGCGGCGCTTCAAGTCCCCGGACCGGGCGCAGATGTTCATGCCGAGGGGCTCGGAGGTACGGGTGCGCGGGGCCCTCGCCTCGAACCACTGGATTTCGGCGTCCTCCCCGTCCACCCACACCCAGCCATTCATGACGGTGCCAGAGGGGAACGCGCCTGGGTTCCGGACGATGCTCGTGATGAAGCCCGTCCTCAGGCCGCCATTGAGCACCGCGCCGTCGACGTAGTCCTGGTGGACGTCGAGCTGGGCGGTGCCCACCAGGGGGAGGCGGTACTGCCCGCGGTACTTCTCCAGCACGTCGTTCATCTCCCTCAGGGCATTGGGGGAGCAGGGCTCATTCCTGCGCGGTTTGTCTCCCATCGGGGTCGCATAGGGGGTGCTCGCGCAGTGGAGGCTGGCGGCGGCGGCCATCCCCGCGAGGCTGGCAGGCAGCACGCGCTTTCGTGTGGCGGGGGACTTGGGGGCTCCAGGAGTCGTCGGGTTCGTCACGGTTTCTTCTCTCGTGGTTGGGGAGGTCTCCGAGGTCTCCGCCTCCATCCCGGCATCCGCTCCCATGGGGACCTGCGGCTCAGGGGTGGCCAGGACAGGAGCCGGGGGCGCGGCGGGCGGGGGCGAAACCAGGGCCCGCCGCTCGGAGGAAGGCTCCGAGCGCTTCCACCCGAGCAGGGCCACCAGTCCGAGGAGCACCCCCGCGCCCAGCAGGTGCAACGAAGCCGCGGGGCGCAGCCGGGGCAAGGAGCGGGCCGGGGATGCAGGCAGGTCGGATGGAGGTGCGGGACTCCGTGCGAGAGGCGAAGCCCTCGGGGTGGGGCGGATGACGGACGTCGGACGCGCCCCCCGCTCCGCTGGCAGCTCGCGCGCCGGAGTCGTCTGGGAAGGTGCTTCTTCGGGACTGGGAGGGAACAGCGGCTCGTCCCAGTCGGGGCCCGCGGCCCGCAGCGCTTCCTCGAGGGCGGCGTGCAGGGCCTCGCCATGGGAGAACCGCTCCCGGGCTCGCTTTCGCAGCAGCCGCAGGGCAATGGCTTCCAGCGCGGCCGGAACGCGGGGGTTCACCGCCGAGAGCAGGGGTGGCAGGCGCTCCTCGATGTGCTCGATGAGCACATCCCGGGGGAGGGTGGGCGAGAACGCGGGAGCCCCCGCCAGCACTTCGTAGAGCGTCACGCCGAGGGCATACAGGTCATCCGTCGCGCGGAAGGGATAGTGCGCATCGGGTCGGGCATGGTGCTCGCGGTGGAAGCGCAGCGCCTCCGGAGTGCGGTAGTGCGGCGTACCCGGAGGCAGCGAGCCCTCGGTGAGTGGGAGGGACTCGGCGTGGTCCGCGCTGCCAAAGTCCACGAGGATGGGCTCCTCGTCGAGGGCGCGCACGAGGATGTTGGACGGCTTGAGGTCGCGGTGGAAGACCTCGCGCGCGTGGAGCTCACCCAGGGTCTGTGCCAGCCGGGCGAAGAGGCGCGCCACCCTGCGTGCCGAGGGGCGCTTCCGCTTCACCCAGTTGGCCAGGGTGGAGCCCTCCACGAAGTCCATCACCACGTAGTGGTAGCCGGTTCGCGCATCGGGCCACCGGCCATGGGCCCATACCTTCGCGACGTTCGGGTGGGCGGCCTGGAGCAGGCAGGCCAGCTCCTTGGTGGCGCGCGCATCGGTGTGGTTGAGGTCTTCGCTGCCCGGGCCGCGCAGGGCGAACTTGAGGGCGTGGACCTGCCCCTCGTGCTCCACCTGGAACACGATGCCGAAGGAGCCCGAGCCCAACTGCGCGAGGATGCGCCATGGGCCCACCGTCATGCCCGGCCGGAGCGCCACCGGGTGCGCCACCGTCATGGCGTCTCCCCGGCGGAAGGCCGCGCGAGGTGGACTTTTCCCAGTGTCAGGACGCGCGGTCCGCCCTGCTCATGGATGTCGATTCGCAGCAGCTCGGATGGAAAATGCGGACGCGCGGGGAGTTCCAGCACGAGCCTTCCCTCGGAGCCGGGGAGGAGTGTCGGCACATCCAGGTCCGTCGCCCGGACCGGGACTTCTTCTTCCGTCTTCTCGACGCGTACCTGCACCCGGCCCGGCCGCCAGGGCGCCTGACCCTTCGCGAGGAAGAGGGTGGCCTCCAGGACCAGGAAGCCAGGGGCGATGAAGGCCCTCATGCCGGCGGCGTAGAGGCGCGGCGGCTCCTCTTCCGTCGAGGGGCGGTGGTTCAGCGGCTCCGCGACGATGCCGCTCTCCACGTTCCGGGAGAAGAGGAGGTTGGCGAAGCGCCCCGAGTCCTCGCAGCGGGCCTGCACGGCGCTCAGGTGTTCCACGAGTGCCTCGGGCGCGAGCGCGGTGCGGAAGACGCGAACCTGGCGGTCCACCTCTCCTGGCTGTCCCATGAGGGCGAACGTCACGCGGTTGGGGATGTGGCCATCGGCGAAGCGCAGGGTGAGGGGGATGCGCTCCTGGGGCGTGAGCTCCATGCGGGGCAGGAGGATGAGGGCGCCCTCGGTGATGTCGACGCGCTCGAACCGCTCCCGGGACGCCCCCAGCTCCAGGCTGGCGGGAAGCACGGGCGAGTCGAACAGCAGCACGGTGACGGTCCCCGCGGCGACGTGCACGACGTGCGTCGCCGCCGGAGTCTCCGCCGAGAGGGTGATGTGCCGCTGCCGCATCTGCCGCTCCACTCCGGGTTCTCCCGCTACCGCGGCCATACCTGCCAAGGTGGTAAGTACCAGCATGACCCGGGGAAATGGTTGGAGCAAGCGCTGACTACCTCCTGGGTCAGCACCCTAGCAGGGAGGGATGACACGCGGTGACGTCACAGGTTGGCGGCCGTGCGAGGCCCGGTGGGTAGGGCGGGAGACCTGGGGTGGGTGCCAGGTCCTTGAATTTCCTACGACTGGGGCTTGGAGGCGTCTCCGGGCCCAGGGTAACGGTGGGGGCGGCGGGGTGGACGGGGCCGGGAAGGGCTGCGTTGAGTAACCGGGGGCCTGCTCGCGGCGTAACAGGCTCTGCCCCGTTCGGGGGGCCTCCTCCGTGTCACGAGACCTCATCCATGCGACTGCCCGCCGTCTTCCTTGCCGTGCTGCTGCTGGCCGCCTGTGGTCCGTCATCCTCCGTGGACGAGCAGGTAGGCCTGGTGGGGGACCTGGACACGTCCGAGGCCGGCATCACCGCCTTCGTGCGGGAGGGGCGCTACAAGAGCTGGTTGGCCGAGCCCGCACCGCGCGACTCGGTGAACTCGCATGGCTCCAAGGTCCGCGTGTTCTTCAACGACGTGCTGGTGGAGTCGATGCGGGCGGGCAATGCGACCCACCCGCGAGGCAGCATCACGGTGAAGGAGCTGTACGAGTCGGATGGGAAGACGTCGCGCGGCCATGCGCTCGACGTGAAGGTGGCCGATGGCGCGGGCAAGGACACCTGGATTTTCTACGAGGGCTTCGGGCCGGACTACGACGACAACTACTACGGCCGTGCCCATGGGACGTGCCATGGCTGTCATGCGAGCAACGGCACGGACTACGTCGCCACGCCGCTGCCGGAGTAGGCGGCTCGACCGGCTGCCGGCGGCGCGTAGACTCTGTGCCCATGGTCGATGAGCTCGTGCGCAGGCTGGGCCTGGTGCCCCATCCCGAGGGTGGCTTCTACAAGGAGACGTACCGCGCGGCGCTGTCGGTGGAGACGCCGCGAGGCGTGCGCTCGGCGGGCACGGCCATCTACTACCTGCTGCCGCGAGGCTCGTTCGCGGCGTGGCACCGGGTGACGTCGGACGAGGTGTGGCACTTCTACGACGGGCACCCGCTGGAGCTGCTCCTGGTGGGCAGTGACGGGCGGCTGGAGACGGTGGTGCTCGGGCGGGAGGTGACGAAGGGCGAGCAGCCGCAGGTGGTGGTGCACGCGGGCGTGCTGCAGGCGGCGGTGCCTCGGGGAGAGTTCACGCTGGTGGGCTGCACGGTGTCGCCCGGCTTTGACTTCTCGGACTGGGAGATGCCGTCCGCTGAGTCGCTGGTGGCGCAGTACCCGGAGCATGCGGAGCGGATGCGTCAGTTGGCGAAGGCCGCTGGGTAGGCGGGGCAGGCGATGCACTGAATGGAGGGCTGTGCTCGAAAGTTTCCGAGACGCTGTGCATGTGCTGCTGGTGGACGGAAGCCGAAGTGCAGATGAGCGGAGAGTCCTGCAAGCTGCCCACGCATGAGGACCGCTCTCCTGGTGGTGTTGCGCCTGGCCCTGGTCTGCTGCTGCGTGCTGGCTTCCTCGTGCGCTACGTCACCTGACGGCCATTCGGAGAGGGCCCGTCCCGAGGAGGTGCGGACGACGCAGCTGTCAGGAGAGCGGGTACGACTCACCTTCCCGCCGTTGGAGGTCAGCCCTGCGCTGGGGAAGCTGAGTGCAGAGGAAGCCCGAGCGGTGCTCGCCGGCTTCCACCAGGCTCTGCGCGAGGCCACCCCGCCGCGTGTCCAGCGTGCGCTCGCGGGCGGCGGGGGCACACCGGCCCCGTGGGAGCTCCAGCTTCGACAGGAGTTCCTCGCGCGGTACGGGCCCTCACGGCTGCCGCTGCCGGACTCGGTGGAGCAGAGTCGGTTGTTCCTCGTGCTGCGCCGGTCGACGCGCTACATGGCGCCGGGCATACGTGACGCGGCGGAGGAGCTGTTCAGCTCACCGGCCTTCCTGGCCAGCGTGGCGCTGTCGGTGACGGTGTACCTGGCGGCATGGGCGTTGCCGGAACCCGTCTTCAGCAAGGCCTTCGCGGCGGCGCTGACGGTGAGGCTGGCGATTGCGGTGGGGCTGCTGGAGCTGCGCAACCTGGGAGTGGCCTGCTACCAGCTGTACAAGGATGCGGAAGCGGCGAGGACGGTGGAGGAGTTGGAGGCAGTGGCGGAGCGCTTCGGGCGGGCGCTGGGAGGCACAGCGCTGCGAGTCGTGGTGCTGGTGGCGACCTTTGGTGTTGGGAAGACGCTGCCGAAGGTGCCGGAGGGCGGAGGCTGGTCGCTTCTCAAACCCTCGCGGTACGCGGTGCCCGGCGGGCTGACGTGGCAGAGCGCGACGACGGCGCAGATGGTGGCGGACGGTTCGCTGGTGGTCAGCGGTGTGGCAGTGGGGACGGCGACGGGCTCCGCGTCAGGAGGGGCGGGGAGCGCGTGCACGGACGGCTCGGTGAAGAAGGACGACCACCAGTGGCACCACATCGCCACGAACAAGAACGATACGGCTGAGGTGAGAGGAGGGCCGTGGACGCCACGCTTCGAAGAGCTTTTTGGAAGGGCTGGGGTGGGGCTGGATGACCCAGTAAACCTTGTCTACCTGAAGGGACATCAGGGGCCGCATCCGGAGCGGTACCACGAGGCAGTATTTGAGCGGGTGCGATCTGCACTCGGAGATTGTCGCCCCCGGGCGGACTGTCGCCCCCGCCTGTTGACGGAGTTGAAGAAGCTGGCGAGCGAAATCTGTACCGGCGGTTCCCTGCTGCACCGGCTCGTCACGAAGTGATAGTGCCTCAAGGAAAATGCTCATGAATCGGTACTTCAAACTGACGGATGACATGCGCATCCGACGGCGTTGGCACCTGAGGTCACCCCGGGATGAGCAAGGACAGGAAGTCCATTCCTGGCAGTTCTTTGAGAGCAGAAGAATCGAGCTGCAGGACACGATTCGCTTTCCCGTGAAGCCTGCGGGGCAGGTGCTCGAGTTCACCCTGGACTCCTTTGCGACGCCAGTCGTCCACGAGCGCGTCGTCCAGTTGTTCGAGCGTCTTGGCATCTCGGAGGTCCAGTTCATCCCGGTGGAGGTCGAAGGGCACGAGGGGCCCTACTTCATCCTCAACACGCTGCGGACCCTCCGCTGCATCGATGATGCTCGCTGTGAGGAGGTGCAGTACTGGAAGCCGGAGGATGAACGGCCCGATAAAGAAGGTCAGTATCGCTCCGTCATCGGCATGCGCATCGACCCGACGAAGGTGGGCGATGCCCGCATCTTCCGCCCGTGGGGCTGGTCCGTGGCCCTCATCGTCTCGGAGGACCTCAAGCAGGCCATGGAGGACGCGGCCATCACCGGCACGAAGTTCGAAGAGGTCTGACCCCGGGCCGCACGGCTACGGCCGGTTGCGCGTGTTGAAGTGGAACGTCCGGATGACGAAGTTCCCCGCCCAATCATCCATCCACACCTCCACCGTGTGCGCCCCGTCCACCAGCTCGCGCGTGTCGAGCTCCGCGGTCCACGTCCCGTCCGGCTGCAGCGTCGCCGCTCGAATCCCCGAGCCATCGCGGGTGAAGGCCACCCCGCGCACGCCGCCCACCGTGTCCGTCACCCGCGCCGTGAGCACGATGGGCCCGCTGTACGTCCCACCGGGCGTCGGAATCACCAGCTCCGCCTCCGGCGCCGAGTTGTCGTACCGCACCGTGCGCGTCAGCGACGTCGTCAGCCCCGTCTCGCTCGTCACATCAATCGTGAACGTGTTGACGCCGGGCACCAGGTGCAGCTGCGCATTCACCGCGCCGCCGCCGCGCGGCAGCGAGTACGTCCCGCTCGACGACACCACCACCTGCGTCGAAGACGCCGAGTACACGCCGATGCCGTACCACAGCGTGTCCCCCGGCTGCGGCCCCATCAGCCACCCGTCCGGCAGCCCCGTGCCCACAAACGGCGCCTGGGCATCCACCCAGACATTTACCACCTGCTCCGTGGCGTGGCCCGCCGCGTCCGTCACCCGCACCAGAATCGCGTTCTGCCCCGGGTTCAGCCACACCGTGTGCGTCACCGTGCCGCCGCCCGCGGGCACCTGCGTGACGTGCACCCAGTTCGTCTCCACCCGCACCGGCGACCAGTCGCGCACCACCACCTGGACGTCCACGCTGTACACGCTCAGCGCCTTGCCGTTGGCTGGCGACAGCAGCGTCACCTCGGGCGCGGTGTTGTCCACCATCACCGTCGCCTCGTCGCTGGACAGCCCGCCGAGCGTGTCCGTGGCCACCAGCCGCACCACGTTGGGCCCGTCCCGCAGCGGCAGCGAGGCCATCACCAGGCCGCCATTCACGTCCGGCACCACGGGGTACGTCTCGCCGTGGATGATGAAGGCCGCGGACTCGATGGAGGTCCCCACGGCCAGCGGCGTCGTGAAGCCGCACGCCGTCAGCGACGTCGCTCCGGTGAAGTCTGGCAGCCCGCACAGCGTCACCGACGGCGCGGGGTAGGGCGACGGAAGCACCTCCACCTCCTGCGACGCCGTGCTCCCCAGGCGGTTGTCCCGCTCCGGCTGGAGCGTCACCCCCGAGTACACCGCGCGCAAATCCTGGAGCCCCAGGTCGTCCCACGTCGCCGCGCGAGGCCTCCAGACAATCGAATACACCCCGTCCCCATCCGCGTCGTTGTCCGCCCCCACCGTGACGCCCGCGACGCTGAAGGTGATGACGCCCATGCCAGGGCCTCGTGCCTGCCAGCCCCGGTCATCCACCACGCGCGCGGACAGCGTGTTGGCCAGCGCCACCGTGAGCGGGCCACTTCCGGGTGACAGCAGCGCCGTCGTGGTGGGCAGGCCCTCGGTGGGCGCGGGGGGCGTCGTGTACGTGGAGGCCTTCGTGGCGCCCTTCACTCCCGCCGCCCCGTCCGAAGCCGCCACCACCATGACGTCCGACGACAGCGAGGCCGCCAGCCCCGGGGGCGCGGTGATGGTGAGCAGCACCGTGGTGGACTCGTCCGGGCCCAGCTCCAGCGTCGTCCTGTCCAGCGTCGCCGTCCACCCGGGCAGCCCGCCCTGCGTGCTCAGCGAGTACTCGTCCGTCTTGTACCCGTGGTTGCGCACGGTGAGCACGTACGTGGCCGTCTGGGGATTGGGCAGGTCATGCTCGAGCGGCCTGCGCGCCGCGCCGTTCACCGAGACGCCCACGCTGAAGTCGCCGAAGCACGCCAGCCCCATGGCGGCGAAGGTGGTGGGGATGTCCGGGTAGCGCGTGCCCACGCCCCAGCTTCCATCCGCCGCCTGCCGTGACTTCAGCCAGTCGAGCGCCCCGGACATGCGCCCGTCCGCGCCGGGCTTCCGTCCCGCCAGGCACAGCGCGTACAGCGAGAGGCCGGTGGCGAACTCGTCGGCGGGCTCGCCCGCGAGCGTCCCCCAACCGGGCGCGTCCCCGAGCGCGCGCGTGGCGAGCAGCTTCGTGGCCAGCGTGCCCAGGGCGGCGGTGTTCACGCCGTTGTCCCCGGGCCCCGCGGCCTTGAGCCCGACGATGGCCCACGCCGTCTGGTGCGTGTAGCGCTGGCCATCCGCCTGGGCCCCGTCCGTCAAGTCATTCATGTGCGCGCGCACGTAGGCGGCGGCCCTGTCCAGCGCGGCCTGGTACTGCGCGCCCTTCGCCGGGTCCACGCGCTGCTTCGCCTGGGAGATGGCCGTCATCAGCCGCGCGGTGATGGCCACGTTGCCGTAGCCCACCGGGTAGAAGGGGAAGTCCTCCAGCCAGCGGCCGGTGGCCTCCTGCTGGCTCACGGCCCAGTCCGCGGCGCGCACCAGCGGCTCGGAGAAGCGCGTGCCCATGTTCGCGTCGTAGCCCGCCAGCCCGAAGGCGGAGTAGCTCGTCTTGGACATCGGGTACCAGTGGCCCTCGTGAATCCACGAGCCGTCGGCGCGCTGCTCGGACTGGATGCGCTCGGTGACGAACTCCAGGTTCTGCCGGTTGGTGCGCCCGTTGTACGTGAGCGCGTCCAGGTCGTAGCCGGTGGTGCGCGCGGTGGCGAGGCCGAACACCGCCGCGCCGTGCCGGTGACACGACGTGCAGCCGAAGCGCACGTTCCAGTTCGCCGCGTCCGCGCTGAGGAAGTTGATGGCCCGCTGCGCGGCCTCCGCGTTGGTGGCCGCGCGCGCGGACGGGGTGAACCACAGCGCGAGCAGTGCAATGCCAAAGACCCAGCCGGACGCGGGCGTGGAGCGGGACGGGAGACGAACACCAGAGCGGATGGGCATGGACACGCGGAAGGCACCGCCGAAGGCCGGAGCGCCTGCGAGGAAAGGATACCGTCGAGGGTACGGGTGAGAGCAAAACCCAGCTCCTCACAAGAACGCCTGCCTGCTCGGGTTTGAACCCTCTCTCTCCGCGCCACGGGTCCATCCGCACCCGAGCGAGGCCCGGATGACACTGTCATGTCAGGCTTTGGTGCTGACACACCGCGTGTTCCGGTTGTACGTCTTTAACTCGGCCTTCGCGGTGTTACGGGGCGCCGCGAGCCCATGTTCCGGCCGCGGCGTCCCGTCATGCGTCCGGCGGGGTCAGTTGTCGACGAAGAAGTTGAAGCTCTGGATGGTGAAGTTCCCGACGCCGTCATTCATCCACAGGTCGACGGTGTGCGCGCCGTCGAACAGCTCGCGGGTGTCGAGCTCCGCCGTCCAGGTGCCGTCCGCCTGCTGGGTGCCGGCGCGGATGCCGGACCTGTCTCGGCTGAAGCCCACGTTCGTCACCGGCCCGTAGTTGTCGGTGACGCGGGCGCGCAGGGTGATGACGCCGCTGACGGTGCTGCCCGCGGTGGGGGCGAGCAGCGTGGCGACGGGCGCCTGCGTGTCGTAGTTCACCCGGCGCACGAGCGTGCTGGTGATGCCCGTCTCGCTCGTCACGGAGATGTTGAGCGTGTTGACGCCCGGCACCAGCGTGGCCGTCGTCTGGATTTGACCGCCGCCCCGGGGCAGCGTGAAGGCCGGGCCGCCGTTGACGCGCACGGTGGAGGCGGAGACCGTCTGCACGTTGATGGCGTAGCCGAAGGTGTGGTCCGGCATGGGCCCGAAGAGCTGACCCTCCGCGAAGTTGGTGCTGAGCACCGGCGCGCCCGAGTCCACCCACACGACGACGCCCTTCTCGGTGACGTTGCCCGCGCTGTCCGTGGCGCGCACCATGATGCCCTGGTTGCCATAGCTCAGCGGCACGTTGTGGCTGACGGTGCCGTTGCCGAACTCCAGCAGCGACACGTTCGCCCACTGCGTCTCCACGCGCACCGGCGTCTGGTCCTGCACCGACGACGTCACCGTCACCACCGGCGTGCCCAGGGCCGCGCCCTCGGCGGGCGACTGGATGGTGAGGATGGGGGCCACGCGGTCCACTGTGAGGTTGACCTGCTTCGTGGTGATGCCGCCGAAGCTGTCCCGCGCGGTCAGCTGGATGATGTTGGGCCCTTCCTCCAGGGTGACGGTGGTGAAGACGAGGCCGCCGTTGCCGGGCGTGAGGACGATGGGCGCACCGCCGTTGACGATGAAGGCCGCGTAGGTGACGACGGCGCCGGGGGCGCGCGGCGTGGCGTAGCCCCAGATTTCCAGGGACGTCTCACGGGTGAAGGCCGGCGGGTTGCCGATGGTGACCAGCGGCGTGGTGTGCGGGAAGGCGAGGATGTTGAGCGTGCGCGAGTCGGTGCTGCCCAGCAGGTTGGCCAGGGGCGGCAACAGCTCCACGCCGGAGTACACCGCGCGGTAGTCCTGCGGGCCCGTCACCGTCCAGCTGTCCACGGCCGGCATCCACGGGGTGGAGTAAAGGCCGTCCGCATCCGCGTCCGCGTCCGCGCCCACAGGCACGCCCGCGACGTAGAACGTGACGACGCCGCGGCCCGGACCCCTGACGGGGGCGCCGGCGTCCGTCACGCGCGCGGACAGCGTGATGCCCTGGCCAATGGTGACGCTGGCGTTGGCGGCGGGCGTCTGGATGGCGGTGACGGTGGGGCGGCCCGTCACGGGGGGCAGGGGCGGGGTGTACGCGTTGACGCGCGCGGAGCCCGACACGCCCGGGGCGCCGACCGAGGCGGCGATGAGCGTGAACTCCGAGGTGAGCGCCGGGTACAGGCCCGGTGGCGCGGTGATGGTGACGGTGACGTTCGCCTCCGCTCCGGAGGCGAGGAACAGGGTGGGCTGGCTCACCGAGGACGTCCACCCGGGCAGGCCGCCCTGGGTGCTCAGCGTGTACGTGTCCGCCTGGTAGCCGTGGTTTCGCACGGTGAAGGTGAAGGTGGCCGTCTGCGGCGCGGCGTGGTCGATGAGCAGCTCCTGCCGGTGGGAGCCGACGACAGTCACCCGCACGCTGAAGTCGCCGAAGCAGGACAGGCCCAGGGCCGCGAAGGTGGTGGGGATGTCGAAGGTGGCGGCGCCGGTGCGCCAGCTGCCGTCGGCGGACTGGCGCGTCTTCATCCACTCAATCGCAGTGCGCAGGCGCGGGTCCGTGGCGGGCTCGCGGCCGGCAAGGCACAGGCCATAGATGGCGCTGCCGGTGGCGAAGTCATTGGCCGCCTCGTTGGCGGAGTTGCCCCAGCCGGGGCTGCCGGGCGAGGTGCGCGTGCTGAGCCGGTCCGCCAGGGTGTTGATGGCGGCGGTGTTCTCGTTGTTCGGCCCGGGGCCCGCGGCCTTCAGGCCCACGATGGCCCACGCCACCTGGAAGGTGTAGGGCATGCCGTTGCCCGGAGCGGAAGTGTCGGCGTTGTTGAGGTTGTTGCGCAGGTAGGTGGCGGCGCGGTCCAGCGCGGCCTGGTACTGGGCGGCGCGGGCCGGGTCCACGCGCTGCTTCGCCTGGGCAATGCCCGTCATGATGCGCGCGGTGGTGGGCACGCTGCCGTAATCCACCGGGAAGAGGGCGTGGTCCGACGGCCACCGGCCACCGGCCTCCTGCGTGGTCAGCGCCCAGCTCGCGGCGGAGACGAGCGACGCGCTGTACTGCGTGGAGACGTTCTGGTCATACCCGGCCAGGCCGAAGGTGGAGAAGGACGTCTTCTCGTTGCGGAAGGCGTTGCCGGTGTGCAGCCACGAGCCGTTGGCTTGCTGGTCCACCCGGATGCGCTGGGCGAGGAACTCCAGGTTCTGGAGGTTGGTGCGCCCGTTGGCCGCGACGAAGTTCATGTCGTAGCCGTTGGCCCGGGCGTTCGCCATGCCGTACACCACGGCGCCCTGGCGGTGGCAGGCCACGCAGTTGTTCTCCGTGGTCCAGTGGGCCACGTCCGCGCTGAGGAAGTTGATGGCGCGCTGGGTGGCCTGGGTGTTGGTCTGCGTCTGGGCGGAAGCGGGAATGGCAAGGACAGACATCGCCAGCGCCACCAGCCCGAGGAGGGCATGGCGGCGCCGCGCGGGCTGCCGGAGGGGATGGGGGAACATGACTCTCCAAGGAGGTACGGCCGGCGTCAGGGATTGACGCCGCGCGCCGGACCTTCGGGGAGCCTTCGGACGCAGGACGGCCCTCGCGGCTGGAGCGGCGGCCTCCAGCCCACGGGGACAGTCATGCGAATGGAAAGGATTCCCCCACGGACAGCGCTAATGAATGGAATACTCCAGACAGACTGGAAGTGTCCAGTAGTCGGCTTTCGGACACTTCCCTGGATGCTCGTGGGTTTGGGGGCACCCTCGGTTTTCCGCTACCTGTCTGTGACAGGCATTGCGCGTCCGTGTGGAGGGAGCTCAGCCTCCGACGATGTCGAGCGACTGGCCGACGCCGCGGGCGAGGGCCACGTCGTAGAGGGCGCGGGCCAGGGCCACGTCCTGGAGGGCGAGGCCGGTGGAGTCGAAGACGGTGATTTCGTCTCCGGTGCGGCCGGGCTTCTTGCCGGCGAGGACCTCGCCCAGGTTGCCGGCGATCTGCTCCGCCTTGAGGAGTCCGTCGTGCAGGGGGACGTTGACCTCGCCGGAGTGGAGGGCCTGCTCGGTGTCGTCGATGAAGACGCGGCCCTCGGTGAGGATGCGCGGGTCCAGCTCCTGCTTGCCGGGGGCGTCGGCGCCCATGGCGTTGATGTGGGCACCGGGCTTTATCCACTCGCGCTTCACCACGGGGGCGCGCACGGGCGTGGAGGTGCAGACGATGTCGGCGCCGGAGGCCTCCTGGAGGCTGACGACGCGGCCGCCCTTCTCCGCCTGGAGGGCCTTGGCGGCGGCCTCGGAGGCGTCGGCGAGGAGCAGCTCCAGCTCGCCGAAGATGGCGCGGTGGGCGTCGATGAGGACGCGGGCCTGCACGCCGCAGCCGACGAGGCCGAGGGTGCGCGGTGCCTTCTTCGCGAGGAACTTGGACGCGACACCCCCGGCGGCGCCGGTGCGCCAGGCGGTGAGGAGGGTACCGTCGAGGATGGCGAGGGGGGACGCGGTGTCCGGGTCGCTGAGGATGTAGAGGGCGCGGACGGTGGGCAGGCCGTGCTTCTCGGGGTTGCGGGGATGGGCGTTGACCCACTTCACGCCGGCGGCGCCGTCGAGGAAGGCGGGCATGGCGCGGAAGTCGCCTTCGTACTTGGGGAGGGACAGGTAGACCTTGGGAGGCATGAGCGCCTCGCCACGGCCGTGGGCGAGGAAGGCGCGCTCGACGGCTTCGAGGCCGAGCTGGACGGTGTACAGGCCGCGCAGGTCCTTCGCGGTGAGAATGAGGGTGGGCATGGCGGCGCTATATAGCGCTCAGTGGGGGCTCGTCCCAGGGACTGCTACCCACGCCTGTTCAGCTTCTCTATCTCACCCTCCGCGATGTCCCGGTAGAGGGGGACGACCTCGACGGCGAGCAGGTCGCGCAGCTGTTGCCGTGCTTCGTCCAGGCGGCCCGCGTCACGAAGGCGGTACATCCGGTTCAGGGCAGCAGCCAGCCGGTGTGAGCCATCCGAGATGCGACGCCGGATGACATGAAGCAGCGCGGTGGCACTGTCGACGCTGGAGAGGTCCACGTCAGCTTCGTTGATGGCGACCGTGGGGGCAGTGCGGAGGAGGAGTTCGCGCACGTCGGGCGTGAGCTCCAGTACCTCACCTCGTTGGACCTGACTCTCCAGCATCCGTATCGTGTGCCAATCGCCTTCTTCCAGGTCCATCTCGCTACTCCCGCTTCTTTCGGGGGCTGCACGTCCGGAAAGGCCAGTCGTGCTGCCCCTCACAGTAACGGATGCAGTCGTAGCAGCTCCCGGTCCAGCCCTCGTTCTTGCAGTTCACGTAGAGCCGGATGCACTCCTGCTTCCACTCGGGAAGGTCGGCGTTGTTGATGAAGTCGTCGATGCTCTCCTCGTCCAACTCCTCATCCGCTGCATCGGCGACCTCGTTGAGCACCCGGAGGCCGTTGAGGACTTCGGCCACTTCTGTGGCGGTGGCCGCGCAGCTCTGCGCGGCTGTTGCGGGGTACTTCTTGATGCAACAGACCACCGAGGAGTCTCCAGGCCTGCAGTCCACGGCCAGTGACTTGGACGCATAGGGAGGCCCCGAGGCACAGCCCGCTCCCAGCATCCCCGCCAGCAGGAAGAGGTAGAGCGCGCGCGGTGGGTGCTCCACGGTTCTCATGCCACGGGAGGCTAACAGACCACCGGGGGGCCGAGCCGGCTCGCCCCTTCGACGGGCCCGAGGCGCTCCGGTACGCTTCCGCTTTGAAGATCCGACATGCCAGCCGCTGACTCCGCCGGCATGGAGACGAGGAGCATCCTGCCGTGAGCGAGCGATACGAAGCCGAGCTGCGCCATGCGCTCGCGGAGGGTCTGGTCTCTCGGGAAGAAGTGGAGGACCTGCGCGCTCGGGTCATGCGCCTGGGGCGATCTCCGCTGGAGTTGCTTCGGGAGCAGGGACGCCTCTCCGAGGACACCTTCCTCCTGCTTCGTCGGGAGGCCTCGGCCGAGAGGGTTGAGGCACCCATGGCCGGCTCGGACTGCACGCTCGCGCCTGGAATGAACGTTCCTTCCGGGCAGCCCGCGGCGCGTGCCGTGGGGCAGGGGCCGGACTTCGCGCCCTCGGCTGGAAGGAACGTTCCTTCCGCCCCCCCCGCCGACGGCCCCCCGGCGCCACGCTCCGAAGCCCCACTCACGCCCGGCGCCGCCGCCCCTCCCGAGCGGTCTGCCGCTCCCCGCTCGGACGACACACTCCAGCCAGGCACGGCCGCCGTCTCTCCCGAATCGCCCACGGGCCGCGAGCAGGACTCCGCGCCTCCCTCCCGCCCCGACGAGCCCGCCTTCCCGATAGCGAGCTGGGACCGCTACCAGCCCAGGCGCTTCCTCGGGCAGGGCGGCATGGGGCGCGTGTTCCTCGCGTGGGACCCCCGGCTGCGCCGCGACGTGGCGCTCAAGTTCGTCCGTGACGACGACCCCGAGCTCGCCCGCCGCTTCGTCTCCGAGGCCCGCGCCCAGGCCCGCGTCGACCACGAGCGCGTGTGCCGCGTGTACGAGGTCGGCGAGGTCCAGGGGAAGGTCTACATCGCCATGCAGTACGTGGACGGCCGGCCCCTCAACGCGCTCGCGGGCGAGCTCACCGTCGAGCAGAAGGTCATGCTCCTGCGCGAAGCCGCCGAGGGCGTCCACGCTGCCCACCGCGCGGGGCTCGTCCACCGGGACATCAAGCCCTCCAACGTGCTGGTGGAGCGCACCGCCGAAGGTGCCCTCCGTCCCTATGTCATGGACTTCGGCCTCGCCCGCGACTGGAAGGAGGGCGTCACCGCCACCGGCACGGTGCTCGGCACGCCGCACTACATGTCCCCCGAGCAGGCCCGGGGCGAGGTGACGCGGCTGGACCGCCGCGCCGACGTCTACAGCCTCGGCGCCACGCTCTACGCGCTGCTCACCGGCCAATCCCCTATCCCCGGTGACAACGGATTGGAGGTGCTCAGCAACATCGCCACCGTGGAGCCACGGCCGCCGCGCGCGGTGGACCGCGACATCCCCGCGGACGTGGAGGCCATCACCCTCAAGTGTCTGGAGAAGGACCGCTCCGCCCGTTATGGCTCGGCGCGCGAACTCGCCGACGACCTGGGCCGCTTCCTCGACGGAGCGCCCGTGCTCGCGCGCCCTGGCCCCGGCTACCGCGCGACCCGCTGGCTGCGGAAGCACCGCCGCGTCGTGGCCGTCGTCTCGGCGGTGTCGCTCGTGGTGGCGCTCGCGCTGGGGCAGGCCGTCCTGGCCCGCCGCGAAGTCACGCAGCGCGAGACGCTGGCCCGCCGCTTCACGGAAGGCGTGGAGCGCCTCGAGGCCCAGGCCCGCTACTCCGGCACCGCGCCCCTGCACGACACGCGCGCGGACCGCGAGGCCCTGCGCGCGAGGATGCGCGACATCGAGTCCGCCATGCGCAACGCGGGCTCCCTCGCCGAGGGGCCGGGGCACTACGCCCTGGGCCGTGGCTTCCTCGCGCTGGGGGACGAGGCGAAGGCCCGCGAGCACCTGGAGACCGCATGGAAGCAGGGCTACCAGGAGCCCCGCGTCGCCTATGCGCTGGCCCTGGTGCTCGGCCACCTCTACCAGGAGCGCCGCCTGGAAGCGGAGCGGCTGCGCGACGCGAAGGCGCGCGAGACCCGGCTGCGCGAGGTGTCGGAGCGCTACCGGGACCCGGCCCTGGACTTCCTGCGCCGCAGTGAGGGCGCGGAGGTGCCCGCCCCCGAGTACGTCGCGGCGCTGCTCGCCTTCCACGAGGACCGGCCCGACGAGGCGCTCGCGAAGCTGGATGCGCTCGGCGCTCGGCTGCCCTGGTTCCACGAGGCGCCCCAACTGCGCGGAGACATCCACCTGGCGCGCGCCGTGCGGCGCTGGAGCTCCGGGGACCGCGA
This sequence comes from Pyxidicoccus xibeiensis, assembly GCF_024198175.1. Classification (NCBI taxonomy): domain Bacteria; kingdom Pseudomonadati; phylum Myxococcota; class Myxococcia; order Myxococcales; family Myxococcaceae; genus Pyxidicoccus; species Pyxidicoccus xibeiensis. Next base: position 1,843,518 of record NZ_JAJVKV010000001.1, read on the forward strand.
AGGCGCGACCGCGGACTTCGACGCCGGCCGCCGGGCCTACGCCGAGGCCGCCAGCATCGGCCGCAGCGTGCCCGCGGTACACCGGGCGCTGACGCGGCTCGAGTACGAGGCGCTCATCATGGAGGTGTACGGGAAGGGCGAAGTGCTGCCTCCGTACTCCCGGGGCGTGGAGGCGGTGAAGCGTGCGCTCACGGCCGCGCGCGACGACACCCAGGCCCATGTGCTGGAGGCCGCGCTGCACCGTCGCCTCGCCGAGCACCGCGCCCGGCAGGGCGGTGAGGTGGAGCCGCTGCTGGATGCGGCGCAGGCGTCGGCGAAGGAGGCCGTCGCGCTCGCGCCCTCGGAACCTCGCTCGCTGACGGAGCTGGCGCTGGTGTCGTGGCAGCGCGCCATCCTGCGCCAGGAGAAGGGCCAGGACGCGAGCGAGCTGCTGCGCGACGCCGCCGCCACCTTCGAGCGCATCCCCGCCGAGGGCCGGGACTTCGACTTCCACATCAACCTGGGCCTCGTCTACAAGGTGTGGGCGGACCACGAGGACAGCGTGGGAGGAGACGCGCTGCCGCACAGGGACCGGGGCGTCGACGCCTTCCGCACCGCCGTGGAGCTGGACGCGCGTCGCGCCGAGGCGTGGACGAACCTGGGGCAGGCGTACGTCGCGCGGGCCTCGCATCCGCGCGCACCGGATGCCGACGGCGACCTCACCCGGGCGGCGGACGCGATGGAGCGGGCATGCACCCTCAACCCGGGGCTCGTGTCTTCGTGGTTCTACGCGGGCGAGGTGCACGAGGCGCGGGCCCGGCGACTGCGGGACTCGGGAGGGGATGCGCGGCCGGAGCTCGCCCGCGCGCTGGAGGCCTATCGCAAGGGCGCCGCCATCAGCCCGAAGCTGCCGCCGCTGCACAACGGCGTGGGCACCATCCTCTTCGAGCAGGCGAAGGAGGCCTGGGACCGGGGAGCGGCGCCGGAGCCGCTGCTGCTCCAGGCGCAGGAGGCCTTCGCGCGAGCCATCGAGGTCGCGCCCGCGCAGGGCTTCGCCCACAACAACGCGGGCGAGGTGCACGCCTGGCACGCGGCCTCGCTGCTGGCGCGCGGAGAGTCACCGCTGCCGGCCGTGCGCGCGGCGGAGGCGGTGCTCCAGCAGGCGGTGGCGCTGCTGCCGGACCTGCCGCAGCCGAGGACGTGGCTGGGCGCGGTGTACCGCGTGGAGGCCGCCTTCGCGCTGGAGCAGGGAAGGGACGCGGGCCCGGCGCTGAAGCAGTCCACGGAGGCGCTGCGCCGCGCGCTCGCGCTCAACCCGGGGCTGGCCCAGGCGTGGCTGCTGCAGGGCGAGACGCTGGCGCTGGACGCACGCTGGCGGGCGGCGAAGGGGCGGGCTCGCGACGAGGACTTCGACGCGGCGGCCCTGTCCTTCCAGAAGGCGGTGGACCTGGAGCCCGCGCGTCCGGAGCACCGCGTGGCCTTCGCCCGCTTCCAGCTCGGGTGGGGCGACTGGCGGCGGCAGGCGGGAAGGGACGCCACGCCGGTGCTGGAGCGGGGACTGGCGCTGGCGGACGCGGCGCTGGCGGCCCGAGCCGCCTGGGCGGAGGCGCGGGCCGTGCGCGGCGGCCTGCTGCTCGCGCTGGCGGAGCTGCCGGGCACCAACGCATCAGGACACAAGCAGCAGCAGCGCACCCAGGCCCGCGAGGAGCTGACCCGGGCGCTGGCGGACAACGCGCACCTGCGGCACACGTGGGCGCGTGAGCAGGCGAGGCTGGCGGGCACTACCCCGAGGTGACGACGACCAGGTTGCCCTTGATGGTGTCGCCCATGCCGGGCTCTCCAGCCGCCGAGGCGGAGTCCGTCAGGTTCTTGCACCCCTGCGAGCAGTCGGCCCCCTCCTTCTGGTTGCAGACGCCCACCGTGTAGTCCCCCTGGGAGAGGGAGGGGGGCGTCCACTCGCCAGTCGACGCAGCCAGGCTGTGCGTCGCATACGTGCCGCCGCTGCTGTCGGTGATGACGACACAGACGGGAGTCGCCAGCGTGTTGGTCACCTTGAGCGTGCCGGTGCTGCAGAGCGTCCACGGGGCCGGCTTCTTGAAGGACTTGTGCGAGCCCTCCGCGTCCACCTGCAGCTTCACCTCGCTGGAGCAGTCCAGCATGGGCTTCGCGGTGCTTCCCTCGGCCTCCATGGTGGTGACGGCCCCCGGCTCGCCGGCCTCCGCGCCCTTGGACCGCGACGCGCAGGCGCTCCCCCAGGTCACGGCCACGAGCGCCACTGCGATGTATCCCTTGTGCATGTGAGAGACCTCCGGGTTCGGAAATGAGGCCGCCAGCCTACAGGGCCCGTCGTGGGACGGGCGCGAAAGTCGGGTGCTCACGAACCGGAGGGTTCGTCGTGTGCCTCAGCCCGGCCGAGGCGTGAGGCCCAGCTCTTTCAACCGCCGGCCCAGCGCTCGCCGGGACACCTCCAGCTTGCGCACCATGGCATCCAGGTCGCCGTCACACGCCTCGAAGCAGCGGGTGATCTCCTCCGCGCTGAGGTCACCCGCGGTGCGCAGGTTCGGGCTCTTGTCGATGAGGTCATAGAGCGAGGGCCGCGCGATGCCGAGCGCCTCCGCCGTGGCCTTGAGGTCCCAGTCGTTCTCCCGCAGCGCCGCGAGCAGCTCCTGCTCCGTGAGCTGTGACGCCTTCCGGCGCGGCGCCGCCTTCTCGGGCGTGGGCTCCGCGGGCCTTCCGCCCGGGGACGCCTTGGCTTCCGGCAACGGGGACGCGGTGCCCGCCGGAGTGCCGGCGCGTGCGGCGCTGCCCGGCATCTTCCCGGCGGCTGCCTCCAGCTCCTGCTCCAGCCGTGGGTCCACCAGCAGGCGAGGCTGGCCCCGGCTGCCGATGACGAGCTGCCGCGCCAGGTTGCGCAGCTGGCGGATGTTGCCGGGCCACGAGAAGCGGACCAGCCGCACGGCCAGCGGCGCCGGCAGCCACGGCTCCGCGTACGCGTCGTCATTGTCCAGCCGGTGCGCCTCGCCAATCGTCTCCAGCTCCTCGCGGGCGAAGTGGAGGAAGAGGCGGCCGATGTCCTCGCGCCGCTCGCGCAGCGGAGACACGTGGAGGTCGTAGCCGGCGAGCCGGTGCATCAGCGGGGCCTTGAAGCGGCCCTCGCGAATCTGCTCCTCCAGGTTGGCGTCCGTCGCGGCCAGCAGGCGCACGTCCACGGTGACGGGGCTGCTGCCGCCCACGGGGTACAGCTCGCCCGTCTCCAGCACGCGCAGGAGCATCACCTGCACCTCGGGCGGGGCCTCGCCCACCTCGTCGAGGAACAGGGTGCCGCCGTGGGCCGCGCGGAAGAAGCCCTCGCGGCTCTGCGTGGCGCCGGTGTACGCGCCCTTGTGCGTGCCGAACAGCTCGGCGGCGGCCAGCTCCTTCGGAATGGCGCCCAGGTTCACGCTGACGAACTTCTCGTCCCGGCGGCGGCTGCGCTGGTGGATGGCCTGGGCCACGCGCTCCTTGCCCGTGCCCGTCTCGCCGCGGATGAGCACCGGCACGTCCAGGTCCGCCACCCGCTCGATGTGGCGGCGCAGGCGCAGCAGGTGGGTGCTCTCGCCCACCATGCCCAGGGTGTCCGCGCCCGGCGTCTCCGCACCCGACTCGGCCAGGTGCAGCAGCACCACCACGCGGCCGCCCAGCTCCAGCGGGACTCCATCCGCGAGCTCCTCCCGCGACAGCTCCCAGGGGCCCTGCAGCAGCGAGCCGGCGACGTGGACCTGGGTGCCTCCGTCACTGTTGGTCAGTCGCACACCGCCGGGCATAGAGCCGGGGGCGAAGAGCAGCGGCTTGCGGCTGAGGAACGGGTCGGACAGGGGCTGGCCCAGCGCGGAGCCGGGGCGTGTGAAGTCCGGGCCGTTGCGGGACAGGGCCACCTCCCTGCCGGCGGTGATGGCGTCGAGGAGCAGCCGCTCGCCGACGCGCCGGGGCAGGGGATGGGAGATGACGGTGAGCGCCGGGACGGCGCGAGGCCCCTGGGGACCGCCGCTCCGGTTCGGGATGGCGGCGGTGGAGACGTCGGCGAGCGTGGAGGCCATGGAGTCCTCTGGCGATGCACCCAAAGGGAGCCAGGGGCCCCAGTCTACTCCGGCTCCGGGCATGATCCGGGTGCCTTGTCAGGCCCTCCTCCCCAAGACGTCCTGCTCCAGGCCATGCTCTCCGCCCAGGTGCCGGCCGTCACTGCGTCCCCTTCCATCGTGCTCGCTCCCACTTCGTTCGCCCCAACCGTCTCGCCCGCGCTGCTCGCGGAGGTCCATGGCCTCTATGAGCGGGGGCTCTACCTCCAGGCGTGCCACCACGCCGAGCGCCACCTGCCGCTGGCGCAATGGACGGGGCTGCAGGGGCGGCTGTTCGCGGGGCGGCTGCTGTCCCACCTGGGAGCGCCGCGTGCATCCCGCCTCCAGTTCGTCCGCGCCTTCCGTGAGTTCCCGCGCGACGCGGAGGTGCGCTACTACCAGTCGCAGCTCATCCTCCAGCGGAAGGGCCCGCTGGCGACGCTGGACTTCCTCGACGGGCCGGTGGACCTGGAGTCCGCTCCCATCGACATCCGGAGCGACCTGCTGCTCGCCCGCGCGCAGGCCCTGGCCGGGCTGCGTGACTTCGAGGATGCCGACCGCTGGCTCCAGGAGGCGCTCGCCCTCACTCCCGGCCGCTCCTGGGCGCATGTGCTGCGCGCTCACCTCCTGGAGCTGCAGGACCGGCGCGAGGAAGCGCTCGAAGAGGCCCGGTATGCCCTCTCGCTGCGCCCCTTCTACCGCCCGGCGGTGCAGGCCGTCGCCAACCTGTGCACGCTGCTGGGCCGCGACGCGGACGCGCTGGTGCTGCTGACCGAGGCCTCGGAGCGGCTGGAGTCGGCCAGCGTCACGCTGCAGCTCGCGCGCCTCCAGGAGGAGCTGGGCGAGCACGACGCGGCCTGGGCGAACCTGGAGCGGGCGCTCGCGCTCTGCCCGAAGCTGGAGGAGGCGCCCTTCGCGGTGCTCGCCGCGGCGCGTGCGGACACGGCGTACCTGCGCGGGGACCTGGAGCTGGCGGTGGCCCTGTCGCACCTGAGCGGCTCGGGCTTCCACGCGCGCGTGGCGGAGCGGCTGGAGTCGCGTCCGGAGGGCCGGCGCGTGGTGCTGCCCGTGCGCTTCGTGCAGCAGCACCACAAGACGTGTGCGCCCGCGACGCTGACGTCGGTGGCGGCGCTGTGGGGCGTGCCGGTGGAGCACCTCCAGGTGGCGGCGGCCATCTGCTACGACGGGACGCCCGCGTACCAGGAGCGCCACTGGGCGGCCACCACCGGCTGGCACGTGCGCGAGTTCCGCGTCACGTGGGACAGCGCGCGGGCGCTGCTGGACCGGGGCATCGCCTTCACCCTCACCACCCAGGAGCCGGGCAGCGCCCACCTCCAGGCGGTGGTGGGCTACGACGAGCGTCGCGGCACGCTGCTGGTGAGGGACCCGTCCACCCGCTACCAGGTGGAGTTCGACGCGGAAGGCGCGCTGGCGCACTACGCCTCGTGCGGGCCGCGAGGCATGGCGCTGGTGCCCGTGGCGGAGGCCGCGCGGCTGGACGCCGTGGAGCTGCCCGAGGCGGAGCTGTACGACGGGCTCCACCGGCTGGAGGCCGCGCTGGTGGCGAACGACCGGGGGGCGGCGAGGGCCGTGGTGGAGGACCTGGAGCGCGCCGCGCCCGGCCACCGGCTCACGCTGCAGGCGCGGCGCCGGCTGGCGGGCTACGACGACAGCACCGCGGACGCGCTGGCCGCGCTGGAGGGACTGCGCGCCGCCTTCCCGGACGACCTCAACCTGCTGCTCTCGTTCCTGGGCTGCCTGGCCGAGCTGGGCCGGCGCGAGGAGCGGGTGCGCCTGCTGCGCGAGCGCGTGCGGGGCGCCAAGGCCCATCCGATGGCGTGGCACGCGCTGGCGGCCGAGCTGCTGGACGACGCGCGCGAGGAGGCCGAGGTGGAGCGGCTCCTGACGCGCACGCTGCGCTCGAACCCGGCCTTCGCGCCCACCTACCGGACGCTGGCGCAGCTGCGCTGGTCCCAGCTCCGCCGCGACGAGGCGCTGCGCCTGTTCCGGGCCGCGGCGTGCCTGGAGGACAAGGACGAGTCGAACGCCTGGAACTACTTCCACGCGGCCCGGGAGACGGGCGACACCGCGAGGGCGCTGTCCTTCCTGGGCGACCGCTTCCGCCGCTTCGGCGCGAGCAGCGGCGGTCCGGCGAACACGCTCTTCCAGGCGCTGGAGGCGCTGGAGCGGGGCCCGGAGGCCTTTGGCGTGCTGCAGCGCGCGCGGGCCCTGCGTCCCGAGGACGGAGAGCTGTCCCTCTTCGCCGCGCGGGCGCACGCGGGCCTGGGGCAGACGGAGGAGGCGGAGCGGCACCTGGCGGCGGCGGAGGGCCGGGTGCGCGACGGTGCCTGGTTCCGCGCGGCCGCCGCCGTGGCCGCCGCGCGAGGGGCGCTGGAGGTGACGCTCGGCCACTGGGAGGCGGTGCTCGCCCGCGAGCCGCTGGCCCTGGACGCGCACTCGGAGCGGGTGTCGCTGCTCACCGCGCTGAAGGGCGTGCCGGAGGCGGGTGCGCACCTGGAGGCGGCGTGCGCGCGCTTCCCGCACCACCAGGGCCTGCTGCGCCTGCGCGCGCGGTGGGCGCGTGAGCACGACGCCGCGGTGCTGCCGGCCGCGCTGGAGGCGCTGCTGGCGAGCCACCCCGAGGACACCTGGGCCCTGCGTGAGCACGCCTGGGTGCTGTGCCAGCAGGGCCGCCGCGAGGAGGCGCTGGCGGAGCTGGAGCGCTCGCGGGTGCTGGAGCCGCGCAGCGCGGCCTTCTTCCACTACCAGGGGCTGGTGCTGGAGTCGGCGGGGCGCACGGAGGAGGCGGCGGCCGCGTATCGCGAGTCGCTGAAGCTCTTCCCGGCGCCCTCCACCGTCGTCGCGCTGCTGGGACTGGCGACGACGCCCGCCGCGCGCGGCGAGGCGTGCGCCTTCGTCCAGGAGGTGCTGCGCGGCGTCTCGACTCCGGGGGACTCGCTGCTCGCCTTCGAGTCCGTGGCCCGGGGCGTGCTCACCTCCGAGGCGCTGGGGGGCTTCCTGGCGGAGCTGCGCGAGCGCCACCCGGAGGACTGGGCGACGTGGGTGTCGCAGACGCGCTTCCTGCTGCGGGACAAGCGCCTGGACGAGGCGCTGAAGGCGGCGGAGGGCGCCACCGCGCGCTTCCCGCTGCTGGGAGAGGCGTGGCTGGAGCGGGCGCTGGTGCACCGGGCGCGCGGCGAGCTGGCGGCGGAGCGCGAGGCGCTGGAGGCGGCGCGCCGGCTGCGGCCCGGCTGGGTGCGGCCGGCGTGTGAGCTGTCGGACCTGCTGGAGCGCACGGGCGCGGTGGACGAGGCCCGCGCGGTGCTGGAGCGCATCGGCCGCGAGTGTCCGCTGGACGCCGTGGTGCAGGGCTACGTGGCGGACCTGCGCTGGCGCGCGGGGGAGCGCGACGAGGCGCTGGAGCGCCTCTTCAAGGCGCTCCGGCTGGACCCCGCCTATGGCTGGGCCTGGGAGCGCGTGGGGGAGTGGGCCGAGGTGGCGGACCGGCGCGAGGACGCGGTGGCCCTGGCGCGGGAGCTGGCCGGACGGCCGAATCCGCCGCCGATGGTCCGGTGGCGGCTCGCGGAGCTGCTGGAGCCGGAGGGCGAGTCCACGCTGGAGGAGCGGCTGGCGCTGCTGGACGCCGCGCGGGAGGCGGCGCCGCGCCTGGAGGACGTGCACGACACGCGGGCGCGGATGCTGGCGCTGGCCGGGCGCCACGACGCGGCGCTGGAGGCGTGCGCGCCCGCGGTGTACGGCGGAAGCCCGCCCCTGTTCCTGCGCGGCCGCGCGGCGTGGGTGCGTGCCCGGCGGGGAGAGCTCCGCGAGGCGATGGCGGCCATGCAGGCGCTGCTGGAGGAGTCGCCGGACTACGGCTGGGGCTGGCACAACCTGTCGGAGTGGGCGGAGCAGGCCGAGGACGCGCCGGTCTTCCTGCGCGCGGCGGAGGCGATGGTGCGGCTGAGGCCGGAGCTGGCCTCGGCGCACGGGAGCCTCGCTGACGCGCGGTTGATGGCCGGGGACGCGAAGGGCTCCTGCGCCGCCTGGGCGCGCGCGCAGGAGCTGGAGCCGGACAATGCCTATGTGGCCTGCCGCTACTCCGACACGCTGCTGGAGCTGGGGCGCCTGGAAGAGGCGGAGCGTGCCGTGGCGCGGGCCCGGGGCCACTGCCCGGAGGGCCAGGTGACGGCGCGGGAGGCGCGGCTCGCCGCCCTTCGCGGTGACGCCGTCGCGGCGGAGCGCCACCTGGCGCGGACGGTGGAGGTGCTCTCGGAAGGCTCCTGGCCGCTGGACACGGCGATGGGGGCCATGCGGGCGCGGGGCTGGGACGCGGCCGTGGAGCGCGTGCTGGATGCGGCGATGCAGCGACTCGAGCAGCCGCCGGAGGTGCTGGGCCGCGCGTGGGGCCACCTGAAGGCGGAGCGGTGGGCCACGTGGCTCGCCTGGAAGCGGCTGCGCGCGCTGGTGAATGCGGTGGACGGGGCGACGGCGCCCGGGCGCCGGGTGGCCTGGACGGCGTACGTGGAGGGCCTGGGCGAGAAGCAGAGGAGCTTCGTGCTGTGGTGCTTCGTCCGCCTGCACCGCGGCACGCTGCGGCGCCACACGGAGCTCTGGGGCGCGGTGGGCTATGCGCTGCTGAAGCTGGGGCGCATGGCCTGGGGCCACCGGTGGCAGCGCGACTGGCGCGAGCGCGCCGCCGAGCTGAAGCCGTGGATGCTGAGCAACGTGTCCCTGGCGGCGTACTCCACGGGCCGTAAGGACGATGCGGCGGAGGCGGTCGCGCAGGGGCTGGCCCTGCCCGAGGACCACACGCGCACGCACCTGCGGGTGTGGCATGCCTTCTTCACCGCGCTGCGGGGCGAGGACGCGCAGGCGCGAAGGGCGCTGGAGGACGCGGGCCCGGAGCCCACCCAGCCGTTGCTGAGGTTCGTCCACCGGCTGGCGCAGGCGGTGCGGGTCGCGCACGAGTCCGGCGGCGACGACGCCCGGACCGCGCTCGTGCGCGCGCGGCTGGCCATGCCGGACTTCCGTGAGCACGCCCTCGGCTCGCGTGCGTACCGCGAGGCCGAGGCGCAGGTGCGCCGGGCGGTGGGCTGGCGCACGTGGCTGGGGTGGTGGCTGCGGGGCTGAGCTACTTGCGGCCCTTCGCCTTCACGGGCGGGGAGTCCAGCCAGGCGGCGAGCACGTCCGCGTGGCAGGGGCCGGGCTTGCACCAGCAGCCGAGCCGCTTGCCGCGCAGTCCCCGCACGGCGTCGAGGTAGTCCGCGTCGTGCCGGGTGCGCAGCTCCAGGTACCAGCGGAAGGACTCGAACGGGTCCACGTCTGGCCCCATGCGGCGCAGGGCCTCGTCACGGACGCGGGCCTGCTCGTCTTCTGGCAGGGCGGCGAGCCACGGCGCGAAGTACGTGCGCAGCATGGCGCCCGGGGTGCGCACGCCCCCGGGCTTGAAGGGATTGCCGAAGCGGCCGGGCACCGGGTTGATGGGGCTCGGCTTCGCATAGGCGCGGAAGGCGCGGCCCACATACACGTCGCAGCCGTCGTGGACATGGACCGCCGTGGTGCGCATCCCGGACATCGTCAGGGCTCCGAGCCTACTTCTTGCGCTTCTTGCCACCGGCGGGAACGGCCGCGGGGGCGGGCTGCTCGGCGGCGGCGGTCTTCAGCTCGTCGCGCTCCTTGGACACCAGGGCCAGCTCACCCTCCAGCTCGCTCACCTTGGTCTTCAGGGCGGCGTTCTCCGCGCGCAGCGTGTCCGCGTCCTTGCGGAGCGTGTTCGCCTCGATCTTCGCCTTGTTCATCTCGCGCGAGGAACCACAGCCGACGAGGGGAACCACCGCCAGCGCCACCACGGCCATCCATGCCTTCATGTGCCTCACTCCTGCCTTGTCTCGGGGCCCGCGGAGTCGCGGGCCCGGAAGCTTCAGTCACTCAGTGATAATAGCTGACGAGCCCACGCCCCTGGGCGGAGGCCTCGCGGAACCAGCCCCGGACGCACTCGAGGATGTCGCGCACCTGGGCATCCTTGCCCGTGTACTTCGCGCCCTCGAAGGCGGCGGCGATTTTCTTCACCTCGGCCTCGTCGACCCACCCGGTCAAAGGAAAGTCGTCGGGGTAGGGGAGCTTGACGGGAAGCCGGTTCCCGTGGAGGTCGTCGAGCTCGAACGGCACGTTCATCTGCTTGAGCGCGGCATTCACCGGCCCGAAGTCGGGCGAGCTCCACGGGCACACGGCGCTGTTGTCGAGGAAGCGTCCGAAGTGCTCGACGACCAGCTTGAAGGCATAGCGGTAGATGCCACCGCGAGCGCCCTCGGGCACGGTGCCGTCGATGAGCTGCCGCAGCGCCTCGTAGGTGTTCGGCCCGCCGCCGGAGATGGAGTCCTCGAAGAGCTCGTCCAGGCTGGCGAGGTCGCGCTTGAAGCGCCCGCCAATCATGCGCCGGAGCTTCTCGTCCTTGGAGCCGGCCGACTGCCGGAGCTTGTTCGTATCCACTGCCCACACCATGAAGCCGTACCCCATGACGTCCCCTCCCACGTCCGAGCTGGCCGGAATAAGCCACCGAGGCCCGCCCGTGGCAAGCAACTCAGGTGGGGGCCGGGGGGCGGTACTCGTGAATCCAGACGTGCTCCATCCCCCAGGTGAAGAGCAGCCGGTGCCGTGAGAGGACGGTGAAGCCTTCCGCTTCCACGGGCCGCGTCACGGTGAGGACGCGGGTACCCGGGCGGCAGGTGCGGAAGCGCTCCACCAGCCGGACGCGCGTCTCCGGCGTCAGGGCCGTCCAGTTGGTGAAGACGTGGGTGGCGTCCTGGAGGTCCGCGTGCATCGCGTCGCCGACGACGAGCTCCGCGCCGGCCTTCGCCACCGGGCCCGAGGCGAGCAGCACATGGCCCGGAAGCAGCTCCACGCCGCGTGCTCCTGCTCCCAACCACCGCGCCGCGAGCAGCGTGCGCCCGCGCCCCGCGCCCAGGTCCACCAGCCGCCCGCCCTTGCCGAGCCCCGCCTTCCGGAAGAGCCACACCCCGGTGAAGACGGGCGTCTCGCCATACATCAGCTCGTTGAAGTGCTGCCCGGTGGTGTTGAGCAGGCGGGCCAGCTCGAAGGAGCGCCGCACCCGGTAGGGCGAAGCGAGCCCCTCTCGCAGCCACAGCCCCAGGTACGGCGACAGCAGCCACGGCCGGCACAGCAGCACGAGCAGGTCCGCGAAGCGCGTGAGCAGCTCGAGGAACGCCACGCACACGCGGATGAAGATGAGCCGCGGCAGGGACACCGCGAAGTCGTCCGGTGCCCCACCGCGTCTTCCGCTGCCTGAGGGGGTGGGCGCCGGGTCCGTCATGGCTTCGAGGCCATGGAGGATAGCACCCACCCCTCTCGGTGCCTCACCTCACCGCAGGCGCAGCAGGGTGGCGCTGCTGGAGAGCTTGCCGCCCACGAGCAGCTCGGGCACGCCGTCGTGCTCCACGTCCAGGGGCACCATGTCGTACGCGACGGGCAGCGCCCCGAAGCAGGCCGCGGGTCCGTAGGCGCCGTGTCCCTGGGCGCGGAGGATGCAGGCGGAATCGTTGCCCGGGCTGCCTGCCAGCAGCTCCCGCCAGCCATCGCCGTCCAGGTCGCGTGTGGAGAGCCCGCTCGCGCCGCTCGGGATGCGGAGGAAGTCCCGCTCGAAGAACCAGAAGTTGCTCCCGCCGAACATCGGGAGCACGCCCGGCTGGCCCCCCGAGCACGACACGGCGACATCCATGAACCCGTCCCGGTTGAGGTCCTCGAGCAGCATCTCACTGAGATTGCAGGGGTCCATGATGGGGGAATACTCCCGCACCTTGACCAGGGTGTTGTCGGCACGGCTCTCGAAGATGCCCAGCTCGAAGCTGGGAGACACGCTTCGGAGCACCACCAGGTCCGCACGGCCATCCTTGTTCAGGTCGGCGAGGGCCAGGCCGTTCAGTGACGCATGCGTCGCGAGCACGCCGCCGGTCACGAAGGTGCCATCTCCCTGGTTGAGCAGCAGCCGCACGTCGAAGAGGAAGAACGCGCCGTCCTGGCGCCGGTCGGTGAAGGCCAGGTCCAGGTCCCCATCCCCGTCCACGTCTCCGGCGGTGGGCCACTCCGGGTTCAGCTCGGGAACCAGCGGCTCGCCGGCGGAGAAGGTTCCATCCCCGTTGCCGCGTAGCAGCATGAGCGTGGACGGACTCTCGTGGTCGGACATCGCGAGCAGGTCCACCGTCGGACCCGCGTCGAAGCGGCCCGGCAGCAGCCACCAGGTGCGAGGGCCCGTGGGCGAAGGCCCCCGAGCCACGAGCTCTCCCGTGGGCCGGGTGAGCTGCACCTGGATGCCGTCCAGGCTCGGCACTATCGAGGCCACATCATCCCAGCCGTCGCCGTCGAAGTCCGCGGTGACGAAGCCAAGGCCCGGGGCCAGGCGCCGGGGCGCTTCCAGGTCCCTCATCACGCGCACCTCCAGCCCTCGTGACAGCACCAGCAGGTCGGGCTTCCCACTGGCGTCGAAGTCCGCGACCGTCACCTGCTGGGGTTCGCGTCCATTCGGGAGCTCGTGCGTCTCGAAGGTGCCGTCGCCCCGTCCGCGCAGCAGGGTGAGCACCTCGCGCTCCTCGTGCACGTAGGCCAGGTCCTGCGTGCCGTCCCCATCCAGGTCGCCCACGGTGAGCTGGATTTTCTGGCCCCAGAACTTGGAGTGACGGAGCAGCTCCACGCGGGCCCCGAAGTGGCCCGTGCCGTCGTTGAGGAACACGTTGACGCCCATGTCTGAGAAACCCTCCCTCGCGTCCGCGAGGTCCAGGGCGCCATCGCCGTTGAAGTCGGCGGCCACGGCGGAATGGACGGTGCCGCCCACGTGCCGGAGCTGCTCGAACGAGAAGGCGAGGCGTCCCTGGCCGAGGATGGCCGTGAGGTATGCACCGACGATGACGAGGTCCTCCCGTCCATCCCGGTCGAAGTCACCGGCGACCACGGGGGCCGTGCCGAAGAGCGAGGTCGTGAACGCCTTTGAGAGTGCCCCTCCGCCAGTGTGGCGAAGCACATCGAGCAGGCCGCCCTGGGACACGATGACCTCCGGTGCGCCATCCCCGTCCATGTCCCGCACCAGGGGCGCGTAGCCCAGGGTGGAGCTCCCCGAGGAGGAGAGGAACGTGCTCACCGGCGCCTGGAAGGTGCTGTCGCCCCGGCCGCGTGCGACGCGGAGGTTGGAAGCGTCGAGCGCCAGCAGGTCGAGCACGCCATCGCCATCCAGGTCCGCGGAGACGAGGCTGCTGCCCCACATCGGGATGACGGCGGGATACGGGCGATGGAAGCGGCCATTGCCCCGCCCGCGCAGCACGCTGGTGCCACTGGCGTTGACGACGCCGAGGTCGTGTTTGCCGTCCCGGTCGAAGTCACCGCTGGTCACGGTGTTCCAGCTCGGCGACCAGGTCACGTCCAGCGATTGCACCAGGAAGGAGTCGACGTCCAGCTCGCAGCGCAGCGTCTCCGCGGCCAGTGCGACAGCAACCGAGCGCGTCGCCGGGACGGCGCCGGGCACGGTGGCGGTGATGCGCACCCGGGCGGACGGCGCGGCGGCGGGGACGTCGCGCGCGCGGTTCCAGCGGAAGGCATGTGCGGTGCCCTCGGCGGACGTGGCCAGTGCCACCAGGCCGGAGTGCGTGTCACTGCCCGCCTGGGTGGCGCGAGTGAAAGTGCCATCCCCGTCGGCATCCACCTCCACCAACACGTCCACGCGCTCCCCATCCACCTGCTTCAGGCCATAGGACACCGACAGGCAGCCGCCTGCCTCCGAGGGGACCTCCAGCGAAGTCAGCTCCACGGGCGCGGGGCGCGTGCGCACCGGCTGGGACGCCGAGGCCACGGGGCCCTCGCCCACCGCGCTGCGAGCGGTGACGCTCACGGTCTGCGGCCGGGTGCTGGGCACGGCTTCCAGCGTGGCGCCGCGCGCGTCCGGGCCCACGTCCACGCGGACGCCCGAGGGCTGCGCCACCACCGTGTAGCCGGTGAGCGGCTCGCGTCCGTCCGACGCCGGAGGCTCCCATGCCACGGTGAGGGAGCGCACGTCCGGCGTCGCCTCCACGCGGGTAGGCGCACCAGGCAGCGCGGGCGTGAGCGCGGGAGCGGAGCCGGTGTCGGGCCCCAGGCCCACGTCGTTCCGCGCGGAGACGGCGAAGGTATAGGCGGTGTCATTCTCCAGGCCGGTGAAGGACGCGGAGGTCGTCGCGCCGTCCACCTCTTGCCTGGCACCGCCCGGTGAGGCTGTCACCACGTAGCCGGAGAGCGGCAGGCCGCCGGTGTCCTCAGGCACCTGCCACGAGACGGACACCGCGCGTACGGCGGGAGTGGCAGCCACGGAGGCGGGCGCGGCGGGCAGGCCGGCGGGCACCACGGACTCGGAGGCAGTCGAGTCGGGGCTCTCGCCCACGGCGTTGACGGCGCGCACGGTGAAGGTGGTGGCCTCGCCGTTGGTCAGTGAGGAGACCACGGCGGACAGCTCCGGACCGGTCGTCTCGACGCGGAGGCCGCGCGGGTTCGCCGTCACGACATAGCGGAGCACGGGCAGGCCGCCGTCGGAGACAGGCGCCTCCCAGGTGACGCTCGCCTGGCCATCACCGCGCTTCGCGGAGAGGTTGAGGGGCGACGCCGGAACGTCGGGAAGCCGCACGGGCTCCGCGCTGCCAGCGGGGCCTGGGCCCACGGCGTTCCGAGCCGTCACGGAGAAGCGGTACATGCCGCCCCGGCGCAGGCCCGTCACGCGGGCGGTGCGGCCGTCGATGACCACCGTCATGCCGTCCTCACGAGGCTCGCTCTCGACGGTGTAGCCGGTGAGGGCGGTGCCGCCGTTGCTCTCCGGCTCGAACCAGGACAGCACGGCTGCGTCAGGCTCCGTGGAGGCCGTCACCGAGCGCGGCGCGGAGGGCGCGGTGTGGACGGGAGGGTCCACGGGCGGAGGACGCAGGCGCTCGCACTGGGACGCGTTGGCGACGCAGACCTGCACGTCGGGGCAGCACGTCCAGCCTTCGGCGCAGGGACAGGGACGCTCGCCCTCGCTGACGGGATTGACGCAGGCGGTGGCAAGCAGTGCGCCGAGCAGCAGCAGCAGGGCGCGGGAAGGGGACTTCGTGTGTGTCATTGAATTCTTCAGCCTCCACCGCTTCAACGTCGCGGAGGGGCGGAGTGGACGAATCAGAATGCGCCCGAGACGCCGAGTGCGGCGCCCTCCGCACCCACGGAGGCCATGGGCAGCGTGTCGGCCTCGGGCCACAGCAGCAGGAGCGCCCCGCCAAGGACCGCCGCTCCGCCCAGGCCGTAGAGCACGCCACTGGTGGTGTTGAGGCGCCGGATGCGGCTGTTGCGAGCCGCCGCCTCCTGTTGCGGAAGGTCCGGGGTGACGCCGTCGCGGATGTCGCGAGCCTTCAGCGTGTTCCACAGGCCGACGCCGCCAGAGGCCGCACCCAGCGCCAGGCCGCTCCAGCCGAAGGACTTGCGCGAGCCCCAGAACCCGGGCTCCGGGGGAGGGAGGGGAACGGAGGGGAACTGGAAGCCGGTGACGGACTCGCGGCCGAAGGGCAGGGTGAAGATGTGCTGGAAGGCCGCGTGGGCGGCGCCGCGAGAGGCGACGCGCACGGGCTCGGCGGACAACGACTCCAGCGTGACGACATCCGGGCCGGCGGGGATGGGGAACTCGGTGGCATCCCCCACGCGCCACAGGAAGACGGGGCCGCGCGGAGGAGGCCGCAGCAGCCGGAGGGACTGGCTGGGGGCATTGTGGAACTCGGCGAGGCGCACACCGTTGGCGTCCTCGAGCACGTAGTGCGCGCCCTTCGAGCCCTCGACTTCGAGGCGGCGCTCCAGTCCCGGGCGCAGGTCGACGAGCTGCTCGGAGCCCTTGGGAGGGCGGGCGTGGACCTGGGGGCGGAAGCGGTCATTGGGGATGGCGGCGTTGGCGCGCTCCACGAAGGCGGCGATTTCGCGGTAGCTCACCTGCCCGTCACCGTCGGCATCGGCCGCGCCGAAGAGGCCGGAGCGGACCTCGTGGTTGAAGACGCCGGCCTGGAAGGCCTCCCACTCATGGCTCTCGCGAGCGGAGGACGTGGACAGCAGGAGCCCCACGTTGTCGGCCTGCGCGAGTCCGACGGCGCGGGTGAAGCCCTCGGGAAGCGGGCGGCGCTGTCCGCCGGGGCCGCGGCTGTAGGCGAGGAAGTACGAGTAGCACGCGTCGACGATGAGGTGGACACGGCCGGCGCCGAGCGCGCCCACCACCTGGTCGGAGAGCATGGGCGCGGTGAGGGGGCCGTCCTCGAGGGACACATAGCCCTCGCCGTTGCGCACGTTGCCGTGGCCTGCGTAGACGACGTAGGCGACTGTCTCGACGCCACGGCTGCGAGCGAGGGCGATGTCCTCGGACAGGCGCTTCACGGCGGTGTCCAGCTCGGCGTGCTTCGGGTCCATGGCCTCGGCGGCGGCCTGGGGGTGGAGGCGGCGGGTGTTGTCGTCCAGCCGCGCGAGCAGGTACGTGCGAGCGCCGAGCAGGCGGAACAGGTCGAGGTACCGCGCGGCATCATCGTCCGCGTAGCGCAGCACGGGCAGGTCCTGCTCGTGGCTGCGATTGACGCCGATGATGAGGGCGAAGGAGGCGGTGCGTGACGCGGCCGGGGTGGCTTGCGGCGTCGGAGGGTTGGCGCCCGCGACGCCCGAGGTGAGCAGGGCGAGGAGCAGGAGTGCGGAGCTCATGGGGCGACCTGGAGCTGGAGCGCGGTGGAGTCCGCGCCGGAGGGGAGCACGTCCTCGAGAGGCCGCTCTTCCGACAGCAGTGTCTCCATTTGCCGCACGGTGAGCGGCGCATCCAGGAACACGGCGTGAAGGGTGAGGGGGCCGGGCTCCAGCGGATGGGAGATGGCCTCCGGCAGCTCGCGGAGCGTGCTGCCAGGCGGGATGGCGATGGCCTCCGGGTTGGTGGCCGGGTCGGTCCAGCTCGGGTGGTACCAGTAGACGCGGCCCGCGGCGTCGCGAGCGAACACCATGAGGAAGCGGTGCGCGTCGGGGTTGCGGAAGGCGAAGGCCAGCTCCTGCTCGGGCCGGAGCGAGGGGCCGAGCAGCGACGTGCCCCCACCGGGCTCCACCGCGTAGACGAGGAGCCGCGCGTCCGTCACGGCAGTGCCGGCACCCCGAGCCGTGAAGCCCTCCTCACCGGTGCGGGTGCCGCTCCAGGGGATGCGGACCATCAGGAGCGCCAGGCAGGCAACCGCGACGGGGACGAGCGCCAGGCGCCAGGGAGACACCGGCTCCCGCGCCTCGAAGCCGAGGCCCCGGGCCAGCCGGGTGCGCGCATCCATCGCACGCGGGTCCAGCCGCGAGAGGAGCAGCTGCCGCTCATAGCGCTCGCGACAGGTGGGGCAGCCCGGAAGGTGCTCGCGCATGCGCTGTTCGTCTCGCGGGCGGATGCTGCCGGAGAAGTGGCGGTCGACGAGGGGATGGAGGGAGCAGGTGGAAGTCATCGGGCCTCCGGGGAGAGGAGGAACTTCTTGAGGAGCTGGCGGACGCGCAGCTCCTGGTAGGCCAGGGTGGTGCGGCGGATGCCGAGGGCGGCGGCGGCCTCGCGCTGACTGAGCTGGCGGACGAAGCGGGCCTCGAAGACGGGGGCCCACTTGGGGGGAAGCCGCTCGCGGCGGAAGCGCTCCAGCAGGAGGATGGCGTCGAGCGAGGGCTCGGGCGCGGAGGGCTCCTCGTCGAAGCGAGGCTCCTCGGCGAGCCGGTCCAGGGCGGTCCGCTCGCGCTGCCGGCGCCGCACGACGTCCACGGCGAGGTTGCGCGCGAGGGTGTTGAGCCAGGCGGCGAGCGACCCCCCCTGGAAGGAGCGGCGCACCGCCTCATCGGAGACCAGGCGCAGGAAGACGTCGTGGACGACAGTCTCGGCGTCCACCCCGGACAGGACGCGGGACGCGGAGCGGTACACGGCGTCGAAGTGCTCGCGGTAGCAGGCATTGAGGACGCTGGCCTCCCCGGCATGGAAGCGGGCGAGCCACGGGCCATCCCCGGCCGGGGCGTCGTCGCTCATGCGTCCACACTCGGAGAAACTGCCGGGTTCACCCATGGAATCATCCACCACCGCATCAGCTCCTCAACGAACGGAGCGGCGGAGGTGGACGAATCTTTTTTCGTGGGTGTGGGGCCCGAGCCGTCAGCCCGAGCCCCCGGTGCTTCAGGTCAGCGGCAGGTCAGGCCCTGGAGGCCGGGGTTGGCGCCGGTCCGCTGGTTCATCATGACGCGCCGGAGGGGCGAGGTGGCCTTGAGGTCGGCGGGGTTGCTGGAGTGGAACTTCGAGTCCTCGAAGCGGTCGACCTGGCCATCATTGCCGCGAGGGCTGCCGTCGGGGTTGCGGAGTGAGTCGGGCCAGTACTCCCAGCGGACCCAGCCGAGCCCCTTGGCGTACCAGAAGCGCTCTGCGCCACGGGGGTTCCAGTGGTTGACGCTGACGTCGTGGTAGCGGTCGACGACGATGACGTCCTGCTCACCAAGCGCGCCGCCCACGTCGATGCGGCCCACGAAGCGGAGCATGTGGCGTCCGTGGGGCCAGGGTGTGGACTGGGTGAGGTTGGGGCAGGGGCTGTTGAGGTGGTTGAAGTACCGGATGGTGGCGCTGAAGGAGCGCTCTTCACCTTGCGCCCAGGAGCGGGGAATCCACATGGCGTCCCAAGGCTCGACCTCGTAGGCGGACCCGGGGCCCTCGCCGATGGGCAGGGTGGTGTCGCGGTACAGCCAGACTTTCGAGTCGTTATAGAAGTACAGCTCCCAGCGGTGGGGCTCGTAGGGGTTCTTCAGGTAGTAGAAGTTCTTCCCTGCGGAGTCGTGGAGGGTGCGCTGCATCTGCCCGAAGCCGGCGCGGGTGTCCTGCATCGTCTGGCCGCTGGTGTTGAGCATGTAGGCCAGCGGGTCGATGCGAGCGGGAGGCGGGGTACGGCAGAACGTGTACGAGGCCCAGAGGACCTGCGAGCCCTTGTAGATGACGAGGTTGCAGTCGTCCTGGATGGCCAGATAGGCGCCAGGGTTGTTGGAGGTGTTCGAGCTCCAGCGGGCCGTGCCGCCGTTGTAGACGACGAGGTTGCCGTCGTACTGCATGACGAAGGACGTGGTGGGGCCGTTGGTGCCGGTGGACCAGAGAGCGCCCTGGCTGTCGTAGGCAACGACGTTGCCGTCCGTCTGGTGGACGAGGTTGAGCGCACCGTTACAGGACTGGACGGACTGGCCACGTCCCAGGGACTGGCCGGGGTCCAGCCGTCCACAGACGAGCGAGGCCTGCTGCTGGGCGGGTTCCGGGGACAGGGGCTCGGTGGCGTCCGGCCCGGCGCAGGCGGAGAGGCCGAGCAGCAGCGCCGACGCCGCGAGGGCGCTCAAGCGGGTGTTTGATAATGGCTTCATGGAAAACTCCTTGGTGACGGTAGTGACAGGCGTGGTCTGGATGAATAGGCCATCACCGAGCAAGGAGTGACACACTGCGGAAACCCCTGGCGATGGCGTCCGCAAATACGCGATGAATGAGCAGGCCATTGCGAAGGAAGCTGAATGACGCTCCGTTGCGTTGCGGCGTTGCTCCTGTTCTGGGTCGGAGTGGGCTGTTCGACGACCCGCGTGGTGCGTCTGGACACAGGGACTGAGTTCCCCATCGTCCATGTGCCACGTGAGGAGGAGGACGCCGAGACGGTGGAGCTGGACGAGGCCGAGTTCACGAAGGCCCTGGTCGAGCTCGCTCACGATGTACGGCCCTTCGCCAATCCGCTGCGAGAAGCCCGACTGCTCTTCGGCATTCCGGAGCGGAGTGGCGTGTACTGGTACGAGTCCCGTGGCCCACGGCTGCTCCCCCAAGAGGAGGAGAGTGACGGCCCACGCCTGCTGGAGTCGTACGCAGACGAGGAGCTGACGCGTTCCTATGTCCGCTGGTGCGAGCGCAAGGAGCAGCCCGGAGACTGCCTGCGCCTCCTGGCTGAGGGGCCCCTGCTGGCGAGCGATGGCAAGTACACGCTAGCCATGGCCATCGCCATGGACTCGGTCTGGGAGGAGACCGCCGAGGCGTTGGAGGACATGGCCGACCCGCAGGCGCTGCTGGCGACAGTGTCAGCCTCCGTCAGCATGTACCTGCTCCTCTGGTCGCTACCCGAGCCTGTGAGCAAGGGCCTGGCCGCTCTGCTGACGGCCTCAGCCATTGCCTACCTGGGCGTGGATACCGTGTGGCGCCTGCTGGATGGGTGGGTGACGCTGGTGAGGAAGGTGGACCGGGCCACCTCATTCGAGCAGCTCCGCGAGGCTGGCGAGGCGTACGGCGAAGTGATGGGAGAGAACGCCGCCCGCATCTTCGTCATGCTGGCGACTGCAGCCATCGGTAACACGGCGGGGCTGGCGGCGAAGGCACCGAAGCTGCCTGGCTCAGCGCAGGCGTCGCTCGCCGTCGAGTCCCAGGCGGGCTTCCAGTACGTCGCCAT
The DNA here is from genome assembly GCF_024198175.1 of Pyxidicoccus xibeiensis. Taxonomy (NCBI): domain Bacteria; kingdom Pseudomonadati; phylum Myxococcota; class Myxococcia; order Myxococcales; family Myxococcaceae; genus Pyxidicoccus; species Pyxidicoccus xibeiensis. Next base: position 1,864,060 of record NZ_JAJVKV010000001.1, read on the forward strand.
TGGCGGCGTGCAGTCGGTGGCGATGACCGCCGAAGGCTTCACTGTCGCGCTGGCGCCCAACGCGGTGGCCATGGCGGCCCGAGGCATGCGCGGCGGTCGGACCAGGGACCACCACCTCGCCACCGACAAGAACAGTGTCTCCACCGCGCGCGGCGGGCCCTGGACGCCAAGGTTCAGGAAGATCTTCAAGAAGGCCGGAATGGAGCTGAAGGACCCGGAGAACATCGTGCCCGTGGAGGGACACAAGGGACCGCATCCCCAGCGGTACCATGAGCTGGTCTTCGCGGAGCTGGATGCCGCGACGGCCCACTGTCGGGCAGTCACTGCATGCCGCGCATCCCTGAGTTCAGCACTCAGACGGTTGGCGAAGGAAATCACTACGCGCGGCACGGAGCTGAACCTGCTCGTCACCCGTGGAGCAACGCCATAGGTTCTCGCTCATGACCCGGCGCTTCTTCGAATTGCACGACGATGTCCAGGTCCCCGGCCGTTGGCACCTGGATACGCCTGTCGATAGCAGAGGCCGAGAGGTGCGTGACCCCGACCGATTCAGGCAGGGCACTCCCGTGCAGGTAAAGGGGCGCCTGAGGATTCCCATCGAAGAGCCCGGCCGACCGCTGGACTTCACGGAAGCGGGGCTGCGCATCCCCATCGTTCACCTCAAGGTGGCGGAGCTCTTCAGGGAACTGGCTCCAGGAAACGTGCAGATCATCCCGGTGGACATCGAGGGCCATCCGGACCAGTACCTCCTGCTGGTGGCGACCTGCCTCATCCGCTGCATCGACGAGAAGGCGTCCCGCATCCAGCTCTGGACGCATGAGGACGGCGTGCCAGAGATGGTGGGGCGCTACGCCTCCGTGCGCGACCTGCGAATCGACAAGGCGAAGGTCGGCGATGCGAGGGTGCTCCGGCCCGAGGGCTGGACGGGGGCCCTCATCGTCTCCGAGGACATCAAGCTGGGCCTGGAGCGTGTGAAGGCCACCGGCGTGAAGTTCACGGAGGTGTAGCCCTGGCAAGTCGTGCCGATGCCACACCACTGGAGGCCAGGTTACTTGTTGCGGTTCAAGAACTTCTTCTTCCAGTTGAGGATGTCCTTCTTGAGGGTTTCTCGCGCTGCGGCCCTCGGGGTCTTTTGAGCGCGTTGCCGAAGACGGGAAAGTTCCTCGAGTGGATCAGGTGCCGGGGTAGAGGCACCAGCCTCAGCGCGATACTGTCGCTCGGCCTCGTTGATCTCCTCGCGCAAGTCATCCATGAGCTTCTTCACGCGGTCGTCGATCTGTGTAGAGAACGATATGGATTCGTCTGGGGTCTCCGCCTCGTTCTCGGTGCGCTCGTCGGTCTTGAGAGGCTGAGGGGAGACCGATTCGGGTTCGTCAGGAATCTCCGTATCGTTCTCGGAGTTCTCGTCGATATATGAGGACGCGGGCGACTTGATGCGTTGCTCCAATTTATAGAGCTCCACCAGCACTTTCGAACGCTTGTCCGCAGTGTCAGCCTCCACCGCGAGCCCATGAAGCCTTAGCAGCTCCCGCTCCACCTTGCGCCTGCGAGGACTTCCCGCGGGTCGTTCCAGATACAGCGCTTCGGCATTGCGCAGCCGCGCTGCAATGTTGGGGTCCGCAGGCTGAGGGCCCGTACGGGGAAGGATGGGCGTTCGACGCTCTGGCGGAACTGGTTGAGCCTTTGGGGGCGGAGCCTCCAGCTGTGGAGCAGGAGCTTGTTGCAACTCCGGCGAGCCCTGCTTCCCTGGGATGGGCGACGTGGGTGGTTGCGAAGAGTCGCGCGGGCTCGGAGTTGGCTGGGCCTCTCGGCGCTTTTCCAACAGGGTCCCTATCTCTGTGATCGATACGCCCTGGGACTGCTCGGGTAGATGGCCCGAAGGGGTGCCCGGCGTTTTCTCCTTCCCGCGGAGCTTCGACGGAGCGGGGCGGATTGGCATCGCGGTCGGAACCGGTTGCTCGGCGGCGAGAGTCTCCTTGGACGGTGCGGGTGCAGTCTCCGGCAGCGCAGGCTCCTGCGCTGCCGTGGCAGGAACAATCCCCTCTCCGGACGAAGCCTCGGTGGGCGCAGGCGGCTCGGCCTTGGGGCTCTCTGCGATGGAGTTGGCTGCGGTTGGTGCCTTCTCGGTGACGGGAGTCGTTGCCGGAGGGCTGTGGGGCTGCGATGGCCAGAAGAGGAAGGCTCCACCCGTCACCCCCGCGATGAGGGCCGCCCCGGCAATCCACCGAGGCGCACGCTTCGCCACCGATGGACGCGGCGTCAGCCCGGGAAGCGTGGTGGTCCGCGTCTGCTCTTCCCGGACGCTCGCGGGCGCGGGGGATGGCCTGCTCGAAGGGGCCGACGCAAGCCCCATCAGAGGAATGCGCTTCAGTGCCTGGCGCACGGCCTCCGCGGATTCGGGGCGCAGCTCCGGCTGCTTCGCCAGCAGCTGGAGCACGAGTGTGTCGAGCTCAGGAGGAATGCCCGGCGCGCGTGACGAAGGAAGAGGGGGCAGTTGCTCGACGTGAGCGAACATCACCTGGAACGGCTCGCCGTTGAACGGGCGCGAGCCCGTGAGCATCTGGAACGCGATGATGCCCACCGCGTACAGGTCCGTGGAGGGGCTGACGGATGCCCCGCGAATCTGCTCGGGGGCCATGAACTCCGGTGTCCCGAGGATGGAGCCGTCCACCGTGGTGGGGCCGTCATGGGACATCACCAGCTTGGCAATGCCAAAGTCGACCAGCTTGACGGAGCGGGTGCCATCCAGGCCTTCGGCCATGAACACATTGCCGGGCTTCAGGTCCCGGTGGACCACACCCGCCCGGTGGGCGGCTCCGAGCGCGGCGAGCATCTGGTCGAGAATCCAGACCGTCGCGTTGACATCGATTCGGCGCTGCTGGCGGATGAGCTCCGAGAGCGACTGCCCCTGGAGCAGCTCCATGATGATGTAGGGGCGACCGTCGGGCAGGTCCCCGAACCCGAAGATGTCGATGATGCCCGGATGGCGGATGGCGTTGACCGCACGGGCCTCGATGAGCAGTCGCTCCACCTGTTGCTGAGAGACGAGCTCCGCGCGCAGGACCTTGATGGCTGCCTGCTTGCCAATGAGCCGATGGGTGGCGCGATAGACGACGCCCATGCCCCCCGAGCCGATGCGCTCCTGGATGACGAAGTCGCCCACCGGCTCCGACAGCAGTGGGTCCATGGACAGGCCGGCTGTGTCCCTCAGCGTTTTTTCCCTAGCGCTCATCGCCTCGTCACTGAACTCTCAAAGAGAACTGCGTTGCGCTGCTTATAGCGCCTGTGTGTTGCCGCACCCAAAATACGGAGGCGTACGTGATGAGGAGGCGCTGCCCCGCCGGAGCGACGTATGCCTGCCTTACTGTGCCGCGTCTGAGGCTTGTTGCTCATTCTTCCGCTGCCAAGCGTCAAGCTTATCTCGGAGGTTCTTGCGCTGCGTGGGCGTGGTTGCTTCCCGGGCTTGCCGGCGCAGGTCATTGAGATAGTGCTGCCGCGTTGAGTTCTTGAAGCGGGCATGCGTTTTCGTGATCCACCAAGCTTCGGCCTTTTCGATGGCTGAGAGTAGGTTGTCGAGGGAGACTTCCTGACTGACGGGAGAGGTTGCTTCTGCTCGTCCCTCAAGCTTTTCCTTCCATTGGGCAAGCTCCTTGCGGATAAGGGCGTACTCGTCGGCGGCGGTCACGTTCTTGGCGCTCAGCCGCAAAATTTCGAGCCTGGCCATGGCATCTGAGTTGGCGACGTTGATGCGCGCATTGTCGCGCAACCATTTCGCAGACGTATCGATTTCGGCGAGCAGATCAAGCTGCAGGTCCTCGGGTGTTCTCAAGGGAGAGGCACTGCTTTGTGCCAACCCAGTCGTGTTCGCGGCAGCCGTGCTCGGTGCCTGCGGAGTTGGCTGAACTGGCGCTGTCGTGGGAACTGGTGCCGACGCCTGCGGTCGTGTCAGGCCCGCGGCTGTGTTGCTATTCGCGGCCGGTGCCTCGTCAGGCGTCTGGACCTGAGCATCCTCAGGTCGTTGGTTCCTTTCTTCCGGCTCCGGGCTGCGTTTGTTCCTGGGCTTCGGTCGCGACGCCTTCGGTGGTGCGGCCGGGTGTTCAGAGGGACGATCGCTGGAGGCTTCCTCCTCCGGCTGTGTTGGCGGCTCACCCTGCAAGGGCTGCTCGAAGGCGACGACCTCGCCGGAAGCTACGGTCTCCTGCCCCTGCGGTTTCTCTTCGGGCGCAGCAGGCCTCTCCGGAACCGGCATCGCGATGGCTGCCGGCTTCGTCGGCTCGGCTGCGGGAGGCGACTCGGAAACGCCATCCGACTGCGAAGGCCAGAGGAGAAGGGTCCCTCCAGTTGCCGCCGCGAGCAGCACCGCTCCCACCCCCCATCGCCAGTCACGGCGTGACGCCGGAGGCGGCGCTGCCACCGGGTACACCCGGGTGGTTCGCGTCTGCTCTTCCGGAGCACTCGCGACGGGATGCGCGGGAGCTGGCCTCGTCTGATGAGGACCCGGGGCGGGAACACGCTTCAGCGCCTGGCGCACGGCCTCCGCGGACTCGGGGCGCAGCTCCGGCTGCTTCGCCAGGAGCTGGAGCACGAGCGTATCGAGCTCGGGAGGAATGCCCGGTACCCGCGACGAGGGAAGGGGCGGTACCTGCTCGATGTGAGCGAACATCACCTGGTACGGCTCGCCGTTGAACGGGCGCGAGCCAGTGAGCATCTGGAACGCGATGATGCCGACCGCGTAGAGGTCCATCGAAGGACTGACAGGCGCTCCGCGAATCTGCTCGGGAGCCATGAACTCCGGCGTCCCGAGGATGGAGCCATCCACCGTGGTGGGCCCGTCATGCGAGCGCACCAGCTTGGCGATGCCAAAGTCCACCAGCTTGACCGAGTGTGTTCCGTCCATGCCCTCGGCGATGAACACGTTGCCGGGCTTCAGGTCCCGGTGAACCACGCCCGAGCGGTGAGCGGCCCCGAGCGCCGCGAGCATCTGGTCGAGAATCCAGAGGCAGGTGCCGACATCGAGCCGCCCCTGCTGGCGGATGCGCGTCGACAGGGAATCCCCCCGAAGCAGCTCCATGATGATGTAGGGGCGGCCGTCGGGCAGGTCTCCAAACCCGAAGATGTCGATGATGCCCGGGTGACGGATGGCATTCACCGCGCGGGCCTCGATGAGCAGCCGCTCCACCTGCTGCGGGGAGACGAGCTCCGCGCGCAGCACCTTGATGGCCACCTGCTTGCCAATCAGCGGGTGGGTGGCGCGGTAGACGACGCCCATCCCTCCCGAGCCGATGCGTTCCTCGACGATGAACTCGCCAATTCGCGTCGATAGCAGCGGGTCCACGGGCGGACCGGCTGCCTCCCTCGTCATCTTTTCTCTGGCGCTCATCGTCTTGCCGATGGGGCTTCTCGTAAGCCCTCAATCGCGGATGGCGCGTCTATATCGCCTCTTCAGCCGGGTTGCTCGGCGGGTACCGCCTGACCCCTGCCGCTACTCCGGCTTCCCACCCGTCCGCTGCCAGAACTCGCGCAGCAGAATCGTGGCGAAGCGCGAGTCATTCAGGATGTACCGCCGCCACAGCCGCTTCGGCTCATTGACGAGCCGGTACAGCCACTCGAACCCTGCGCGCGAAATCCACTGCGGTGCCCGCTTCGCCGTGCCGGCGATGAAGTCGAACCCCGCGCCCACGCCAATCGCCACAGTAGGCCCGAGCTTGTGCGCCACCTGCGAAATCCACACCTCCTGCTTCGGGCTCCCCAGCGCCACGAACAGCAGGTGCGGGTCCTTCTCGCGAATCTTCGCCACAATCGGGTCGTTCTGGGCGTCCCCGGCATCCGTGCGCACCATCGGCGAGTCCCAGCCCACCACCTCCACGCCGTACTTCTCGCCGACGAGCTTCGCCACCTTCTCCGCCACTCCCGGCCCCGCGCCCATCAGGTACACGCGCCACTTGCGCTCCGCCCCCAGCTGCATCAGCGGAAGAATCAGGTCCGAGCCCGCAATCCGCTCGGGCAGCGCCACATCCATCGCCTTCGACGCCCAGACGATGGGCATCCCATCCACCACCGAAATCGTGGCGCGCGAGTACGCCTCGCGGAACTGCGCGTTGTCCTCGGCCAGGACGACATGGTCCACGTTGGCGGTGAAGACGTAGCCACCCTGGTGCAGGTCCACCAGCCGTCCAATCTCACGGATGGCGTCCTCGAAGGTGAGCTGGTCGATGGAGAGCTGGCCGATGCGCAGGCGCGGGCGGCCGGTGGAAAAGGAAGACGTCGAGGGAGCAGCGGCGCTCATGGCTTCGTCACCGTCAAGTCGAGCACTGTCATGGAATAGGGCGGCAGCCGCTGGGTCAGCGTGCCAGCCGCCTTCGCACCGGGAGTCTGCTCGGTGAACCCCCCCGGCGCGCCCGAGTAGCCCAGCACGCGCACGCTGTCGAGCGTACCGCAGCCCTTCAGCTCTATCTGCGCCTGCGCCGCCTGGTCAGGGTCCAGGTTGAGCACCACCGCCACCAGCTTCTTCCCCGAGTCATCCCTCGAGGCGAACAGGCTGGTGTTCTCCGAGGCCTTCGCCGGCACCCAGGTGTCCTGGAAGCGCCCGCCCTTGCCGTCGAAGTTCCGGAACGCGCGGAACGCCCAGTACACCGGCGAGCCGTCCGTGGGGTACTGCCAGAAGAACGCAGCGAGGATGTTCTCCTGCGCGAAGCGGCCCAGCGCCTCGGCCTGTGCCAGGCCGCCGCTCATGTGCCGGAAGGCGCCGAAGTTGTACTCGCCGATGGAGATGCCCCGCCCGGGGTAGTTCTCCGCAATCCATTCCTTCATGCGGGGAATGAGGCGCACCGGCTCGCCAATCCAGGACTCGTCCTTGTACGTCGGGTCCCACAGCCCTCGGACTGAACGGATGCGGCGCGCGTTCGTCTCCGGGTCCGTGTTGCCCTCCAGCCCCACGCCCACGTTGCTCTGCGGGTAGAAGTGCAGGTCCACCACGTCGAGGATGCGCACGCCCGTCTTCTTCTCGTGCTCTCGCAGCTGCCGCAGGTACCAGGCAATCAGCGGCAGGTCGCCGTGCGCGCGCCGGTCCGAGTGGTTCATCTTCCCCGGCGCGAAGTCGGCGGCGGACCAGAGGTAGTTCGTCCAGCCCCACTCGGCGGGGCCGGCGATGACGGCCTCGGGGTCCGCCTTCCGCACCGCGGTGCCGTACGCAATCGTGCGCTGCATCAGCCCGTCGTACGACAGCGGCTCCGGGTGCACGTCGCGGTGCGTGGAGTTCCAGAGCATGGGCTCGTTGTCCAGGATGTACATCTGGACGCTGCGAGCGCCGCGGCTCTGGTCCTTCTCGCGGATGCTACGGACCCACTCGGCGACGAACTCGGGCGGGGCCTCGATGCTCGTCTGCGTCGGCGGGCCGGGCTTCAGCGGGGTGCCGTCGCGCGCGTTGCCGTTGCCGGCGCCGTTGTCCTCGCCCTGCTGCGGGCCGAAGCGGGACACCGGGAAGCCGTAGGACGTCGAGTCCTTGGCCACCCAGCCCAGGATGGGCACGGTGAGGGCGGACTGCATGCCGTTCTTCCGGTTGGCATCGAGGAAGTCATCGGCGCTGAAGCCGATGTCCACGTTCCGGTAGAACCAGTCGTTGGCGGTGTTCCACGTGCTGCCCAGCTTCCAGTTGAAGCGGGAGGTGGGGTTGCCGCCCCAGCGGCGCGTGGTGGCGCCCAGCTTGTACTGGTGCTTGTCCTGCTTCTCGCGCAGGCCGTCGAAGGCGATGCCGTAGATGAGCGGGCTGATGCGGTGGCCGGGCGCGGTGCAGTCGATGGACATGCGCGCCTCGCGGCCGCTGCCCTTGCCCGAGCGGCCTCCACCGGCGGCCAGCGCGGCGGCGACGTCGGGCGGCAGCGGGACGAGCGCCACCTTGTCGAAGAGCACCCAGTCGCGGGCCACGCCCTTGGACGCGCGCAGCACCACGCGGTCGAACGGCTCGCCGCGCGGGTTGAGCAGCTCCATGGGGATGAGCACCTCCGTCCACTCGCCGTCCTTGCGGACCTGGAGCTCGGAGGTAATCGGGATGCGCGGGAAGGAGACGGCGCCGTGCGCGTCCAGGCGGGCTTCCAGGAACTCGCCGAAGGACTCCGGGGCGCTGAAGCGGAACGAGAGCGCGCCGAAGCTGCCCTCCAGCTTGGGCTTGTAGAGAATCCAGCCGGCGTAGTTGAACAGGCGCATCCGCGCGGGCGCGCCCTTCGGCAGCTCGCGCTGCGCCCAGCCGATGTCCTTCCAGTCCGGCGCCAGGCCCCCGTCGTAGAGCATCACCGGCGCCGTGGAGGCCGCGGCCTTCTCACCCGCCGGAGCGGCCGGAGCCGCCGTGCCGGGAGCCGCCGCGCCGTCCTGCCCCGCCTCGCCCGAGCCGCCCGTCCCCGCCAGGCCGGTGGCCCGCGCCACCGCCACCGAGCCGCCCGCCAGCAGGGCGCACGACAGCACGGCCGCGCCAGCCTTCATCCGCGCACGCTTCACACCATCCTCCATGAGCTTCGTCTCCCCCGGTGACACGTGTGAGCGCGGGTGCCTCAGAGCACCACGTCGTCCTTGTCCTTGCGCGGGAAGATGCGGGCGGGAATGCCCACGGCCACGCTGTCGGGAGGAACGTCCTGGAGCACCACCGCATTCGCGCCGATGCGCGAGCGCGCGCCAATCCGCACCGGTCCGAGGATGCGGGCCCCCGCGCCAATCCACACGTCATCCTCGATGACGGGGTAGCCGTTGTCCTTGGCGGTGCCCACGGTGTTGTTGCCGTAGAAGCGGACGCGGTCCCCAATCCTCGAGTCACCGCCGATGACGACGCCCAGGCTGTGCACGAAGTACACGCCGCTGCCGAGCGTCACGTCCTTGCCGATTTCAATCCCCATCACCGCCGTCTGCGTCACGCGCAGCACGTGGTTCACCAGCGGAATGCGGAAGGCGAGCGCCGCCTCGCGCGCGCGGTTGAGTGCGGTGATGCGGTACGAGTCGCTGGTGAGGACCACCTTGGCGATGGACTTCGCGTCCGTGGTGCCATTGGCGGCCTTCGCCAGCTCCAGCGCGTCGGTGATGAGCGAGCCAATCATGGAGGTCCTCGGCTTCATGGAGTCCACCTATTCACCCCGGCCCTGCAGGTAGCGGGCGACCTCGCGGGCGATGCCCGTCCAGCCACCGGCCTCGTTGCGGGCGCCGCGCAGGTACTCCATGCCGTACACCACGGAGGTGCCGGCGAAGGCGGCCTTCTCCAGGCCGAGCCTGTCCGCGGCCTTGGCCACGTTCATCACCGTGTTTGTCAGCCTGCGCGTGGCCTCGGGGGCGACGACGGAGGCGGCGAGCAGCGGGCGGGCCAGCGGGTTGGTGACGAACAGCAGGCGCCACGGGTTCAGGTCCTTCACGTCCGGGTGCTTGCGGGCCACGTGCGTGTCGAACATGCCGTAGCGGTTGGCGCGCTTGAGCCAGCGCTCGAAGGACACGTGGTCGCTGCCGTGCAGCACGTACGCGTCGCTGGCGAAGACGAAGGTGCAGCCGGCCTTCTCCAGGCGGACGCCCAGCTCCACGTCCTCGGACTGGCCCAGCGACTTGTCGAAGCCGCCCACGCCCACGTAGTCGGCGCGGGGGAAGGACACGTTGCCGGTGTACAGGTGGTTGCCGCGGGCGCGGGCGCCGGGGACGGACAGCTCCTCGGCCATGCGGTTGTTGAGGTAGGCGTACCAGCGCTCGAACAGCGGCATGTCGCCAATGGACGGGTCCGGGCGGATGCGGCCGAGCGCCACGTTGCGCGAGCCGGGCGGGTGGTGGGCCAGGTGCCGCTCGAGGAAGTCCGGGGCCACCTGCATGTCGTCATCGGTGACGAGCACCACCTCGCCCCGGGCGGCGAGCACGCCCCGGTGGCGGGCGGCGGCGGCGCCGGCGTTCTGCTGGACTTCGACGCGCAGGGTGTAGGGCACCTTCTGGGCGAGCAGCGGCTCGCGCACGGGCTCCTTGGAGCCGTCGTCGACGACGACGACCTCGAAGTCCTCGGGCGGCAGCGTCTGGCCGGCGAGCTGCCACACCAGGCGGGTGATGAGGGGCAGCCGGTTGTAGGTGGCGATGACGACGCTGATGCGGGGTGTGGGGGCGTCGGGGCGGGTGGCGGAGCTCATGGCTTCTTCTTCTTGTCCTTCGGGGCCCGGGCCTTCTTCTTCTGCTTGGGGAAGATGACGCTGCCCACGAAGCGCTCGGGGCCCACGTACTCCAGCGTCTTGCGGGCGGAGCCGAAGTCCGTCTCCCCGAGCGCGACGGACAGGAGGACGCCGTCGGCGGCGAGCGCCAGGGGGAGGCTTGCGGGGTGGGTGAGGAGGGAGTCGAGGACGACGACGACGCGCTCGCCCCGGGCAACGCGCTCGCGCAGCTCCAGCACGAGGCGCGGGGCGTCGGCGGGGGTGATGCCGGTGGCGTCCTGGAGGTGGATTTTCTGCGAGTACGCGTAGGGAGCGCCGGCCTCGAGGATGGCGGTGGCGGTCTCCAGGGCGGGGGCGCCGGGGTGGGCGGGGACGACGGTGAGGAAGGCCCAGGCGCGGCGCTCGAGCGCGAACCACAGCCGTTGCAGCTCCGGCGACGGCACGGAGGTGCTGTCGGCGGATGCGGCTTCCACGGGATTGGGAGGTGCGCTGGAGTCGGCGGCCATGGGGCGGCGCCCGGTATAGCGCAACGCGTGACGCCGGCCCACCGGCCTGCCCGGCCGGGCAGGGGAGCGGGTGTCCCCAGACCTGCCCCCTGGGATTCCGCGGGGTTCTCCCCTCGCGCCGGAGCCTGCGCGGTGCTCAGCGCCCGGCTGGCCCTCGCTGGGAGCGGGACCTGGAGGGCGGCCGGCGTGGCGGGCCGGCGCGGGCCACCGTGGACATACCCCGGCCACGTCGGGAGGACGGAGGCTGAGCGGTCCAGAGTGCCTGGAGCTCCTCCACGCGGCGTGGATCCGCGGCGAGCAGCATGAGCAGGGCGGTGAGGGAGGCGGAGGGCTCGTGCCCGTTCTTCACCTTGGACAACCACCCGCCAGATACCCCGATGAGCTGCTCCAGGTTCCGCTGGGGGATGTGCGCGCGGAGGGTCTCGATGGCGCGCTCGGCCTTCCTGGTGAGCTCACAGCCATGAGCGGCACGGAGCGCGTCCTCCAGGCGGCGCGTGGTGACGGCGCCCATCCACGCTTCGCCACAGGCGGGACAGGTGGGAATGGGCAGGTCCGAGGGAACTTCCAGGTCGGGTATCTGCAGGTAGCCCATGCGGCGGCCCGGGACGGCCCTGGCCTCGATTTCGCCACGCCCGCACGGGCAGGGGTACCCCACCGAGTCGAACTCCAGCTCCTTCATGGGCAGGTCCTCGCTTCTAGTGCCCGGGGCGCAGCAGCCCTCCATTTCGCTCCATGTCGAAGGCCAGTGGATGCAGCGACAGGAAGAACAGCTGTTCTCCCCGGCGGCCACTCAGCACGGAGAGCTTCACGTACCAGGTGGACACACCCACCTCGTACGTCTCCAGCAGCGCGCGCGGCAGGCGCAGACCGTACTCGTCCGCCAGCGCTCCGTCGGGCTCGGGCCAGCGGCGCGTCCGCCAGAAGTCCTCCAGCCTCAACGTCAGCACCACTGCCTGGGCAAAGGTCCGGTAGTGGCCGAACCCCGCGAGCACGTAGACGTTGAGCGCACCGGCACAGGCAGGCCCCTGATTCAGCTCGAACCGGTCCTCCTCCGCCAGCCGTCGTACTTCCTCCAGCTCGAACCATGGACGCCGCACCCTCCCCTCCCCCAATGTTGGTTTGGACTGAGTCCAAACACAAGTCCCCGGGCCCACGCCTCGGAGCGCGCTTGCTGCCCACCCTCCGAGGCGGCACGGTGGGCAGCAGAGGTCCTACCTCCGGGGTCCGACATCGGGACAGCTCAGCGGTCCCGGTGCGAGGGTCTCCAGTGACATCGGGCAGGCAGGCATGCGGTGACGGCCAGCCGTGTTATGGGAAGTGCGTGCAGAAGATTGGCTACCTGATTCCCGAGTTCCCCGGACAGACGCACATCTTCTTCTGGCGCGAGCTGCAGGCGCTGCCGGGGAAGGGTGTCACGCCGGAGCTGGTGTCCACGCGTCCGCCGCCCGCGCGCATCATCTCGCATAGCTGGGCGCGCGAGGCCATGTCGCGGACCGAGTACCTCGCACCCCCGGGCGCGAAGGGCGCCCTCGGCCTCGCCCGGGCCGCCGCCGAGGTGGCCCGCGCCATGCCCACCGGCTGGGCCCGGTGCCTCGCCTCCATTGCCCGCGCGGAAGGGCTCGACGCCAAGGGCCGCGCGCAGCTGCTCGCCTTCGCCGTCATGGGCGGCCGCCTGTCGGCCCTGGCCCGCGAGCGCGGCTGGTCCCACGTCCACGTGCACTCGTGCGCCAACGCCGCGCACGTGGCCCTCTTCGCCAACCTCCTGTCGGGCCTCTCCTACAGCCTGACGCTGCACGGGCCCCTGGACGACTACGGCCCCAACCAGCGCGAGAAATGGCGCCACGCGAAGTTCGCCTTCGTGATTACCAAGAAGCTCCTCCATGAGGTGAACCAGGAGCTGGCCGGCGCGCTGCCGAAGGACATCGGCCTGGCGCCCATGGGCGTGGAGCTGCACAAGTTCAACCGCTCCGTGCCGTACACGCCGTGGACGGGCGAGGGGCCCCTGCGCCTGTTCTCCTGCGGCCGCCTCAACCCCTGCAAGGGGCACGCGGACCTCATCGACGCGGTGGGACTGCTCCGCGCGAAGGGCATCGACGCGCGGCTGGCCATCGCCGGCGAGGACGAGGCCGGCGGCACCACGTACCGCAAGGTGCTGGAGGCGAAGCTGGCGGAGACGAAGCTCGGCGACGCGGTGACGCTGCTGGGCGCGGTGAGCGAGGACAAGGTCCGCTCGGGTATCGAGCAGGCACACATCTTCTCGCTGGCGAGCCTCCAGGAGCCGCTGGGCGTGGCCATCATGGAGGCCATGGCCATGCGCGTGCCGGTGGTGGTGACGGGCGCCGGCGGCGTGCCGGAGTTGGTGGATGACGGCGTGGACGGCGTCCTCGTCCCCCCGCAGCAGCCCCAGGTGCTGGCCGAGAAGCTGGAGGCCGTGGCGCGCGACGCGAAGGAGGCTTCGCGCCTGGGCGAGGCCGGCCGGCGCAAGGTGGAGACGACGTTCAGCAGCGAGCGCAGCGCGGACATGCTCGCGCAGATGCTCCAGCGTGCCGCCGGGTGAAGCCGTTTCCACTCTGCCTGTGCGTCCGGGGGCCCGGGTTGCACCCTGGTGAACGCCCCGCCCTTGCTGAACTGGCTGGCGCTTGGGGCTGACGCCATGATGTGGGTGTCCTGACCGGGCAGTCCTCCCCGCCCCGGCCGCCGCCGGGCCGGAGCCTCGGGGGGCCGTTGTCAGGGGACCTCGCGTTGATTACCGCGTGGGGTCACAGGCGAGAAAGGAGGCCGTGCCGGTGGAAGCGTCCCAGCAGGTGACCGCGCATGCTTCCGTCGAGGCGGAGGCCCTCACCAATATCCTCATGGTGGACGACCACCCGGCGAACCTGCTCGCCCTGGAGGCCATCCTGGAGCCGCTCGGTCAGCGGCTCGTCAAGGCGTCGTCCGGGCCCGAGGCGCTGCGCTGGCTGCTGCGCGAGGACTTCGCGCTCATCCTCCTGGACGTGCAGATGCCGGGGGTGGACGGCTTCGAGACGGCGCGCCTCATCCGCCAGCGCCAGCGCACCCGCTACACGCCCATCATCTTCCTCACCGCCACCAACCGGGACGAGGCGCACCTGGTGCACGGCTATGCCATGGGCGCGGCGGACTACGTGGTGAAGCCCTTCCACCCGGACGTGCTGCGCTGGAAGGTGGAGGCCTTCGTCGCGCTGTACCGCCAGCAGCAGCGCCTGCAGCAGCAGGAGGCCGCGCTGTGGGAGCGTGAGCGCCACATCCTCGAGCGGCAGAGCGAGCTGCGCTTCCGGCGGCTGGTGGACTCCATGCCGCAGCTCGTCTGGGCGCTGCTGGTGGACGGCACCATCAGCTACGCCAACCGGGGGTGGCTGGACTACGCGGGGCTGACGCCCGAGCAGGGGCGCCGGTGGGAGGAGTACCAGCGCTGCGTCCATCCGGAGGACCTGCCTCGCGTCCGCAAGGCGTGGGACGCGTCGCTGCACACCGGGCGCCCGCTGGAGCAGGAGTACCGGCTGCGCAGGGCGCGGGACGGGGAGTACCGCTGGTTCCTCGCCCGCACGCTGCCGGAGCGGGACGAGGAGGGCCGCATCGTCGGTTGGATTTCCACGGCGACGGACATCGACGACGCGCGGCGGGCGGTGGAGACGCTGCAGGCGGCCAGCGAGGCCAAGGACATGTTCCTCACCATGGCGGCGCACGAGCTGCGCACGCCGCTGCAGGCCGCGCGCAGCTACGCGCACCTGGCGAAGGTGAAGGCCGGCGAGCAGGTGGAGCCGGGGCTGGAGCGGGCCCTCACAGGGGTCCACCGCAGCGTGAATCGCATGGCGCGGCTGGTGGAGAACCTGATGGACGTGGGGCGGCTCCAGCGTGGCGAGCTGCACCTGGAGCCGGGCGAGGTGGACCTGACCGCCCTGCTGCGCGAGGTGGTGGAGCACTTCCAGCCCCTGACGGAGGGGCAGCGCATCGAGCTGGACGTCCCGCGGGGGCTGGTGCTCCACGCGGACAGGGACAGGCTGGACCAGGTGTTCACCAACCTGGTGGCCAATGCGCTGCGCTACTCGCCGGGGGAGGCGCACCTGCGGCTCACCGCGCGCGAGGAGGCGGGCCAGGTGCACGTGGAGGTGACGGACCGCGGGCTGGGGATTCCGCCGGGCCAGCTGGAGCACGTCTTCGAGCGCTTCAGCCGCGCGCACGGCATCTCCTATGGCGGGCTGGGGCTGGGGCTGGCGATTTCCCGGGGCATCGTCGAGCAGCACGGCGGGCGCATCTGGGCGGAGTCCCCCGGGCGTGCGGGCCAGGGCAGCACCTTCCACGTCGTGCTGCCGGGTGCGCCGCGGCAGTCGGACGCCGCCTCCGGGTGAGGCGTGCTCAGCCGGTGGCGTTGTTGCCCTGCCGCGCGGGGAGCGGCGCTGTTGCGCCGTCCGCGTTGGGATAGGAGATGGCGCCGGGCGGCGGCACGGGCGCGGACGGAGACAGGTTCATCAGCGTGCTGTTCGGCACGGGCCACGCGCCCGTGTACACGGCCAGCTTGCCCGCCATGGCCACGGACGCCGCCATGGTGAAGGTGCAGAGGTACGAGATGATGCCCATGTCCCCGAACACCTGGTTGATGTACGTGGCCACCATGCCGACGATGATGAGCGCGGCGGCGCGGTGCTCGGAGACGTTCGAGCGGTGGTACGCGCGCACCGCGAAGAACACGGTGGCCGCCAGGTACATCCACACGCCCGTGTAGCCGATGAGCCCACCGAACGCGAACAGCCCCAGCAGCGAGTTGTGCGGGTGGAAGCGGTAGGTGGGAAAGACGAAGGCGATGTCCGGCAGCGGAATCGGCTCCAGGAACTCGTGCCCGTAGCCCGTGCCCAGGATGGGGAACTGGGCCCAGGTGGCAATCATGTCCAGGTTCTCGATGTCCCGGTAGTCCAGGTTGCCCTCGCCGCCCTGGCCCTCAATCAGCGACTTGATGGTCTCCACCGGCGCGAAGGGGCCCGTGGGCCGGTTCCAGCCAATCGCGATGTAGACGGCGATGATGGGCGCCATGAAGGGCACCAGGCGCACCACGAAGCGCTTGAGCGGCGTCCACGGGCTGATGAGGAAGACGGCCAGCAGGCAGCCCCCGAGGCTGACGTAGGCCAGCCGCCTGTCATTGAACACCATCCCCATGAGGATGATGGCCATGATGCCGAGGCCCCGAATCACATGGGCGGCCTTGGGCTTCTCGATGAAGCGGACCATGGCCACCAGCATGCAGAAGATGAACGTCATCGAGTCCGAGTGGGACGTCGTGTACTCGACGAACACGCCCAGGGCCGGGACGATGACGAGGGCGAAGTAGGAGCCGATGAGCGCCTTGGTGATGCCGGCGGCGACGATGGTCTTCGCGAGCGCGGGCCAGTCCTGGGGCCCCCGGAACGCGTAGTGGTACATGGCCACGATGAACGGCAGCATCGCGCCCTGGTGCCACTGCCACAGCGAGTTCTTGAAGTCCCCGCCCCGGGCAATGCCTCGCACCTCCATCCACAGGATGGCGACGAGGGACAGGGCCGTCACGAAGACGAGCGGCCGGGGCATGGGCGGCGTCGGCGGGTCGATGGTGGACTTCACCACCCGCCGGTACATGCCCAGCCCCAGCAGGCTCATGATGAGCACGTCCACCAGGGGGAAGCGCAGCGCCCCAATCTTGGTGATTTGACTGAGCTGGCCGAACATCAGCTCTCCCAGGGGGAACAGGGGAGAGGGCCAGAGGCCGGACTGGGGCCGCTCGGCGACGTAGTCCACGGCCAGCACCAGGTACGTCAGCGCCAGGACGGGGTAGCGGAGGGGGACCTTCAGGACGACCCACACCACGGTGAAGGCCAGCACCGGGGCCACGGCGACCACCGGGTGCAGAAGGGCTCCCCCCAAGGTGGCCAGCACCAGGAAGCCGAGCAGCGCGGCAAAGCGCAGGTAGGGTGGCCGGGGTGGCGTGTACGTCACGGCGGGGGGAGGCTACATCTGGAGGTCAGGTTGGGATAGATGGAGCGGCACGTATGCCTGCTTCCCGCCCTCGTGTCCTCCTGATTGCCGAGCTGTGCAACCCCGACTGGGTGAGCGTCCCGCTGGAAGGCTGGTCGCTCTACCGGGCGCTGGCCGAGGTGGCGGACGTGCACCTGGTCACCCACGTGCGCAACCGGGAGAACATCCTCAAGCAGGGCGTGCAGGAGGGCTCGCAGTTCACCGCGCTGGACTCCACGCCGGTGGAGAAGCCGCTCGACAAGGTGGGCTCGCTGCTGCGCGGCAGCGCGGGTGTTGGCTGGACGACGGCCACGGCGCTGAGCGCGCTGCCGTACTACTACTTCGAGGAGGTGCTCTGGCAGCGCTTCGGTGCGCGCATCAAGGCGCGCGAGTTCGACCTGGTGCACCGCTACACGCCCATCAGCCCGACGACACCCAGCACGCTGGCGGCGCGCTGCAAGGCGGCGGGGGTGCCCTTCATGATGGGGCCGCTGAATGGCGGCCTGCCGTGGCCCAAGGGCTTCGGCGGCGCGCGGCGGCGGGAGAAGGAGTGGCTCAGCTACATCCGCGAGGCGTACAAGCTGATGCCCTTCTACACGTCCACGCGGGAGAGCGCGTCGGCCATCCTGACGGGCTCGCGGGCGACGCGGGGGCAGGTGGCGGAGCGGTGGCAGCCGAAGACGGTGTACATCCCGGAGAACGCCATCGACCCGAAGCGCTTCGGCTCGGCGAAGTCGGAGGGCCCGGTGGAGCTGCCGCTGCGAGTGGCCTTCGTGGGGCGCTTCGTGCCGTACAAGGGCATGGCCATGCTGATGGAGGCGGCGGCGCCGCTCATCCGCGAGGGCAAGGTGGTGCTGGAGTACATCGGCGACGGGCAGGAGATGCCCAACCTCAAGGCGCAGGCGGCGCGGGAGGGGATTGAGGCCGGGGTGACGTTCGCCGGGTGGGTGAAGCACCAGGAGCTGCAGGGCCGGCTGGCGAAGAACCACGTGTTCGGCTTCCCCAGCGTGCGCGAGTTCGGCGGCGCGGTGGTGTGCGAGGCGATGGCGCTGGGGCTGGTGCCCATCGTCATGGACTACGGCGGGCCGGGGGAAATCGTGAGCCCGGCGACGGGCTTCGCGATTCAGATGGGGACGCCGGAAGAAATCGTGCTGCGGGTGCGCGAGGTGCTGGCGAAGCTGGCGGCGGACCCGTCCGTCATCCGCCCCATGGGTGAGCGCGCCCGGGAGCGCGTCTTCAAGTACTTCACCTGGAAGGCGAAGGCGGAGCAGGTGCTGGAGGTGTACCGCTGGCTGCAGGGCGAGCGCGGCCAGCCCGACTGGGGCATGCCGCTGGCGGACTGACTTCGGGCGCTCCGGGGCCTCTCTTCCGGTCCGCGAGCGCCTGCGGCAGCCATTGCTAGAGCAGCTCCACCTCCAGGCGGACGGTGCGCGCGGCGCGGAGCTGGATTTCCTCGCGCGCGCAGGCCTCGTAGTCCGGGTGCTCGAAGCGCAGCGTGTACGTTCCCGGAGGCAGGCGCTGGAGTCGGTAGTGGCCCTGCTCATCCGTCCGCGCGGACCGCTCGCCGGAGAGGGTCGGGGACGTGGCAATCACCACCACGCCCGCCGCGGGTTGCTGGGCCCGGACGTCGATGATGGTGCCGATGAGCGTACCGGGGCGCGCAGCCACTTCCGGCCGCGCCAGCACCGGGAAGGCCAGCAACACCACCAGGACGCATAGCAGGTACGGGAAGACGGTGAACTGCATGGGGAGCCCTCCGGTGACGCAGGAGGGGTCCATCATCCAGAACGCCGGCCCCACGAACTTCATGCGGGACTCAGCGCTTCATCATGAATTCCTCACGGCCCGCGTCGCGGCCGGGGGGAGCCCCGCCTTCCTCCGTGGGCGCGTCCGGGGCCGAGGCCACACCGCTGATGGACCCGCCATGACACCGCTCATCGTCCGCGCGAGTGGGCCGGGCCATGGCGATGCGCCGGAGGAACTCCGCGTCCACGTTGACGCTCGGGCTCGCGGCCCCTACATCGGTGATGGGCCCGCGGGCCATTGCCTGGCCCTCCCCACGCAGCAGCTCCGCCGTGACACGCAGCGTGCGCCGCTCGCGCAAGCGGAGGTCCGCCCGGACGCGGGGCACGTACTCCTCCCGCACGAACCGCAGCGTGTAGAGGCCCGGCGGCAGCCGCGAGTGGCGATAGTTCCCCCTCCCATCCGTCACCACCCCCCGTCCCTCCGGGAGCGCCGACGAGGTCGCCACCACCATGACCTCGGGGACGGGCAGCCGGCTCTCGCTGTCGATGACCGTCCCGGTGAGGACGCTCGAACCGGTGTCGGCCTCCGGCTGCGCCCCGGTGGGAGCGGCCAGCAGCATCAGGACACCGCACAGCACGCCACGAGCGACAGGCTTCATCAGTGCCACCTCCGTGCGTCGGGAGGTGGCCATCATCCGAAGACGGCCCTCCACATGCTGCATGGAGGGCTCAGCGCTTCATCATGGTTTCATCACGGCCGGTACGTCACCGGCCTCGCGGACGTTCTCCAGGCCTCGGAGCTCGCGCCGTCACCGCTGGGCGTCCGCGCCGCCCTCCGCCTCGCGCGTGGTGCGCACCCACTCGCCGCGCTTCTCCGCGCCGGGGCCGCGCAGCATCAGCCACACCTTCCACACCACGTAGACGGGCGCCCAGGCCAGGTCCAACAGGCCCCGAGGCCCCACGCCGGACACCCACCACCCGCGCAGCACGTACGCGCCCAGCGACGCCAG
This sequence comes from Pyxidicoccus xibeiensis, assembly GCF_024198175.1. Lineage (NCBI taxonomy): Bacteria > Pseudomonadati > Myxococcota > Myxococcia > Myxococcales > Myxococcaceae > Pyxidicoccus > Pyxidicoccus xibeiensis. Next base: position 1,883,475 of record NZ_JAJVKV010000001.1, read on the forward strand.
GCCGAAGCCCGCCAGGCTCGAGGCCAGCACCGCCGTGCCCCCGGACAGCCACGCCACCACCGCCGCCGCCACCGCGCCGGCCACCGTGGCCAGCACCAGCTGGGCCAGCGGCGGCACCAGCACGTCCATGGACAAGTCCAGCAGCAGCCCGCTGCGCTGGCTCAGCGCGTCCTTCAAGAGCGGCCACCCGTGCAGCTTGCGCATCTGCGCGCGGCCCCCCTCCCAGCGCTGGCGCTGCGAGCGGCTCTGCTTCTCCGCGGAGACCATCTCCCCGAGCACCTCCGCCTCCCACGCGTAGTGCACGCGGTGGCCCTTGCGGCCCAGGCGGATGCCGTACTCCAGGTCCTCCACCACGCTGAAGGCGTCGTGCGGCACCTCGCGCAGCACCGCGTGCGTGAAGCACATGCCGTTGCCACGCAGGCCGCAGGACACGCCCAGCGCCTCGCGCCCCAGCGAGCGCACCTTGTGGAACATGCCCAGCGCAATCGTCATCAGCCGCGTGCGCCAGGAGGCCTTCGGGTTCATCACCCCGTAGTGCGCCTGCACCGCCTGCGCGCCCTTCTCCAGCCGGGCCGCGTACGCGTGCAGCAGGTTGGGCGTCACCACCGTGTCCGCGTCCACCACCACCACCGCGTCCGCGAAGCCGTCCTTCTGGCTGAACTCGAAGGCGTACGCCAGCGCGTACCCCTTGCCGCGCTTCTCGGTGTCGTGGCGCTCCAGCACCGTGGCGCCCGCCTCGCGCGCCTTCTGCGCCGTCGCGTCCGAGCAGTTGTCCGCCACCACGAGGATGCGCCGCATCGCCGCCGGGTAGTCCACCGCGGACAGGTTCGCCACCGTCCGGGCAATGCCCAGCTCCTCGTTGTGCGAGGGAATCACCACGTCGAACCTGCGCACGGGCGCCGGAGGCACCGGTGCCGTCCGCCGCCACGACAGCAACGTCAGGAGCAGCAGGTAGCCGCAGGCCACCACCACCGGCAGCAGCCCCACGCACAGCGCCACATCCACCCAGGTCCACACCGTCACGACTGTCTCCCCCGAGGGCGCGTCAGCGCCGCTCCAGCTGCGCGAGGACCGGCAGCTTCAGCAAACGCTCGACCTGCCACTTCTCCAGAATCCGCCGGCGGATGATGTCCAGCGCCACGGCCGCGAAGATGCCCAGGCCGATGCCGCCAATCACTCCCGCCGCGACGATGAGCTGCACCTTCGGCTTGGACGGCTTCTCCGGGAAGGTGGGCGGCGACAGCACGCTGAAGCGGTGCTTCATCGAAGCGCGCGAAATCTCCAGCTCCGTGCGCGCCTGGTCCAGCCGCCGCATCTTCTCCTGGTGCCGCATCACCAGCATGCGCACCCGGTCCGCCGCCACCGACACCTCCGGGTTGTCCGACGTGGCCTGCCCGCCCAGCGTGGCAGTGGGCAGCCCCGCCGTGCTGATGCCGGACTCCAGCTCCCCCGGGTTGCCGCCGTTGCGCATGTACTCGTTGATGTGCTCGTTCAGCTCCGAGCGCAGCGCCACCAGCTGCGGCGAGTCCTCCTGGAGCGCGACGATGCGCTGCTCCAGGTCGGTAATCACCGGGTGCTGCGGCGAGTAGATGACGCGCTGCTCGGACAGCTGGTTGCGCAGCTCCGTCAGCCGGCGCGCGCGGAAGTCCTCCACGTCGCCAATGGCCCGGCGCTTCGTCTGAATCATGAAGCGCATCTGCGCCAGCAGGTGGTCGGTGTTGATCATCCCCCCGGCCGCCGTGGGCGTGCCCTTGCGCCCCGCCTTCTCCTCTTCCTTGCGCTTGCGCAGCTCGATGCGCTTCACCGTCGCGTCCAGCTCGGCGATGGCCTTCCTGATGCCCTCGCCCTCGTCCACCACCTGCTTCTCCAGAATCGTGATGGCCTCGGACACCGCGCCCATCTCCGCCGCCTGCCGCATGTCGAGGAAGTTCTGCTGCGCCGCCTGCACGATGTTCAGCGCCAGCTGCGGATCGCTCCACTCCACGCCGATGGACACCGTGCCGGTGCCGCCCTCCACGCCGACAATCATCGCCTGCTCCAGCATGGCGGTGAGCGCGTCGCGCTTGTCCTCGTCGGACATGGGGGCCGGCGGCTTGCCCGTCAGCTTCTGCTTCAGCTTGCTCATCGGCGAGCGGCCCAGCTCCCAGTACTCCACGAGCTTGGCCTGCTCGACGATGGTCTTCAGGTTGTCGTACTTCATCACCATCTCCCACGCGGCGCGCGTGGGCTGGTCCGCGTCCACGGGGATGGAGCGCCCCGGGTTGGCCAGCGAGGAGATGATGAAGTTGCGCTGCGTCAGCATCCGCGTCTCCACGCGGTACTTGCGCGGCATGATCTTGCTCACGCCCACCGCCAGGGCGGACACCGTCCCCATCACCAGCAACGCGAGGAACCAGTGGCGCACCACCGCGTTCTTCACGAAGAAGACGGCGTCGATGAGCAGACCCCAGTCGATGAGGTCCGCGGGCGCGTTCGTCTCCGCGCGCTCCGGGACGAACAGCGGCTGGGGGGGAGGCACCGGCTGGGGGCGCGGCCCGGGAGTGCCGGGCGCGGGCATCGTCACGACTTCCTCCTCGGCCCGTAGTCCTTCATCACCTGCTGCACGCGGCGGGTGAACTCCTCCTGCGTGAAGGGCTTGCCCAGGTAGCCGTTGGCGCCGGCCTCCTCGGCGTGTGCCTTGTCCTCGGGCAAGTCCCGCGCGCTCACCACCAGCACCGGCACGTCCTTCATCGTCTGCGAGCGGCGGATGTGCTCGCACAGGTCATAGCCGGAGATGTCCGGCAGCGTCAGGTCCAGACACACGAGGTCCGGAGCGCTGGCGCCCTCCATGTGCTTGAGCGCCGCGCGCCCGCTGGGCAGCTCGATGACCTGTTCGAAACCCATGTCGCGCAGGTAGTCACCCAGCATCTTCCGGAAGAAGGGGGCGTCCTCCACCAGGAACACGGTCTGCAGTTGGGGCTCCATCCTTCGTCAGCCTTTCTTCTCGAACCTTGTGCTCAGCCGAACCCGAGCCTCGGCACCCAAACGAGGACGCCGTACGTGTATGCCGCGTTGAAGAGGAAGAACCAGAGGATGGCCTTCTTGAACCCCCGCACGGGGTGCGGATCCCTCGCCGCCTTCGCGGGCAGGGCGACGGTGAGGATGAGGACGGACATCAGGATGAGCTTGGCCATGGCTCCAGCCCCTCAGAGGATACCAGTTTGGCGCACGGACAGCCCCAGCGACGCGGCCCAGGTCAGCCGGGCTGTCGGGAGCTCGGGCGAGCGGCTCCAGGTACTCCGGGTATCGGCGTCCACCGACATCCAGCGTGTGAGAATCCACGAAGCCGTCACGCCTCCGGACACAATCCGGTCTCCGCTGGCCCCGCCCACCGCGAAGGCGGTGCCGGCCGTGGTGGACACCCGCACGCGGGGCCCCAGCGCCCAGGTGCCCGACAGCGTCAAATCCGCCCTCGGGTACACCCGTGCCGTCAGCCGGTCCACGAAAGGGGTGACGCGCACCCCCACCCGCCCGTTGAAGTCCGCCGTGCGCGAGGGAATCCGGTGCCCCACCGCGAAGGTGAGGTTGGGCAAGAGCTCCGTGCGGGGCTCGGGGGCGGCCTCTCCCTCCACGGGCTCCTCGGGGGGCGCCTCCAGGGCGCGCACCAGGCTGACGCCCACCCCGGCCTCCAGCGAGGTGCGCCGGTCCACCCGCTGGCCCCAGGCCTCCGTCAGCGTCAGCACCGTGTTGTTGGCGCCGGTGGAGAAGCGCGAGTGGGCCACGGCCACGGACGTGGTGATGGCGCTCAGGGACGACAGCGCGTGGCTCAGCGACACGTCGAAGCGGGGCCCGTACTGCATGGGCACCGCCTCGCGGGCCGGGCCGTCCAGGCCGCCGCTGATGGAGAAGCCGGTGGAGCCGGACAGCTGCCAGCGCCGCCCCAGCCAGCCGGTGTCCACGTTGAGCGTCGTCGCGGAGGACAGGAAGTAGACGGTGTCCTCCGTCGGCAGCGGCTGCAGGGGGCCGCCGCCGTCGGGAGGCCGCAGCGGGCCGTCCGGCTCGTCGCCGCCCGGGTCCGGCAGGGGCAGCACGTCCGTGGTGAACAGGTCCACGCTGCCCAGCACCAGCTCCTCGCCCAGGCGGAAGGACAGGCCGCGCTCGGGGCGCCAGTTCCCCGCGAGCCGGGCCATGTGCTGGACTTCGGTGCGCGGCTGCACCGTGACTTCGCGCAGGCTGATGCGCGGGGCGTACTCCACCTGCAGCGACGTGTTGCCGTCGCGCACCTCCAGGCCCAGCGTGGGGGTGACGTCGGTGTCGCCAGCCACGGAAGGTGCGTCCTCGGCGGGGTCCTCGTTGGAGCGCACGCGCGAGTCGACGCGCGCCGCCACGCCGTACGTCACGGCGGCGGAGGACACCTCCAGCAGCACGGCGGTGAGGGCGGCCCCCAGCACGGACTACTCCACCACCACCACGTCGCCGGAGCGCAGGCGGAAGGCCGGCGCGCGCCCCTCGGCGTGGATGAGGTCGTCGTAGCGGAAGCGGATGCGCACCGGCGCGGCGCCCTCGTCCTGACGCATGACGAAGACGCGGTCCTTGTGGGCGTACTCCGTGAAGCCGCCCGCTCCCGCGAGCACCTGGAGCAGCGTGGAGTTGGGCTCGATTTCCAGCGGGCCCACGCGGTTGATTTCCCCCACCATCGTCACCTTGATGGGCTTCGCCTGCTCCAGCGCCACCGTGACGACGGGGTGGTTGATGTAGTCCTTCAGCCGCGTCTGGATTTGCTGGGACAGGATGGCCGGCGAGTGCCCGGCCGCCTCCACGTCGTCCAGGAAGAGCAGGCTGATGCGCCCGTCGTCCCGCACGCGGGCCTGCGTGGTGAGCGCCTCCTGGTTCCACACGCGGATGTTGAGCAGGTCGCCCGCGGCGATGCGGTAGCTGGCGTCGGGCGGGGGCGGCTTCTCCTGGTACTCGTCCACCCAGACGTACTTGCCCAGCCCGCGGCAGCCGGAGACCAGCAGCAGCAGCGCGGCGCAGGCGAGCGCGCGGAGCGGGAGGCTCGAGGAGGGCTGTCGATGACGGAGCGGGGACGGCATGAGCGGCAAGGGTCTCATCTCAGGGGGTGGGGGCCACGGCGACGGGCGTGGCCTCGGGCTCGGGGTTGCCGCGGCGGCGGGCCAGGCGCACCACCTGGAGCACCTCACCCGGGCGCACCGCGCCGGTGGCCAGCACGCCAACCACGTACAGCGCCGCCTCGATTCCCAGCCGCACCCACGGGCCGAGCGGGGCAAGGACGGTCTGGTCCAGCGCGGCGATGGCCAGGCACACCGCGGCCGTCTTGCCCACCATGGAGAGCAGGCGCGCGTCGAACGCGGCGCGGCCCATGCGGGCGAACAGGCTGATGGTGACGGCGACCTCCATCAGCAGGATGGACAGCGCCGTGCCCGCCGCGCCGCCGCCGGGCCCCAGGGCCGAGTGCAGCAGCGGAATCAGCGTCAGGTTGAAGATGGGAATCAGCACCAGGCTGCCGACGACGCTGGTGATGGTCACCCACCACTCGCGGTTGGTCATGGTCAGCCACATGCCGGACGTCATGGTGATGAAGGCCAGCACGAACAGCGGCGACATCAGCCGCAGCGGCGTGGCGGACGGGGCGAACTCCCCGCCCATCAGCCCCACCCACAGCGGCGCGCCCAGGACGATGAGCATCATCAGCGGCACCGTGATGACCAGCGTGCCCTCCAGCGCGCGGCGGGTGAGCCGGGTGAGCTCCTCCTCGGAGCGCGCGGCCGCGCGGGACGCCAGCGGCATCAGCACCCAGCCGAAGACGGGGTTGAGGAAGAAGGTCAGGCCCGCGATGTTCCACGCGGCGCCGTAGAAGCCCACCTCCTCATGGGTGGCCGTGAAGCCCAGAATCATCACGTCCAGGCGCCCGTTGGCCCCCAGCGCCACGCCGGTGATGAAGAAGGGCAGGCTCGCCTTCAGGACCTTCATGGTCGCCGGCACGTCCACGCGGAAGGTGAGGCCGATGTGCTGGTGCGCCAGGCGCCAGCCCACCGCGAGCTTCACCGCCTCGGACGCCACCAGCGGCACCGCCAGCCACGGCAGCGGCAGGCGCGCCAGGCACACGGCGAGCAGCCCGCCGCCCCACACCAGCTTGGTGACGACGTTGGAGACCGACAGCCCCGCCACCTTGCCCTTGGCGTGCAGCAGCGCGGCCATGGAGGCGTTGATGATGGTGAGCGACTGCGCCACCGCGAAGACGTAGACGAGGTACCGCACCTCCGGCGGGTCGCCCTGGCCGGCCATGACGAGCGCCAGCACGCCAATCAGCACCACCGTGAGGCCCAGCCGCAAGAGCAGCGTGGTGCCGAAGAAGTCGCTGGCGTGGGCGGGCCGGCGAGCCACTTCCTTGCGGATGTACATCTCCAGGCCCAGCTGCGTGGCGAGGAAGAACACCGCGGAGAAGCTGTCGCCCCAGTTGAAGCGGCCCAGGTTCTCCGGACCGAGGTAGGCCGGCAGGAGGAACCGCACGCCCATGGCGATGGCGTACGTCACGAGCAGCGAGCCGCCGAGCTGCAGCCCATTGCGGACCGCGCCCATGGCCTCGTGCGCACCCTCGGGCTGCTGGGCGTCCTGCGGAATGGATTGGCTGGGACTGTTCACGGTGGAAGCGGGCGCCCCCCGGCCCCGGCCGGTCATGCCCGGGTGCATAGAAGACGAGCGGGGGCGGCACGTCAATGCCGCCCCCGCGGGAAGTCAGGTTGCCTGGAAGCCTAGCTGGCCCCGCGCCCCGTGAGGACCACGGGCACCGTCTGCAACAGGAGCGTCAGGTCGCTCGTGAGGCTCCAGTGGTCGATGTACTGCATGTCGAGGTACATCCACTCCTCGAACGAAATCTGGTTGCGCCCGGACACCTGCCAGATGCAGGTGAGGCCCGGCCGCACGGACAGCCGGCGGCGCTGCCACGTCTCGTACTTGGCCACCTCGCTGGGCACCGGCGGACGCGGGCCGACGATGCTCATCTCCCCGCGCAGCACGTTGATGAACTGGGGCAGCTCGTCGATGGAGAACTTGCGGATGAACCGGCCGATGCCGGTGATGCGCGGGTCGTTCTTCATCTTGAAGACCGGGCCGGACATCTCGTTCTGCGCGGCCAGCTTCGCCTTCAGCTCCTCGGCGTTCACCACCATGGAGCGGAACTTCAGCATGTAGAACGACTTGCCGTTCTGCCCCACGCGCAGCTGCTTGAAGAAGATGGGGCCCTTGGAGGTGAGCTTCACCGCCAGCGCCACGAAGGCGAGCAGGGGCAGCAGCATCCACAGCGCCACCGCGGACACGCAGATGTCGAACAGGCGCTTCATCGCCATCTGGTGCGGCTTGGGGCTCACCGCCGCGAAGTGCAGGAAGCCGTCGGACACCGCGCGCCGCTCGATGGGCCGCGCGCGGTCCAGGCGGAAGCTGTGCGCCGGCAGCGCGAAGGGCACGCCGAAGCGCTCGGCCAGCTTGATGGCCCCCTGCATGGACTCGCCCTGCTTCAGCGTGTTGCCCGCGATGTAGACCTCGTCCACCGCCGTGTTGCGCAGGATGTGCTCCAGGTCCTCCACCGAGCCCATGATTCGCGCCGGCAGCTCGCCGATGGAGCCCGTGTCGTCGTGGAAGCGCACGTAGCCCAGCACCTGGCGGCGCCCGCGGCGCACCAGGTCCTCGCCCGTGTAGCGGCCCATGGCGCCCGTGCCGACAATCAGCACCGAGTCCATGGGGCGCTCCTGCGCGGCCACCGGACGGAAGACGAACAGGCGCAACAGCAGCGCCACGGGCCAGAAGATGATGAGCAGCGGCGCCACGCCCGTCACCGTCACCCGCTCTGGCAGCGCCAGGCTCACCAGCGCCAGCACCGTCACCACCGCCAGCGTCGCCACCGACACGAGCGCCACGTGGTCCAGCTTGCTGCGCTCGACGAAGCGCGAGTCATAGAGGCACAGGGCCGTGCCCGTGATGATCCACGTCATCAGCGACGTGAGGACGAGGCTGGGGACGACCCAGCCGGACTCCGGGGTCAGCTGGCCGTCCAGCCACGAGGCCGTCCCCAGCACCGCCGTCATCAGGATCAGGTCCACCGTCAGGTTCAGCTTCGCCGCGAACCCCGGCGCCAGCTTCGGCCCCTGGACCTCTTCCACGCTGTCGCTCTGAGGGGACGCATTCCCAGGAGCCCCGACCGCCGCACTTGCACTTGCGCTGCTCATCGTCTCCACCCCCCTCTGTGCCGAATGCATGCTTTCGCTCAGTTCGGTTCAGAGGATGCCGTTGAGGCTAAAAATCTTCAAGTCGGAAGGAACTACATTTTTGCTGATGGTGCGTCGCGTTGCAACCGCCGCTCCGCAAGTAAGACGTGACACGAGGTGAATTCTTGGGATCGCCTTCAACCCAGTTCCGGGTCGATTCCGCCCCACGAATCGTCTACGCGTCACTTCTCCTTGCCGGGTTCGGCCTTGCGCCGCGCCTGCAGCGTGCATCTACGGTGCCGGTCTGACGTTGGATTGCGCGTCGCGCTGGGACGCGGGGTGTCATGAAAGCGGGGGGCATGAAGTTCCAGGAGGTTGGGGACGCGCGAGGCGCTCCTGGCCTGAATAGACGTTGAAGTGGCCGTTTCTGGAGAACGCAGCCAGCGTCATTCCAGAACGCAAAGCCAGGTCCACGGCGAGCGAGCTGGCTGCAGAAACTCCAGCCACTACAGGGATGCCGGCCATGGCGGCCTTCTGGATGATTTCGAAGCTGACGCGTCCGCTGACGCCGAGCAGCACCGGCTGACGCGTCAGTGGGGTGCGGCTGACTCGGGGGCCGTGCACGGTGCCGGCGAGGACGAGCGCGCCCACCACCTTGTCCACGGCGTTGTGGCGGCCCACGTCCTCGAATGAGGCGAGCACTTGGCCGTCCGCATCGAGCGCGACGGCGGCGTGGACTCCGCCGGTGCGGGCGAAGTTGCGCTGCGCGTCCCACAGGCGCTCGGTGGCGCGGGCCACGGCGTCCGGGGACAGCACGGGCCCGGGCGGCAGGGGCGGGCAGGCGGCGAGCAGGTCCTCCACGCTGCGGCGGCCACACACGCCACACGCGGAGGTGGTGAGGGTGCCGCGGCGGGTGGCGCGCAGGCGCTCCACGTCCAGCATGGCGCCGGGCGCGGGGGTGACTTCGATGACGTTGCCCCAGCCTTCCTCACCGGGCCGGCCGCAGTGCGCCAGCCCGCCCAGGTCCTCCACGCCGTGGATGAGGCCCTCGGCGAGGAGGAAGCCCGCGGTCAGCTCGCGGTCATGTCCGGGCGTGCGCATGGTGGTGGCCACGGCGTCGCCGCTGACGCGAATCTCCAGCGGCTCCTCCACGGCGAGGTCGTCCTCCTCCGTGGGCAGCAGCCGTGCGCCGTCCCACCGCTGCACGGGGCGCCGCGCCACGCCGCGCGCGTCGGCCGGGGGCAGGGGGGCGCGCCTGCCGGGCTTCACGAAGGTGAGCAGGAGGTCCGCCGCCGCGCGCACGTCCGAGCTGTCGATGATGCGAATGTCGCGCGTGAAGTCCGCCGGCAGCGTGGGGGAGGCGCAGAGCACGGCGAGGACTTCGGGATGGGAGGAGGCGAGCGGCGGGCCCAGGCCCTCGCGCCATACCTCCAGCTTGGGCAGCGGGCCGTTCTTCCAGCCCTCCACCAGCACCAGGTCCACGGTGCCGGCGAGGCGGGCGAGCTGCGTGTCCAGGGCGGCGCCGGGCATGGTGAGCTGCACGCCGGAGGGGACGGCGAAGCCGGTGAGGCGGGCCCCGGCCTCATGGAAGCGCTCGGTGTCGCTGCCCGGACGGTGCAGGGGGTGCGCGTCGGAGGAGTGCTTCACCACGGCCACGCGCACGCCGCGCGCGGCGAGCTCGGGGACGAGCTTCGTGAGGAGCGTCGTCTTCCCGGAGCCGGACCAGCCGACGATGCTGACAGCGGGCACGGCGCTCATGCGGCACGCTCCAGGGAGCGCGTCGTGAGGCGCGGTGTCTTCCCGGAGCCGGACCAGCCGACGATGCTGACAGCGGGCACGGCGCTCATGCGGCACGCTCCGGGGCGCGCTTCGTGAGGCGCGGTGTCCTCGCGGAGCCGGACCCGCCGACGGTGCTGACCGCAAGCACGGTGCTCATGCGGTGGCATCCACCGCGGTGTGGAGGGGGCGGTCGAACAGCTCCACCTCGACGGAGTCACCCTCGGCGAAGTCGGCGCGGCCCGGAGGCAGGACGGCCCAGCCCTCGCCGTGGGCGTTCTGCAGAATCTGTCCGGCGCCCTGGGGGCGCAGGCGCGCCAGCGGCGCTCCCTCGCCGCGAGGCTCCAGCGTGGCGGTGATGAGGTAGGTGAGGCCGGCCTGCTTGTGGCGCGGCTCGGAGAGGTGGGCGCGGACGCGGCGGCGCGTCTCGAGGACGCCCTGGCGCTTGAGGAGCAGCGGCCGCGCGAGCTGGTCGAAGGCGACGGTGGCCGCGCCGGGGTTGCCGGGCAGCACGACGACGGCGGTGTCTCCGAGCCGGGCCACGGCCACGGGCTTGCCGGGCTTGAGGGCCACCCCGTCCACGAAGAAGCGGGCGCCGAGCGCGGAGAGCACGCGCTTCACGTGGTCCTTGTCACCCACCGAGGCACCGCCGGTGGTGACGAGGACGTCCACCTGGGGCGCGAGCCGGGAGAGGGCGTCGCGCAGCGCGGCCTCGTCGTCCCGCGCCCGCTCCAGGTGTCGCACGTCGGCGCCGGCCTCGCGGGCGAGCGCGGCCACGAGGATGAGGTTGCTCTCGTAGACCTGGTGGGGCAGGGCGGGCGAGCCGGGCGGGACGAGCTCGTCGCCGGTGGCGAGCACCGCGACGCGAGGCGCCGGGCGCACCCAGGCCGTCGTCTCTCCCAGGGAGGCGAGCACGCCCAGCACCGAGGCGCCCACGTGCTGGCCGCGTGGGAACAGCGCCGTTCCGGCAGTGACTTCCTCGCCCTTGCGGCGGATGTCGTGGCCGGGCGGAACGGTGATGAAGATGTCGACGTGGAGGCCGTCGTCATGGGCGCGCGCGGCCTCCTGGCGGACGACGGCATCCGCGCCGGAGGGGAGGGGCGCGCCGGTGAAGATGCGAGCGGCCTCGCCGGGCTGGAGCGCGCGGGTGGGAAGCGCGCCGGCGTAGACGGTGTCGACGATGCGCAGGCGCGCGGGGTGGTCGCGGTTGGCGCCCCGGGTCTCCTCGGCGCGCACGGCCCAGCCATCCATCGCGGAGTTGTCGCAGCCGGGCAGCGAGCGCGACGCGGTGACCTCGGCCGCGAGGAAGCGACCGTGGGCGTCGAGCAGGGAAACACGCTCGGGAGCCGCCGGGGCGATGGCGTCGAGCGCGGCCTGCCGGGCGGTGGGGAGGGGCGTGAGCGGCATGCGTGGCGGCGCAGCCTACGCCGTGGAGCAGGCCGTTTGTCCACGGGACAGCGCCCGACGTCCGCCCGGTACCTTCCTCAGCGGGCGGGCTGCTCGGGGGAGGCCCTCTTCTTCGAGGTCAGCCACCGGTGGATGGCGAAGGTGACGAGGGAGATGGCCAGGGCGAGGGGGCCGGTGAGCATGCTCGCGTAGAGCCCCAGAATCACGGAGATGCTCTCGAAGCCGCCTGCTCTGGCGCCGTTGTGGCAGGCGAGCCCCACCAGCGGCGGTAGGAAGAAGCCCAGGAGCGTGAAGCCGATGCAGAAGATGAGGAGGAAGCGGGGCGTGGGGGGGCGGGGTGGGCGTTTCGGGGAGTCGTTCATGGAAGCTCGGGCCATGGCAAAGCAAGCGCCGGACCGTCAGCGGGAGGGTGCCTGCTCCAGACAGAGGGGGACCTGGGATGCCAGGCAGGTGTGCAAGCGCTGGCACGGTCCAGGCACGTGGCGATACACCGCTGCCTCATGGCTCCCCAGAGCGCAGGCCCCGAGTTTGCGGACGTGACGCTGACCATCATCGCGGGTGGCCAGGGCCGGCGCCTGTCCGGGGTGCCCAAGGGGCTGCTGGAGGTGGAGGGCCGCACGGTGGTGGAGCGGCTGCTGGAGCTGGCGCCGCGCTTCGGAGACGTGCTGCTGGTGGCGAACGTGCCCGAGCCCTATGCGCGCTTCGGTGTGCGCACGGTGGCGGACGTGGTTCCGGGCAAGGGGGCACCGGGTGGGGTGCACGCGGCGCTGGTGGCGGCGCGCACGCCGTGGGTGCTGGCGGTGGCGTGTGACATGCCCTTCGTCTCGCCCGACGTGGTGCGCGTGCTGCTCGGCGCGCGCGGCGACGCGGTGGACGCGGTGGGCTTCGAGGTCGCCGGCCGGCTGGAGCCCTTGCTCGCGGCGTACCGGACGGCGCTGGCGCCTGCGTGGGGCGAGGCGCTGGTGGAGGACCCGTCGCTGCGTCAGCTCCTCTCCGGCTTCCGGGCGCGGCTGTTGCCCGAGGACGCCCTGCGCGCGGTGGACGCCGGGCTGCGCTCCCTGGTGAACGTGAACACGCCGGAGGACCTGGCGCGCCACGGAGTCACGCTGCCTTCGACGTGAGCGGCGGTACATCGCCTACGGTTGATGCGGGTAGCGCTCCAGGCGCCCATCTGGCGAGTAGGCGAACAGCTCGAACTCGTCGAACCCTGAGCTGAAGCCTGGGGCGAAGCCAGGACACTTATCCACCCGGCGATTGACTCGAATGAAGTACCACCCCGCCTGGTACCCGATGGATAGCTCCAGGGCCTTGGGGGAGAAGGCGCAATCTCGCGCGTACTCCTTGGGAAAGCGCTTCATCACCTGCTGTAGCGCGGCATGTGCGGCGAGGATGGCGGGCCCGTCCAGCGTAGCCAGTGGAGCGAGTTCCCCCTCCGGCCAGGGGATGTCCGATGAAGTGTCGGACCTGGGGGCAGCCGTTCCTGCATCTGTGCTCCTCGGGTGGGTGTGAGGCACGACCGCTCCCGCGTCTGGACTGGCGATGACGGGCCGGACAGGAACGCTGCCTCCGTCAGCCATCAGAGCGATGAGCAGGAGCCAGTGGTGAGGACTCTGCATGGGAACCTTGGCACCTCTTAAGGAAATGACTCGGGGGAGCAATCAGGCGGTACCCCCCGTGGATTGAAAGCGCTGGGCGACCCGGGGCGGCAGGTGGCCGTGAACCGCCACTGCTGCTTGACGCCATCCCACGTGAATACTTCACCTGCCCGATTCCACTTGTAGAACCGTGGCGCGCTTCGGTGCCCCGTGGCAAGCCAGCCCCAGGCCAGGATCGGCTCTCCTCGGGAGTCTCGGGCCAGTTTGCCACCAGGAGTGGCTCCATACGCGACCATCATCCAGGCGGCCTCGCCCGACTTCATCGCGGGCCACACGCTCAGGTCCTTGCTGCTGACGTCGGTGGCGCATGGATGGTTGTGGGCAAAGCCGAAGACGGGCAGGTCCCTCCCGAAGTCCGTATCATCGACACCGCCATACGGAGGCCAGCAGGAGTCTGCCGCGTCCGCCACATTGCGAACAGGCCAGGACACCCGCCAGTCCTCTGGCGTCCGATAGACCGCGACGCAGTATTCAGCAGCGTCCGGGCGGGGACGGCCCGTGTTGGGGTCGCAGGCTTCCGAAGCACCAGGCAGGTTCATCAATGCCGTGAGGGAGGGGAGCACCAGGTCGTCCGGGATGCTGGCTGCGTCCGAGATGACGGCGGGCACCTGTGGCCACGGTCCAGGGGCTACGGGCAGAAGGGCGTTGTCCTCCAGCTTGGGTAGTTCCGCGTGAGAGTAGTAGCGACGCGTGCTCGAGCACCCGAGCAGCAGACCCAGCGTGAACAGGCACGCATACCGCTCGCCACGCTTCATCGGGCCCTCGTGGAGTGGGTGCCGTCCAGGGAAGGAACGCTACCGGTCGCCCTCAGCGCTGTCCATCACCGGAGCCTCACGGCAGGTCCACGCTCCGCGACGCCAGCCGCACCGGAACCCGCCGTGCCCCGAAGGCACCGGGCGCCGCGTCGAACCGTCCGGGGACCTCGACGCCACAGTCGGGACACCGCCCCTCGGGCGTCACGCGGTACGAGAGCAGCTCGTACCAGTCGCGGACGATGAGCGCCGTGCCGCACCCGCCGCACAGCGTGGTGTCGCCCTCGGCGTCGTGGACGTTGCCCGTGTACACGTGGCGCAGGCCCGTGCGCCGCGCAATCCCTCGCGCCCGGCTCAGCGTCGCCGGAGGCGTGGGCGGCACGTCGCGCATCTTGAAGTCGGGGTGGAACGCCGTGAAGTGCAGCGGCACGTCCGGGCCCAGGTGCTCCAGCATCCACTCCGACAGGCGCGTCACCTCCGCCTCCGAGTCGTTGTGCCCCGGAATCAGCAGCGTCGTCACCTCCAACCAGACGCGCGTCTCGTGCCGCAGGTACTCCAGCGTCTCCAGCACCGGCTGCAGGTGCGCGAAGGTGATGCGCTGGTAGAAGTCCTCGGTGAAGGCCTTCAGGTCCACGTTGGCCGCGTCCATCTTCGCGTACAGCTCGCAGCGCGGCTGCGCGTGGATGTAGCCCGCGGTGACGGCCACCGCGTCCACGCCCACCGCATGGCAGGCGTCCGCCACGTCCATGGCGTACTCGGCGAAGATGACGGGGTCGTTGTACGTGAAGGCCACGCTCCGGCAGCCGAGCCTCACCGCATGCCGTGCGATGGCCTCCGGCGAGGCCTCGTCCGCCAGCGTGTCCTGCTGCCGTGACTTGGAGATGTCCCAGTTCTGGCAGAACCGGCAGCCCAGGTTGCAGCCCGCCGTGCCGAACGACAGCACGCTGCTGCCCGGCCGGAAGTGATTCAGCGGCTTCTTCTCGATGGGGTCCACGCAGAAGCCCGACGAGCGGCCATACGTGTCCAGCACCATCCCCTCGCCCACGCGCTGGCGCACGTAGCAGAAGCCGCGCTGCCCCTCGTGCAGCTTGCAGTCGCGGGGACACAGGTCGCACTGCACACGCCCGTCCTCCAGCCTGTGCCACCAGCGAGCGGGGAACGCACTGCTCATGACGGACAGCTCCTCCCAGTCCTTGCGCACGCGAGCCGTCCCGCGCGCACCCGGACCCCGAAAGGACAATCGCTAACCAGAGACGCCGCGCCTCGCCGCGAGCCCACACCGTGCCCGGCAAGCCGGCTGCCCGGGGACGCGGCGTGCGACGCGGAGCGCCCCGCTACCCTGGCGGCTTCGGCACGGGCTGGAGGACCGTCGGCAGGTCCGCGAAGTTGAAGACGAGGCTCGGGCGCAGCTGTCCGAGCGCATCGCTCAGGTCCTCGCCGGTGCCCTGCACGCCGATGCCCACCGTCACGTTGTCCACCACCACGATGCGGCTGGTGGCCACCACGCTGGCCCGCTTCGTGTCGGTGTCCTCCAGCTTCGCGAAGGACTGCGTCGCCTCCACCTTCAGCTGGAAGCGCGGCGAGGCGACGCCCACGGAGAAGCCCGCGTCGAGCCACTTGCCCATGGGGACTCCGGGGCTCTGCCGCTCGTACAGCGCGCGCAGCTGGAGCGCCGCCTCCACGCTGGCATCCCCTCCGGACAGCAGCTCCAGCGTGGCCCCGGCGAAGCCGCGCTGGATGGCGACGCCGTCTCCGTCCTGTCGCTTCAGGCCCGGCATCACCCACCGGCCCCCCGCGGACACGAAGAGCGCGGTGGACGCCTGGCGCACCTGCCGCGCGCAACCAGTGAGCCCCAGGCGCAGCTTGTCGATGCCCGCCTGCCGCGCGGCCTCCATGGCGGCCGGATGGCCCGCCACCGCCTTGTCGTACGCGGCCCGGTCGACCTCGCCCGCCGCGTTCTTGAATTCATCCTCCAGCGGCGAGTCGGGGAAGTCGTAGAGGCTCGGGTCCGCCATCAGGGTGTTGACGCAGGTGCTGTAGAACTCGCCGTAGATGCTGCGCTCGCCGAAGACGTCCACGGCCGCGCCGGCCATCACCGTGGCGAAGCGGCCCTCCTCGAGGGTGACGTCCTCGTACGGCGTGTCCTCCGCGAGCGCGAGCGTGAGGGCGCTGTCCTGCAGGTAGCGGGTGAAGCGCGCCTTCCGGGCCGCGAGCGCCTCCGGGTAGAGCTGCTCATAGCCCTGTGAGAGGAGGTAGGGATTGAACTGCAGCACGAAGGACTTCTGGCCCCCTTCCAGCACGGCCCCGGCGTTGCGCAGGCTGGCCACCAGGGCGGCGGGATTCGAGGGGTGGACGATTTCGCCGGCGGCGGCGACGTCCAGGCCGGCGGCGGCCTCGGAGCCTCCGCGCAGGAAGCTGGGGAAGTCGAGCTCGACGGCGCCCCCGTCCGGGGTGCCGCCATCCTGGGCACGGGAGACCGCCGCGGTGAGCAGGAGCAGCAGCGCGAGGACGGCTCTCATTCCGTCACCGTCCAGGTGAGGTTGATGAAGTCCGCCTGGGCGCCGGACGGCAGGTTGAAGTCGTCCCAGAGGACCTCCGTCTGACCATTCGCGAAGACGAGCGAGGCCTTCTGCAGGAAGGTGGCGCCCGCGCCCGTCAGGTCCGCCACGGAGAACGTCGCCCGCACCCAGCCCTGCGCCGCGGAGGGCAGGAAGTCGTCGGGCAGCGGGACGCTCAGCGCGCCGGAGAAGCTGGCGTTGTGGACCTGCTTGCGCTCCTGCCCCGCCATCTTCCCGCTGACCACCAGCCGCATGGCGGCGGTGTTGAGCGTGCCTACGGGGCGCTCCAGGACGAGCTTCGCGCCCCGGCGGTCCGCGCGGGCAATCTGGATGGTCCCCGCCAGCTTGTCGTTCCCCGACATGACTCTTCCCCCTGTAGTGGAGCGCGCGGACTTCACCTGCCGCGTGCGTCACAGCATACAGTGGCTTCCCTCGCGTCCGCTGCCCCGGCGGCCGGCCGGCCGCGAGGGTGCGTCACCCTGACGCATGGACGCGGCACGCCCGGGATGGGAAACAGGAGGCCGAGATTCCCATGCTGACGACCCCCCTTGGACGATTCCGCGCGGTGGCCCTGGCCGAGGGCCTGTCCTTCGTCGTGCTCCTCTTCATCGCGATGCCGCTGAAGTACCTCGCGGGCATGCCCCTGGGCGTGAAGTTCGTGGGCTGGGCGCACGGGCTGCTCTTCATGCTGTACCTCTTCGCCCTCCTGGAGGCCGCCATCGCGTGCCGCTGGTCCCTGGTGCGCGGGGTGCTCGCGTTCGGCGCCTCGCTGGTTCCCTTCGGGACGTTCGTGCTCGACGCGCGGCTGCGGCGCGAGGCGCAGGCGGCGCCCGCCCGGCCCGTGGCCTGACTTTCAGGACGCCGTGCCGGGGCCCTTCGCGGGCGGGTAGAAGGCGAAGGCGCCGTAGCCCACGACTTCGTCATGCCCGCCCGCGGTGTCTCCGGAGCTGCGCAAGTCCAGCAGCCTCGGGTGGAGCCCGCGCTTCCGGGCCGCCAGCATCAACCCGCTGATGGCCGCCGCGCCACAGGCGCTCCCCGCGTCCAGCGGGCCATCCAGCGTGAGCACCCGCTCCGCCGTCTCGCGGTCCGCCTCCCGCGCGTCTTCATACGGCAGGTAGTGCGACAGGTCCGAGCTGATGACGGGCAGCACGTCGTCATCCCAGAGCAGGTCGAGCAGCTCCTCCACCTCCTCCGCGCGCGCCCTGCCCACCACCAGGGGAAGCACCCGGAAGTGCCCCAGCACACGCTGCAGGAAGGGGAGCTGCACCTCCAGCGAGTGCTCCGCCTCATGGGCCGCCGTGGAGGCGGAGACCTGCCGCAGCTTCGCGGCGCGCTGGCGGAGGTCGTCGTCCAGCGGCACCTCACCCAGGGGCGTGCACAGCACGTCCACGTCCGGGTACGCCAGCCCGCTCAATGGAAGGAAGTGGCAGGGGCCCAGCAGCAGCACACGCAGGGGCTTGTCCGGGTGTCCTCTCAGCGTGGCGTAGGCCGCGGCCGCCACCCGCCCCGAGTACACATAGCCGGCATGCGGGACGATGAGCGCCAGGGGCCTGTCACCGACGTGCGCGGGGGTCCGCTCCAGCCAGCCGTCGACCTGGCGGGCCAGGGCGGAAGGACTGGCGGGATAGAAGGAGCCCGCCACGGCGGGAGCGCGCATACGAGACATGGTCCTCCCATCGGTCATGTCGCTGACAAACCTTGCCAACGATGACATGCGGGGACCACGCCCATCCAACCGGACTGCCACCGGCCAGTCAGGGGTCTGATTGGAATTGAACTGCAAGGAATTGCAGCCGCGCGTGGAAGGCGTCAGGTGCTGGCGACAGGGGCTCGGGAGTCGCCGAGTGGATGCGGATGAGCTCGCCGGTGCGCGAGAAGTGCCTGGCCACGTTCGCCGTGAGGGCCACGAACTTCGAGGCGACGAGGTGGTGGACCTCGCCCAGCTTCGCGCGGTGCTCCGGGAACCAGGCCGTCCAGCAGTTGCTCCCGGTTCATGGGCCTCATGCCTGGCACGACCCAGGGTGTCCGCTCCTGGGATGCGTGGGTCCCGGGGCCGGGCGTCCCCGAGCCCCCTGGCACCGTGGAATGAACGTTCCTTCCAGGGAGCAGCACCCTGGCGCGCGCCTTGCTTTGCGTGGATTCCAGTCTCCGAGGCGCGGCGTTCCAAGGCGTCGCGCACCGGATAGCTCCGCCTCGCGCACTCCTCCCTGGTGGGCTCCGCCTGCTGGGAGCGCGGGGCGGGCGGACAGGGGGGCGGCCGGGCTTCTACTCCTCCACCGGCCGCCCCCCTCGTCCGTGTCCTTCCCGCTCGGGCCGCCGGTTACCGCGCCAGCGATGACGCCGCATCCTCCCCAGGAACCCCGCCCCACGAGGAGACGTGCGCACATGCCCCGTCGAGAGGAGCTGCAAGGAAAGGTCGCCATCGTCACGGGAGCCTCCAGCGGGGTGGGCTGGCAGTCGGCGGTGCGGCTCGCGGAGCAGGGCGTGCGGCTGTGCGTCACCGCGCGGCGGCGCGACGCGCTGGAGGCGCTCCGAGCCCGCGTCGAGGGCGCGGGCGGCGAGTGCCTGGTGGTGCCCGGGGACGTGACGGTGGGTGAGGACGTGGACCGGGTGGTGCGCACGTGCCTGGAGCGCTACGGCCGCATCGACCTCCTGGTGAACGACGCGGCGGTGCAGACCTACGGCTACTTCGACCAGCTGCCCTGGGCGCACATCCAGCGCACGCTGGACGTCACGTGCATGGGCTTCCTGCGCTTCGCCCACGCGGTGCTGCCCCACTTCCGGAAGCAGGGCAGCGGCCACGTCCTCAACATCCAGTCCATGCTGTCCGAGGGCGCCGCGCCGCTGCTGTCCGCCTACACGGCGGCGAAGCACGCGACGCTGGGGTGGGCGAAGACCCTGAAGCTCGAGCTGCATGGCACGGGCATCCAGGTGTCCAACGTGCTGGTGCCGTCGGTGTCCTCGCCGATGTTCGACCATGCGCCCACGCAGTTCGGGCTGCAGCCGGTGCCGGTGCCGCCCACGTACGACGTGGACCTCGTCGCGCGGGCGGTGGTGAAGTGCGCGCGGCGGCCGGGGCGCACGGTGACGCCCGCCTTCCTCCAGGGCACGCTGCTGCTGTGGCTGGACCGCGTGGCGCCCTTCGTCGGCGAAGCCGTGCTGGGCCGGTATGGCCCGCGGATGCAGATGGAGCGGGCGTCGGTGGACCGGCCCGAAGGCAACCTCTTCCAGCCGGTGCCGCAGGGCGTGGGGGCGTACGGCAGCGTACCGGCGACGCCGAGGTGGAAGCGCTTCACGGCGGTGGCGGGCCTGGCGGCGCTGGCGGGTGGGGTGCTGGGAGGCGCGGCGCTGGGGGCGCGAGGGCTGGCCCGCGCCGTCCGGTGATGCCGGACGGAACACATCGATAAGGAAAAATTGATGCTCCTCCGCGCCCTTTCGCTAGAAGGGGCAGCGAGCGCCCGGGCTTCTCGACCGGGAACACGCAACGGAGGGATGCTTCAAATGAATCTGAACAAGTGGCAGGCGGCCGCAGCGGTGGCCGGTCTCATGGTGTCGCTGAACGCGGGTGCGCAGGAGTCGTCTGTCTCCACGGGTGGCAACTTCGGCAGCGCCGGCCAGCTGGTCATCAGCACGGACGCTTCCGCGAGCATGGGGTACACCACGCAGGGCAGCGGCGCGGGCTGGCTCTTCCTGGAGCCGGGCGCGGACTACTTCCTCAAGGAGAACCTGTCGGTCGGCAGCGGCCTCCAGATTCGGGCCATCTTCGGCGATGGCGACACGGTCGCCGCCTTCGGCCTGAACGCGCGCGTGGGCTACAACATCGCGCTCACCGACCGGGTGTCGGTGTGGCCCAAGGGCATCATCACCCTGCAGGTGGGTGACGACATCCTGCCGTTCGCCAACCCGATTTCGTCCGGCGACACCACCGTCATCCTGGAGGGCTACTCGCCCTTCCTGTTCCACGTGACGAACCACTTCTTCGTCGGTGCCGGCCCGCGCCTGGCCATCGGCCTGGGTGACGAAGTGGAGGTGGCGTTCTCCGTGGCCTCCACCATCGGCGGCTACTTCTAATCACGACCCGGTCGTGAGTGCCCCGGGCCCCGGGCGTGGCGGGAGACTTTCCGTCACGTGCCGGGGCCCGTCTCTTCACTGAGGCAGATGGCTCGCGACGCCCTCGCGGGCCTCCACGCGCGTCTCCTCCACCCAGCCGTCCGCGGTCTGCTCGTTCTTCTGGTGGGACAGCCGCAGCCCCAGATGGACGGTCCGCTGTCCGGCACCCTGCGCGTAGAGGAGGATGACGTCCGCGGCCTCCTGGCTGAGGCGCGGCGCCACCGGTCGGGGCGTGCCGCCCCGGCCCTCGCGGAGGGCGCGCCGGTTGGAGACGTTCCAGCTCACCGCGCGCCCCTGCCGCATGACCACCTCGAGGTCCACGTACGCGCTGCCCTCCGCGGGCACCTGCACGGACGAGAGCAGCTCCCGGACCCCCGCGGCCATGGTCGCGGAGGTCTGTCCGGAGCCGAGCAGGCCCTGGCGGACGGGCAGGGTGCGGACGCCGAGGGGGCGGTGCGACTGGATGAAGGTGCTCGACTCGACTTCCCAGGTGGACTCTGCCCGCCGGAGCGTCAGCGTCAGCTCGCACCCGGGGGTCAGCATGGCCGAGGCGAGCTTCTCGATGACGCGGCGCCGGGTGCTGTCCTCGCTCGGCTGTCTTCCGCGCTTCCCGCCCCGGTCGTCGGACCTGTAGCCCGTCAGGGTGAGCGCGCCGGGCTCTGCCCAGAAGGTGAACACGAGCCGCGAGTCCACGTCGCGCACGCCCGCGGCCACGGCCCACACCTGGGAGGAGACGCGCGAGACTTCTTCCTGCATCGCCTTCGCATTCGTGGCGGGCGGCAGGCTCGTGTCGATGGCGCGATGGCCCGCACCCGAGCCGGTGCCTGGACCTGGAGGCGTGTTCTTGCAGCCCGAGAAAAGGGCGAGCAGCATCATCGTGCCCACGAGGGCACGTGTCATGAGACGCGGCGACATGGGACACCTCCGTCGAGCAGGACGTGCTCGAGTCGAGTGAGCCCAGAATCGCAGAGGCGTCTGACAGGGCTCAAAAAGTACAGACGCAGCCAGAGGCAATCCTCTGACGTGCCGGCACTCGCGGACGGGGTGATTGTCTATTCGTCCACGGTTGTCTGGGATGGTGGGTCAGCGGGTGAGGAATGACAGCGTGGCCTCGGTGACGACGCCGTAGACGGCCGTCTGGGCCACGAGCCACCCATGCTCGGCGGCGCTCCAGGTGCGGAAGGACTCGGTCGCGCGCAGCACGGGGAAGGTCGCGAGCTCGAAGCCCAGCACGCCCACGCCGAGCAGCAGGCCGGGGGGCGCGGGACTGCCGGACGCGGCCTCGCGGACGAAGGTCCACGCGACGCCCAGGAGCGGGCCATACACGGCGCGCATGCCGTCACCCCAGCGGCGGGCCTGGAGCGGAGACAGCTGGCGGTGGAAGAGGGACCCGGCGAGGCGCGCGGCGATGTGCCGTGCCGCATACGGAGGCGGACGGCCGAGCACGCGGTTGCGCAATGCCACGAAGGCGCGCAGCGCGACGGTGCCGGCGGCGCCCGCGAGCAGGGCCTGGGGGAGCAGCGCGCGGGTGCTCATGTCTGGAGGGGGTGGCGCCCGGTGCGCCGTGGCGAGGTCTCGCGCTCGGCGGAGACGAGTGAGAAACACAGCACCAGGGCGCCCACGACGATGTCATTGGCGGTGGGCGTGACGGAGTCACCGTAGGCGAGGACCACGGGGGCCACGATGAGCCAGGCACCCAGCGCGGTGCCGGCGAAGCGCAGCACCGGCACGAGCGACGACGCCAGCGTGAGACAGGCCACGAGCAGCCCCACCGCCGCGTCATTCAGCCTCGCCACGCGCTCGGGGTAGCCGAGCACGATGGGCGCGGCGACGAGCCAGATGCCGAGGAAGATGTTCAGCCAGCGAGCCCACATGGAGGCACCTCCGAGCGTGGGGCATCCACGGCAAGGTGGGGCGTGGGAGGCGCCTTGCCCAAGTCGGGGCGGGAGGGCAGGCAGGGGCCCGGCGCTCCGCCCCTCCGTCAGTAACCGAGCCCCAGCTTCTGGGCTTCTTCCGTCAACTCATCGACCACCTGCTTGCGGCGCGCTGCGTCCTGGCGCTGGTAGGCGAGCAGGTCCGCGAAGCGGATGCGCCGGTGGGTGCCGACGCGGTGAAAGGGAATTGCACCCTGGTCGAGCAGTCCGATGAGATGGGGCCGCGAGACGTTCAGCAGATTGGCGGCCTCCTGGGTCGTCAGCTCCGCGTGGATGGGGACGATGGTCACGGCGTGGCCCTGAGCCATCTCCTCCAGGATGCGGACCAGCAGCTCGAACGCTTCCCGGGGAACGGTGACGGCCTCGGCGCGAGCTCCGCCTTCCGGCTGGATGCTGACGCGGGGGGCTCCACGCTTGCGCGTCTTGCGCAACAGCGGGGCGAGCATGCGTGCCGCACGGGCCGCTTCCTGTGCCTGCTCCTCACCAGGAGCCGTCATGCCACGAAGGTCCACTCCGACGCCCATGTCACTCCTCCTGCGCGGGACTCCGCCGGGCCCGCCCAGACGCAATATCCGCAACAATCGAAGCAAACGCAACCTGGCGCATGATTCGGGTTGTGGCCTGCCGGGGAGACGTCAGAGGTAGTCCCTACGCTCCCGTCGCCATGGCCTTCATCGCGGTCTACGACGCCTGTGTCCTCTTTCCCGCGCCTCTTCGCGACCTGCTCGTCCGGCTGGCGCTGACGGGCAGCTTCCAGGCGAAGTGGACCGGCCGGATTCTCGATGAGTGTTTCCGCAGCATCTCCACGCAGCGTCCCGACCTCAGGCCCGAGCAGCTGGGCCGCAGCAGCCAGCTCCTGGAGCTCGCCGTCCCGGATAGCGAGGTCCAGGGTTACGACTCCCTGATGGAGGGGCTCATGGGGCTCCCGGACCCGGATGACCGGCATGTGCTCGCGGCCGCCATCCGATGTGGCGCCCAGGTCATCGTCACCTTCAACCTGAAGGACTTTCCGTCGAGCGTGCTCACGCGCTACGGCATGGAGGCCCAGCATCCAGACGACTTCGTCCTGAACCTCCTCAGCCTGGATGGCCGCGCCGTGGTCAGGGGGGTGCGGGAGCAGGCCGCTGCGCTCAGGAGCCCACCGAGAACTCCCTCAGAGCTCCTCGAGGTCATGAGCCAGCAAGGCCTGCCTGGCTCGGTGACGGTGCTCGCACGACTCATGAAGTCGTGACGCTCACTTCCCGAACACCGTCTCCGCCGTGAGGCCCAGCAGGCCCGGGTACGTGAGCTGCCCGTGGTGGCCGATGATGTGTTGATACACCGGCACGCGCACCGTCAGCCCCAGCTCCACCTTCCCCACCGGATACGCCAGCCCGCCGCCGACGAGCACGTCCGTGCGGCCCAGGTTGCCGTCCTGCTGCACGCGCCCGTCCCACCGCTCGGGCTGCTCGTTGGCCAGGTTCGCGCCCGCGCTCACCCGCAGCGCGCCCAGCACCTTCACCTCGCCCGACACTCCCACCGCGAAGCGGCTCCCGCTCCGGTACCCGAAGCGGTTCTCCGCCAAGGACAGCTGCGCCTGGCCCCACGCCCGCGCGCTCCACCGCTCCCAGCGCCGCTCGGCCTCCAGCGCCAGCAGCGGCTGCACCGTCCCCGTGCCGAACTGCACGTGCTGGTGCTCCTGCCCCGCCTCTCCCAGCGCGAAGGGGTTCTCCACCGTGCCACCCACTGGCACCGTGAGCCCCGCCCGGGCCACCAGCCCCACGCCCCCGAGCCCGAAGGCATACCGCGCCCGCAGCCACGCATCGCCCAGGCCGAACAGCGTCTCGTCCCGGTGGTGGATGTTCACGTAATCGAGCGTCACCGGCGTCCCGTCCAGCCGCCGGAACTGCACCGTCGTGGAGCTCAGCCGGAGGGGCAGCTGCAGCTCCAGCCCGACGCTGTCCGTCAGCCCGTACTCCACCCGCGCCCGCAGCTCTCCCAGGGAGAAGCGCTGGTCATGCAGCTGCGGTGGCTCGTCGCGCTCGCTGCAGATGGGGCCGATGTCGGGACAGTACGACTCGTGCACCACGCGCACGGACGTGGCCAGCAGGGCCAGCGACACCGCCGTCTGCCCGGACTTCAACCCCTGCTGTGAAGTCCCCCCGACCGGGAGGTTGGGATTGCTTCAACCCGCGCACGCGGAGGCCCGTCCGGGCACCGCCAGCGCGAGGAGCCCCGCCGCCACCGCCACCCACTTCATCGCGAGCCTCCCTCGGCAATGGCCTTGTCCAGCGCGCCCAAATCCAGCCCCTGCACCCGCGCCACCTCGCGCCCGTCCCGGCCGTACACCACCACGAAGGGCAGGTTGGGCACTCCGCCCAGGTGCCGCTTCGCCACCGGCGTGTCCCACGACACGACGTTCAGCTTCCGGTACGCCACGTCCGAGCGCCCGTTGAGCAGCCCGAACATGTGCGCGTCCACCTTGCGGCACGGCGGGCACCAGTCCGCGTAGAAGTCGAACACCGTCACCTTGCCCCGCACCGCGTGCGCGCCCAGGTCCGGCACGTCCTCGCCCGCCTCGGACAGCTTCTTCAAGTCAGCGCCCTCGGCCAGCACCGGCAGCGGCTCGAAGGACAGGTCCGGGTGGCACTCGTAGCACTGAGACTCCGGCACGGCGTGCTCGCCACACCAGTCCCGGGCCGCCTTGAACTTCTCCACCAGGTGCGGGTTGCACCGGGTGCACGTCTCATTCGGCACGCGGTGCTCGCAGAACTCCGCGTCCGGGCGCGACGCCACGCTCAGCGAGCTGAGCTGGCCATGCGCCGGCTCCGACGGGGCCGCGGGACGGGAGGACGCACAGCCAGCAGCCAGCCAGACGGCTCCACAGAGGACGAGCGATTTCGCGAGAGTCATGGGCGGAGCGGAGGATACCCGCTCCGCGCCCCCGCGCTACCCGCGCACGAGGTTGCGCATGACGAACCAGAGGTTGGCGGGCCGCTCTGCCAGCCGGCGCATGAAGTACGGGTACCAGTGCCGCCCATACGGGACGTAGATGCGCACCGGGTGTCCGTCCTTCACCAGCCGCTCCTGCAAGTCGCGCCGGATGCCATAGAGCATCTGGAACTCATACGCGCCGCGTGGCAGGCCTTGCCTCGCCGCGTACTCCAGCGTGGCGTCAATCATGCGCTCATCATGCGTGGCGATGCCGTGATACACGCCGCTGTCGAGCAGCACCTTCATGCAGCGCACGAAGTTGGCGTCCACGTCCGCCTTGTCCGGGTACGCGACGTCCGGGCCCTCCAGGTACGCACCCTTGCACAGGCGGATGCGCACCCGCTCCGCGCACAGCGCGCGCGCGTCCGCCTCCGTGCGCCGCAGGTAGCTCTGGAGCACCGCGCCCACGTGCGGCTCGCCGAACTCCGCGTGCAGCTCGCGGACGATGTCCAGCGTCGCCTGCGTCACCGCGCTCTCCTCCATGTCGACGCGCACGAACGAGCCGCGCTGCGTCGCGTCCGCCACCACCGCGCGCGCGTTCTCCAGCGCCAGCGCCTTGTCGAGCAGCAGGCCGCACTGCGTGAGCTTCAGCGACACATTGGCCTTCACGCCCGTCTGGTCGATGCGCGCCAGCAGTCGCCGGTACTCCCGCACCTCGTCGCGCGTCTCCTCCGGGTTCTTCACCGCCTCGTTGAGGTGGTCGAAAGACGCCAGGAGCCCGCGCGCGGTGAGCGCCTTCACCGCGTCCACGGCCTCCTCCAGCGTCTCCCCCGCGATGAAGCGCGAGGCCAGCTCGCGAAACGGGCGCAGGCGCGTGGCCACGTCCTTCAGGCCCGCCTGGCGGGACAGGTACAGCAACGCGGAGCGGGACAGCTGGGCGGAGGCGGTGGTCATGGCGTGTCTGTCGAAGGCGGCGTTGTCAGTGCACGTGCTCGAGGAGGAAGTCTCCGACGAAGCGGTTGAAGTCCTGGGAATGGCTCATGTACGGCAGGTGGCTGGCGGCCCGGAGCACCTGCATGCGGGCGCCGGGGATGTGCTCGGCCACGTCCCGGGCGGCGTAGGTGGGCACCAGCAAGTCCCTGCCACCCTGGATGATGAGGGTGGGCACGCGAAGCTCGCGCAGCCGCGGCATGAAGTCCGCCGCCAGCACGTCCCGCAGCCGGCGCAGCAGCTCCATGGAGGACAGCCGCCGCGCCTCGCGCACGATTTCCGCGCGGCCCTCCGGGGGCAGGTGCGGGCCGCCCAGCACCCGCGCCACCGTGGGCGCCATGAAGTACGCCAGCGGCTTGGGCGAGCGCACCAGCGTGGACAGCGTCAGGGCCAGCCGCCGGATGCGGTGCACGCTGGCCACCGGCGACACCAGCACCAGGGCCTTCACCCGCTCCGGGTGCGCCAGCGTATAGGCGATGGACAGCAGGCTGCCGTACGACGAGCCCACCAGCGCGAAGCGCTCCGGCAGCCGCGCCTCCAGGTGGTTCAGCACGGCCAGGTTCCACTGCAGCGGCGAGTGCGTGGCCGGCGTGCGCAAGGGCGGCGTCCACAGCAGCAGCCGCAGCTCGTCCGCCAGCGGCCCCATGGGCGCGAAGGAGCGCCCGCTGGCGCCCAGCCCCGGCAGGCACACCACGGTGCGCGCTTCGTCCACGCGGCCGTCGGGGAAGGTGAACAGCCGCACCGGCGTGCCGCGCACCAGCCGCTCCTCGTGGAGCAGGTGCTCGTAGCCGGACTGGATGTCCTCCACGTCCGGCACCAGCGGCGGAACGCGGTGCGGCGCCGGGGCGGGAGGAGGGGGGAGGTGCGAGGAGGTCTCAAGCATGACAGGCCCTCACCAACAGCCGCCGGACGCTGGCGGCCACATGGTCCCTGAAGGCGCGCAGGCGGTGCTCGGGCGCGTCCGCGGGCGGCGGCTCGTGTGGGGCGCCCACCGCGAAGGTGAGCTGCACGGGCAGGGGCAGCGGCCCCAGCCCCATCACCAGCGGCATCCGGTACTTGTCCCCCGGCGCCAGGCGCAGGCACAGCCGCTCCTCGCCCGGGGGCCAGAAGAAGGTGTCGTCCACGCCGAAGCCCGCGAAGGGCACCACCGGCACCCCCGCCCGGGCCGCGAGCCGGGCGAAGCCCAGCGCCTGCTCCCAGCGCAGCCGGTAGCGGCCCTGGCTGCGCTTGAACGTCTCCCGCGCCCCTCCCGGGTAGCAGACGACGAGCTCCCCCGCCTCCAGCGCCGCCAGCGCGTTCTCCCGCGTGCCCTCCACCCCCCCCAGCCAGGGCAGCACCGTGCGCACCACGGGGATGCGGAAGAAGCCCCGCTCCGCGAGCCCCAGGGGGTAGCGCCCCGTCGCTTCGTGCAGCAGGTGGAAGAAGGCCGGCGTCTCGTAGCCCCAGACGCCGTGGTTGCCCACCAGCAGCATGGGGCCGTCCAGGGGCAGGTGCTCGGCGCCCACCAGCTTCGCGCGGTGGTAGAGGGCGGACAGCGCGGCGCCACGCTCGGCGAAGCGGAACACGGCCCGGCGCAGGCTGGCGAGCGAGGCTTCCACGGGGAAGAAAGATGGAGACGCCCCCGCACTCCGCCACCCACCCGGACCCGACGTACAGCCGGCCGGCTGGCCGCCCGCCGCTGCCGGCCCGGGGCAAGTCGTCAAGCCGACGCCCCGGGAGGATGCCTCTCAGCGTCTAGTTTGAGATGATTTAATGCCAGTATGAAGCCGTGCTATGGTTGTCTGCCTCCCCCACCGTGTCGAACGTTGGGACATGGCTGGCCCATTCGACATCCTCATCGAACAGCACCGGGAGCTGGAGGAGTGCTTCGAGCGGCTGGCGTCTGGCGGTGACCTGGAAGACATCCAGGACGGGGTGACGGAGCTGCTGGAGCTGCTGCGGCTGCACTCCCGGCTGGAGGAGCGCTGTCTGTACCCGGTGCTCCTGCGGGTGGAAGGGCGGGCCCGCACCCGCCAAGAGGCCGAGGACCACCTCACCATGCGTGAGTTGATGGACGAACTGGAGGAACTCCCTCCCGGCCATCCCGAGTGGCAGGCGCGCCTCTATGCGCTCGAGGACCTGGTGGTAGCGCATTTCCAAGAAGAAGAGAGCGCCCTGCTCCCGCGGCTGAGAGCCGCCTTGGACTTCCACGACCAGGAAGAGCTGCGGCGTGATTTATCGCTGACCCGCGAGGAGCTGCTCGCGCGCGCCCTGGCGCTACAGGTCCCCGGACGGGATTCCCTGCTGGAATCCCTCCGCTGGGACGGCTGACGCGCCTGCCCATACCCCCCGGAAGCCTGCCCATGGCGCCGGGAAACGGGTGAAACCTGCGACAAAAGGGTGGCTGGTCCGTTGCTCAGTCACAACTTTTATCACTTCCTTTAGACAAATCCCAAATTGGAAGGTAAGGGTAACCCCGCATCACAAATCACATCCCCTTAGCTTCCCGCATTACCCCCCCAGGTGAGGATTCAACGAATGTCCGTGGATAAAGCGTTTCGGGACATGATCCGCAATGAAATCGAGGTTCAGCTGAAGCCCCTTCGCGACGTGGTCTCGCGACTGGAGTCGGGCACGGCGGACCTGGATGCGCTTCGCAATGTGGCCGAGCGGCTGGCGCCGCTGGCCGAGGTGGTGGGCCCCCTGTTCGGCGCCCAGCTCCCCGCGGGCAAGGCGGGCCGTCGGGGCCCGGGCCGTCCTCCCTCCCGTCCCATGATGGCTGCTCCCGCCGCGGCGGCGGGTGGCAAGCGCCGGGGCCGCAAGCCGGCCGCGGGCGGCACCGAGGGCTCGCGCGCGTGCGCCATCATCGGCTGCGGCAAGCCCAGCCGGACCAAGGGCTACTGCGCCGCGCACTACCAGAAGCTGCGCATGCTGGAGAAGACCAACCGCCGTCCCGCCGACTGGAAGGACTACGCGGACCCGGACAGCGTGGACGACATCAAGCTGCCCCGTGGACGCGCCGCGTCCAAGGCGCTGGCAGCGGCTGCTCAGGCTGGCAACGCAGGTTAGCCTCGCGGCACGCTGCCCCGGCCCGGGCAGGATGTGACCGCACCCCCGTCTACCGTGCTCCCGCTTCGTTGGTGGGAGAGGGTTCGGGGTATGCCCGTGCGAGAGACACTTGCTCGCAGGGGCTGGCAGGAGCATGAATGCCCGGGCCCATGAACAAACGAGACCTGGAGCCAGGAATCATCACCGACCTGTCCGGACGGACGACGTACGGTGATTATCTTCAGCTCGACCGGCTGCTGTCAGCGCAGGTGCCGCGCTCGCAGCCCCCCCACCACGACGAGCTCCTGTTCATCATCCAGCACCAGACGAGCGAACTGTGGATGAAGCTGCTCATCCACGAACTGGGGGCGTGCATCCGCTACGTCCAGACGGACCGGCTGGAGCCGTCGTTCAAGATTTTCGCGCGGGTGGCGCACATCCAGCGGATGCTCTTCGAGCAGTGGAGCGTGCTGGAGACGCTCACCCCGAACGAGTACCTGGAGTTCCGGGACACGCTCGGCAGCGCGTCGGGGTTCCAGAGCTTCCAGTACCGCGCGGTGGAGTTCCTGCTGGGCAACAAGGACCCGCAGGCGCTCACGCCCTTCCGCCACGTGCCCGCCGTCCACGCGGAGCTGGAGCGGCTGCTGGAGTCGCCCGGCCTGTACGACGAGTTCCTGCGCCACCTGTCGCGCATGGGGCACGCGGTGCCGCCCAGCCGGGTGCAGCGCGACTGGCGCCAGCCGTACGAGAAGAGCCCGGAGGTGGTGGAGGTGTTCCGCCGCATCTACGAGGACACCGAGGCGCACTGGGACGCGTATGAGATGTGCGAGAAGCTGGTGGACACGGAGGAGCGGTTCCAGCTCTGGCGCTACCGTCACATGATGACGGTGATGCGCATCATCGGCTTCAAGCAGGGCACGGGCGGCTCGTCCGGCGTGGGCTTCCTGCGCAAGGCGTTGGACCTGCGCTTCTTCCCGGAGCTGTGGGACGTGCGCACGGAGCTGGCGCCGCCCTCGGCGCGGCACAAGGGGCCGTGAGCGCGGGGCCGGGGTGTCACCGCGCGCCATGACGCGCAGTCGTTCGCGCGTCACGGCGGGGGCTTACGCGGCGTGGCTCACTGCCACTTGCAGCCTTTGATTTTCTGGCAGAAGGCCTGGTTGGTGGCCTTCTCGCACTGCATGGCGAGGCCGCCGCAGGCGTTGCGGGCGTAGGAGTAGGAACACCCGGGCTGGCTGCTGCACCACATCTGCGGGTAGACGGCGCAGAGGGTGGCCTTGCCGGTGCAGCTTCCTCCGCCGGAGGGCTTCGCGGCGTCTTCGGTGGGGGCCGGCGCGGGCTTGTCCTTGTCCTTCGCCGCGGTGGAGGGGCCGGCGTCCTTGCCCGCGGGGGTGCCTGCGTCGGCCTGGGGCTCCTTCGCGCTGGCGGGAGTGCAGGCCAGCAGCAGCACCGCCGCCGTGAGGCCCGCGAGTCGACCCAGACGCCCAACGTGCTGAACCATGATTCCGTCCTTTCGAGGCGGAGCCCGGCGCACCCCGCCACTGTGCTGGCGTGCCACTCTAGAGGCCTGCTTCCGCCGGAGCGAGCGGAACGCGGAGAAGACGCCCGGCGTGGGGCGGGGCATCCGGAGTGGCCTGGTGGCGGGTGATGCCTGCCTGCCGGACGGGCAGGTGGAGTCGCACGTGAGGGCCCCGGGGGCTGGGTGGCTGCGTCGCGATTGGCAACCTGGTGGGTTGCGCCTTTCAGGGCTTCGTGGCCTACATTCCAGGTAGTCCACGCCTGAGGCCATGTGGAGGCCGGATGAGCCAGCCTGGAAGAAACGAGCCCTGTCCGTGTGGAAGCGGGCAGAAGTACAAGAAGTGCTGCTCTGGTGGCCGCGCCTCCTCGGGACAGGCGGGGCCCGGGGCCGAGGTCCACCAGCGGGACGAACGCCTGGCGGAGGACCTGATGCGCTTCGCCCGACGGCGCTTGGGCGCGGGATGGTTGCGCGAGGCGATGGATGCCTACTTCCAGGACCTCGACGCGGGGCCCGAGGACCTGCAGCTCTTCATTCCCTGGGCGGTGCACCACGGGCCAGCCGGGGGCCGGCCCGTGCGTGAGTGGTTCCTGGAGGAGCGCGGCACGAAGCTGAAGGAGGCCGAGCGGCAGTGGCTGGAAGCCCAGCGGACGGTGGTGGTGTCCATCTGGGAGGTCCTCGAGGTGCGCGCGGGCGAGGGGCTGGTGGTGAAGGACCTGCTTCGCTGGGACGAGCGCTTCGTGCGGGAGGGGCGGGCCTCACGGGTGCTCCGGGCGCGGGATGCCGTGCTGGGCCGGGTCGTGGACCATGCGGGGGGGGCGGTGTTCTGCGGCCTGTATCCGGTGCCGCTCCCTCCTTCCTGGGCGGCGGAGGTGGTGCGGGTGGCGCGTCAAGGGCTGAAGGTCCGTGGGCGCAAGCCGGTACCGCACGAGAAGCTGCTGGACCCGGGGGCCACCTTGGAGCTCGTGCATGCCTGGCAGGACGCGGAGCTGGCGTGGGAGGAGGAACAGGAGGCGGCCGCCGAACGCCCGCTCACCCTGGTGAACACGGACGGTGAGCCGCTGCTGCTCACGGTGGACCACTTCGAGTTCGACGGTGGGAACAGGACGCAGGTGATGGCGGCGCTGGAGCGGGTGGAGGGCGCGGAGGTGGAGGAAGAAGGTGTGCCGGCGACGTATTCGTTCCTGAAGGAGGGGAACGCGATGCACGCCTCCTGGGAGAACACCGTGGTGGGACAGGCCGTGGTGGAGGCGGCATCCCTGAGGTTGGAGGCGAACTCGGTGGCGCGTTCGGAGGCGCTGCGCTCGCGGGTGGAGGCGGCGTGTGCAGGGCTGCTGCGGTTCAGGGCGCGTGAGCACAGTGACCCGCTGGCGCTGGTGGAGAAGCTGGAGGAGGCGGGTGTGCCGCTTCCTCCTCGCGAGGCGGCTCCTCCCGAGGTGCAGGAGGCGCTGCGATTGTTCAAGCAGCAGCACTACGCGGGCTGGACGGACAGCCCGCTCCCCGCGCTGAACGGGAAGACTCCGAGGCAGGCGGTGCGGAGCGCGGCGGGGCGCCGGGCGGTGGACACGCTGCTCAAGGAGATGGAGCACGACGAGGCGGCCCTGCCAGCCGGGGAGCGGGTGGACTTCTCCTCGCTGCGCTCGGAGCTTGGGCTGGAGGAGTGAGGTAGAAGAGGGGCCATGCTCACGCGGCTTCGCATCCAGAACTTCAAGGCGTGGAAGGACACGGGTGATATCCGCCTCGCGCCGCTGACGATGTTCTTTGGCAGGAACAGCTCGGGCAAGACGAGCCTCCAGCAGTTCCTGTTGATGCTGAAGCAGACGGCACAGTCGCGTGACCGCCGCCGCGTGCTGCACTTCGGGGATGCGGACTCGCTCGTGGACCTGGGCGTCTGGCCGGAGATGGTCTTCAACCATGACCCGGCGGCGATGCTCCAGTTCGAACTGGAGTGGAAGCATTCCCTGGAAAGAATGTTGGCGACGGCAATGCATGAGCGCCTCCCTGGTATCGGACCGGGGCTCGCATTCGAGGCATCCATTGGACGTGCCGCAGGCCCAGCAGACCGTATCGAAGTGAAGAGCTTCGACTTCCGATACAGGCTGTTGCGCCACCGCCCGGACAGAATAGAGGAGTCACCCTGGCGGCGACTGGGGATGCGGAAGGTGCGCGATGAGGGTTATGAGCTGAGTGGGGACCCTCCTCCTTTCGCGCCCGAACGGGATGCTACGGCTGCCCTGCTTCCGCCACCCGTTCACTTCTATGGATTTGAGCTGCTCCACCGACGCACTGCGATGACGGATGAACTCGCGTTCGAACTTGAGCAGCAACTGGAGATGATTGAGTACCTGGGCCCCCTTCGGCAGAAGCCTTGGCGCACCTACTCCTGGTCGGGCGAAGCCCCCGAGAATGTAGGAATCGAGGGTGAACGTACGGTCCCAGCCTTGCTGGCGGCTCAGGAGCGCTTCCTCTACGTGAGGGATGGGCTGGCGCGTCCGTTCCTGGAGGTCATCGCCCAACATCTCCTGGACATGGGGCTGCTCGAGTCGTTTCAGACGCGGATCGTCGCCGAGCGTCGCAAGGAGTATGAGCTCCTCGTGAGGACGCCGGGCAGTCCCAGGGACGTGAGCCTGACGGACGTCGGCTTCGGTGTTTCGCAGGTGCTCCCCGTCCTGGTGCAGTGCTTCTACTCGGCACCCGGCTCCACCCTCGTCTTCGAACAGCCCGAACTGCATCTCCACCCGCGTGCTCAGAGTGAGCTCGGCGACGTCTTCATCGACGCACTGCACGCTCATGAGGGTGGGATGCCCCGCGGCATCCAGCTCTTCATCGAGAGCCACTCCGAGCACCTGCTACGGCGCATCCAGCGGCGCATCGCCGAGGGGCGGCTGAAGCGCGAGGACGCGGCGCTCTACTTCTGCTCTCCAGGCCCGGAGGGCTCTCGCATCGAGGAGTTGAAGCTCGATGACGATGGCAACATTACCAACTGGCCGGAGAACTTCTTCGGCGACGAGATGGGAGACCTCGTTGCGATGACCGAGGCCGCGATGAAGCGCCAGATGGAGCAGGGACAGGAATGAGCGTTCCCGTCGCTCCGTGCGTCGTGGATACCAACGTCCCCGTCACGGCCAACAAGCAGGGTGAGCCGAGCCCCGCCTGTGTCCTGGCCTGCGTCCATACCCTGGACGCACTGATGAAGGGCGGCCACCTCCTCATCGACGACAAGCGGCGCATCATCAGGGAGTACACGAACAACCTGCGGTCAGCGGGCCAACCGGGAGTAGGTGACCGCTTCCTCAAGTGGGTGTTGACCAATCATGCGAACCCGAAGCACTGCACCCCCGTTCCGCTCACGGAGCGTCCCGAGGACCCCCGCGACTTCGATGAGTTCCCTCGTGACGAGGCGCTCGCTGGCTTCGACCCATCAGACCGGAAGTTCGTCGCGGTGAGCTGCGCGCATCCTCAGCGCCCTCCCATCCTCCAGGCCACGGACAGCAAGTGGTGGGGGTTACGGGAGGAGTTGACGCGCTGTGGTGTGAATGTCCACTTCCTCTGCCCCGGGGACATCGCGGAGATTCACGAGCGCAAAGGCGGGGAGTGATGGCGGACGACTTCTTCAAGTTCCCCCATACTCCACACCTCACCTGGCTCTCCTCGGCGCCCGTGCGCCACGACAAGGTGCTCTCGCCGCCCGAAGCCCGTGAGTTCCTGCGCGGCGAGGTGCTCATCGAGGAGAAGGTGGATGGCGCCAACCTGGGCCTCTCCGTGGGGCCGGGTGGCGAGCTGCGCGCACAGAACCGTGGCTCGTACCTGGGCACCCGTGCGTCGCCCCAGTTCCAGCCCCTCTGGCCCTGGCTGGAGGCCCGGCGCTCGCAGCTCGTCGGCGCACTGGGACAGCACCTGATGCTCTTCGGTGAGTGGTGCTTCGCCGTCCACAGCGTCCGTTACGACGCGCTGCCGGACTGGTTCCTGGCCTTCGACCTGTACGACAAGCAGACAGGTCGCTTCTGGTCCTCGGCTCGGCGGGACGCTCTGGTGGAGACACTCGGGCTCGCGCGAGTGCCCGTGGTGGCCCGGGGGCACTTCACGGTGGACGAGGTGGTGCGGCAGCTCGGACCTTCACTCCTCACCCAGGGCTCCATGGAGGGCGTCTACCTGCGGCGTGATGAAGGTGACTGGCTCCAGTGCCGCGCGAAGCTCGTCCGGCCTGAGTTCGTCCAGGCCATCGAGGAGCACTGGTCCTCCCGGCCGCTGGAGCGCAACACCCTGGCTCCAGGCCCGGCCTGACGCCGCTGGCCCCACCTGTCTGCCTGTCGGACAGGCGTGCTGGACGCGCTGCCCGTCCCTCCGGCACTCCCTAGCTTGATGAGGTCAGGTCCACTCATTTCCAGGCAAAGGAGTCAGTCATGGCCGAGCACCAGCGCCCGAAGAAGGAGCCGAAGCTTCCCGAGGACGAGCAGGAAATCCGCCGCGAGGCCGGAGACCGTCCCGCCCCCACGCCGGACCACCTCGGCAACCTGCCCGACGACAGCCCCGGCCCCGGCAGGCCCGTGGGCTTCCCCGGAAGCAATCCGCAGGACTGAGGCATCGCGTGTACGGGTGATGCGCCGCCCTGCCGGTCACGAGACGACCTGGGAGTCGTGGACCCGGAGGCCCGCACCCTGGAGACCTTCCGCTTCGAAGGTCCACGACTCACCAGACTCGAGTCCTGGACGGGGGATGCCACCGTCCGTGCCGAACCCTTCCAGGCGCTCGCGCTGGAACTTCGCGTCCTCTGGGAGGACTGAGCGCGGTAGGCTGCCCACATCATGGCTGCCGCGTCCCCGCTGCTCTTCGACAAGGCCCACGTCCTCTGCTACCGCACCTTCGACATCGCCGATGAAGTCGACCTCGAGCGCGCTCGCAAGGCGCTCACCGAGGACTCACGCCGTCTCAAGCTGTCCCGCGAGAACAGTCAGTACCTCCAGCTCCCCAACCCGCCCCTCGCGTATGAGCTGGGCCGCCGTCCGCTCGCCCTGCGCGACGGGCCCGTCACCGTGGACTGCACCGCGCGCCTGTTCGACCACGGCGCCGCGTCCATCATCCTCCGCGTCCCCGTCGTCCCCGGCACCTCGCTGGAGCACCTCACCCGCGTCGCCGACGAGCTCTATGACAGCCAGGCCCTGGAGGACCTGGCCCTGGAGCTCGTCGAGGGCGTGCGCCGCACCATTGCTCCCGCCCTCCAGGAACCGCACCTGTGGGACCAGAACGAGAGCTACACCGTCATCTTCGCGGAGAGCATCCGCGACAACCCGAGCGCCGACGAGCTGCTCGCCCGCGCCGACATCGCCCGCCTCCTGCTGGGAGAGAACGGCGCCGTGCCGCTGTCCTCCCGCGAGGCCGAGTCCGTCACCCACACGCGCTTCAGCTACACCGTCAATGACCTGGTCGTCATCGACTGGAACAGCGCCTTCGTCTACGAGCCCTCCGGCTCGCGCGACATCCCGGACCTGCTGGAGATCGCCAACGCGCAGCTGCTGGAGTTCCGCTACTACGACGAGCGGCTCGACACGCACATCGCCCGCATCCATGACGAGGTGCAGGCCAAGCGCCATGGGTGGGTCCGCCTCTTCCGCAGCCCCTACCGCAACCTGACGCGGCAGACGCTCTCCACGCTGGTGGACCTCAACGAGTTCATCGAGCGGGTGGAGAACAGCCTGAAGATCATCGGCGACTTCTACCTGGCCAAGGTCTACGAGGGCGCCGTGCGCCGCATGCGCATCCCCGCGTGGCAGGACTCCGTCACCCGGAAGCAGCAGCTGCTCGCCCAGACGTATGGCCTGCTCAAGGGGGATGTCGATATCGACCGATCCCACACGCTCGAGGCCATCATCATCCTCCTCATCGTCCTCGAAATCTTCTTCGCCTTCTTCAAGGTGTTCGAGCACTGACACGGGCGCTGTACCCCTTGCACCCCTGACACCCGTGGACAGGGTCCAAGGCACCCAGGTTTCCCTGACTCGCTGGACGTGGGAGACTGAGGCACGAGGCGCGGGGCAGCAGGGCCGTGCCGGGGGGA
Source organism: Pyxidicoccus xibeiensis (assembly GCF_024198175.1). NCBI lineage: Bacteria > Pseudomonadati > Myxococcota > Myxococcia > Myxococcales > Myxococcaceae > Pyxidicoccus > Pyxidicoccus xibeiensis. The sequence goes on from NZ_JAJVKV010000001.1 coordinate 1,920,366, forward strand.
GTGGGGCATGAAGATGCCCGAGAGCAACCTGGTGGCCGCGGTGGACCGCATGTCGCGGGCGCTGGAGCGGCTCGCGGCGGCACCGCCCGTGGTGGCGGTGCTGGAGGAGCTGCTGCGCCAAGCCTCCGCCACGCTGGGCGCGCCCGGTGCGTTCATCTGCTGGTGGGGTGACGCGGGCTGCCTGCGCACGCTCGTCACGCCGGATGTGCCCGAGGACCCCGCGGCCATCTGCGCCCAGCGGCTGCTGGAGCGCGCGCCCGGGCCTTCCGAGACGCCCCGGCCGTATGTCGCGGTGGACCTGGAAGCGGACGCGCTGCTGGCGGACGAGCCCGAGGCGCGGCGCCGGCTGGGCGCGGGGGCGCTCCTGTCGCTGCCCATCTTCTTCTCCGCGGGCCGGGGCGCCGCCGGGGTGCTGGTGGTGGTCTTCCGCGAGGCGCGGGGGATGACGGACGAGGACATCAAGCGCTTCGGCCTCTATGCGCGGCTGGCCGGGCTGGCGCTGGAGCGCGAGCGGATGGTGGAGAACACCCGCCAGTCCGTGCTGCAGGCGCGCGCGGAGGTGGAGCAGGCCGAGGTGCAGCGGCTCAGCCGCATCCAGACGGTGACGGAGGCCTTCGGCCGCGCGCTCACCCGTGACGAGGTGGCGCGCGTGGTGCTGGAGCTGGGCCTGCCCGCGGTGGGCGCGGTGGGTGGCATGGTGCACCTGCTCGACGCGGGCGGGACGGCGGTGGAGTTGACGGCGTCGGTGGGCGTGCCCGAGGAGCTGGTGGCGCCGATGCGCGTGCTGCCTCGGGGCGGGAAGGATTTGCCGGGCTACGAGGCGGTGCGCACGGGCGCGCCGGTGTGGCTGGAGAGCGCGGACGAGGTGCGCACGCGCTACCCGCGGCTGGCGCCGCTGGTGGCGTCGGGGCGGATGCGCTCGCTGGTGCTGCTGCCGCTGTACGTGGAGGGGCGCATCTTCGGGACGCTAGGCTTCGGCTTCGCGGAGGCGAAGCGGTTCTCCGCGCTGGAGCGGACGTCCATCACCGGGCTGGCGCGGCAGTGTGGCCAGGCGCTGGAGCGCTCTCGGCTGTACGAGCGCGAGCGCACCGCGCGGCTCCAGGCGGAGGCCGCGGGGCGGAGGCTGCGGCTGCTGGCGGATGCGAGCGCGCTGGTGGCGGGCTCGCTGGAGTGGGAGGAGACGGTGGCCGGCGTGGCGCGGCTGGCGCTGGGCACCTTCGCGGATGGGTGCACGGTGGACTCGTTCGAGGACGGCGTGGTGCGCCGGCTGGCGGTGCTGCACGCGGACGCCGCGCTGGCGCCGGGGGCGCTGGAGCTGATGCGCGCGGCGCCCGAGGCCCCGCACTCCACGCTGCTGGCGGAGGTGCTGGCCACCGGGCGCTCTCGGATGATGACGCGTGCTTCCGTGCAGGAGCCGAAGGCGCGCGCGGCGGGCGCGGAGCGGGCCTGGTCCGGTGAGGTGGGGCGTGCTCCGGGGGTAGAGGAGGCATGGCCGGGTGAGGTGGGGCGTGCGCCGGGGGCTGAGGCGGCGCGGCCGGTTGAGGTGGTACGTGCGCCGGGGGCTGAGGCGGCGCGGCCGGTTGAGGTGGTACGTGCGCCGGGAGCTGAGGCGGAGCGGGCCTGGTCCGGTGAGGTGGGGCGTGCTCCCGGCGTGGAGCAGCCCCAGGCCGGTGGGTCGACGCACGCTCCCGGCAGCGGAGAGGGCAGCACGGGTGAGGCGGCGCATCCCCGGGCTGTGGGCTCGCTCCTGCTGACGCCGCTGGTGGCACGCCAGCGCACGCTGGGAGCGCTCACCTTCGTTCGGGGCGAGGAGCAGCCGCCCTTCGACGACGCGGACCTGGCGCTGGGCGAGGAGCTGGCGGGGCGCGCCGCGCTGGCCATCGACAATGCGCGCCTGCTTCGCAAGGCCCGGGTGGCGGAGGAGGAGAGCCGGCGCAGCGCCGCGCGGCTCCACATCCTGGTGCAGGTCAGCCAGCTCATCGCGGAGGCGGGGCTGGACCTGCCCACCGTGCTGGACGTGCTGGCGCGCAAGGTGTCCGAGGCCATCGGCGACGCGTGCGTGCTGCAGCTCCTCTCGGCGGACCGGGAGCATCTGGAGGTCGTGTCCATCCACCACCCGGACCCGCAGGCGCGCGGCGTGCTGGAGGAGTCGCTGTGGCGCTGCCCGCCCCAGGTGGGCGAGGGGCTGTCGGGCCGCGTGGCCGCCACGGGGCAGACGCTCTTCGTGCCCCGCCTGACGGCGCAGGAGCTGCACGGCGAGCGGCTGCCGGAGTGCGTCTCCTTCCTGGAGCGGTACGGCCCCCAGAGCGTCATCATCGCGCCGCTGGGTGCTCGAGGCCGGGTGCTGGGGACGCTCGCGGTGATGCGCGAGGCGCAGGGGCGCGAGTACACGCTGGAGGAGCGCGCGCTGCTGGAGAGCCTGGCGGCCCGGGCGGCGCTGGCCATCGAAGACGCGCGGCTGTACGGCGCGGCGACCCAGGCCGTGAGGGCACGGGACGAGCTGCTGTCCGTGGCCGGCCACGAGCTGAAGTCCCCCCTCAACGCGCTCCAGCTTCAAATCCACCTGCTGGCGCGCATGGCCAAGGAGGCGATGGCGGCCAGCGGCCTGGCGGAGCGGGCGGAGAAGGCCGCGCGCGCGAGCCAGCGGCTGGGGCTGCTCATCGACGACCTGCTGGACGTGTCGCGCATCAGCGCAGGACGCCTGAGCCTCCAGTGCGAGGAGGTGGACCTGTCCGCCCTGGCGCGCGAGCTGGTGTCGCGCATGTCCGAGGAGCTGGTCCGCGCGGGCAGCGAGGTGCGGATGTCGCTGGACGGGCCGGTGACGGGACACTGGGACCGGCTGCGGCTGGAGCAGGTGCTGGTGAACCTGCTCTCCAACGCGGCGAAGTACGGCGCGGGCCGCCCGGTCATGGTGTCGGTGGACACGCAGGGCCCGGTGGCGCGGCTCGTCGTGCGGGACGAGGGCATCGGCGTGCCCCCGGAGGACCAGGAGCGCATCTTCGAGCGCTTCGAGCGCTCGGCCTCGGTGCAGCACTTCAAGGGGCTGGGGCTGGGGCTCTGGATTACCAAGCGCATCGTCGAGGCCCACGGCGGCTCCATCCGCGTGGAGAGCCAGCCGGGGGCGGGCTCCACCTTCACCGTGGAGCTGCCGCTCGGGGGCGGCCGGATATCTTCACCCAGGGATTGAAGAAACCTCGTTGCCGGCGGGCCCGGGTGTCGTTAAGTGGGAGCCGATGCCGAGGCCCAAGGGGAGCCGCAACCAGGACCATGAGGAGACCCGGCGCTCCATCCTGCGCGCGCTGCAGCGGCGGCTGCTGAGCCCAGGAGGCGCGACGGCCAGCTTCCGGGAGCTGGCGGCCAGCGCCGGGCTCAACCCCGCGACGCTGCGGCACTACTTCAAGACGCGCGAGGAGCTGCTCCAGGCCGTCTTCGCCGCCCTGCGCGAGGTGGGGGAGCGCTTCATCGCCGAGGGCGCCACCGCCGACAAAGGGGACGCTCGCGCCTCGCTGCGCTGGTTCCTGGAGTACTTCCAGGAGGGCTGGTCCCGCGGCCTCGGCCCCATGCACACCCTGGGGCTGACGGCCGGCCTCCTGGACCCGAGTGTGGGCGCGTCCTACCTCAACCAGGTGCTGGACCCGACCCTCCAGTCCGCGGAGGCGCGCATCGCCCTGCACGTGGCGAAGGGCGAGCTGGCCCCCTGCGACGTCCGCCACGCGGCCCTGCAGCTGGTGTCGCCCTTCATGTTCGCCCTGCTCCACCAGCACGGGTTGGAGGGGGCGCGGTGCCGCCCGCTCGGGCTGGCGGGGTTCCTCGACGACCACCTGGAGTGGTTCCTGCGGTCCCATGCCGTGCAGGGGGCCCGGCCCGCGAAGCCGCTCGCTGTGAAGAAGCAGGGCGCACGGCCGGTGCGGCGCACCCGCACCTAGGCTTTCGAGTGTCGGGTTTGTATCTGGAACCGGTTGGATGAGGATATCCGAGCCGGCGTGCGAATCCCGGTAACGTAATTTCCTCCTGGCCGTCCTGTGCCTTCGAACGGGCGGAAGCGGCCTGGAGGCACACCTTGATAGATGCAATCACCCGGGTTGGAGAATGGCGCTCGAGTCCCGGGTTCCTGGGGAGGGGCGTGCTCCTGGCCCTGCTGGCGCTGTGGCTCGCACCGGCGGGGGCCCTGGCGGCGGACGCGGACGCGGGCACCTCCGACGCGGGCACCGGCGTGCTCACCCGGCCCCCGGCGCTGAAGCGCCAGGTGGAGGCCCCCTATCCCCCCGAGGCGCTCCAGCAGCAGCTGTCCGGGACGGTGGTCCTCCAGGTGGACATCTCCGACACCGGCACCGTCACGGACGTCCAGGTGCTGGAGCCCGCGGGGCACGGCTTCGACGAGGCCGCCGTCGCGGCGGTGCGCCAGTTCGAGTTCGAGCCGGCCGAGGTGGACGGCGTGCCCGCCCCGGTGCGCATCAACTATGCGTACCAGTTCGTCTGGCGCGAGGCGCCCCCGGCCGAGGCGCCGTCGGACGGAGGCGTTGCGCAGGCGCCGGTCAACTTCAGCGGACAGGCGCTGGAGCGGGGCACCCGCAGGCCGCTGGAGGGCGCGGACGTGGCGCTGCCCGCGCTGGGGCTGTCGGCGGTGACGGACGCGGAAGGGCGCTTCTCGCTGCGCGGGGTGCCGCCGGGGACTCACGAGGTGGTGGTGGTGCTCACCGGCTACCAGCGCTTCGAGACGAAGGAGACGGTGGCGGAGGGACAGGAGACTCGCGCCACGTACTACGTCCGCAAGCGCATCTTCAGCCCCTTCGAGACGGTGGTGCGCAGCGAGCGCGAGCGCAAGGAGGTGACGCGCACCACGCTGCAGGTGGCCGAGGTGCAGCGCGTGCCCGGCACCCAGGGCGACACGCTGAAGGTGGTGCAGAACCTGCCCGGCGTCGCGCGCCCGGCCTTCAACGGCGGCGACATCATCATCCGCGGCACGGGCCCGCAGCAGTCCGGCGTCTACCTGGACGGGGTGCGCATCCCCCTGCTGTATCACTTCGGTGGCCTCAACAGCGTCTACAACTCCGACCTGCTGGAGTCGCTGGACTACCTGCCCGGCAACTTCCCGGCCGCGTACGGCAATGCGATTGGCGGCGTCATCGACGTGAAGAGCCGCGCGCCTCGCGACGACCGCTTCGGCGGTACCGCGTCGGTGAGCCTCATCGAGGCGAACGCGGTGCTGGAGCTGCCGGTGTCGAAGGACGTGAGCGTGGCGGTGGCGGGCCGGCGCAGCTACGTGGACGCGGTGCTGGGGCTGGCGCCCGAGGAGGTCACGGACGGCTTCCGCGTGGCGCCCCGCTACTACGACGCGCAGGCCCGCGTGGAGTGGCGCGTGTCGTCCCGGCACACGGTGGACTTCCTCACGCTCACCTCGGATGACCAGCTGGGGCTCGTCTCCGAGCGGCCGGACGATGACGACCCGGCTGCCTCTGGCGAGTTCAAGCTGCGCACCGGCTTCACCCAGCTGCGGCTGCGCCACCGCTACCGGGGCGACAAGCTCCGCCTGGACACGATTGGCATGTACGGCTGGGGCATCGTCCTGGTGAACCCGCCAGGGCCCGGTGGCATCGACCTGCGCTACCGCGAGGGGACGCTGCGCACCACCGCCGAGTACCCGCTGTCCGACGCGGTGACGCTGGCGGGCGGCCTGGACATCTCCGCCCAGCGCGCGCGGCTGTCCTCCGAGTCGTCCACCACGCCGTCCCGCGAGGGCCAGCCCGAGCTGCCCGACGCAGTGCAGACGCGCACGCGCGTGGAGAGCAAGCGCGCGCTCCAGTACTACCCGGCCACCTGGGTGGAGGCGCGGCTGAAGCCGGTGCCGCAGTTGCTGCTGGTGCCAGGGCTGCGCTCGGAGTCGTACGTGTACTCGGACCAGGAGGACCCGCGCCGGGTGCTGAGTCCGCGACTGGCCGCGCGCTACACGCTCAGCGAGCAGTGGGCCCTCAAGGGCGGCGCGGGCCTGTACCACGTGTTCCCCACGCGCGGAGAGCCCACTCGCGAGCTGGGCAACCCGGAGCTGCTCGCCGAGCGCAGCCTGCAGACGAGCCTGGGCGCGGAGTGGAAGCCGTCGCAGGAGTGGTTCGTGTCGGCGGAGGGCTTCTACAACCGGCTCAGCCAGCTCGTCGTCGGCTCCAGCCGCACGGTGGAGCGGGGCGGGCAGCCGGTGCCCGAGCGGCTCAACAACGACGGGCGCGGCAACGTGTACGGCGCGGAGTTGCTGGTGCGGCGCGCGCTGACGGACAGGCTGTTCGGGTGGCTGGCGTACACGGTGAGCCGCTCGGAGCGCGTGGACCGGCCCGGCGCGGCGTCACGGTTGTTCGACAACGACCAGACGCACGTGCTGACGCTGGTGGGCTCGTACAAGCTGCCGGGCGGCTGGGAGGTGGGGGCGCGCTTCCGCTACGCGTCGGGCAACCCGACGACGCCCGTGGTGGGCTCGGTGCGCGATGACGTGGCCGACATCTACGTGCCCTTCTTCGGCGCCACCAACAGCGAGCGGCTGCCGGCGTTCCACCAGCTCGACGTGCGCGTGGACAAGACGTGGGTCTACGAGCGGTGGAGCCTCAACCTCTTCCTCGACCTGACCAACGCGTACAACCGCGCGGCCTTCGAGGGCGTCACCTACAGCTACAACTACAGCCAGCGGGAGTACTTCCGCGGGCTGCCCATCCTGCCCGTGCTGGGCGTCAAGGGGAGCTTCTAGTCATGGGCGTGCTCCAGGAGTTCTCGTGGGCTCGTGCCGCCGTGCTGGCGGTGGGGTTGGTGGCTTCCGGGTGTGACAACGACCTGGAGAAGCAGAGCCAGGTGACGCGGGTGCGGGTGCTCGCGGTGCGGGCCACGCCCGCGGAGTGGGTGCTGCCTCCGGAGGGCGGTGCGCCGCAGTCGCTGGGGTTGGAGGCGCTCGCGGTGGCGCCGGATGCGCGGCCGCTCACGGTGACCTTCGCGCTGTGCCGTCCGGGCAATGTGTACGCGGCGGACTTCCAGTGCCCGGGCCGGGATGGGGTGGAGCTGGCTGGCGGAGTGCTCTCGCCGGATGCGCCCGAGGTGGAGGCGCTGCTGGAGCAGATGCTCGGCGGGACGGACGTGAGCGACCCGGCGGTGCGCTCACGCCTGGAGGCGGGGGTGCCGTTCTACGTGGGGTACGAGGTGAGTGATGGCAGCGGCACACCCGAGGGCGGCGAGCGGGGGCTGCGGCGGCTGACCGCGCGACTCACCGATGCGCCCAACCAGAATCCCCGGGTGACCGACGTGCTCTATCAGGGCGAGTCCCTCGTGGGCCCGCTGCCCGTGGGCACGGAGGTGGCGCTCACGCCGGTGCTCGCCGAGGACAGCCAGGAGCGCTACCCGGGCCCGCAGGGCGAGGTGACGGAGGCGGTCTCCTTTGCCTGGCATGCGACGGGCACGGGCGAGGTGGAGTTCTTCCGCTCGGTGCTGCCCGCCGAGGGCGAGCCCGGTGAGCCCGGCACCGAGTACACCACGCCCGCCACGCCCCAGCAGGTCACGCTCTACGTGGTGGCGCGAGACGGGCGCGGTGGCACCGACTGGCTCGTGCGCACCGTCGAGGTGCGCTGAAGCGGCGCGGACGGGTCTTCTTCCTCACGTGGTCTTCACTGAAGCGGATTTCGAAGGGATGGGGTTCTCATGATGCAGTCGTCAGTCTTTGTGCTCGGACAGATGGCCCCGGGCGCGGAAGGCCTGGGGTGGTTGAGCAGCAAGCTGCTCGGCGTGACGCTCACCTCCGCCGAGTGGGTGCTGTGGATTCTCGTCGTCCTCTCGGTGCTCTCCATCGCCATCATGCTGGAGCGGACGGTGTACTTCGCCCGCAACCGGCTGCCGGACTCGGAAGGGCTCGCGGTGCGCCTGGCGCGCGGCGACTTCGACGCGGCCCGCAAGGCGGTGGAAGGCAGGAGCGGCATGGAAGCCGCCGTCGTGCGCGAGGCGCTGGCATCCACCCCGCAGGGCGCGGACACCGTGGAGCAGGTGATTGCCTCCACCATGGCGCGCGAGCGTCCGCAGTACGAGCGCTTCCTGTCGTTCCTCGGCACCCTGGGCAACAACGCTCCGTTCATCGGCCTGTTCGGCACGGTGCTCGGCATCATCAAGGCCTTCAACGACCTGGGGAAGATGGGCGGCAAGGGCGCGGCGATTCAACAGACGGTCATGGCCGGCATCTCCGAGGCGCTGGTGGCCACGGCCGTGGGCCTCGCGGTGGCGATTCCGGCGGTGGTGGCCTTCAACATCTTCAACCGCCAGCTCAAGACGCTCACCAGCCGCGCCAATGCGCTGGGCCATGCGCTCGTGGGCAGCCTGCGCGCGGAGGCTCGTTAGTCATGGCCGGTAGCGCGCAGGACAACGAAGAGGAAATCACCGGTATCAACGTCACGCCGCTGGTGGACATCGTGCTGGTGCTGCTCATCATCTTCATGGTGACCGCCAACTTCATCGTCCGCGAGACGGTGGAGGTGGACCTGCCCCGCGCCGCCAACGGGGGCGAAACCGTGCAGGGCCTGGTCAACGTGGTGCTCGACAAGGACGGCAAGCTCTTCTTCGACGGCACCGAACTGAGCGAGGCGGAGCTGTCCGCGAAGGTCGCCGAGCAGGTGGCCAAGGACAAGGACACCCGCGCCATCATCAGCGCCGACCAGTCCATTCCCTACGGCCGCGTCATGAAGCTCATCGACGTGGTGAAGGGCCAGGGCATCGCGAAGTTCGCCCTCAATATCGAAAAGGACGTCGCGCCCACCGCGCCGCGGGGCTGACGCGAACCCATGAGTGAGATGGTGCTCGACGACAGGGCGTGGGAGCCGCCCAGGCGCGGTGGCAACGGGCTGCTGGTGGGCTTCGTGGTCGGCTCGCTCACGCTGCACGGGCTGGGACTGGCGATGCTGCACCTGCGACCCGCGGAGCGACCCACGGTGCAGCGACCGGTGGAGCTCGTCATGGTGGAGGTGCGGAAGCCGCCTCCGCCGCCGCCCGTGGTGGAGGAGCCGAAGCCCGAGCCGCCTCCGCCGCCCAAGGTGCGCGTGAAGCCTCCTCCCATCAAGGTGGCCGAGGCGCCCAAGCCGCTGCCGCCTCCGCCGGTGGACGCGCCACCTCCGCCCAATGAGACGCCTCCGCCGGCCGCGAAGCCGGCGCCACTGGTGGTGGGCATGACGATGTCCTCCACCACCAGCGCGGGCAGCTTCGCGGCGCCGGTGGGCAACACGCTCTATGGCCGCACGGCGGACAAGGCGAAGGCGCCCCAGGAGGTGAAGGCGTACAGCGCGCCGAAGTACACGCCCATCTACCAGGTGGACCGGGAGCCCCAGCTGGCCAACGAGGTGAAGATTCCCTACCCGGACGAGGCGCGCCGGGCAGGCATCGAGGGCACGGTGACGCTGTCCATCACCGTGGACCTGGACGGGAAGGTGGTGGCCGCCAAGGTGCTCAATGGGCCCGGCCATGGCCTCAACGAGGCGGCGCGCAACGCCATCCTCCGCTTCCGCTTCCGTCCCGCCCTCAAGGCCGGTGAGCCCGTCTCCACGGAGATGAAGTACTCCTACACGTTCCTGCTCGACTGAGGCGTCGCTCTGTACTTCAAGGGCTATTTGTCTCCACGCGCATGCGCTGACGGTGTACGTCGGCATCGAGGAGCGGGCGAAGGCATTCACCGGAACAGGTGCGGAGCATGCAGAAGACTCGCGGTTCCTGGTGGCTGCTCGTTGCTTCATGCCTGCTCACCGCTTGCGCTCCTTCGCATCCGGTCCTTCGCGCGTGGGAGGAGGCAGCGCCTGCCGCCGGTTGTGAAGCGCCGGAGCTGGACTCGTGCGTGACGCTCGCATGCGAGGAGGCGCTGTGCGGCTTCTTCCGCTGTGAGGACGTGCTGGTCGAGGACTCATCCCGCTTCGAGGTGGAGCGGGTGCAGTTCGCGAGGCCTCTTCCTCCCATGGGGCCTGTGCGGCCCGGACGTGTGAGGCGATAGTCGCCCTGGCTGCGCAGTGGCGCCGAGCCAGTGATGACGTTCCAATGGTACGCGGCGTCCCAGCCGCGTCCCCTGCCTCCGCGACCGCCCCTTGCACTGCCGGCGCCGCGCATGCAGAAGCACCACCTCTTCCCTCAGGCGGAGGACCTGGCCCTGTGGTTCAAGAGCCGTGGCATCAACATCCACGACTACACCATGCTCATTCCGGAGCATGTCCACCGACGCATCCATTCTGGAGGACCCATGGGCGGTCTATGGAACGAGGCCTGGCGGGAGTTCAAGGATGCCAACCGCTACAGGACCGTGCCTCGTGAGGAAATCTACCAACACGTTGGGGTGCTCATCTTTCGCTTCGAGCTGAGTGGGCCCGTACAGCCCTACTTCCGGCGGCTCCAGTGAAGTTCTTGGTCCAAGGGGAGAGACGAAAGTGAAGTTCTACCGAGCACGACGTGACCCGTCGGCGCCTCACTCTGGCAACCTGAGCGGAATCTACAAATGGTACCTGCCACCGGTGCTCGACTGTCCCGGTTGTGGCCCCGGGGTTTTTGGAACCGATACGTTCCGGTACCCGTGCGTGGACCTGACCGGGCTCCCGAATCTGCGGGAGTTCGAGGACCCATCTCCCCGGCCACTCGAAGTGTATCTGCGCTTGCGCGAGCAGGTACTCCCGCAGCTTCCGCCAGGAGCGGTGCTGGGACCGGGAACGGCCCTGGGGCCGATGGTTGGACGCGCCTCGGGAAGCTTCGGACCCCTCTTCATGCATGACCCCGGTCATCTCGAGATACGTCGCGAAGCCTTGGCGCAACTGCAGGAAGCGGGCGTCCGGGGGCTGCGAGGCTGCCCCACGGAACTGCGCTTCCGGGGTAAGAGCCCACCGGAGTTGCTGGAGCCGCAGCTGGAGATTCGCGGCGAGCTCCACCGTGACTGCCTGCCCGCCGATGCGAAGACGTGCGAGCGCTGTGGCTCGAAGAACTACAGCCTCCCGGACCCGCCCATCCTCGACGCCGCTACGCTGCCTGGCGAGGTGGACCTGTTCCGTCTCGCCGGCTGGTCCTCGCTCATCATCGCCACCGAGCGCTTCGTCGACGCCGTGAAGCGCCTGGGACTCGACGGCGTCGTGTTCCGCGAAGTCCAGATGCGCTGACACCGCGTGTGCGCCGCGCGCTCGCCACCGTACACCTCCTGGACAGCCCGAGCCCGCTGCGCTCTGTTGCTTCCGCCATGACGCACGCCTTCCTCCGCCTGGCCCTGCTCGCCGCCGTGCTGGGGACACTCCCGCTCGGATGTCGCCACGCTCCCGAGAACCGGCCCACGCACGACGATGACCGGGACGGCGTCCTCAACGCCGACGACGCCTGTCCCGACGCTCGCGGCCCCGCCGACACGCGTGGCTGCCCGCCGAAGGACACGGACGGCGACGGCGTGGACGACTCCGCCGACGCGTGCCCTCGCCGCGCCGGCCCCACACACCGCGCGGGCTGCCCCGCACGCGACGTGGACGACGACAGCGTGGAGGACGCGAGCGATGACTGCCCGCGCGTGGCCGGCGTGCTGGAGCGCAAGGGCTGCCCCGTGCAGGACCTGGACCGGGACGGCGTGGAGGGCGCGGCCGACAAGTGTCCGGAAGAGGCCGGTCCTGCTGCCCGCGAGGGCTGCCCCGAGAAGGACGCCGACAGCGATGGCGTCCCGGACGCCGTCGATGCCTGTCCCCAGGAGGAGGGCTTCGCCTCCCTGCGCGGCTGCCCCGAGCGCGACCGGGACGGAGACTCCGTGGCCGACCACCGCGACAACTGCCCCCGCGAGCGAGGCATCCCCGACAACCAGGGCTGCGCGCCCCAGCCCCGGCAGCTCGTCATCATCCGCCACGACCGGCTGGAGCTGCTGGACCGCATCGCCTTCGACGTCGGCACCGCCACCCTCCAGAAGCGCTCGCTCCCGCTGCTCGACAACGTGGCCCGCGTGCTCCTCGCCCACCCCGAGCTCGACCGCGTCACCGTGGCGAGCCACACCGACAACCGCGGCGACCCGAACGCCAACCGCACCCTCACCCAGTCCCGCGCGGACGTCGTGCGCGAGTACCTGCTGGGGCAGGGCGTACCCCCGGAGCGCCTGGAGGCCCGGGGCTTCGGACCCGACCAGCCCATCGAGTCGAACGAGACCTCCCAGGGCCGCGAGGCCAACCGCCGCGTGGAGTTCCTCCTCCCGCCACCCCCCGGCACCCGGCCCCGGCGCCCGAGGGCCCCGGTCCGCTGAACAGCGCTCCGCCTCCGGCGGAGGTGCCCCCCTGCCTCCTCCCCGCACCCTGGAGTACGCTTCCCGTCCATGAGTGCTTCGAGCCCCCTCTTCGGTGATCTGCTGCTCAAGCTGGGAATCGTCACTCCCAGCCAGGTGCAGGAGGCCCTCGCCCTCCAGGCCCTCACCGGCCAGCGCGTGGGCGAGGCCCTCATCTCCCTGGGCTACGTCACGCGGGAGCAGATTCAGGACGCCCTGGGCGAGGCGCTCGGCCTGCACCAGGACAAGAGCCCCCTCCAGCCCGCGCTGGGGGAGCTGCTCGTGGGGCTGAAGTACGTGACGCTCGCGCAGCTCGAGGAGGCGCTCGCCCGCCAGCGCCGCGACGGCCGCAAGCTGGGCGAAATCCTCGTGGAGCTGGGCCACTGCACCTACAAGCAGATCTACGAGGGGCTCGGCCTGCAGAACCGCATCGCCGGCCGCCAGGAGGCCCCGCGCCCCTTCATCGACGGCCGCCGCCGGGTGGTGGTGGTGGACGACAGCCCGCTGGCCTGCGCCTTCGTGCAGGAGGGGCTCGTCGCCCTGGGCTACGAGGTCCTCTGCTACCAGGACCCGTTCGAGGCCCTGGAGGGCATGAGCCGCCTGCAGCCGGCCATCGTCCTCAGTGATTTGGAGATGCCCGGCCTGGACGGCGTGGAGCTGTGCCGCCGGCTGAAGGAGGGCCCCAGCCGCGGCGTGCCCGTCATCATCCTTACCGCGAACGACCGCGAGGCCGAGCGTGTGCGCGGCCTGCGCGCCGGCGCGGACGACTACGTCAACAAGTCCGCCTCCATGGACGAGCTGGCCGCGCGAATCGAGAGCGTGGTGCGGCGCACCGGCGAGACGGAGCGCATGCGCAAGCTGTTCGCGCGCTACACCTCCGACGCGGTGGTGGACGAAATCCTCAAGAGCGCGGACGCGGTGGTGCTCACCGGTGAGAAGCGCGAGGTGACGGTGCTGTTCGCCGACATCCGCAACTTCACCGGCCTGGCGGAGAGCCTGCCGCCAGAGCAGGTCGTCGGGGTGCTCAACTCCGTGCTCAGCCGGCTGTCGGACGCGGTGTTCACCTGCGGCGGCACGCTGGACAAGTTCCTCGGCGACGGGCTCATGGCCGTCTTCGGCGCGCCGGTGGCCCGCACGGACGACGCGCTGCGCGCGCTCCAGTGCGCGAAGATGATGATGGACGCCATGGCGGACCTGCGCATCGAAGCCGAGGCGGAGTGGGCCGCCAACGGGCGCGAGGGCCGGCCGCTGGTGCTGGAGCTGGGCATCGGCATCAACTCGGGCGTGGTCGTGGCCGGCAACATCGGCAGCACCGTGCGCGCCGAGTACACCTGCATCGGCGACGCGGTGAACGTCGCCGCGCGCCTGTGCGCCCTGGCCGGACCTGGGGAAATCCTGGTGGGCGAGCGCGCCCGCGAGCTGGTGAATGCCAACGAGACGGCCTTCGAGGACCTGCCGCCGGTGCGACTGAAGGGGAAACAGCAGCCGGTGCCGCTGTATCGCGCGCTATAAGGGCGCTCATGAGCACCCCCGCCGATGCCCAACCTCCGCCGTCCCGCCGCTCCCCCATCCTCTGGGTGGCGCTGGTGTTCGCGCTCGGCCTCCTGGTGGCAATCCTCGTGGGGGCGATGACGCGCTCGAAGGCCATCCACTCGGAGCGCATCCACCAGGACCTGGCGGTGCTCCAGGACGCGCTGGAGCGCTACCGCGCGGACGGCGGGCAGCTCCCCGAGGAGGCGGACCTGGAGGAGTTGCTGGTGCCGAAGTACCTGTCCTCGGTGCCGCTGGACCCGTGGGGCCGGCACTACCGCTACACCAGCAACGGCCAGCAGTTCTTCCTGGCGACCTTCGGGAAGAGCGACGACCGCGGCGGCAATGGCGAGGAGCAGGACCACACCAACACGGACGGACACCCCCAGCCGCCGGTGCGGTGACTCGCACGCGCCGCGAGCGGGCAGGCGGCTCACGAGTGCCAGGCCCGTGAGCAGGCCAGCGTGAAGGAGGGGCCCGCCGCCTGGTGGCGCCATGCCCATCTGTTCCCTCACGGGGTGAAGTGCAAACCCCGCTGAAGGAGGGCGGCCATGGCCATCGTCTGCGCAACGAACCTCTCCCCGGAGTCGCAGGACGCAGCGAACGTGGCGGCGGCGCTGGCGGGGCGGCTGGGTGAGCCCCTGCTGCTGCTCGGTGTCATGGATGGAGAGGCCCCCCTCGACGAGGGGCCGGATGCCCGCACCGCCTTCCAGAAGCGCCTGGATGCCGAGAGCACGCGGCTGGGCGGGCCCTCGGGGAGCGCGCGCTCCCGTCTGCTCACGAGCGCCTCGGCGGAGGAGGTGCTGAGCGACGAGGAGTGCCGGCGCGCACGCTGGGTGGTGGTGGCGGCGCAGGGGTGGCGCACCTCGTCCTGGCGGCGCGCCTCCGTGCCCGAGCGGCTGGCGCGGCACGCCTGCGCCCCGGTGCTGTCCGTGCGCCGCGAGTCGGCGCTGCTGGACTGGGCCCGGGGCCGCAGGCGGCTCCAGGTCCTGGCGGCGGTGGACCCGTGCTCGTCCACCTCCGAGTCCGCGGTGACGTTCCTGCGCGAGCTGCGCCGGGTGGGCCCGTGCGACGTGCTGGCCACCTACGTGTGCTCGCCGCTGGAGGAGCGCGAGCGGCTGGGCATCCACACGCCCGTGCACGTGGAGGTGCTGGATCCGTCCGTGCGCAGCATGGAGGCGCTGGACCCGGCGGTGGAGCGCGTGCTGCACCGGGAGCTGCACGGGCTGGTGGGGACGCTGGAGGGAGAGGGTGGCGTGGAGGTGGTGCTGGAGCCGGGCTATGGGCGGCCCGCGGACCACCTGCTGCACGTGGCGCACGGGCGCGGCGTGGACCTGGTGGTGGTGGGCATGCATCCCCGAGGCACGGTGAGCCGGCTGTGGCACGGCTCGGTGTCGGCGGGCGTGCTGCGGCGCGCGGAGCAGGCCGTGGCGTGCGTGCCCTCCAGCGTGCGGGAGCCGCGCAGGGCCACGCCTCCGCGCAGCGTGCTGGTGCCGGTGGACTTCTCCGAGGCCAGCACGCGCGCCATCTCCCAGGCGCGCACGCTGGTGGGGCCCGGCGGCCGCGTCCACCTGCTGCACGTGCACCGGCGGCGGGTGGGCGACGTGGGCTTCCAGGACCACTACGGCGTGCTGCCCGAGCCTCCGCGCGACAAGGTGCAGGTGCTGCAGCGGCTGTGGGGCCTCGTGCCTCGCGACGAGGGCGCGCAGGCGCTGCGCTGGAGCGTGGAGGGCGTCACCGGCGACGACGTGACGCAGGCCATCTGCCAGGCCACCGAGCGCGAAGGGGTGGACCTGGTGTGCGTGGCCACCTCGCACGGGCCCTCGCGCGAGCCGGATGCCCTCAAGGGCGCGGTGGCGCGCGAGCTGGTGGCGCGCTGCCGCCGGCCCGTCATGGTGGTGCCCACCGCGTAGAGGGAAGACGGGCGCCATCCAAGGTGGGCGCACCTGGGCCCACGTGAAAGGGCTTTCAGGTGGGTCTCCTGCTGATGGCCCGATAGGACAATGGGCCGTTGAAAGAGTGACCCGGTAGGGCGGTAGACTCCTGCAGCCACGATTTTCCAGACAGCAGGGGGTCATCCGGTGACACCGCGCGGTTATCGTGAAGAGGAACTGGTCAGCAATCGCTCGTCGCTGCTCATCCATGGCGGCACGGAGGAGGAACGCCGCTCCTGGGCCCAGGAGGCTGCACGCAACTTCGACGTGGAGTTGGTGGAGGTGAAACAGGCGGCGGACCTGCCCACCGCGCTGAGGCAACCCAACGGCGTGGTGTTCATCGCCGATGTGGCGAAGCTGGGGCGCGAGGCGCAGTTCGTCCTGCTGCGCTGCCTGCAGATGCAGGAGGAGCGCCCCAAGCTGGTGGTGGGCTTGTCCGGCGCGGCGGATGCGGCGCTGGCGCGCGGCACGCTGCGCGAGGACCTGCACTACCGCCTGCATCAGGCGCAGGTGGACCTGCAGAAGGACGGGCTGCGGGAGCTGCTGAAGCGGCGCTGGGCGGCGCAGGCCGAGCAGCTCGCGGCCAGGGCCGCCGCCGCGAAGGCCGCCGAAGAGAAGGCCCGCGCGCTGTTCGACCCGCGCAAGCCCGGCTCGGTGACTCGCATCGCGCCCAAGCGGAAGGCGGTCGCCTCGGCCTCGCGCAAGGCGGCACCGAGGAACGCGGTCCGCTGAGGCACTGGAAGCGACGGCGCCGGCCTGCTCCACGGGCGGCGCCGGGACATGGGACGCTCGGGAGGAAGCACGGCGCGCACCTCGGGTGGGCCCGGCCGCGAGACTTCCGTCCTCCGCACGTGGCGGCCGCCGGCTTCAGTGCCGGTGCTTCTGGCCGCGCTTCACCTTGAGCGGTGGGCGCTTCCTCGCGGCGCTCCGCTTCGCCGCGGCTTGCGTCGGCAGGCTCTTGCGTCCTGTCTCCCGGCTCGCGGTCTCCACTCCCTCACTGGAGGCTTCACGGGCCGGAGCCTTCCGGCGGGTCGCCGCTGTCTTCAAGGGCCGGGCGCTCTCGATGGCGCCCCGAGGTGTGACGGCCGCGCGCCGCAGCTCGGCGGCGGAGGGCGTGGTGCCGCTCAGGGCTCTGGAGGCCGTGGCGCTCACCGCCCGCCCGCTGTGAAGGCCCGAGGTCCGTGTGCCTTCGGCGCTCGTGCCACGTCCGCTCCGGGCGCCCGCGGCCCCGGCTTCCTGAGGACCTGCGCCACGCACATTCCGGGCGCCCGCGGCCCCGGCTTCGCGGACGCTCGTGCCACGTCCGCTTCGCGAGCCCGGAGGCCGCGTCTCCCTCGGGCTCGTGGCCCGGGCCGCTGCGCCCGTGGCTCCGGCGCGAGCGCGAGGGGGCCGGGTGCGTGGCTGGTCGCTCGGTGCCCGGTCCGGGGAAGGAGCGTGCTCACCGGTGACGGCCGCCCCCACACTGGCGGCGGCGGAGGCCACCTGCTCACGCACCGCCGTGAAGAGCGTCTCGCCGCGCGCGCCCGTCACGGAGTCGCGGGCCTTCGCGACGCGGCGCCCGAGCCCGCGGACACTCTCGAGCTTCGACTGGAGCGCGTCCACGGTGCGGACCGTCACGACGGCGGTCTCCACCAGCGCCAGCGCGCCCCGGGTGCCGGCCCGGAAGGCCACCCGCTTCATCCTGTCCACCAGTCCATGCCTGGCCGTCGTCATGTGGCACCTCTCGTACGGGGGAGTGTTCCGCGGATGCCGTCAAAGGTAGTCACCTGGGACCGCGCGTGAAGCGGCGCCGCCCGCCAGCAGGCTCTCCCCGTCAGCCCGCGCCACGGCGTACCGTCCCAGCCGCAGCCGCACCGCCACCCGAGGAGGACACGTGAAGCTGGAGCTCATCCAGGGAGACCTCACGAAGGTCGCTGCCGACGCCATCGTCAACGCCGCCAACAGCTCGCTGCTGGGCGGTGGCGGCGTGGACGGCGCCATCCACCGCGCCGCGGGCCCGGAGCTGCTGGCCGAATGCCGGTTGCTCGGAGGCTGTCCCACGGGCCAGGCGAAGCTGACGAAGGGCTACCGGCTCCCCGCGCGCCACGTCATCCACACCGTGGGCCCCGTCTGGCAGGGCGGCACCCACTCCGAGGAAGCGACGCTGGCGCGCTGCTACAAGAGCGTCTTCGCCCAGGTGCAGGCCCACGGCCTGCGCTCGGTGGCCTTCCCTTCCATCTCCACCGGACGCTTCGGCTTCCCCATCGACAGGGCCGCGCCCATCGCGGTGCGCGAAATCCGCGCGGCCTTCGCGCGGCTGCCCCAGCTCGAGAAGGTGACGGTGGTCCTCTTCTCTCCTTGGGATTTGGAGGCGTATCAGCGCGCCCTCTCCGCGGCCCCGGGGGAGAATGTGTGAACCGGGAAAACTGGGCTACAGTCGGGGCACAGCCATTCTCTTCCCGGAGCAAGACATGACGCAGGAGAACGCCAACAAGCCGAAGCGGGGCCTCAAGCGGCCCGTCGAGGTGGTTCGTGCGGAGCTGCTCAAGGACCCGGAGACCAAGAAGATCGCCGCGGCCGTGAGCATGAAGCTGGAGGACTACGTGGAGCTGGTCCTCAAGTACGCGCAGGACAAGGACAAGGAGCCCGAGATTGCCGTCATCTCGGACGAGGAGCTGAAGAAGAACGGCTTCAACCCCCTGTCCGCCGAGGAGGCCGCCAACATCCTCATCAAGGGCATGAAGGGCGAGCTCCCCGGCTCTCCTCCGGACTTCGAGGCGTCCAAGTTCACCCAGGACAAGTCCGCCGCCGGGAAGCCCTCGCTGACGGCGCCCCAGGGCCAGGCCCCCACGGGTCCGCAGGACGCCGAGGCCCAGAAGGCCCTGCAGGATCAGCTCAAGCGCGGCGGGAGCGGCGGTAACCGCGCGTAACGAGGTACCGAGGGGGGCTGGGCCGGAAGTGAAATTCAGCCGGAAAATCACGAGGAAACAATTCGGCTGGCTCCCCGAGAATCCTTTCGAGCTTCAACTCCGGCAAAAATCTCCCTCAAACTTCCAAGAATTCCAGGGGTACTACCATGGGCGGCATTGGCAAGATCATCAGCAAGGTCACCGATACGGTTGGCAAGGTCGCGCAGACGGTCAGCAAGGTCGCTGGCGGCATCGCCAACATCGCTGGCAAGGCGATGGAGTTCCTGAAGAAGCCGGTGAGCGAGGTGGTTGCCCCGATTGCCAAGTTCGTGGGCGAGAAGGTCGGCAAGCTCCCCTTCCTGGGCAAGTTCCTCGGCCCCATCGCCGAGAACCTGCTGAAGCAGGGCGCGACGTCCCTGCTGGGCGAGGGTCCCCTGGGCGGCATCGGCTTCCTGTCGAAGCTGGCCCCCAAGCTGGAGGACATCACCAAGATTGCCGAGGCCGTCAAGAAGGGCGCGGACAAGGTTGGCGCGTTCACCAACAACCCGATTGGCCTCGAGAACTTCCAGAACATCATCGCCCAGAACCACGCCCGCTTCGTGGAGTGAGTTCCCGCGCCCCTGGCGCGACAGTGCAGCAAGCCCGAGGGCCGGTCCTCCGCGAAACGCGGGGCCGGCCCTCCGGCGTTGCGGGGTGCCTCTGGCGTGCTTCGCCCGTGAGCGCAGGCGGTGTCACGGGTGCCCCAGGTGGATCACCCGCCCGCCATCGACTCCGCGCGGCCGGGAAGGCAAGGCCGCGAGGCCCCGGAGCCGCGAATGCTGCGGGCGAATCCGCGGGCTGGAGGTGCGCTCAGCGTCTCGGTGGTGCGGGTGGAGCCGCCCGGCGGCGCTCTCGGCGTCTCGGTGGTGCGGGCGGATCCGCAGGCCGGCGGCCCTCTCAGCGTCTCGGTGGATGAGAGGATGATCCGTGTCGCGGAGGCCCCACGTGCTCCGGAGCGCTCCGTTCGGCCTGGCCTTCAGCGCTCTTCGCGGGCCAGGCGCCGGGTGTCGTCGAGGAGGCGGGAGGTGGCCTCGTCGTCGGCGCTGTCGTAGTAGCCGCGAATCTGCCCTTCAGGGTCCACGAGCACGAAGTGGGTGCCGTGGAAGATGGAGAGCAGGTCATCCTCGGCGGCGCCGGCCTCGCGGCCCATGCTGACCTTGAAGCCCTGGACGATGGTGGCCTTGAGCTGCTCGTAGTCGCCGGTGAGGAAGCTCCACCGGGAGAAGTCGGCGCCGTGGCGCTGGCCGTACTCGGCGAGGCGCTCGGGGGTGTCGTACTTCGGGTCGACGGAGAAGGACACGAGCTGGAGCCCGGCTCCGAAGGACGTGGTGCGCTCCTGCACGCCGACCATCTTCCGCGTGAAGGCGGGGCAGATGGTGGGGCAGCGCGTGAAGATGAAGTTGGCCACGTAGGGCCGGCCCCGGAGCTGGCCGCTGCCGAAGGGCTGGCCGTCATGGCGGGTGAAGGTGAACTCCGGCAGGGCGCCGAGCTGCGGCAGCGGAACGCTCCGGTCCTTCAGCAGGGTGGCACCCGTGGCGGCCGCGCTGCCGAGCGCGACGATGGCGAGCCCGGCCCAGAAGCCGGGGCGCTGCGTCAGGCGGACCTGGGGGGCCGCGATGGGGGAGTCAGCGGACATGGGCCCGGAGGTAACGGAAGCCGGAGGGCGGCACAAGCGGTGGGGGGCCCCCTGCGACATCATGGCTACTCCAGGGATGTAGGTGGCGCAGGGTCGCCTCCAGGGCAGGCAGGCCCGGAGGAGGGGGCCGGGGCCCGTGCCTTGAGGCCACCCGGGCCGCGTGCTACCCGGGAGGGTGGTGATGCCCGGCGAGCGCCCTACCTCCGACCGTGACATGGCGGCCTGCCTTCGGGGACAGGGAGCCCGGGTGACGGCCCTGCTCTTCGCGGGGCTCCTGGCCCTGCTGCCGGCGGAAGGGCTCGCCTGCCCCGCGTGCACGGTGCGTGCGTCGGAGTCGCCGGTGCGGTCGGTGCTGCTGCTGGGGGCGTTGGTGCTCGCGCCGTTCCTGCTGGTGGGCCTGGGCGTGTGGGCGGCACGGTGGGCCGCGCGGGAGGACCACCCGTGAGCCCGCTGCCTTCCGGAGCGGAGGACACGGCTGCGCTCCGCGAGGTGGGAGCGGCACTGCCGGGCAACGGGGGCGCCGGACTCCATGGTGCGCCAGAGGTGGGCGCGGCCCTGCCCGATGAAACCCCATCGCCAGGGCGCGGAGACACCCTGCCGGACGGAGCCGCACGACCGGAGAGCGGACTCGTCCCGCCCGGCTCCGCGCCCACGGTGGCTGCGGGGCTCACTCCCGACGCACCTCGTGACGCCTGGACGCTGGCGCTGCCCGAGGATGCGAGCACACACGGACATCGCATCGACGCGCTGCTCGGATGGAGCCATCGCTTCGACGCGGTGCTGGTGGCGATAGCGCTGGGGTGGTTGGTGTTCGCGGTGTGGCGCTTCCGGGGCGCACGGCGGGTGGCGTCGGATGGAGGGACGCGGCGCTCGCGAGCGTGGGTGCTGGGCCTGGCGCTGGGCGCCTTCGTCGTGGTGGACGGCACGCTGCTGCTGGGCTCTCACGCCTACCTGCGCGACGTGCTGTGGAACTTCCACGTGCCCGCGGAGGACCCGCGCACGGTGCGGATTGAAGTCAATGCGCACCAGTGGTCCTGGGAGGCGCGGTACGCCGGCGAGGACGGCCGCTTCGGCACGCCCGACGACGTGGTGACGTGGAACGACCTGCGCGTCCCGGTGGGCGTGCCCGTCTGGGTGCAGCTCGTGTCCACGGACGTGGTGCACGGCTTCTCGCTGCCGCACTTCCGCGTGAAGCTGGATGCGATTCCGGGCCGCGTGAACCAGACGTGGTTCCAGGCCGCGCGCGAGGGGACGTGGGAGGTGGCCTGCTACCAGCACTGCGGCACCAGCCACTACAAGATGCGCGGCCTGCTCCACGTCATGTCACCCGAGTCCTACGCCGCGTGGCTGCACGAGGCGGGACGGCAGGCCGTGCAGGCCCATGACGAGAACGACAGCGCGGCGCGGTGGGGCTGGGAGTGGAAGGCGCCGTGAGCCTGTTCTCCTCGGACCACAAGGCGGTGGCGCGGCGGTACCTGTGGAGCGGGCTGGGCTTCCTGCTGCTCGGCGGGGTGCTGGCGCTGCTCATCCGCTGGCAGTGGGCCCTGCCGGGGCAGCCGGTACCGGGGCTGGCCTGGGCGCTCCCCGAGTCTCACGGCGCGCTCACTCCGCCGTCCTACACGGCCGTGTTCACGATGCACGGCCTCATCATGATCTTCTTCGCGGTGACGCCGCTGCTCTTCGGAGCGCTCGGGCACTTCGTGCTGCCGCTGGCCATTGGCGCGCGAGGCCTGGCCTTCCCCCGGCTGTCCGCCCTTGGGTACCAGGTCTACGCCGTCGGTGGAGTGCTGGTGCTGGCCTCGTTCGGCGTGCGGCTCGGCCCGGCGAGCGCGGGGTGGACGGCGTACCCGCCCCTGTCGACGCCGGCCTTCACGCCGGGCCTGGGACAGACGCTGGTGACGGTGGCGGTGCTGTGCGCGGCGGCGTCCGCGTTCCTCTACGGCCTCAACTTCGTCGTCACGGTGGTGCGGTGCCGGGCGCCGGGGATGACGTGGGGCCGGCTGCCGCTGACGGTGTGGGGGCTGTTCTTCGCCTCGGTGCTCAACGTGCTGTTCGTGCCGGTGCTGGCGGCGGCCACCGCGCTGCTGCTGATGGACCGGCTGCTGGGCACGCAGTTCTTCATCGCGGGCGCGGCGGCGGTGGGCGGAGGCGGCGACCCGGTGGTGTACCAGCACCTCTTCTGGCTGTTCGGCCACCCGGAGGTCTACATCCTCATCCTCCCGGCCTGGGGCATGGTGGGCGACTTCGTGGCCTTCTTCAGCCGCAGGCCCGCGCACGGCTACCGGCTGACGGCGGGGGCCATGGGCGCGGTGACGGCGCTGAGCGGGCTCGTCTACGCGCACCACCTCTTCACGAGCGGGATGTCGCCGCTGCTCGGCCGCGCGTTCATGGTGCTGACGCTCATCATCTCGCTGCCGGCGCAGGTGATGTTCCTCAACTGGCTGATGACGCTGTGGCGGGGGAGCGTGCGGCTGACGTCGCCGATGCTCGCGGCGCTCGGGACGATGGTCGTGTTCGGCCTGGGCGGCATCACCGGACTGGCGCTGGGCGCGGTGGCCACGGACGTGCCGCTGCACGGGACGCTGTGGGTGGTGGGCCACTTCCACCTGACGATGGGCGCGGCGAGCTTCCTCGCCGTCTTCGCCGGGCTCTACTTCTGGTTCCCGAAGATGTACGGGCGGGCGATGCACGAAGGGCTGGCGAAGGCCCACGTGCTGTCGAGCGCGGTGCTGTTCCTCGGCGTCTTCGGCGGGCAGCTCGCGGCGGGGTACGCGGGACAGCTCCGGCGGCTGTATGACCCGTACCAGTACACGTACCTGAAGCACCTGCTGGCGCTGAACCAGTGGACGACGGTGTTCGCGTTCCTGCTCGGCGCGGTGCAGGTGCTGTTCGTGGTGAACCTGGTCTGGACGCTGCGGCGCGGCCGGGCGGCGGAGCAGAACCCGTGGGAGGTGGGGACGCTGGAGTGGACGAGCGCGCTCAGCCCACCACCCGAGGGCAACTTCGCCACGGTGCCGGTGGTGCTGCGCGGGCCGCATGCGCTGTCGCAGCCGGAGGTGCTGGAGCGGCTCGGCCGGGACTGGATTGGACAGGCGGAGCCGCTGCCCGAGCCGGCGTCGTCGGAAGCAGACGACGCGCTCGGGAGCGTGTCCACGGTGGGAGGTGCCACGTGAAGTCCACGGTGCCCGTGAGTGAGCAGCAGCGTGAGGACGGCGCGCAGCTCCCTGAAGGGCCACGAGAGGAGGCGTGGGGGAGGACTCCGGCTCCCGAGGGAGCGCAGCGGCACGCGAGCGATGATGCTCCCGGGCTCCCACGCCACGACCTCTCAGCTCACGCGGAGGGGACCCGGTGGCTCGGCATGGTGCTGGGGCTCGCGGCGTGGACGATGTTCTTCGTCTCGCTGACGTTCGCCGTGGGCTGGTATCGGATGCGCGAGCCCTGGCCGCCGCTGCCCTTCTCTCCGCTGCTGCTCGCGGCGCCAGGCCTGTTCCTCGTGGCGGGCAGTGTCGTGCTCCACCGGTCGAGGCGAAGCGCACCCCTTCGCAGGCTCGTGACGGCGCTGGTGCTCGGCGGGGGCTTCGTTGCCATGCAGGCGGGGCTGACGCACGTCGCGTGGTGGAACCACCAGCTGCGCATCCCCCAGGACGGCGTGCCCGCCTCCGCGTACTACGGACTCACGGGCCTGCATGTGCTGCACGTGCTCGCCGTGCTCGCGGGCGTGTTCCTCTCCGCCGTGCGTCTGTGGCGGGGAACGGAGGTGCGGGACGCGGTGCGAAGGCATGCGCCCGGCTGGCACTTCGTGACGGCGATGTGGCTGCTGCTCTTCCTGGCGGTGTACCTCCCATGAGTGCCCCCCGGTTCCTGCTGGCGGTCCTCTCACTCTCGCTGGCGGCGTGCAGCTCCAGGACCGCGCCCACCTTCGAGCCGCTGAAGCTGGCCGACGGGCGCGTCGTCCCGGCGGCGACGCTGTCTCGCGGGCACGCGGTGTACACGCACTACTGCGCGTCCTGCCATGGTGAGCGCGGAGATGGCCAGGGCCCCGCGGGGCGCGGCATGCGGCCGGTGCCCCGGAGCTTCCGTCAGGGCCTCTTCAAGTTCGGCGGAGTCGCCGCGGGCGAGCTGCCCACGGACGACGCCCTGAAGCGCACGCTGCGCCGCGGCCTGCACGGCACGCCGATGTTCGCGTGGGACGTCCCCGAGTCCGACGTGGAAGCCGTGGTGCAGTACCTCAAGACCTTCAGCCCCCGCTGGAAGGAGGAGGCACCGGGCCAGCCCCTGGGGGTGACGCCCGACCCATGGAAGGGCCGCGAGGCCGAGGCCGTGGAGCGCGGCCGCGTCGCGTACCACGTATCCGGTGGCGGCAACGCGGGCTGTGCGAGCTGCCACGTGGCGTACCTGCCTCGCGCGGAGCTGGCCGCCCTCATGGAGAAGTCGCTGGGCCGCAAGGTGGACCTGTCGAAGGTGGACCCGTACACGGCGCAGCCGCGCGAGTCCGAGCACCCCCTCGAGGTCGACGCCCAGGGCGAGCCCACCCTGCTGGGCAAGGTGCTGCCGCCGGACTTCCTCTTCCACCGGCTGCGCACGGTGTGGCCGGAGGGCGACAAGGTCGAGGGCACGCCGTACACCGCCGAGCGCCAGCGCGAGGACCTCTACCGCGTCATCACGGCCGGTGTGGGCGGCGCCGCCATGCCCACGTGGAAGGGCGCCATCCCCGAGGAGAACCTCTGGGCGCTCGCGTACTACGTGCAGTCGCTGGCACGGCTCCGCGACACGGACGAGGCTCGGGAGCTGAAGGCACGCCTCCGCGCCTCCACCATGCCCGTCCAGTGAGATTGGACTGATTCGGGAATCAAATAACTTCGGAGCCGACGAAACAACGTCTCAGCCTTTGCGAAAATCCAGGCACGTTTCATCTCCGCCCCCCAGGAGCCCTTCTTCGTGACGACCTACTCCGTTCGCAGCGGTGACACGCTCGGTGCCCTGGCCCGGCGCTTCAACACGTCGGTGGATGCGCTGGCGAAGGCCAACGGCATCGCCAACCCGAACAAGATCTACGCCGGTCAGAAGCTGAACGTCCCGGACGGGTTCGACGCGCCCCGGGTCTCGGGCTCGGGCGGTGGCTCCAGCTACACGGTGAAGTCCGGTGACACGCTGAGCGGAATCGCGGGCAAGTTCGGCACCTCGGTGAGCGCGCTGGCGAAGGCGAACGGCATCTCCAACCCCAACCGCATCTTCGCCGGCCAGCGGCTCACGATTCCGGGCAGCGGCGGCGCGGCGCCGAGCAGCCCGGCCCCCTCCGGCGGTAGCCGGACGCACACGGTGAAGTCGGGCGACACGCTGAGCGGCATCGCCGGCAAGTACGGCACGTCGGTGGGCGCGCTGCAGCGGGCGAACAACATCTCCAACCCGAACCTCATCTACGTGGGCCAGAAGCTCACGATTCCGGGCGGTGGCGCGGCCCCGGGCCAGCCGGCTCCGAACCCGCCGCCGGTGGGCGGGGTGGGTGGGCCGAAGCCGGTGCCGGGTGGCTCGGCGGGAGTGACGGTGGCGCAGCTGCGCCGGGTGATGCCGAACCTGTCCCAGGCGAAGGCCGAGCAGTACCTGCCGCACCTGAACCGGGCCATGGCGGAGGCGAACATCACCACGCCGCAGCGCAAGGCCGCCTTCCTGGCGCAGCTCGCGCACGAGAGCGGTGAGCTGCGCTACATGGAGGAGATTGCCTCCGGTGCGGCGTACGAGGGCCGTCGCGATTTGGGCAACACCCAGCCGGGCGATGGCGTGCGCTACAAGGGCCGTGGCCCCATCCAGCTCACCGGCCGCGCCAACTACCGGGCCGCGGGCCAGGCGCTGGGCATCGACCTGGAGGGCAACCCCGCGCGCGCGAAGGACCCGGACGTCGCGTTCCGCATCGCGGGTTGGTACTGGTCTTCGCGCAACCTCAACACCTACGCGGACGCGGGCAACTTCCGCGAGGTCACCCGCCGCATCAACGGCGGCTACAACGGCATGGCGAGCCGCGAGATGTACTACCGCCGCGCGCAGGACGTGTTCTGACACGCCCGGCCGCGAAGCCGGAGTGACGCGAGGACCGTGCGCCCACGAGGCCGCGGTCCTCGCTGTGTTTCAGGGACCTGGTTCCAGAGGCGGAACGGCCCTGCACGGTGGTGGCGCGCGGTGGTCCGACCGGCCATGCACCCTCCCACGCACCGGAGGCTGGAAGGAACGTTCATTCCGCGCGGCGAAGAGGGCCGGGGTGGGGAGCGGGCATGGACCTTCCGGACCCGGCCAGGGCAGGCGTGGGACGGACCCTTTCTGGCACCGGGCGGACGCGCGCTGTCGTGAGGGTCTCTCGGTGGGCCGCTGCGTCCTGCATGAGTCCCATTGGGTAGACGCCACGTCCGGGGCTCGCGACGCCGCACGGCCAGCGCCGGGCCGTGTTGCCGGGCACCTGACGATGGTCCACCCGGTGCACCGGGCAGTGCGTTTCCTGACCGGAGCGCGCCCATGCCTCGTATCGACTCTTCCAGCGGTACCGCTGTCCCCATCGACACCGCCTCCGAGACGGGCCCCACGCCGGCCCCCTCACGGCCGAAGCCCGCCTCCACCCCGGCACCCACCGCTCGCAACGAGGTGCGCGCCTATGCCGGTCCTCCCGCACGCGGTCCCTCCTCGGCGGCGACTCCCGCGGGCTCCGGTCCGACCGTCTCCGCGAGCGAGCTCGAGGTCCTTCGTGGAAGGCCGCGCCCCGCGTCCCCTGACGTGCCCGGCAGCGTGTACACCCGCATCCGGGAGCACCTCACCACCGGGCTCACCGACTGGCGCATCAGCGGGAACGACGTGAAGGCCGTGCACACGGCGCTCGGGACGCTGCAGCCAGGGGCCTACCGTGTGGCCCTGGAGCGGATGGAGCGCGACCACCTGCTGGGCGCGTACGTGAAGGCGCAGGACCCGGACGCGCGGCTGGCGTTCCTGGAGCAGGCCGAGTCCAAGGGCCTGCTCCAGCGCCGCAAGGGCGACGCACCCGCCGGTCCGCTGGGCTACCCCGCCATGCCGGACTTCTTCCGGAACGACTCCCGGCTGCCGGCGTCGATGCGCGACGCGGTGAACCAGCATGCCATCCAGGCGGGGGCGGGCTTCTACAGGGGATATGCCGGCTACCTCGACCGCTACGCCCAGGCCGTCGAGGCGGCGAAGAGTCCCCGGGACCTCGAAGCACTGGGGGCACCGAGGAAGGCGCACCTGAAGGACTCGGTCCTCGGCCTGGATGACAGGAAGGACCCGGCGCGGGAGGCCTACGCGGCGGCGTGGCGGCAGGGCATCGGCCAGCCGGAGTCGCTCAACCGCACGTACCAGCGGCTCAACGCCCGGCATCGCGAGCTCACCGGCGAGCGGCCCGCGGGCAGCCTCCAGCTCAACGCCAAGGTGGAGGTCTCCCGCGGCCCGCTCAAGGGAGGGGTGGAGGCGAAGGTGGACACCCGGGGCAAGGTGGGGCTCAAGGGCGAGGCGGGGGTGGAACTGAAGGGCGGGCCCCTGGGGCTCGAGCTGATGCACGACACGTCCGGCAAGCAGAAGGTGGAGACGAAGCTCGACCTGGGCTTCCTCAAGCTCAGCGTGGCCTCGGATGGCGAGGCGAAGCTGTCCCTGGGGCCTGGCAAGGACCACCATGGCTTCGTGAAGCTCAACCTGGAGAAGGCGGAGTTCGGCGGCGGTGTCACCGCGAAGGTGAAGGCTCCAGGAGGCGCGAAGGTGGAGGTGGAGACGGGCGTCAGCATGAAGGGCCTGACGTCCGAGCACGCCAGGCAGGCCGTCGACAAGGACCACCGCGGCCTCTTCGACGCCTCACGCAAGAAGCCGTGATTCACGCCGCCCGCGCGCCTCAGCGCAGGTTCGCGGGCAGCAGCTTCTCCACCACGACGATGTCCTGCCACACGCCGTCCAGCGGAGCGTGCTTCTCGTGGAGGCCCACCTCGCGGAAGCCGAGGCTTGCCAGCAGCGCGCGGCTCGTCGTGTTGGTGGCGAAGACGCGCGAGGTGAGCTTGTGGAAGCCGGCGGCCTCCACGGCGCCCAGCAGCGCCTGCACGGCGAGCCGTCCCGCCCCCCGGCCTCGTGCCTCGGGGGCGACGTAGATGCTGAAGTCCGCCACGCCCGCGTAGCAGGCCCTGGGGCTGTAGGCGCTGCTGGAGGCGAAGGCGACGACGCGCCCCGCGTCCTCCACCACCATGACGGGGTGCCGGCCTCTCAGCCAGCCGGCGATGTCCGCGGGAGTGCGCGGGTGCGTCTCGAAGGTGGCGCGGCGCTCGGCGATGCCGGCGTTGTAGATGGCCGCAATGGCGGCGCAGTCCGCTGTCGTCGCGGGGCGGGCGGTGAGGCCGGAGGTGCTCATGACGGAGCCACCGGCGCGGAAGGGGCCGTGTCGTCGGGCTCGGAGCGCTGGCGCATCAGATACGCGGACAGCAGGGGCAGGTACCAGGGCACCACCAGCATGACCCACACCCCGACGCGCTGACCCAGCGCGTAGAGGAACCAGAAGGCGCCCTGGAGCACCATGCCGCTGACGCCCATCGACTGGAGCCTGCGCCAGTCCAGCAGGTGGCCGAAGAGGGCCGCCAGCGGTGGCAGCACCACCAGGCCCAGCGAAATCATCGACAGCGTGTCCATCCCGGAGTCGTGGCTGTGCGACGTCCTGTCTCCCCAGGAGAACAGGAACAGCATGACGAGCTGCACCAGCAGGGTCACCACGGTGAAGACGATGGCCGGCATCGAGGCGCCGCCCTCCCGCGCGCCGCCCGGCTCCTCCAGCCGCACCGCCTCCAGCACCTCCGGGGGGACCTCCAGCGCATACGGGTAGCCCAGCTCCATCAGGGCCTCCAACGCCGAGGCGCGCAGTGAGCGCCCGTTGGTGCCCCTCCGCTCGGACGCCTCGTCCGGAAGGGACAGCAGCGACAGCAGGTAGTCCGCCCGCTCGCGGGGCGACTCGGTGTCCCCGGGCGGCCGGGCAATCGCCGCGAGGAGCGCATCCACCTCGGCCTGGATGAGGCCCGGTGAGGTCATGGCCTGGCGCAGCTCCGTCAGGGACGCCGACGGCGGAAACGGGGCCAGCGACGCTTCCTCGGAAGCGGCGGCCGGAGGCGGCGCGGAGCGGAGGCGGGTCTGGGCCATGGCGAAGGGCGGTGAAGTCCATCCTACTCGCCTGGCCGCGCGACGGGTGCCAGGCGCTGTCGCCCGGAGGGCAGGGGAGCGGGCCTGCAGCAGAGCAACGCCTGCCCCTCATGCGCACCCTTTCCCCGTGTAACCCCTTTCACGACGAGCGAGGAAGCGCATGGGGATGGAGCGAGCGCAGCGGTTCGTGGACGCACTGACGAGGCTGGAGGAGTCCGGTGACCTGGAAGGGCTGGTCTCCCTCTTCAGCGACGATGCGCAGGTGAGCAACGTGGCCTCGCCGCGCGTCTTCTCCGGGCAGGACGGCGCCCGGCAGTTCTGGAAGGAGTACAAGGGCACCCTCGGTCAGGTGAAGTCCACCTTCCGGAACATGATTGAGGCCGGGGACCGCGTGGCCCTCGAGTGGGAGACGCAGGGCACCGCCCGCAACGGCGCGGCCGTGGCGTACGAGGGCGTGTCCATCATCGAGTGGGACGGGGACCGCATCAGCCGCTTCTTCGCCTACTTCGACCCGCACGCGCTCGGCCAGGAGCTGTCACACGGCACCGCGCAGCGCTCGGAGGTGCCCGCCACCACGCCCGCGTGAGCCGCGCGCGCTCCGCCGTCCGGACCGGACGGCGGGGTGGACCTCACCGTGGGACGGGCGCGCGGGGCAGCTCCACGGTGACGGTGGTGCCCTCGCCGGGAGCGCTCTCCAGGTGGATGCTTCCACCGTGGGCCTCCACCACCTGCCGGGAGAACCAGAGGCCCAGCCCGAAGCCGCCATAGTGCCGCAGCGGCACCGCGCGGCCGAAGCGCTGGAAGAGGTGCGCCTGGTGCTCGGCGGGGATGCCGATGCCCCTGTCACGCACCACCAGCCGCGCGAAGTCCTCCGTCGCGGCCGTCACCTCCAGGTCCACCGGCCGGCCCTGGCCATACTTCAGCGCGTTGGACACCAGGTGCGTCACCACGCCCTCCACGCGTGCGCAATCCCACTGCCCGTGCACGGCCTGGGGCGCGTGCAGGTGGACGGCGGTGCCCGCGCGCAGCATCTCGTCGCTGAAGCGTCCCAGCACCTCGCGGCACAGCTCCACCAGGTCCACCGGCGTGGCGTCCAGGTGCAGCCGGCCCTCGGACAGGCGGGACACCTCCAGCAGCTCGTGCACCAGCCGGCCCAGCCGGTCCACCTGGTGGGTGGCGACGGTGGCGCGCGTGCGCACGTCCTCGTCCGACGAGCCGCGCCGCAGCAGCGACAGCTGCAGCTTGAGGGACGTCAGCGGGGTGTTCAGCTCGTGGCTGGCCACGGCGAGAAAGTCGTCGCGCAGCTGCAGCGCCTGCTGCGTCTGGTGGAAGAGCTGCGCGTTGCGCACGGCCGCGGTGGCGCGGCGGGCCAGCTCCATGGCCAGCGCCAGGTCCTCGTCGGTGAAGTGGCGCTCGGACAGCGAGTGGCCCAGCGTCAGCGCGCCCAGCGCGCCCTCCGGTGTGGCCAGCGGCACGGACAGCCACGAGCACGGGCCCAGCGCGCGCAGCAGCGCCCGCCCCGGCGCGTCCCCCGCGGTGGCCTCCACCCAGGCGCCGTCCACATGCGGGTGGAAGCAGGGCTCGCCGGTGTCGAGCGCCCAGACGGGGGCGCCCGGCGCGTCGGCGGGATGCCAGCGGCTGGCGGCCAGCAGCGCGGTGGCCTCGGGGGTGATGGCGTGGAAGGTGCGGCGCACCTCCGGGTCCGGCCCGCGCACGTCGATGATGCAGAAGTCTCCCAGCGAGGGCACCAGCGCCAGGGCCGCCGCGCGCAGCGTCTGCCCCATGTCCAGCGACGTGGCCAGCGTGGCGGTGGCGTGCTGGAGCAGGCCGGCGCGCTCGGCCTGGCGGCGCTCGGCGGCGAGCAGGCGGGCGCGCTCCACGGCCATGGCGGCCTGCTGGGCCAGCATCTCGAGGAAGGCGCGCTCCTCCGGGTCGAAGCTCCGCTCGCGAAGCCAGGAGACCACCAGCGTGCCCACCACGCGCCCTCGCGCCATCAGCGGCAGGCACGCGGAGGCCTGCTCACCCGCGTACACGGCGTGGACGGTGGCGGCGGCCTCGGGGTAGTGCCTCGCGAGGCAGGCCACGTCCTCCAGCAGCACGGGCGCGCCGGTGCGCACCGCCTCGGCCATGGGCATGTGCGCCGTCAGCGGCATGCGGGCAAAGGCGGCGGCCACCGGAGGCTCGTAGCGCACGGTGTGGACGAGCTCCAGCGTGGTGCCGGCCGCGTCCAGCAGGAAGAGGGCGCCCGCGTCAGCGGGCAGCGCGCGCAGCGCCTCCTGCACCACCGCTCGCGCCACGTCCTGCGGGGTGAGGGCCCCGGACAGAGCGAGCGTGAGCGACTGCAGGCTCCGCATGCGCGCGCTGACGAGCTCGACGCGAGCCCGGGCGCGGCGCTCCGGGGACGGAAACTCCAGCCGCGTGACCTGGGAGCGCTTCTCCATATGCGTGGCCCCCTCCGCATGGGGCGGCACGGACAGGACAACCAGAACGCAGCCGGAGCCGATTTGCCGGCTTCCGGCGCGATGATTGTCCTGCGCCCGTCACTCCCTCACGGACAGTGAACAGACCGGTGGGGTCGGCACCGGCGCGCGGCACCCGCCGGGGTTCGCGGAACGACAGCCGCCCCTGACCCGCATGCACCTTCCGTCCGGGCAGCCAGGGCGCTACCGTCGCCCGTCGAAGCCCCGGAGCAGCCACCGCCGGGCATCCACTGGCAGCGAGGTCATGAGCCGGTCCCCCGAAGCCGCCCGACTCGCGGTACTCTCCCTGACGTTGCGTTTCCGACACGGCCCTGCCCCGCGGGGTCGCGGTAGCCTGGAGGCCGGCCCTCGAGAGGGTTGTCGAAGACCTGCGCAGACCCGGTCGCCTGCCTTGCGCCCACACGGAAACAACTGATGACCCGCTTCGCCGCCTTCCTCGTCGTCCTGTCCCTGCTGTGCACCTCGAACGCCTGGGCCCAGAAGAAGCAGCGCGAGCCCGCGAAGAAGACCTGGTCCGCCAAGAAGAAGCCGGCGAAGAAGGCCCGGCCCACTCCGAAGGCCAAGGCCCCACCGGCGTCCGCCCCGGCCCCGTCCGCCGAAGACGAGGAGCCCGCGAAGTGGATGGACCCCGCGCCCGCGTCCGCGTCCCAGGGCAAGCCCGCCACGGATGCCCCCAAGGCGCAGGCGGAGTCGGAGACGCCCGCGAAGCCGCCGTCGGTGGGGGACTCCGAGTCCATGGACTTCGACCTGCTGGAGCCCGTGGAGACGGCCCAGGCCGCCCAGGTGGACCCGGAGCTGGAGAAGCGCATCAGCCGGCGCCGCACCATGCTCAAGCTCCACCAGGGCCTGGGCTTCGCGCTGGTGGGCGGCCTGGCGGCCACCACCGTGGTGGGACAGCTCCAGTTCAACGACTCCTTCCGAGGCGGCGGGGATGACCGGAACCTGCTCGGCCTGCACCGGGGGCTGGCCATCGGCACGTCCGCCATCTTCGCCACGGTGGGCATGCTGGGCCTGCTGGCGCCCGAGCCCTTCGAGAAGGAGTTCCAGTGGGACACCGTCACGGTCCACAAAATCCTGATGTCCGTCGCCACGGTGGCCATGGTGGCGCAGGTCATCCTCGGCATCATGTCCACCAACCGCTATGGCCGGCTGTCGGAGCGGGACTACGCCACCGCGCACCAGGTGGTTGGTTTCACGACGATGGGCGCTGTGACCGCGGGTGTGCTCACCCTGTTCTTCTGAATCTTTTCGCGCCCCCGCCGTTCGGCATCCCAAGCCATTGAAGTGGGTTTCCTGGAGGTTGACGTGATTGCTCGACGAATCGCCCTGCTCGCCACGCTGCTGCTCGCCCTGCCCGCCGCGGCGCAGGTCCCCGCCCAGGGGTTCATCTACTCGGTGAAGAAGGACGCCAGCAACCTGACGTACAAGCTGCACCACCCGCTGCACGAGGTGGTGGGCAAGGCGCCGCCCAGCGACGGCAAGGCCCGCCTGCTGCCGGACGGCACGCTGCAGGTCAACGTGCGCGCCAACGTGAAGGACTTCGACTCGGGCAACTCCAACCGCGACGCGCACATGCAGGAGGCGACCGAGGCGGCGAAGTTCCCCCTGGTCGACTTCAAGGGCCAGGCCAAGGGCGTGAAGCTGCCCACCACCTTCCCGGCGACGGTGCCCGTCACCCTCAAGGGTGAGCTCACCTTCCACGGCGTGAAGCAGGGCATGGACGTGCCCATGAAGGTGACGTTCACCTCCGAGAAGGAGGCCACCGCCACCGGCACCTTCGACGTCAGCCTGGACACGCACAAGGTGGAGCGGCCGTCCCTGCTGATGAAGAAGGTGGACGACAAGCTGGTGCTGGAGACGACCTTGAAGTTCGTGGTGGAGGGGAAGTGAGCACGTCGCGACGAGGCTTTCTGAAGGGTGTGCTGGGCACGGGCGCGGCGGGGGCCGCGGCCACGGCGCTGCCGGGGTGCGCGCCGGACATCAACCCCGCGCCGGTGACGGACGTGACGGCGAGCGCGGCCGGCACGGTGGACCTGCTGGTGACGCGCTACCCGGAGCTGGAGCCGGTGGGCGGCGCGATTACCGTGCGCGTGCCCGGCGAGCCGGTGCCCCTGCTGGTGGTGCACAACAAGGGCGCCAATGCACGGGACGACTTCTCCGTGCTGTCCTCCATCTGCACGCACGTGGCCTGCCCGCTGGGCTTCGACGGCAAGGACGTGGTGTGCCCCTGCCACCTGTCGCGCTTCAGCGCGACGAACGGCGAAGTGCTGCAGCGGCCGGCCACGGTGGCGCTGAAGACGTTCACCGCGGAGTACAACCCCGGCACCAAGGTGCTGCGCATCGACCTGCGCGCGGGCCAGTCCGACTTCCCGCCGGCGGTGAACGGGCAGGTGGTGTTCCCCTTCCTCGACTACCCGCAGCTGCGCGACAACGGCGCCACGGTGTCGGGCGTCCCCACCGGCTACGGCAAGCGCATCTTCGTCTTCCGGCTGGAGGACGGGAGCCTGTCGGCGGTGGACTCCATCTGCACCCACCAGCAGTGCGAGGTGGAGTTCCGCGCGCAGGACAGGGACCTCTTCTGCCCCTGCCACGCGTCCACCTTCACCCGGCAGGGCGAGGTGACGGAGCCCCCGGCCACGCTGCCCCTCAAGAAGTTCACCGTGACGGAGACGTCGGACGCCGTCGTCGTCAACGGCGTGCTCTGAGGTAGGGCTTCTCCGCCGAGGCGGGGCCGTGCCGCCCCGCCTCGTGCGTCCGGAAGGCTCAGCCGAGCCGGTTCCAGAAGGAGCGCTTGGAGGAGACGCGGTCCAGCGCCTCCTGGAGCTCCTCGTCGTAGTCGGCGCGGTTGGCGATGTCGCCCATGGAGATGATGCCGACGACGCGGTCGTCGCGCTCCACCACGGGGATGCGGCGGATCTGCTTGCGGCCCATCAGGGCGATGATGCCGTGCAGGTTGTCGTCGGGCGTGACGGCCTCCACGTCATCCGTCATCACGTCCGACACGCGGAGCTGGTCGGGCGACTTGCCGCCGGTGAAGCCCCGGACGACCAGGTCCCGGTCGGTGACGATGCCCACCAGGCTGCCGCGCCCGTCGGTGACGGGGACGACGCCGCAGTCCTCGTCCTTCATGATTTGAGCGACGTCGCGCAGCGAGCTGTCCACGCGCGCGGTGCGCACGTTGCGGGTCATCACCTCGCGCGCGGTGAGCGGCTCGCGCTGCCAGCGGCGCCCGGTGCCGGTGCTCGTGCCCGTCGCGGTGCCGGTGCGGCCCTGGGTGCCGGCGGTGTAGTACTGGCCGCGCTCCTCGCGCAGGCGCTCGCCGGTGCGCTGGCGCTCCTCGCGGTAGCGCTCCTGGGTGCGCTGGGGGCCCTCGTTGTAGCTCTCGCCGTGGTACGGCTCCCCGCGGAGGCCCGGCCGCTGGCGGTAGTCCTCGCCGCCGTAGCCGCCGCGGTCCCACGAGCGGTAGTCGGCGCGCTGCGGGGGGAGCTCGTTGTCGCTCAGGCCCATGTCGTGGCGCGAGCCCCGGCCGGAAGCGAAGCGGCCGTCGCGGTTGTCGCGGCCGTAGGGGCCGCCGGTGTACTCGGTGCCCTCCCAGCCGCTGTCGCGGTCATCCAGGTTCATGGGGCCGGAGCGGCGGGTGCCGGACTCACTGTCGTCCACGTTGGTGCGGGTGCGGGCCATGCGCAGCGAGGCCTCGCGGTGGAAGCGGCCCTGGCGCACGGCGGCCTCCTCGTCGCGCGCGGGGTTCCAGCCGGTGAGGTCGGACTCGCCGCGCTCGCGGGAGCCGGGCGGGGCCACGTCGGCGGTGCGGTGCGTTCCAGGTTCGGGTGGGGGAGAGCGCTGCGCGGTGCGGCCGTCATCCCTGCCGTTGTCCAGGTTCTTCTGGGCCATGCGATTGCCTCCGGCGAAGTCGGGTGTGGGGCGCGAAGGGTGGCGATGGCACCCCGGTCGTCCAAGGGAGCCGAGTCCCTGCGAGAGGAGGACTGTCCTGTCCCGGGCGTCGCGGTGTCCCGGGCGCTCGCGAGCGGACACCCCCGCTGCCGCGTGGACGACAGTGGAGCGGCGGAAGTGCGCCTGGGGGCCGCGCGGAAAAAACGAAGCGCGTGCCCCCCACCCGGAGAGCACGCGCTTCGTCCCGCGCTCACACGCGGAGACCTCGCTCACACAGGCAGGAATGAGAGGGCGGCTGCCCACTCCGCCGTCACCCCTCTCCCCCGAGAGCGATGACGGCATCCTCCTCCGCGGCTGTCCCAACGCGGTGGAGCGAGTAGATGGCAGGCGGCTCTTGCTTCGCCGTCCGCGCCTTCCCCCGAAAGCGCGGACGGCCCTCTCACCCTTCGCCCGTGGAGCGGGTCTTCACTCCACGACGCAGCAGCCGTCGTCCGCTTCCTCGCAGCAGGCCAGGGTGGTCTGCGGAGGCCGCGGCATGTCGGGAGGCTCACACGTGTCGGTGCCCTGGCCGCCCTGGACGCGGGCCAGGTCCTTCACGAACAGCTCCTTGAATGTCTTCACCTTGGTGGACTTCACGTCGTACTCCCCCTCTGCGGCCGCCGTGGGCGGGTGCGCCTGGTGACTGGATGATTCCGATACGTCTCGAGGAATCAATCCTGGTCGTTGCTCGCGGCGGGCACGGGTGGGGTGAGACAGTGCGTATGTATCAGGCAGAAGGGGGAGTGACGGGTGACTCACTCCACCGCGAGCGCTTCACCCATCCGGACGAGTCCGCTGAATTCTTCCAGGTCGCCCCCCGCATCCGGTGCGGCGACGGCGACGGCGTCACGCGGGAGCTGCTCGGTGAGCCGTGACAGCAGCGCGCGGTGTGCCTCGGCGCGGGTGCGCTCGGAGGCGGCGAGGCGGGACAGCGCGGCGACGCCGTGCTCGGCGTGGAGGTCTGCCGCCCCCACGTGCTCCAGCAGGGCCTCGGGGTGGGTGAGCGCGTCGTCGTGCGCCCAGCTCCGGTTGAGCACGTAGCCCGCGAAGGGGAGGCCGCGCTCCAGGAGGGTGTCGCGGAAGAAGGCGGCCTCGCGCAGCGCGGCGGACTCGGGCGACGTCACCAGGAGGAAGGCGGCCTCCGGCGAGGCCAGCCGCTGGCGCAGCCGCTCCGTGTGCAGGCGGATGCCGGCGAAGAGGCCGCCGAAGGCGCCGACGAAGCCGCGCATCTCCCGGGTGAAGCCCGCGCCGAACACCCCGTCCAGCACGCGGCCCACCAGCGCCTGCGCGCCCTGCCACAGCCTGCCGGTGCGAGAGGACTCCTCCGGGCCGAAGAGGGAGACCACCCGGTCGTCGAGGAAGCGCGACAGGCGCCCGGGCGCGTCCAGGAAGTCCAGCGCGTGCCGGCTGGGCGGCGTGTCCAGGACGATGAGCTCGTAGCGGTCGTCGGTGAGGAAGGCGTCGAGTGCCTCGGCGGCGGCGTACTCCTGCACGCCGGCCACCAGCTCGGAGAGGAAGCGGAACATGCGGTGCTCGACGATGGTGCGCGCGGCCTCGGGGGAGGGCGCGAGCCGGTGCACCATGTGCTCGAAGACGAGGCCCGGGTCCAGCATCCACACATCCAGGCGTCCGGGGCCGGCGGGGCCATTTGCAAAGAGGCGCTCGGGGGAGACGGTGGTGGGCTCGGGGCCGCTCTCGGGCAGGCCCATGGCCTCGGCGAGCCGGCGCGCCGGGTCGATGGTGAGCACCAGCACGCGGCGGCCCGCGCGCGCGGCGGCCACCCCGAGCGCCGCGGCCGTGGTCGTCTTGCCCACGCCTCCCGCGCCGCACAGCACCAGCACGCGCTTGTCGCGCAGCAGCTTCTGGAGGTTGCGGGCGCTCACGGCAGGGCCTCGCGCGCCAGGACGCCCGCCTCCGGTGGTGTGAAGGCCTCCGCGAGCCGCTCCACCAGCTCCGGGCCGGTGACGGGCAGCTCCGGCAGGGTGAGCAGCGGTGCCTGCACGCCCGCGGCGAGCCGGGCGTGGGAGGCCCGGGCGCGCTCCAGGCGGTCCAGGGCGCGGATGCCCTGGTGGGGCCCGTGCGCGGCCAGCAGCCGCTGGAGCGCCACGCGGGACTCGGGGGTGAAGGGGTCCTCGGGCATGCG
Organism: Pyxidicoccus xibeiensis; assembly: GCF_024198175.1. Lineage (NCBI taxonomy): Bacteria > Pseudomonadati > Myxococcota > Myxococcia > Myxococcales > Myxococcaceae > Pyxidicoccus > Pyxidicoccus xibeiensis. Next base: position 1,958,364 of record NZ_JAJVKV010000001.1, read on the forward strand.
GTTGAGGATGGCGGCGGCCAGGGGCAGCTCCAGCCGCTCCAGCTCCCCGGCCAGGGCCAGGGCCTCGCTCACGGGCAGCGGCTCCGGGAGGCTGGTGAGGAGCACGGCGGTGCGCGCCGGGTCCTGGAGGAGGTCGAGCCCCTCGCGCACCGTCCTGCCGATGGGACCGCCGGGCATGATGGTCAACACCCGGCGGGGCAGCGCGGCGATGGCCAGCGCATGGCCGGTGGCGGGCAGGTCGATGATGCACAGCGGATACATGAAGCGCCCATCCGGCCGCGTGCGCCGCACCAGCGCGAGCATCTGGTACAGCAGCCCCATCTCCCGCAGCGCGGGGCCCGCCTCCAGGAACCGGCGCAGGGCGCGCGAGCGCAGCGCGGCGTCCGCCAGCCAGCGCAGGGGCAGGGTGTCCTGGAGGAAGTGTCGGTGCCCCTCCGACGCCGCGAGCCGGACGAAGTGGAGTCCGGGCCGTACTTCCGTCACCCGGGGGCCCGCGTCCTTCGCGCCCACCAGTGCGCCCAGGGGCGAAGGGCCGCCCTCGTCCGGAGCCAGCTCCACCAGCAGCACGGGGCGGCCGGCGCGCGCGGCGGCCACGGCGAGCGCCGCAGACAGCGTCGTCTTTCCCACGCCGCCCTTGCCCGACACGAGCAGGGCGCGCTTGTCCCACAGTGCTCCGAGCACGGTCACCGTCCTGCCCGCCCCGGTGGGAGCGCGCTGTCCTCTCACAGTGCGGAAGGAGGGGCGCCGCGACAACCGCCGCCTCCGCGCGCCGTCCGCTGGCGCGCAGACGCTCGGATGCCCGGACGGCCGCCGCGTTTCCCTCGGACCCGCACGAGGGCCCGCTGCGAGAAGCGCCGCGCTTCAGTGGACGGACCAGCGCTCGGCAATCTCCTCGCACGCGAGCACCACGTCACTCAGCCGGCGGATGTGGGCGCGGGGCGCGGTGAAGATGGTGCCCGCGAAGACATCCACCACCTGGATGAGCCGGTGGTCACACGGGCCCAGCTGGCACAGGTGCTGCTCCGCGAAGCGCTGGAGCATGGTGCCGATGTACTGGCCCGAGCGCTCGTCCAGCGGGTGGTGCTTGGCGAAGTAGAGCTTCATCAATCCCACGCGCGCATTGCCATGCTTGTCCATGCGCTGGAGCACCACCTCCGGACGCACGCTGATGGTGACGCCCGCCATCTCCAGACAGGGCGGCTCGGCGCCCACCGCGCTGATGATGGTCTCGTTCAAGTCGAGCCACGGCACCAGGTCCGCGAAGCGCTCGAGCGCCTCCGAGCACAGCTGCAGGCGCTGCGCCTCGAACTCCGTCTGCGGGACGCTGCACGCGAAGCGGCGCTGGTGGTCGCGGAGGATGGACAGGTCCAGGCCGCGACAGAGGAAGTCGGTAATCGCGTGCGACGCCTCCGGATAGCGCAGGTACTGCTGCTCCGGGGGGTGCTTCTGGTCGTAGATGATGCGCTTGCGGCGTGCGGGAGTCGCGGTGAGGTACTCTCCAAGCTTGTTCACTGAGACACGCGGCAGCTCACGGATTTCCGCCATGGAATGTATCCCCCTGGGTGCTGGCGAATAGGCACACAGTACAGAAGGGGTCTGACATTCATGAGACAGCGTGAGTGCTTGAAATCACGGGCCTGACTGGCTGCGTAGGTCGCGATTGGGAGACGTGACTTCCCGAGGAGGGACGGCGCTCGGGGGGCGGGGGCGGGCACCGGAGCGCGTGGCCGTCCCCCGGTGAAGGCGGGCTTCCAGGGTGGCGCGTGAGAGGGAAGGCGGGCCTGGGGCGAGGGCGCCCGGACGGAGATGTCGGAGACCGGGCGCAGGACTTCCGAGGTCCAGGCGTGGATCATCCCCGCGCGGGGCAAGAGCTGGCGCGAGGCGGTGCTGCGTCAGGGCTGCCGTGGGGCGTGGGGTCGGCGGGCGCTCCAGGGATGAAGCCACGCATGGAGTGCCCGCCGGGAGTGTCGGGGGGGCGTCAGCTACGGTCGGGCTTGTCGGAGTCCGGGTAGGAGTCCCAGTAGGTGTCGGGGAGCGGGTTGGTGCCGGCGTCGCTGCGCGGGCCGTCGCCGTCCGGGAGCTCATCGAGGATGGCGCCCGGCGTGCGCTCCGACGGGTCGATGGCGCGCGCCTGCTTGCCCGGCGCCGCGGACCGGGGGGTGTCTTCCTCTTCGTGCTCCGGGGCCTTCGGGCGCCCGCGGAAGTCCTCGGGGGGCTGGATGACTGGCTGCTTCGTGTCGTGCTCGGCCATGGTGGATGCCTCCGGTCACTGACGGTCGTGACTGGGAGGGCGGACTGCAAGCGGGCTTGCGGCGGCGGGGTGATGGCAGGAGGGCAGGCAGGCAGGCGTTGAGGGCGCGAGGCCCGGACGCTCCCGGGTGTCCGCGAGGTGACTGCCGGAGCGGGTTGCCCTGACGGAGGGTGGAAGGGCAGACATCGGCCAGCGGAGACTCGCCGCCCCACAGGGGGCCTTCAGGAGGAGTGCCGATGCCCGAGCAGACCCGGGAGACGACGTCCGCGGTGGCGGGGCCGCTGCTCCACCTGGGGTGTCCGTCCTGTGGCGCGCGGCTGGTGGTGGAGCCCGCGCTGCGCACCACCCGGTGCCCGTACTGTGCCGCGCCCTCCGTGGTGGAGCGCCCGCGCGTGCCCGGTGTGCCCGAGCCTGTCTTCGCCCTGGGCTTCGCCCTCACCCATACCTCCGCGCGTGAGCATGTGGCGCGGTGGCTGCGGACGCGCAGCCGCTTCACGCGCTCCGGCATCCGCTCCGCGAAGCCCGACGAGGTGCGCGGCGTCTACGTGCCCGCGTACCTCTACAGCGTGCTGGCCCATGCGCGCTTCAGCGCGTCCATCGGCGAGAACTACCAGGTGCAGGAGACGTACACGACGACGGAGAACGGGAAGACGGTGACGCGCACCCGCACGGTGACGCACACCGAGTGGCGCCCGCTGCGCGGCGAGCTGTCCACGTACGTGCCGGACGTGCTCGTCACGGCCTCCACGGGGCTGCGCAACGAGGAGCTGGAGGCGCTGGAGCCCTTCGACTTGCGCGTGCTGGCGCGTTACTCGCCGGCGCTCATCTCCGGCTGGGTGGCCGAGGAGCCCTCCCTGTCCCGTGAGCAGTGCCTGGAGCTGGCGCGGCGCGAGGCCGTGGAGCGGATGGGCGAACGGCTGGAGCGCTTCATGCCGGGGGACTCGCACCGGGAGCTGAGCCACGAGGCGCGGCTGGAGTGGGAGGCGCTGGACGTGTGCCTGCTGCCCGTCTGGGTGCTGGCGGTGCGCTACGCGGAGGGGGCGCCACCGCTGCGGGTGCTCGTCAACGGGCAGACGGGCGAGGTGCATGGCAAGGCGCCCATCTCCGTGTGGAAGGTGGTCCTCGCCGTGCTCGTCGTGGTGCTGCTGGTGGCGGCGGGGTGGCTGGCCTCGGGAGGGGCGCGATGAGCGCGGCGGTGGCGGGAGCGCCGGCACCGGGGTGGCTGCTGGCGCCAGGCGGTGTGTCATGACCACGGCCATGGCGGGAGCGCCGTGCCAGCGGTGCGCGAGCGCGCTGGAGGTGGATGACCTGCGCTGTCCCATCTGCGGGCTGCCGACGCCGCCCGCCGCGCACGGAGCCGCCGAGCGCGAGCAGGCCCGGGTGGTGCGCTGCGAGAGCTGCGGCGCGGCGGTGGAGTACTCGGCCGAGGCGAAGGCGCCGAAGTGCGCGTACTGCGGCTCGACGATGCGCGTGGAGATGACGCCGGACCCGGTGGAGCAGGCGGAGGCGTGGCTGCCCTTCACCGTGGACCCGGAGGCGGCGCGCGGCGCGCTGATGAGCTTCCTGGGAAAGGGCGGCTTCTTCCGTCCGTCAGGGCTGGCGCGCGACGCGGCGCTGGAGTCGCTGCGGCCGCTGTGGTGGCCGGCGTGGAGCTTCCGCGCGGGGGTGGACGTGAGCTGGACGGCGGACTCGGACGCGGGCTCGGGGCGCGCGGACTGGGCACCGCATGCGGGGCGCACGCGCTTCGACTTCGACGACATCCCCGTGCCGGCCTCGCGCGGGCTGAAGCCGAAGGAGTGTGAGGCGCTCGCGCCGCACTACCGCCGGGACTCGGCGGAGGGCACGCCGCGGGGGCCGGAGGGCGCGGACGTGGAGCGCTTCGAGGCGACGCGCTCGGGGGCGCGGCGCACCGTACTGGAGGCGGTGGAGCGGCTGTCGAGCGAGCGGCTCCAGCAGGGCGTCATTCCGGGGCGGCGCTTCCGGAACGTCCGTGTCGCCGTGGCCCTCTCCAGCCTGTACACCCGGCGGCTCGCGCTGCCCGTGTACGTGCTCGCATACCGGTACAAGGACACGCCATACCGCGTGCTGGTGCACGGGCAGGACGTGAGCTTCGTAATCGGCGAGGCCCCCATCTCCGGGTGGCGCGTGGCGGCGGTGGTGGCAGGGGTGCTCGTCCTTGTGCTCGCCGTGCTGCTGGCGACAGGCGTGCTGGGCTCGTGAGTTCGGGGCTCAGGACTTGGAGTCTTCGTCGCGCGGCCCGGGTGTGATGGGCTCCTGCTGCCCGTGAGTGGCCAGCCCGGCTTCGTCAGGCGTGTGCGGCCCTGGAGCGGTGGACTCGTCCCGGAGGAAGTCCGCGGGCGGTCCGGCTTCGTGCTCGGCGCCGGGAACCTCCGGCTCCAGCGGCACCGCGGCCTCCTCCGACGTCAGCTCCTCCGGGTGCAGGCCGCCCTCGAGCAGCTCCGCCTGATTCCGCCGGGCCGTCGCGGCCACCGCCGCCTGGACCAGCTCCTCCGCCGCCTCGAGCCTCCCGTAGCCGGGAGCCATGGCGCGCAGCCACCCGCGCAGCGCTGACGCCAGCTCGGCGCCTGTCTGGAAGCGCTCGGCGGGCGCCTGCCGCAGGGCACGCACCACCAGCGAGACGAGTCCCTCCGGAAGGCCGGCCGCGAGCCTCCGCACCTGCTCGGAGTCGAGCCGCGCCATCCTCGCCGCTACCTCGGCCACCGGCATCCAGGTGGGGCCTTGCGCCTCCAGGGCCCGAGCCTCCGGGAGCAGAGGCACCGGCACCGTGTCCTCCACCAGCAGCGGGTGCCGGCCCGTCAGCAGCTCCAGCAGCACCAGCCCGAGCGAGAAGAGGTCCGAGCGCGCGTCCACGGGCGCCCGCCGCAGCGCCTCCGGCGAGGCATAGGCGATGTCTCCCTTCACCAGCGGGCGGCTCGTGACTTCCCGGCCGGGCAGGGTGGACATGGCCACCGTGAAGTTCGTCAGCTTCACCTCGCCGTGCACGCCCACCCGGATGTTCCGGGGGCTCACGTCGCGGTGGACGATGTGCAGCGGCCGGTTCAGGTCATCCGTGAGCAGGTGCGCGTGGTGCAGCGCCTCCGCTACCTCCGAGGCGACATAGGTGGCGAACTCCGGGGACAGCGGCTGGCGTCGCATGGCGGCCAGGTTGAGCACCGTGTCCAGCGAGCGCCCCTCCACGTACTCCATCACCAGGTGCGGCGCGCCCCGGTAGACCTTCAGGTGGTGCACCTTGGCGATGGCCGGGTGGTTGAGCCGGAACGTCAGCTCCACTTCTTCGACGAGCCTGCGGCGCTCGACGAAGGTGGCGGGGTTGCTCAGGCGCTTCACCACCACGGGGCCACCCAGGCCGCCCCGGTAGCGGCGCCGCGCGAGCATCAGCAGCTCGCCGGTGGAGCGGACCTCCAGCTTGCGTACGAACTCGAATGCGGTGCCGCCCACGGTGAACAGCACCCGCGGCCGGCGCGGGTTTCCTGGAACCTCCTCCGTCGTCGTATCGGGCGTCTTCATCTCCTGCCTCTGAACCTGTGAAGTGGGTTGAGGGCTGCTGGACCCGGGAGGTAACACGAATCCTGCCCCGCAGGGAACCTCTGACGTAGGATGCGAATGAAGGGACCTCACAGGTTGAAGGTCCGGAGAGACGGGTGCTGTCTGGAGGGGCGGAAGAGGCGTAGCGCTACACTTCGGCTACGAACTTCACGCCGGTCGCCTGGATGTGCTCCAGGGCCAAGCGAATCTCGTCGGAGACGATGATGACGACCTCCCAGTCTTCCGGGCGGAAGACGTGCGCGTCTCCGACCCGGGCCTTGTCAATGCGCAGGTCCCAGACAGAACTGTACTGGCCTACCTTTTCCGGTACTCCATCCTCGGGTGTCCAGCGCTCGAACTTCGTGGCCGTCTCGTCGATGCAGCGGATGAGGCGGGTCACCACGAGGATGAAGTACGGGTCGGACTGCCTCGCGATCTCCACGGGAAGGAGCTGCACTTCCTTGGGGGCGAGCCTGGTGAAGACTTCGGCGACCCGGGCGTGAACAACGGGAACATTGAGGCCTGCCAGGGAGTAGTCGAGCGCTCGGCCGCGAACGTCTTGCTGAATCCTCAGGCGTCCAGGGGCCTTCACCTCATGCCCATGGTTGAAGTACCCGAAGTCATCCGCTTCATTGCCCTGGTCATCGATGGGGCTGCCCAGATGCCAGCGCTTCGGAAAGTAGACGTCGTCAAAGAGTCTGAAGAAGCGGCGGGGCATCGGTGGGCGGGGTGGCTCCATGCGATTCGCGCTATGGCACTTCCGTGAACGTCACGCCGGTGGCCTGGATGCGCTCCAATGCATCCTTGATTTCTTCGGACACGATGATGTCGACCCTCCAGCCCTCTGGCCGGAACACCCTCACATCCCCAATCTGGGTCTTGTCGAGGTGCAGGTTCTCGATCGACTTGTACTGACCGACCTTTTCCGGGAGGCCATCTTCCGGTGTCCAGAGGCGTGCCCGAGAGGCCACTTCATCAATGCAGCGGACGAGGCGGGTCACCACGAGGATGAAGTACGGGTCCGTCTCTCCTTCGATCTCCACCGGAATGAGTTGAACGTCCTGGGGCGCCAGCTCGCTGAAGACCTTGGCGACGCGAGCGTGGACGACGGGAACGTTCACTCCCCCATGGGCGTAATCGAGGGGTGCCCCGGGTATGTCGTAGACCATCCGGAGTCTTCCGGGATTGCTCACCGGGCGCCCGGCGGTGAACTGCCAGACGTCATCGGGCTCCTGACCCTTGTCATCGACGGGACCATCCAGTTCCCAGCGCCCGGGAAAGGAGACGTCGTCAAATAGCTCGAAGAAGCGGCGGGACATGTCGGGCCTCTAGCGAGCTGCGCCTTGCGTAACGAGTCGATGAAGCTCAGTGCCTGGCGTGGCGATTTGTTTTGCGAGGTCATGCAGTGCCGTCTTCATGGCCTTCTGGCAGTTGGCAACGCCACGGCACCCATCTGTTGCATCGGTCAGCGCCTTGTATATGCGCTTGTGATAGGCCTCCGGATGCGGTCCCTTGTGATTCTGGATGGGCACGATGTTTTCCACTTCGTCCAACTCCATCCCCGCTCTGTTGAAGAGCCTCCGGAACCGTGGAGTCCACGGCCCACCCCGCGCAGTGGAGACATCGTTCCGGATGGTCGCGATGTGATGGTCATGCGTCTTCCCATCCCCCCCCTTCGCCGCCATGGCCACCGCCGTGGCCGGCAGGGCCAGCACGAGCGTCCCATCCGCCGCCACCGCCACCGACGACACCTCGCCCACCGCCGCCAGCCTCAGCCCTACCTGTGCCTCGCCCAGCGCCGCCGCCTCCGAGAACGCCGGCAGCATCGGCAGCCTCGACGACATCCCCGCCACGCCCTGCCCCAGCAGCGCCGCCAGCGCCAAGATGGCCACCTGCGTCCCCTCCGTCCCCATCACCCGCCCGAACCTTGCCCCCGCCGCCTCCAGCTCCTCGAACGTCCTCGCCCGGTCCGTCGCCTGCTTCAGCACGAAGCTCGCGCGCACCAGCGCCAGGAACGGCCCCACTCCCAGGTACACCACCATCACCGCCGACATCACCGCCGCCGCCTTCGTCACGAACGGCTCGGGCGCCGCCAGCAGCGCCACCCACGTGGCCAGCCCCGTCACCACCACCGCGTAGAACACCCGCGGATTGAGCGTCTCCCGCACCGCCTCGAACACCGCCTCACGCATCGGGTCCACCGCGAAGCCCATGGCCAGCGTCAGCCGGTCCAGTTCCCCCAGCCCCAGCCCGTCCTCCAGCAACGACAGGCAGTCCTCCGCGCTCTCCCGCGCCTTGCACCACCGGCCGTAGTCCCCGCGCAGCCCGTGCTGCCAGGCCGCATCCGCCGTGTGGCCCCAGGCCGCCGCGCGCACCAGCAGCCCCGCCTGCGAGGGCCGAATCGATAGAGGCACCGCCAGCGCCAGCCGCGTCAGCGCCTCCTCGAAGTCGTCTTCGTCCACCTCCACCGAGGCGTCCCAGGAGGACGGCGCGTACTCCAGCGGCGCGCCCTCGCCCGTGTCCAGGCGCACCACTCGCGTGCTCGCGCAGCCCGTCACCAGGGGAATCAACACCAGGGCCCACCACAGGCTTCTCGTCACCATGCGCGCCCTCCGGGGTCCTTGCCCGGCGGAAGCAAGCAATCCCATCCTGACTTGCTAGACAGTAATTTCCAGGCATATCTATCAAGCCAGCAAAACGCGCTTAAATGGAAGACCCTGAATGAGCCTGTCCTGTCAGGTCAGGAGGCTTCCCAGTGTGGTGGCAGGTCATTTTTTCAGTGCCGGCGGCGAGCCCGCAGCGCGGCCCACCGCTGCTTCACCGCGCGCACCCACGCCCGCCACGGTGAGGGCCACGGCTCCGTCGGAGTCGTCCGGTGCCGGGCGGCGGGGCCCGACTCGGAGTCCCGGCCTCCCGGCCGCTCCGGAGCCCGGGCCCAGCGGCGCAGCTCCCGGGCGTCCTCGTCACCATCGAAGAGCTCCTCCACCTCCTCGGTGACGGCCTCCTGGAAGCCGCGAGGCGGGAAGAGGGGCGCGTCCCAGGACGCATCCGCCGTCTCCAGCGCCGCGCTCAGGGCGCCGCACAGCTCCGCGCCCGTGGCGTAGCGCCCCTCCGCGTGCCGGTGCAGCAGGCGCAGGACGAGGCCGTCGAACGCCGCGGGCACGCGCGGGTTGAGCGCGGACGGAGGCTTCGGCGTGGTGCTGTCGATGGTGGCCAGCAGTGCGGACGGCCCCAGGTCGGTGGCGTACGGGAAGGCGCCGGTGAGGACCTCGTAGAGCACGAGGCCCAGGGAGTAGAGGTCATCGGTGGGCTGGAAGGCGTAGCGCGAGCCGGACACGCGCGGCCCCGTCCAGAAGCGCAGGGCCTCCGGGCTGCGGTGGCTGGGCGTGCCCGGCGGGAGGCTGCCCTCGGTGAGCACCGGCGTGCAGGCATGGTCTCCCGAGCCGAAGTCCACCAGCACCGGCTGCCCGTCCGAGACGCGGATGAGGATGTTGCTGCCCTTGAGGTCCCGGTGCCGCACCCCCGCGCGGTGGACGGCGTCCAGCGTGAGCGCCACCTGCGCGAAGACCTCCGCCACGCGCCGGGGCGTGGGCTGGGCGCGCACGGCCCACTCGGACAGCGTGGGGCCCTCCACGTAGCCCAGGATGAGGACCAGGTAGCCGTCGTGCGCGTCCGGCCAGCGGCGGTAGCCCAGCAGCGGCACCACGTTGGGGTGCTCCAGGCGCTCGAGCACGTACGCCTCCTTGCGCGTGCGCGCGTCCACGCGGGTGTCGTCCTCGGGTGAAGGGCCCTGGAGCGCGAACTTGAGCGCCACGGGCCGGTGGGTCTCCGACTCGGCCAGGAAGATGGCGCCGTAGCCACCGCTGGCCAGCCGCCGGACGATGCGGAAGCCGCCCACCTGCTCCGAGTCCCGCAGCAGCAGCGGGTGCACGTCCTGGGTGGAGCTCATGGCCGGCACCTCCCGGAGCGGGTGCCAATCCCGCTGTGCGGGGTGGCTGCGGGAGGATGCTGGAGGTCCTGCATACGTCTGGAGAGGGGGTTCTTTGTCATCGTGCGTGGCATATGGATTCAACCTCTGGGGTCCATAGCACGCGGGACGCCTCTTCGGGTAGTCTCCTGCCTTGAACGGTAGGGTTCCTGACATGGGACGTGACGGTTCGTGTCTGGGAGGGCGGAAGGACGATGAACGAGGAACTGGCCATCACCGTGGGCGCGGCCGCGCGGGCCGCGCGAGCCCGCCTCGGGCTGACCCAGGCGGACGTGGCCGAGCGGGTGGGAATCGCCATGGAGGTCTACAGCCGCATGGAGCGCGGCAAGGTGCTGCCCAGCGTCACCACGCTGCGGCGGCTGTGCCAGGTGCTGCGCATCGGCGCGGACACGCTGCTGGGCCTGGAGGTGGTGGTATTGGCCCCGCCCCTGGAGGAGGGCGCCGCGGACGCCCCGCCGGGTGAGGACCCGCCCCGGCTGCGCCGGCTGATGCGCGCGCTGCGGGCGCTGGACGCCGCGCAGCTCAAGGCCGTGGCCCAGGTCGTCCACGGCGCGCTCGGGCTGCTCCGCCGATGACGCGGGCGAAGGCGGGAAACTTGCGCCGCCGGGGTGCCGTGCGACGCTCGCGCGCCATGCGTGAGCCCGTTGACCACAAGCTCGCGGTCCTCCTGGGAGGTGCCGCTCGCGATGCCCGCCATCGCCTGGGGCTCACCCAGGGCGACGTGGCCGAGCGCATGGGCATGGCGATGGAGGTCTACAGCCGCATGGAGCGCGGGAAGATGCTGCCCCGCGCGCAGACGCTCCGGCGCCTGTGTGACGTGCTGCAGGTCTCCGCGGACACGCTGCTGGGCGTGGGCAAGGCGAGCGCTCCGGTGGCCGTCTCCCCTCGCAAGGCCGCCCGGGAGGACCCCGCGGAGCTGCGGCGCATGACGCGCAAGCTGCGCGACCTGGAGCCCGCCCAGCTGCGCGCCGTGTCGCGCGTGGTGAACGCCGTCGTCACCGTGATGCCCAGGCCTGGGGCGCAAGCGACCTCACGCCCCGTCCGCAAGCGCCGGGCGACGGGGTAGGGCGTCCAGGCTCGTAAGCCCGCGCGCTCCCGGGGCCCGTGAGCCGGCACGTGCAGCCAGGGTGCGGACTCCCTGGCTGCCCGGCCGCTCGACACACCCCGGAGCGTGCCGCTGGCGGTCGCCCTCTCCCCAATCGCCCGCTCGTGGGTTAGCACTGGGGACTCTCCCATGCTCCCGCCTTCACTGCCCCCGGACGAGCGCCAGCGGCTCCAGGCCCTTCGCGACCTCTGCGTGCTGGACACGCCCTCGGAGGAGCGCTTCGAGCGCATCGTCCGCACCGCGGCGCGGCTGTTCGGCGTGCCCATGGCCCTGGTGTCGCTGCTGGACGAGGCCCGGCAGTGGTTCAAGGCGCGCGTGGGCCTGGAGGCCACCGAGACGCCTCGCGACGTCTCCTTCTGCGGCCACGCCATCCTCAGCCGGGACACCTTCGTCGTGCCGGACGCGGTGAGGGACGCGCGCTTCCACGACAACCCGCTCGTCCTCGGCGCGCCGCACATCCGCTTCTACGCGGGGCACCCGGTGCGGGCGCCGGACGGCAGCCGGGTGGGCACGCTGTGCCTCCTCGACCGCGTGCCGCGCGACTTCACGGACGCGGACCGCGCCGCGCTCGCGGACCTGGCGGCCTGGGTGGAGCTGGAGTTCGACGCCGTCACCGTGCGCCTGGCGCGCGCGGCGCTGGCGGAGCAGGAGCAGCTGAAGAACGAGTTCGTCTCCACGGTGAGCCACGAGCTGCGCACGCCGCTCACCTCCATCCGCGGCTCGCTGGGCCTGCTGGCCGGCGGGGTGGCCGGGCCGCTGACGCCGCCGGTGGCGGAGATGATTGGCATCGCGCACAAGAACAGCGAGCGGCTCATCCGCCTCATCAACGACATCCTCGACCTGGACAAGATGGAGTCGGGGAAGCTGGACCTGGAGCTGGCGCCGGCGGAGCTGACCCCGCTGCTCGCGCAGGCCGCCGAGGCGCACCACGGCTACGCGGACGGGTACGGCGTGCGGGTGGAGACGGTGCTGGACGCCCCGGGAGCCCTGGCGCGGGTGGACGCGGACCGGCTGGCGCAGGTGCTGGCGAACCTCCTGTCCAACGCCATCAAGTTCTCCCCGCGCGGCGAGCGCGTCACCGTGCGCCTGGCCCGTCACCGTGGCGGCCTGCGCGTGTCCGTGGAGGACCGGGGGCCCGGCATCCCCGAGGCCTTCCGCGCCCGCCTCTTCCAGAAGTTCGCGCAGGCGGACGGCTCGGACACGCGCAAGCGCAGCGGCACCGGCCTGGGGCTGAACATCACCCGCGCGCTGGTGGAGCGGCTGGGCGGCACGCTCGACTTCGTCACCACGCGCGGCGCCGGCACCACCTTCTGGTTCGACCTGCCCGAGTGGCACCCCGAGCCCCGTGCGCCGGGCCTTGCTCCCGCGCGCGGGCCTGCGCCGTTGCAGGAGCGTGGCGTCCGCGCGCGCGTGCTGCACGTGGAGCGGGACGCGGACAACCGGCGCGTGGTGGCGGACGTGCTGCGGGACGTGGCGGAGGTGGTGGCGGCGGTGGACCTGGGTGAGGCCGAGTCCGCGCTGCGCGCCGGCTCCTTCCAACTCGTCCTGGTGGAGCCGGAGCTGCCCGAGGGCGGCCGGCTGTCGCTGGCCCCGCTGCTGGCGGCGGCGCCCGTGGTCCTCTTCTCCATGGCCGAGCCCACGCCCGAGCTCGTCCGCCAGGTGTCCGCGTCATTGGTGAAGTCCCGCGCCTCCAACGCGGACCTGCGCGCCGCCGTGCTCCAGCTCCTGCCCCAGGAGGCAGAATGAATCCGAAACTCCGCCGCGTCCGTACCCCGCGCCCAACCCCCGCCCGAGGCCTGAAGCCATGACGACCCTGCGCAAGGTGATGCTCGTCGACGACGAGGACGACATCCGCACCATCGGCAACCTGAGCCTGAGCCGGGTGGGCGGGTGGCAGACGGTGCTGGCGTCCTCGGGCGCGGAGGCGCTGGAGAAGGCCGCCGCCGAGAAGCCGGACCTCATCCTCCTGGACGTGATGATGCCCGGCATGGACGGGCCCACGACCTTCGGAAAGCTGCGCGCGCAGGCGTCCACCGCGAGCACGCCCATCATCTTCATGACGGCCAAGATTCAGAAGCAGGAGGTCGCCCGGTACCTGGAGCTGGGCGCGCTGGGGGTCATCGGCAAGCCGTTCGACCCGATGACGCTGCCGGCGGAGATTCGCAAGCTGGTGCCGGCATGAAGGTCTCGCGCCTGTCGAAGCGCTCGGTGGTGCTGGCGGCGGGCGCGCTGCTGCTCCTGTGTGGCCTGTTCGTGGTGGGCCGGCCGTGGGCGGTGTCGGAGAACGACCGGTACCGCACGGGGCTGCGGCAGCTTCGCGTGGCCAGCGCGGAGCTGGAGCTGGACGTGCTGCGCGCGCGCCAGGGGCTGCCGGAGGTGCATGGCACGGCGGCGGCGGACTTCGCCGCGCTGCGGGCCCGCGCCGAGGCGCTGCGGACCTTCCCGTCCTTCCTGTCCGACGAGGACCGCCGTGTCATGGGGGCGTCGCTGGACTCCTACGAGCGGGCGCTTCGCGAGAGCGAGTCCCTGCTGGCGCGCTCCCGGGACGCGGACGCGCGGGGCCAGAAGCGCGAGGCGGACGTGGCCCTGCAGGCGCTGCTGGAGCGCACCGCGAGCGCCGATGCCGAGCGCCTCATCAACACCTACCTCCAGCTCTACGAGCGGACGCAGAGCCGCAACGAGCGCTCGCGCATCGCCTTCTTCGCGGTGTCGCTGCTGCTGGGCGCATACGTGCTGGTGGTGCTGGTGCGGCTGTCTCGCGCCAGCTCCGAGCTGGGCGTGCTCAACGAGGACCTGGAGCGGCGCGTGGAGGAGCGCACCGCCGCGCTGTCCACGGCGAATGAGGGGCTGCGCTCCAGCGAGACGCGCAAGGCGGCCATCCTGGAGGCCGCGCCGGACGGCATCCTCCTGCTGGACGGGAAGGGCCACCTGCTGGAGCTGAACCCGGCGGCGGAACGGACGTTCCGGCTGGCGTCCGCGCAGGCGGTGGGGCGGGACTTCCTGGCGCTGGCGCTGCCCGCGTCGCTGCCGGCGGGAGAGCGGGAGCGGGTGGCCGCCGCGCTGGACGCGCCCGCGGGCCGGGCCACGCGCCTGGAGTCGCCGTGCCTGCGCGCGGATGGAGGCGTCTTCCCGGCGGAGCTGACCATCGCCCGGGTGCCCGGGGACGGGCCGCCGCGCTTCACCGCCTTCGTGCGCGACATCACCGAGCGCAAGGAGGTGGAGCGGATGAAGAACGAGTTCATCTCCACCGTGAGCCACGAGCTGCGCACGCCGCTCACCTCCATCCGCGGCTCGCTGGGGCTGCTGGAGGGCGGCATCGTGGGGGATTTGCCCGCGCCGGCGCTGGACATGGTGCGCATCGCCCGCACCAACACCGAGCGGCTCATCCGCCTCATCAACGACATCCTGGACCTGGAGAAGATGGAGGCCGGCAAGCTGGAGCTGAAGCTGGCCCTGCTGGAGGGCGCGGAGCTGGTGGAGGCGACGCTGGCGGGCGTGAAGGGCATGGCGGACGCGGCGGGGGTGTCGCTGCGCTCGGACGTGGAAGGGCTGCCCCAGGTGAAGGGAGACAGGGACAGGCTCATCCAGGTGCTGACGAACCTGGTGTCCAACGCGGTGAAGTTCTCACCCCGGGACGCGGCGGTGACGGTGCGGGTGCGGGAGGAGGCGGGCGGGCGGGTGCGCTTCAGCGTGGTGGACCAGGGGCCGGGGATTACGCCGGAGCAGCGCGGCCGGCTGTTCGGGCGCTTCCAGCAGCTGGATGGCTCGGACACGCGCTCCAAGGGCGGCACGGGCCTGGGGCTGGCGATTTCGCAGGCGATTGTCGACCAGCACGGGGGCCGAATCGACGTGGAGAGCGAGCCAGGACAGGGCTCCACGTTCACCTTCACCCTGGAGGCGGCGAAGCCCGTGGCCAGCGGGGTGCCGACGACGGTGCCGAGGGACGAGTCCCGCTACAACGTGCTGGTGGCCACGGCGGACGGGGAGCTGTCGACGCTGCTGCGGGGGCTGCTGTCGGCGGAGGGCTACCGGGTGGTGCGCGCGGCCAGCCTGGCGGAGGCGGTGAAGGCGATAGAGGAGTCGATGCCGGACGCGCTGGTGGTGGACACGCAGATGCCGGACGGCCAGGCGCTGGACTGGGTGCGAGGCCTGCGCGAGCAGCCGCGCACGCGGGAGCTGCCGGTGCTGGCGCTGTCCGGGCGGTCCGCGGAGGGCGAGGGCGTGGGCATGCCGCTGTGGGTGGACTGGATGACGAAGCCGCTGGAGGAGACGCGGCTGTTGAAGGCGCTGCGCTACGCCATGCGGACGCCGGGGCAGGCGCGGGTGCTGGTGGTGGACGACGACGCGGCGACGCGGCGGGTGCTGTGCGCGCAGCTGGAGCGGCTGGGTGTGCAGGTGTTCGAGGCGGCGGACGGGGAGAGCGCGGTGGCGCTGGCGCGGGAGACGACGCCGGACCTCATCGTGCTGGACGTGGGGCTGCCGCGGCTGGACGGCTTCGAGGTGGTGGACATCCTGCGCCAGGGCAAGGGGCGGGCGACGCCGCTGATTGTATTCACGGGGCGGGAGCTGTCGCGGACGGACGAGCGGCAGCTCACGCTGGGGATTACGCGTCACCTGACGAAGGCGCGCTCCTCGGAGGACGAGCTGGTGACCTCCGTGCGCGAGCTGCTCAATGGCCTGCTGGCCCGGCGTGAGGCCGCGGCGGCGGAGAGAAAGGCACTCTAGATGGGTGGCGGCAGGACGCTCCTGTTCCTCGAGGACGACAAGGACTTGCAGTCGCTGGTGTGCACCTTCCTGCGGGAGAAGGGCTACCGCGTGGAGCCGGCGCGCACCGCGCAGGAGGCGCTGGGGTTGCTGTCGCGCACGCCGGTGGACGCGGCGATTGTGGACGGCCTGCTGCCGGGGCTGACGGGGGCGGACTTCATCCGCGAGCTGCGCAAGACGCAGCCGGAGCTGCCGGTGCTGTTCGCCTCGGCGTTCTGGAAGGACCTGAAGAGCCACGAGCTGCTGACGCGGCAGCTGGGGGTGGCGCGCATCATCCACAAGCCGTACCGGCCGGAGGAGCTGCTGGTCTGGGTGGACCAGCTGTTCACCCGGGTGACTCCGCCGCCGCCTCCGCCGGAGGCGCTGGAGGAGGCGGAGGTGGTGGGCGACGACCTGGCCGCGAGCCTGGCCGCGCTGAATGCGGAGTACGGCGCGCGGCTGAAGGACAAGGTGGCCGGGCTGGAGGCGCTGCTGGGGCGGCTGCGCGCGGGGGAGGGCGGGGCGCTGGAGGAGGCGTACACCGTCGTGCACAAGCTGCACGGGACGGCGGGGAGCTACGGCTTCGCGGAGGTGAGCCAGGCGGCGGGGCGGCTGGAGTTGGTGCTGAAGCCGGCGAAGGACGGGGGCGGGGCGGTGGACTTCGCGGCGGCGGACGTGGCGTTCCGCGAGCTGGCGGCGCTGGTGTCCGTGCCGGTGAAGCCGGCGCCCGTGGTGGCGGGACCCGCGCCGGTGCTGCCAGCGGAGGGTGTGCTGCTGGTGGTGGACGAGGACGCGGCGGTGCGGGCGGACGCGGAGCGGCTGGGCAAGGCGCACGTGGTGCGGGTGCTGACGGCGCGCACGGCGGACGAGGCGCGCGCGGTGGCTCGGCGGCAGTGGGTGGATGGGGTGCTCATCCACATGCACCTGGACGGTCCGCTGGGCGGAATCAATGCGGCGCATGCGCTGCGCGCGGAGGAGGGGCTGTCGCAGCTGCCGCTGGCGTTCACGGGTGCGGGGGACGTGCTGGAGGACCGGGTGGCGGCGGCGCACGCGGGAGCGTCGCTATTCCTGCCGCGGCCGTTCACCTCGCAGGACTTCACGGCGGCGGCCGAGCGGATGATGGCGGCGCGACGGCCGGAGCGCTCGCGGGTGCTGGTGGTGGACGACGACCCCGAGGCGATTACGGCGCTGACGCATGCGCTGGCGAGTGACCACATCGAAGTGACTGGGCTCGGGGATGCGCACGGGTTGATGGAGGCGCTGGCGCAGCACCGGCCGGACTTGTTGCTGCTGGACGTGCAGATGCCGGGGCCGAGCGGGTTTGATTTGTGCCGGATTCTGCGGTCGACGCCGGAGTGGCAGGAGCTGCCGGTGCTGCTGATTACGGCGCACCTGGGGCTGGAGTTCCGGCTGGCGGCGTTCCAGGCGGGAGCGGACGACTACATCTCCAAGCCGGTGCTGCGCGAGGAGCTGCGGGCCCGTGTGCAGGCGCGGCTGGAGCGCTCGAGGCTGTCGCGGGAGCGGGCCGAGCGGGACGTGCTGACGGGGCTGCTGTTGCGCCGGCCGTTCATCGACGGAGTGAGGGCGAGGCTGGCGGAGGCGCAGCGGTCGGGGCGGCCGATGGCGCTGTGCTTCCTGGACGTGGACCACTTCAAGCAGGTGAACGACAAGTACGGGCACCTGTCCGGGGACAGGGTGCTGACACGGCTGGGACGGTTGTTGGGGGCACGGTTCCGGCGCGAGGACGTGCGCGGACGGTGGGGCGGGGAGGAGTTCGTGGTGGCGCTGCTGGGCGAGACGGCGGCGAGCGCGAAGGAGATTCTCTCGCGCACGGCGGCGGAGCTGTCGGGGATGACGTTCGAAGGTGATGCGGGCGAGTCGTTCCGGATTACCTTCAGCGCGGGCATCTCCGTGACGCCGGGAGACGGTGCCTCCGTGGAGGAGTTGTTGAAGACCGCGGATGCCCGGCTGTACCGGGCGAAGGCGAACGGGCGGAACCGGATTGAGACGTGAGATAGCGTCTTTTCAACGCATCACGAACTTTCGAGTCGCTTGAGTGCCTCAATGCGCTCCCGAACTTCTGAGGGAAGCGGGCGATCGAGGGCAGTATGGAGGTGCTCCAGATGTCCCAATATGACTCCAGCGTTTCCCTCAAAGGAACTTGGAAAGCGGAGAAAAAATGGCCAGAGCCTGTCGATGGCTTCGCTAACTGAAAGAAGAGCACTTTCATGTCGGTCCAGGTCGCTCAGTCTGGACCCCAGGTTGTTGAGACTGTAGGCGAGGTCGGGTTGGAATTTGTCGGAGTTGCGCGACGCGAGACTCCGGTAGAGTGTCACGGCTTCCTCGGCCGCCTCCAGCGCCTCCTCCCACTGACCCAAATCACCAAGAGTGCTGCCCAAGTTATCAAGACTTCCGGCAAGGTCAGGCTGGAATGCGTCGGGATTGCGTGCCACGAGACTCCGGTAGAGTGTCACGGCTTCCTCGGCTGCCTTCAATGCTTCCTGACTCTGGCCCAAGTCGCTCAGCCTGGACCCTAGATTGTCGAGACTCATGGCGAGGTCGGGCTGGAATGCGTCAGGATTGCGTTCCGCGAGACCCCGGTAGAGTGTCACAGCTTCATTGACCGCCTTCAATGCTTCCTGACCCCGGCCCACCTCGCTCAGCCTGGATCCTAGGTTGTAAAGACTCATGGCGAGGTCGGGCTGGAATGCGTCAGGATTGCGTTCCACCAGATCCCGGCGGAGCTGGACGGCTGCCTCGGCCGCCTTCAGCGCCTCCTTCTGCCAGCCCAAGTCACTCAGCCTGCAGCCCAAGTTGTTGAGGCTAAGAGCGAAGTTGGGCAAGAATGCGTCGGGATTGCGCGCCGCGAGGCCCCGGTAGAGTGTCACGGCTTCCTCGGCGGCCTTCAGCGCTTCCTCCCGCCAGCCCAGATCACTCAGCATGTTGCCTAGATTGTTTAGGCTGAGGGCAAGGTTGGGCTGGAAGGCGTCGGGGTTACATGCTGCAAGGCTCCGGTTGAGTTGCACGGCCTCTTCGGTCGCCTTCAGCGCCTCTGCTCTCCGGCCCAGTTCGCTGAGTTTGTTTCCAAGGTTGTTGAGACTGCGGGCGAGGTTCGGTTGGAATGCGTCGGGATTACGCGCCGCGAGGCCCCGGTAGAGTGTCACGGCTTCCTCGGCGGCCTTCAGCGCTTCCTCCCGCCGGCCCAGGTTGCTTAGTCTGATGCCCAGGTCGCTGAGACTCATGGCGAGGTCGGGCTGGAATGCGTCGGGGTTGCGTGACGTGAGACCCCGATTGAGTTGCACGGCCTCTTCGGTCGCCTTCAACGCCTCTGCTCTCCGGCCCAGGTCGCTGAGCTTGTTTCCCAAGTTGATGAGACTCATGGCGAGGTCGGGCTGGAATGCGTCGGGGTTGCGTGACGCGAGACTTCGGTAGATTGTCATGGATTCCTCACCCGCCTTCAGTGCCTCCTCACGTTGGCCCATGTCGCTTAGTAAGGGACCCAGATTGTTGAGGCTTCCGGCAAGGTGGAACTGGAACTCATTGGGGTTGCACGCTGCAAGGTCGCGACAAAGCTGCGCAGCTTCCTCAGCTGCCTTTAGAGCGTCATCCCGCCGGCCCAGTACACTCAGCCTGGGGCCTAAGTTAATGAGACATCGAGCTAAGTCGAGTTGGAAGGAATTGGGAGCCTGTGACTCAAGTTGTCGATAGAGTTTGACTGCTTCCTGGGTTGCCTTCAGTGCCGCGTCATGTCGTCCAAGTGCGCCTAATCTGATTCCCCAGTTGTCAAGAAGACTTGCTCGGACTGCGGATGCTGCATTGCTTTCAAGAGCTGGATGGGCCTGTAGAAGCATGCGAGTCGTCCATTCAGCAACCCGGTCCAGAGATACTGTGGGAAAGGGAATGCCAACGGCGTCAAGTTGGCGAGCTCGTTCGACGGTGCCCGCTGATTCAAGTCTGTCCGCCAGAATGTCACCCATCACGGAGAATGCGGTGTGCTGTCCAACAGACTTTGCAGCCTCCAGTGCGAGGGCCGCTCGCTCGTCGAGCAGTTCGCCCGCGAGGAGTCGTTCAATCCAAGGTCGAATCACCACAGGTTGCACCGCAGATACTCGCCCCAGCACTCTCAGGCCGTTTCCGACAGTCTGCCGCTGGTTGACTGGTGGAAAGACCCGGTCAATCCAATCGGAAGGGACGCAATCTCCAGACGAGGGGTTTGCGGAGGCGACACGCAGTACCATCCCTTCGCCGAGAAGATCCGGCTCTAGCGGAGGTAGGAAGAGGGCAGGGCCTCGCGCATTGAGTTCGTATACCCAGTTGAGCAATTGCAATATGGCATCGTCTTCCTTAGAAGCTGTATGTCCTAGAAGGCTGCCGACAACGCTTTTCGCCTCTTCCTTGCTTGGGAACCCACCTCGGAGCGTGGCGGCGGCGACTATCTGACGGGCCAGTGCCCGTTGCACCGCAAGCTGGGAGCGGGCCTGACCGGCGTTCACTTCCCAGAAGCGTTCCTCATGGTCGAGGATGACATCCATGAGTGTATTCGGCTCGAAGGCCAGTCCCTCTACCGCCGCGAGTGCGGCCATATGCACATAGAGCACGCGCTGGAAGTGCTCATCGCCGAGGACCTCTTCCACAGGACGCTGCATGTGGGGCTTCTTCAACTTTTCGGCGAACCTCTTCGCTGCTTCATGGAAAACCTGCATGCGATCGGTCAGGGAGTCCGAGAGTGACGGCAGTTTGCGGGCAGGCATTGAATCGAGCCATACCGCAAGTGCTGAGTCTTCTTTGCGGAGTGACTTCCACCAGTCGCCGTCATTCCGTGCAAGCAGCAGTAGTCGAATCCGGCGAGATCTTGGTGCATCGGGCTGCTGCGAGTACTGGTAAAGACGCAAGAGCATCTTGTGAAGCTTGGGCTGGCTCTCCGCATAATCGACCACCACCAGTAACGGCTGTCCCAGTGACCACAGCCGGTCGAGCCAATCCTGAGATTCGTTCTCGGACGCCCCCTTGGCCAGAAAGCCAGCAGCCCATCTCATTTGTCTGCGCCGGGCTGTCCACTCAATCGCAAGGCGCGTCTTGCCTGCCCCTCCCTCGGCATGGAGCATTTGCACCGAGACAGCCGGGCCTTCGTCACACCACTGTTCGAGCTCCGTCAAGAGCCTTTCTCGTCCGTGGAATGGCACGACCTCATGACGTGCGTTGAGAAGCGCTGAAGGAGCTGCCTTCGCGGGAGGTTCTCCAGCACTCCCCGTCGTCAGGAGATCATCAACCCCGGGCACCGTCTCCGCGTCGATGTGCTCGCGGAGGAACGCCATCAGGCACTCGGCGGAGGCCCTGGCCGCGTACTCCTTGAAGTGGTCATCGCGCCCGTGATTGGCGAAGTCCATCACGCCCTTCATCACGATTGCGTCGAGCTTCAGATGCACCTGCGCCTGAGCCAGCGCGCCGATGGCTGCGGCCTCCAGCTCCAGGCCTAGCGTCTTGCGCATGTGCTCGGTGACGGTGTTCCAGTAGGTCACGTCCTCGATGACCTGACTGCCGCTTCCCATGGGATCGAAATGCACGCGGAAGGGAAGCAGCTGCCCCTTAGGAGAGAGGTCGGGAAGGCGCCCCTTGTTCCGGAACAGGACGCTTTCGACCCGCTCGCGTCCCTTGTCGGTCAGCTTGGTGCCTGGCGCTTGCAGGCTGCCGGACTCGATGAGCCCGTCGATGACCTTCTCCCACTGTGGGCAGAACTGCTCGAACTCTGGATGCGTCCATGGAGCCGTGACGCCCTCATGGAGCTTCAGCAGGGCCCAGTTCTCCTGCCATTCGTAGGGGACCGGACGCTCCTTCCACCAAGCTTCGTTCTTGAAGCGCGTGACGAAGTCGAAGCGCTTGAGATCCTCCTTCCAGTCGTAACGCAGGTTGTAGGTCGTGAGATCCTGTTGCACGCCCTTGGGCGTCCGCTTGCCCGTGTCATGGAAGAACAGCCTGTCGGGCGCGATGACATCACCGAGGTTCGTCTTCCCGGGGCGGCCCGCGCAGACGCCACACATCGCCACGCACCGCGGGCGATACTCCTCGACGAGGGGCAGTAGCGCTGTGGTCGCCTCCATCGCCCCCAGGCCGCCCGACACTGCCAGCGCTACGCGTATGGGGCGTCCGCCTCTGCTTCCGTGGAACGGTCGGAAGGCCACCCGGAGGCCGTTCGGGCGTCGCTCCTCCTCCCATTGGCTTCCTTCGACGGCACCTGCATCCACCTTACGCGCCGCCTCGTACTCCAGCGGTATTGCGGTGAGGATGACCACGTCGACGCTGCGCGAGCGTCCCCCAGGAGTGGACATGCCCGCAGTGTACTGGTCGAGCGGAACGCACCTCAACCCGAACGAGGGCCTGCCTCTGCGCCCATCTTCCGGCGGACTCCCGTCTCCGCCAGGAAACGCTCGGATCGCTCATCCTGACTGCACGGCAGTCGTAGCCACAATTCATCAGGCCCGGCCTGGCTCTTGCTCTGCCCAGTTGCTCCGCGAGGACGCGGGCAGAGGTGAAGGGGCGAGGGGCGCATGGCGGGAGTGGGCACGGAAGCAGGACCCAGCGGACAGGTCGACACGGAAACAGTCCAATGCGAGGGAGTTGACCTCCAGGGTAGGATGCCGCACGCTCCTCCCATGAAGCACGACTCGCCCAGGGGTGGAGACGACTACCCCCGAGCCCCCTCCCAATCGGAGTGGGACGCGATGACTCCCGAGGAGCAGGCCCGGGTGGTTGCCGAGCTACCAGACGAGGTGACGGACGCGGAGCTGTCTCCGCCCGAGGGAGACCAGCACTTCCTCGGCAAGGTCCGCGCGTTCGACACGCTCAAGGGGCACTTCGGCCGCGAGGGCCGGCGCGTCTACCTGGCTTGCGAGCTGCCCGTCTACTACCCGGCCGAGCGTCGCTTTGCGCCTGACCTGTTGGCCGTGGTGGATGCCGAGCCGCGTGAGCGGGGTAAGTGGGTGGTGAGTGCCGAGGGCAAGGGCCTGGACTTCGTGCTCGAGGTCCACGTGGGAGGCGACCGCAAGAAGGACGCGGTTCGGAACGTGGAGCGCTACTGCCGTCTCGGCATCCCCGAGTACTTCATCTACGACGCGAAGAAGCAGGAGCTGTGGGGCTACCGGCTGGCGAAGACGAGAGAGCGGAAGTACGTCCTCATCAAGCCCGTGAAGGGGCGGCTCGTCTCGAGGCGGCTCGGGCTGGCGGTGCAGGTGGACGACGGCCGGCTGCGCTTCTTCGAAAATGACAACCCGCTGCCGGAGTCCGGAGAGCTCATCGACCGGCTCCAGGAACTGACGGGGAAGCTCCAGCGTCGCGTGAAGGGCAGGGCACGCCGTTTGAAAAAGGAGACCCGGCTCCGCGAAGAGACTGAGCAACGACTCGCGGAGGAGACCCGAATCCGCGAAAAGATCGAGCGGCGGCTCGCGGAAGAAACCCGGCTCCGCGCAGAGGAGACCCGGCTCCGCGCAGAAGAGACCCGGCTTCGCACAGAAGAGACCCGGCTTCGCACGGAGGCACAGCAGCAGCTCAAGAAGCTCCAGGCCGAACTGGCACGGCTCAAGGGGCGCGGATCCTGACTCCACCTGCCACGGACGTCCCCCGTGCTGAAGCCATGATGCAGACCTGAGCCCACCGTGCGGCCCGCCTGTCACGACCTGGGGAGCATGGACCCGTCCCGATGACGCAGGTCCCTCCGGATGAAGACCGCGCTCCGCCGTGCCCTGCTCTGTGTCCTCTCCCTGCTCACCCTGCCCGCGCTGGCCGATGACGGGTTCGGCGTCATCCGAGGCCATGTCATCGACAGCCATGGCTGGGGACTCGTCGGGGGCATGCTCGTCACCCTCACCGCGCCCAGCCTTCAGGGCGAAGTCGTCGTCGTCACCGACGAGAACGGCTTCTACTGGGCGCCCCAGCTCCCCCCGGGCGTCTACCAGCTCGACTATGAAATCGAGGGCCTGAGTCCCTATCGGGTCGAGGACGTCCGCGTGTGGCTCAACCACACCCGGCTGGTGAACGTGGTGCTCCCCTGGGAACACGTGTACCGGGGAGGCCCCCCTCGCTTCGGGAGCGTCCACTGCGGCATGCGCCAGAGCAGCGCCAGCAGGCCGCCCCCCCCGAAGAACCGCGGCTACGGCTCGGAATGACGCTCCACCGGGGCCGCACGGACCCACGCCCTGTAAATCCCACCCAGCCGGCGCGTCCCAATCCCATACGACTGCCCGAGCGTGGTTTGCGGACACGCTGAAATGTTCTGCTCCCGCTCCTTGCGTCACCGGGGGCAGGTCCTGAAGTCATCCGCGCTGCTGTGTCTCGTTCTCTCCGTCTCCCTTCCCGCCATCGCCGCCGAGCGCGCAGTGCCCTGGGAGGGGCCCGCCTTCGAGGCCACGGGCGCCGCCATGGTCCGGGCCGCCTCGAAGCTGCCAGACCCCGCCGAGGGCACCGACGTGGAGGTCCTCCTCAAGGAGGGCCAGTACACGGAGCTTGCGCCCCACCGCTGGCGGGCCACCTCGCGCACCGTCTTCCGCATCCTCACCAGCGCCGGCGTGCGCCAGTGGGCCGAGGCTCGCGCCGAGTGGTCTCCCTGGCGCCAGCAGCGGCCCGTGCTCCGCGCCCGCGTCATCTCCCCGGACGGCAAGGAGCACCTGCTCGACGAGAAGACGCTGCATGACGCCCCGGTGGAGGACCCCGCGCCGGACATCTACACGGACACCCGCGCCCTGCGCGCGCCGCTCCCCGCGCTGCGCCCCGGCAGCGTCGTCGAGATGGAGTCCGTCGTCGAGGACACGCAGCCCTTCTTCGACGCGGGCGTCGTCACCCACTTCTACTTCGCCAGCCCCGTGCCCGTGCGCAAGGTGCGCCTGGGCATCGACGTGGCCCCGTCCACCCAGCTCACCCTGCGCGTGCGCGGCCTGCCGCTCGAGCCGCTGCCGCAGCACCAGTCCGACCGCAAGCGCCTGTCCTTCGAGGGCGGTCCCTACGCTCCCGTGGCCCCGCTCGAAGAGGACGTGCCGCCGTCCGAGGCCTTCTATCCGCACGTAGCCTTCTCCACCGGCCGCTCGTGGAACGAGGTGGCCTCCACCTACCACCGCATCATCGAGGGCCGCCTGGAGGGCGCGTCCCTCCAGGCCCGCGCGCGCGGACTGGTGAAGGGCGTGAAGGACCGCCGCGCCATTGCGCAGCGCCTGCTGGAGCACGTGCGCGAGTCCGTCCGCTACACGGGCCTGGAGTTCGGCGCCGCCGCCATCGTCCCCGCCAGCCCGCAGGAAGTGCTCCAGCGCCAGTACGGCGACTGCAAGGAGCTGTCCACGCTGCTGGTGGGCCTGCTGCGCGGCGCCGGTGTGCCGGCCCACGTGGCGCTCGTCCGCTCCGGCCGCGAGGACGTGCCCGAGCTGCCCGGCATGGGCTTCTTCAACCACGCCATCGTCTACGTGCCCGGCACGCCGGCCCTGTGGATGGACCCCACCGACGCGGGCGGCGCGGTGGGCATGCTCGCCCCGGAGCTGCAGGGGCGCCACGCGCTGGTGGCCACGCCGGACACCCAGGGCCTCACCCGCATCGACGAGGCGCAGCCCGAGGGCAACACCGCCATCTTCACCCGCACCGTGACGCTGTCCGACGAGGGCCCCGCCCGCGTGCACGAGACGCGCGAGCTGGAGGGCGCGCTGGCCGTGCAGTACCGGCGCCTGCTGCGCGCCGTGCGTCCCGCCGACTTCCGCCGCAACATGGAGGCCGTCGCCACCGCGCAGTTCCAGGGCACGCTCGAGGGCATGAAGCACACGCCGCTGGATGACGGCACCGGCCCCTTCCGCCTGGAGCTGGACGTCGCGTCCGCCCGCTTCGCCACCACCGGCTGGCGCAGCGCCCGCGTCCCGCTGCGCCTCGAGTCGCCCCTGGCCTGGCTCCCCGACGCGCTCGACGACGTCCGCGACTTGCTGCCCGATGAGCTGGGCCGCATGCGCCCGCCCACGGCGAAGCGTCAGTCCGATCTGGTGCTGCCCGTGGCCTACCGCGCCGAGGTCCGCTACCGGCTCGAGCCGCCCACCGGCTTCGCCCTGCAGTCCGTCCCCCGAGACGAGACGCTGCCCCTGGGCCCCGCCACCCTGGCCCTGCGCTACCAGCGCGAGCAGGACGGCGGGCTCTCGGCCACCTTCCGCTTCGACGCCGTCCGCCGCCGCTACACGCGCGACGAGGTGGCCGCCTTCCGCACCGCCCTGGCCGCGCTCGCCCGCCGCGAGCCGCTGGTGGTGGAGTTCGAGGACAAGGGCTCGCGACTCGTCGAGGGTGCGCGGGTGCGCGACGGGCTCGCCGTCTACGAGAAGGGGCTCAACAACCGCTCCGACTCCGCGCTGGTGCGCGCCCGCTACGCCGGCACGCTGCTGCGCCTGGGCTTCGGCGAGCAGGCCCGCGCCGAGGCCCGCCGCGCGGTGGAGCAGCGCCCCTCCTCGCCCCTGGTGCACCACGTGCTCGCGTGGGTGCTGCAGCATGACCTGTACGGCCGGCTGCGCCGTCCGGGCGCGGACCTGGAGGGCGCCGTGACGGCCTGCCGCCAGGCCATCACCCTGGAGCCGGAGAACCTCGCCGCGCACCTCTTGCTGGCGGACCTGCTGGAGCACAACGCCAGGGGCGAGCGCTTCGGCCAGGGCGCGAAGCTCACCGAGGCCGTGGCCACCTGGCGCCACCTGCGTGACACCCTGGGCGCGCGCGACGTGGACGACCGGCTGCTGGCGGCCCTGTTCCGCTCCGGCGCCACCGCGGATGCGCTGGAGGCCGCGCGCGCCTCGTCGCCTTCCGAGCTGCGCGACAGGGTGCTCGTCATGGCCACCGCGGAGGTGAAGGGCGCGGCCGAGGCCATCTCCGCTGCGGAGCGCGAGCTGGAGGGCCTGGACTCGCGGCGCGACGCGCTGGCGCTCGCGGGAGACCACCTGCTCACCCGGGGGCGCTCCGACGTGGCGGCGCAGCTCTTCGAGGCGGCGCTGAAGGGCGCGTACGACCCGGACCGGAAGTTCAAGCTCGAGCTGGCGCGCAAGCCGCGCACCGAGGCGAAGCAGGACAAGGGCCCCGAGGCGCTGGTGCGTCGCATCGTCCTGGCGGCCTGGACGTCTCGCGACGCGAAGGAGTTCGAGTCCGCCATCCTCCCGTTCCTCTCCTCGCGCGACAGGAAGGACAGCGCGCTGCACCAGAAGCTGGAGGCCCTGCACGCGCAGGCCTCGCGCTACGCGGCGTCGATGCCGGACGGCGTGGGCGCGAAGTCCATGGCGGAGCTGGCGGTGGCGGCGCTCGACTTGAAGCCCGAGGGCCAGGAGAAGGTCGGCTACCGCGTGCGGCTCAACGTGCTGCTGGGGGGCCAGGCCTACGAGGACGTCTGGTACGTGGTGCGGGAGAACAAGGAGTACAAGCTCCTGGCGTCGGCGTCGGACCCGCGGCCGCTCGGCGCGGAGGCGCTGCGGTGGCTGGACGCCAGCCAGCTGAAGGAGGCCCTGCTGTGGATTGGCTGGGCCGTGCAGGACGCGCGCGACGTGCCCCCCGAGGGCCTGTCCCCGCTGGCCTCCTTCACGAACACGCTGCGGGGCTTCTCCGGCATGGAGGCCGTGACGCAGCTGCGCGCCGCGTGCGCCTACCTGGGCGCGAGCACGGGCGACGCGCGCGTGCTGGCGGCGCTGCGGGCCCAGGCGAAGTTCGCCGCGGGCGAGGAGCGGCACCGGCTGCTGATGGCCCTGGCGGTGGTGCACCGCGCGGCGGGCCGGAGCGCGGACGCGGAGGCGCTGGTGGACGAGGTGCGCGAGGACGTGCCGGTGTCGTCCGAGGCCTTCTGGCTCAAGCGCGAGTTCCTCACGGAGCGCGGCCAGTGGACGGGCCTGCGGGACGCGGCGGAGGGGCGGCTCGGCCTGCTGCACACGGATGCGCTGGGCCTGGAGACGCAGCTGGTGGCGGCGGTGAACCTGCGCGACTGGGACGACGCGGAGAAGACGGGCAAGCAGCTGGTGAAGCTGGGCACGGCGGGCGCGGACGCCTACCGCTCACTGGCGTGGGCGGCGCTGCTCAAGGGCCGCGCGACGTCGGAGGACGTGGAGTGGGCCCAGCGGGCCGTGCGCATGAGCCCCACCGGAGACGTGGAGTCGCTCGCGCTGCTCGCCACGCTGCTGGTGGAGACGGGGAAGCTGGAGGAGGGCCGGAAGCTGGCGGACACCGCGCTCGCGCAGGACCTGTCCGGCGACGTGGACCCGGGTGTCCTCTACGTGAGGGCCCGGCTCGCCGAGGCCTTCGGGCTGCCCGAGGCGGCGCGGGCCCTCTACCGCGCCATGCCTCCGGCGCAGACGCCCGACGCGCGCTCCTTCCAGCGGCTCGCCCAGGGCCGCCTGGCCGGTGGCCGCAAGAGCGGGATGACGGCGTCCCGCACGAAGAAGTGAGCGGCCCGGCCACCTACTGCTTCCGCGCGGCGAGCGCGCGGACCCGGGTCTGCTCCCGCATGTAGCCGCAGTACGGTGAGACGGAGCCCCAGCCCTCGCAGCTCATGCCCATGAGGCGGCGGGCCTCCTGGAGGTTCCGGGGCACCCCGTTCCCCGTCGCATGCAGCCGCGCCAGGGGCTCGCAGCCCTGGTACTCGCCTCGCTGGCCGGGCGGGGCGGGGTGGCAGTACTTCTCGTAGGTGGCCCGTGCGGCCTGCACGTTCTGGGGGACTCCCAGCCCCTCGAGCTGCAGGTGGGCGAGCTCGAGGCAGCCCGAGACTTCGTTCGCCGCGCAGGAGGTCTCGAAGGCGCGCGCCGCCCGGGTCGCGGAGTAGCGCGGGCTCCAGGGCCCGGCGAGGTGGAGCTGCCCCTGCTCGACGCAGCTGGAGCGGAACGTGCTGCAGCTGTGCGTGGCGGACCTCAGCAGGAGCGCGTACTGCTCCGGCCGCAGCGCCCAGCACGCGCGCCGGTAGTCCAGGATGCCGGGGAGCGTCTCGCACATCGACTTCAGGAGCCCGGCGGAGGGCACCAGCCCGTCGTTGGGGAGGCTGCGCCCGGTCCACTGGCTCGACAGGCCCAGCTCGATGCAGCCCTCGACGCTGCCCAGCTTGCAGCCATGCGCGAAGGCGGACAGCGCCTCGGCCTCGCGGAGCGAATCCATGTGATGCCGGCCGAGCCGCAGGCACGACACCGCCTGGCCTTCCTGACACTGCTGCTCGCAGCGCTTCGCGTCGTACGGGGCGCACGTCTGGCTCCACCGTTCGGGGGGGAGCGCGGGCGTGAGGAAGAACTCCACCATGTCGGCGTCCTGATGCTCGGCGTACTCCGTCCCGCCCGTGAAGCCCATCGCCGTGCCCGGCCCCACGCCGTTGAGCCGGCCCTGCTTCGGATGCGTGGCCTGGATGCCCTGGGCATCCACGAGCTCCAGCTGGAGGATGGGCAGGTAGCGGGGACAGTCCACCTCGGCCCCCAGCTCCACCTCGCGGCGGGTCCCCGCCTCGACTTCGGCCAGCACGCTGCCGACGCGGTACTCGTAGGGGTTGGTCGTGGTGATGACGAGCCGGGCCTCCAGTCCCAGGCGAAGCCGCACGGTCTGCTGCATCCCCAGGGGGTTCTCCAGCACCGCCAGCGCGCTGAGGGCGCAGCGCCCGTCCCGGTCATGCAGGAGCTTCCACGCGCCCGCGACGATGCCGCCGCGCAGGAACCGCATGAGGTGCTCGCCGGGCAGCACGAGGCTGATGTTGGTGTCCTTCAGGCGCTCCACCGCGAGTCCCACCAGCGCGCCCTGCGCGTCCAGCACCGGGCCGCTCGTCTGGCCGTGGTTGATGCCCACGTCCACCTGGAGGAAGCGCACCTTGCCCGCGGAGTCCCGCTGCGCGCTGGCGACCGCTCCGGACGCGAGCTGCGGCACCGGGTTGCGACGCAGCTGGCCCTTCGCGTCCAGCCGGTAGCCGAGCACCCGCACCGGCGTGCCGCTGGACAGCGTCTCACCCTGGGCCAGGGTGAGCGGCACCACGTCGTCCCGGGCGGAGACCACCGAGAGCAGCACCAGGCCCGCGTCGGCGCTGGCGCGCAGCACCTCGGCCTTGAGCTCCAGCGACTCCGGCTGGGCGGGGCGCAGGCGCACCGTCAGCGCGGGCAGCGGCGCACCGGGCTTCCAGTCCGCCCCCAGCACATTCCCGCTCGCGAGCACCACCAGGCGGCCTGCCTCCCGCCGCTCGATGACGACGCCCGCGGCGGTGCCCCGCTCGGAGCGCACCAGCACCGTGGCCGTGCGCGCCTGCTCCTCGCCTTCCATGGCCTTCGCGGGGGGAGCGAGCTTCACCGCCAGCTCGCGGTCATCGAAGGTGGCGGGAGGCTCGCGCTGCAGCTGCAGCCACGCGTCCACCGTCTCCGACGTAATCATCACGCTCGTCTCCGAGCCGCGCAGGTGCGCCACCGCGACGCCGATGGCCCGCCCGCTGGCATCCACCACCGGGCCTCCGCTGTTGCCCGGGTTGATGCCCACCTCCACCACGCGCCGTCCCTGCTCGCGCACCGGCTCGGGCGTCTGAAGCCCCAGCCAGCCGCCGTTGACGGTGACGTCCGGGTAGTTCTTCTGGAAGCCCAGTCCCTGGCCGAAGGGGTAGCCCACGACGAACAGGGCCATGGGCTCGGGCAGGGACGTGGTGTGGCGGAGGGTGAGCTCGGGCCACCGCTCGGGCTGGTCCAACAGCGCCAGCACCGCCAGGTCCCGGGCCTGGTCCGAGGCCCGGACGGCGGCTCTCAGGTTCTGCCGCTTCCCGTCGGGCATCGTCATCACCACGCCCACGTGGCTGGGAACGCCCGTGCGGCCCCGCACCACGTGGTCGTTGGTGAGGATGAGCGTGCGGCCATGGTCGCTCTGGAAGACGAAGCCGCTGCCCGTGGCGTCGTAGGTGTGCACCAGCACCGAGGCCCGGCGCACGTGCTCCAGCGTCTCCTCGTGCAGGCGGGGCGGCGGCGGGGGCTCGAAGGCGAAGGAGGCGACGATGGCGGCCAGCTCCCCGTCGAGCGAGGGGAAGCGGTGGCGCGGCGCGACGGCGTCGACGAAGAAGGCGTAGTCCCCGTGCACCAGCACCGCGGCATGCGCCTCCATGGGCTGGCCCGCGGCCTGAAGGCGCAGGTGGTAGCGGCGCGCGGCATCGAAGCGGCCCTCGACGGGCTCCGTCGCCACCACCTCGAAACCGGAGGTGCCGTCCTCCTGCTGGCCGCGCGCCTCCAGCAGCTTCCCGGCGGCCTCGTCCAGGTCCACGCCGCCGGCACCTGGCAGATGCAGCACCCGCACGGCCACCACCGCGTCGCGCGAGGGCAGCAGCCACACGCGGTCCAGGCCCGAGTCCAGTGAGGCGAGGTAGCTCGCGCTCGCCTGCCGCCAGCCGGTGGCGGGGAAGGTGAGCCGGTACGGCACGTCCTGTCCCTGCGCCGCCAGCACGACGTCCGGCTCGAGCGCGCCGCGCAGCGACAGCAGCCTCGTGTTGAGGGGCGACGTCTGCGTGAAGCGCGCGGAGAGCAGCACGGCCAGGATGGTGCAGACACCGCCGGTCAGGACGGAGCCCGCCAGCCGCCGCCATGGCCCCGGCTCCCCGGCGAGCAGCAGCCCCAGCCCCACCAGGGTCCCCAGCTGCAGCGCCACCACCACCGGGTCCGCCGCGCGCGAGGCCACGGCCAGCAGCCCCAGGCCCAGGAGCAGCCGCGCGAGGACGACCGCGTGTACACGTGCCACCCCGAGCAGCAGGCCCAGGCCCAGCACCGTGTCGATGGCCGCCGCGGCCAGCACGACCTTCCCGCTCACCTGCGCGCCGGAGGTGAGCACGTGGCCGGCCACCGTGAGCGCAACGCCAGCGAGCAGGAAGCCGCCCGCCAGGCGGGAGCCCGCTGTCGGCCTCCGTGGCACGCAGGCCTCCCACAGCCGCCGGAGCTTCCCGGACCGCCGGGGCGCTTGCGCGTGCTTCCAGGCGGGCGTGGACGCGGAAGGTGCCCGCAGCACTCGTGGCGCGGGCATCGGAGGGATGATGTCGATGTGCGGCGGCGGGGCTTCCTCGGCTCGCGGCGCGGGCCTCGAGGCGCTGACCTCGGCGTGAGAAGGCGCGGGCAGGTCGAGCTCGAACTCCAGCGAGAAGTCCTCCTCGACAGGCACGGCGGGCGCGGTGGACCCGGCGGGCTCGATGGGCTCCACGACGAGGTCGCCGGAGAAGTCCCAGGAGTCGTCCACGACCGGCCGTGGCGCGGGCGCGGGCTCTGGATGACTCAGGGCGACTTCAGCGGTCCGCGGCTCGGCGCTGGCCGGGTCGAGCTCGAACGACTCGGCGCCATACGTGGCGCGCTGGCACTTCGGGCAGCGCGGAGCGGGCTGCCGCTCGTGCAGGTGGGAGCAATGCGGGCACAGAATCCAGCGTTCCATGTGAGTCCGCGCCGCGGCACTCCCCCAGGAGGACGCAGACCGGGCCTTGGGGAGTGAAGCCTCGGCGCGGCGTGAAGCGGACACGCCCGCGCACCCGAGGCAGCGCCAACTCTAGCGGCAGTCATTGCACGGAGGAAGGTGCCCCCCGAGCAGGCGGCACCGCTTCACCCCGCGTGCCTGCCAGCGCCCGCGCGGAGAGAGGATGTCCTGGCTGTAAACCGTCAATTCAAGACAACGGTTCTGAATCCCAGACACCCTCTCTCGTCACGGCTCGAGCCGTGTGCGCTGCCCGCGCGCGGTCGCCAGCGTTCGCTTTCCGCGGACTCACCAGGACAGGCGCGTGCCCAGGCCGAAGGTCAGGTAGTTCGGATAGCCCGTCGACGACCCCGTGAGGGGCCCGAGGTAGCGCACGTCGACGACCAGGGGGAACTGGTTCACCATGAAGGCCAGCTCCCCTCCCAGGAAGTAGAACGTGTCCGCCTCCCCGCCGGCATTGCCCAGGGCGAGCCCGGCCAGGAAGTTGGGGCGCACGGCGGTGTCGTCGAACCCGAGGCGCAGCACGCCGGACAGCAGCATGAGCCCGCCCGGGATGCTCTCCGTGTTCTCGCCTCCGCTGGGTGCCTGGCTGACGCGGGTCTGCGAGCCGGCCTTGAGGAAGTAGGCCACCTCCGGACCCGCCGCGACGAAGCGGTTGAAGCGCGCGAGCAGCTGCACCCGCGCTCCGGGCCCGCCGTGCTCGCCGCCCTCGATGTTCTCCCCGTTCGCATAGCCGAGCTGCAGGCCCAGCTGCGTGATGATGCCGCTGCCCGGCTCGCCCTCCTGTGCCAGCGCCCCACTCGCCAGCAGCCAGACCGCGATACCGAACCCAACCTGCTTGCTCTTCATTGCCGTCTCCCTGCCACGGAACTTCGCATGGGTGCTCAGGGCGTCGCGCGCTCCGGACGCGGGCGGCTCGCCACCCGGCACCTCGGTACGTGCTGTCAGGCGCGTCTCGCACGCGCTGTCTGCCCTGCCGGCCTCGGCCGCAGTCTACTCATGAAATCCCCGGGGGAAATGACAAGACTTCCAGATGTCCGAAGCCTGGAGATGGTTCACGGACATGGAGAGGGGCCCCCCTCCTGCGCGAGTGCCCTTTGTGGGTAGGCTGTCATTGAGGCCGGCCCCCGCGCCCGACAGAAAGCCCGTCAGCGATGATTCGAGACCCAGCGGAGTTCCTGCAGCGCATCCCCGAGCTGCGGGCCCTGTGTGAGGACGCGGGCGTGCGCCGCGCCGTGGAGCGCGGAGACCCGTTCAAGCTGTACCGCGCGCTCAGGTGGGCCCGGTGGCTCGGGCGCCTGCGCTCGCACCGCCAGGTGCTCGACACGCTCCTGCGCCAGCGCCGCCTCTTCGCCCGGCCGCTCAAGCAGGGCGGGCTCTTCCTCGGGACGTTCAACGGCTTCGGCGCCACGCTGCTGGGCAGCGCCGAGCCGGACGCGGAGGACGGCACGTCCATCGCCACGCACGCGGTGGTCGCGCTCTTCGCCGTCCCGCTCCTGCCGCTGGGCGCGTACGTGGTGCGCCCCGCCGACAGCAACAACCCGCTCAGCCGCTCCTGGACGTTCTTCGCGCGCGTGCCCCTGGGGACGCTGCCCTGGCTGTGGGGCCGGGTCGTGGCGCTCTCCGTCATCGCCCTGGTGGCCACCGGCGCGGCGCGCGCCTTCCATGCCTCGCGCTACCGCGACGTGTACGTGGCCAACGCCTTCGAGCAGCCCCTGAGCGTGACGCTGGGCGGCCGGACGTTGACCGTGGCCCCGCGCCAGGTGGCCACCCTCACCGTGCCCCTGGGCACGCAGCGGGCCGTGGCCGTCTCGCCGGATGGCGTGCAGGTGGACGCGGTGGAGTTGAACGTCCGCGCCGGCCCGGCCGTGCAGGTGTGGAACATCGCGGGCGGCATGCCCGTCCTCCTGCGGGACGTCGTCTACTCCTCCATGCCGTCCGCGAACGACGGCAGCCCGGCCACGGTGTACTGCGGGCAGCGCTTCATCGAGCTCGCGAAGGTCGACGACGTCTTCGTCGAGCCGCCCTTGCAGCTCAGCACCCGGAGCGGTGGCAGCACGACCCGTCGCTATCTGGGAATCGCGACAGAGGAAGGCGTGGTGCCGCTGGAGCTCTGCTCCACCTACCTCCTCTCGCAGGACAGGCTGGGCGAGACGCTCCCGTTCTCCGAGGTGGCGGCCCGGCTCTCCGGGTGGGGGGAAGCCGAGGTCTCCCGCGCGCTCCAGGCCGCGCTGGCCTCCGGCCCCGGGGCGCTCATCCGCTTCACCCGCTCCTCCCTGGAGGCCCGCCCGAAGGACCCGGAGGCCCACCGGCTGTACCAGTGGGCCGTCGAGCGGGAGGGCAACGTCGAGGAGCTCCTCTCCGAGTACGCGGCGCGGGCCCGGGCGGAGCCGGACTCGGCGGACGCGCAGTACCTGCATGCGCGCCTGCTGCGAGGCGCCGCGCGGGCAGGCGCCATGGAGCGGCTCGCGGAGCGCTTCCCCGACCACTCCGACACGCTGCGCTCGGTGGCCCACCACCGCTACCTCGCCGGGAAGTGGGAGGGCTCGGTGAAGGCGTGGGAGCGGCTGCGCGCGCTGGACGCGGAGACCGCGACGAACAGCCTCGACGAGCAGGTGGCGGCGCTCGTGGCGCTCGGCCGTCCGGCGGAGGCGCTCGCGCTGCTGGCCGACCTCTTCAAGTCGGACGATGCCCAACTGCGGCGCACGGTGGCCGAGCTCCATGCGCTCGTGGCGGCGCGCACCGGCCAGGGCCAGCCCGACGCGCTCGTCGCCGCGCTGGAGCAGGAGCACGAGGGCAAGCCCTTCACCCTGCTGCGCGTGCGCGCCCACCTGCCGCTGAAGGAGGCGCCCCAGTTCGCGGGAGAGCGGCTGATGTCCGTGATTGGCAAGGAGCCCGGGGCCGCCCTGGAGGAGGCCCGGGCGCTGAAGGAGTTCGAGCTCCCCAGCCTCACCGAGGTGTCCTGGGCCCTGGCCTATGGCGAGGCCGTGCGCACGGCCTCGGAGGAGAGTGAGCGCTCACTCTCGCGGGCGTACGTGCTGAGCCCCCGTCAGCGCGAGGACTTCCGGCGCTTCGTCCGGGGGGAGAGCGCCGCCCTGGACCCGGACGAGCTGTCGCCGGAGGTCCGCGCCGCCGCCTACTTCGTCCGCTCCCGTGACACGTCGCTCCCGGAGGCCGAGCGCCGCAAGCTCGTGGTGCAGGCGCGGCGGGACGACGGGCTCCACGGCTCCGTCAGCGAGGCCATCAGCGCATGGACTCCGTGAACCCTTCTGGTGTCGCCCGGCGCGCGGTGCTCACCGTCGTGCTGTGGGCGGGCTTCTGGCTCCTGGGCCTGGCCGTCGCCGCGGGCCTGCTCTGGGTGCCCATCGCCGAGGAGCGCTACACCGGCTCGGTGGGCCTGTCCGGCCTGCTGTCCGCCGCCGGCGCGCTGACGGTGCTGTGGGCGCTGAGGCCGCGAGGCTGGTTCAGCCGGGAGAAGCGCGACGAGGTCCGGCCGCTCACGCGCGAGGACTTCCCCGCCCTCTTCACGCTGCTGGACGAAGTGGCCGTCCGGGCCGGCGCGTCCGTGCCCCGGAAGGTGTACCTGTCCGGCGAGGCCACGGCCTTCATCGCCATGGAGCGGCGCTGGCTGGGCCTGCGCCGGGAGCCGGTGGTGGGCATCGGCCTGCCGCTGTTCGCCTTCCTGGACCGCGAGGAGCTGGCGTCCGTCCTCGCGCACGAGTACGGCCACCACCAGGGCGGAGACCTGGCGCTGGGCCCGTGGGTGTACCGCACGCGCCGCTCCATCGCCCTGGCGGTGGACTCGCTGGAGGACTCGGCCTTCTTCCTGGACGTGCCCTTCCAGCTCTACGGCCGGTTCTTCCTCAGCGCCTCCAGCGCCGTGTCGCGGCAGCAGGAGCTGGCGGCGGACGCGCTCGCCGCGTCGGCCTGCGGCACGCGCGCCACGGCCAGCGCCCTGCGCAAGGTGCACGCGCTGGGGCCCGTGTGGGGGGCGTACTTCGAGCACGAGCTGCTGCCCCTCTTCGGCCAGCGCGTGCGCGTCCCGTTGCTGGAGGGGTTCCGCCGCTTCGTCGCGGAGGAGCACCGCCGCGCGGACGTGGAGCAGGGACTGCAGGAAGCGCTGGCGCGGCCTCCCTCCCAGTGGGACTCGCACCCGCCGCTGCAGGAGCGGCTGCGCGGGGTGGGCTACCCCGGCGAGGGCGCCTCCACGCCCGCCTCGTGGCTCCCGCTGGCCGGGTGCCTGGAGCTGCTCGGCGGTGAGCGGGCAGCGGAGGACACCTGGGTGGAGCGCTCCATCACCGAGGGGCTGGTGTCCCTGGCCTGGGAGGAGATTGCCGGGAAGGTCCACCTGCCGGAGCTGCAGAAGCAGTGGGTGGGCACGGCCATCGACCCGGGCCGCACGCCGCTGGGCGCCCTGCCGGGGTTCCTGAAGGAGGGTGAGGCGCTCTGGAACCGGATTCGCCCCCAGGGGTTGGACCTGCTGTCCGCGGAGGGCAAGCGCCAGCGCGTGCGCCGCATCCTCGTGGAGTGGCTGGGCGCGGCGCTGGTGCACCGGGGCTTCCTGCCGCAGCTGCGCCCCGGAGCGAACCTCCGCTTCGTCTGCGGCGACATCTCCGTGGAGCCCGCGGTCATCGTCCGCAGGCTCGCGGAGGGCGCGCTGTCCGAAGCGCAGTACCTGGAGGCGTGCGAGCTGCTCGAGGCGGCCTCGAGTCAGCTCGCGACGGCGTAGCGGCTACGGCTCCTTGAAGACGAGCAGGCCGCGCGTCTGGTCCACCACGTAGACGTGCCCGTCCCCGGGCACGCGGATGCCAATGGCGCCCTCGTACAGGCCGGTGTCGTTGTCCGGGTCCGTGTCGCGGAAGGTGTTGTAGTACGCGACCTGGCGCGGCTGCGTCGGGTCCGACACGTCCAGCACCCGCACGCCCTCGTGGTACCAGGCGATGTACAGGCGCGTGCCCACCAGCAG
Organism: Pyxidicoccus xibeiensis; assembly: GCF_024198175.1. Taxonomy (NCBI): domain Bacteria; kingdom Pseudomonadati; phylum Myxococcota; class Myxococcia; order Myxococcales; family Myxococcaceae; genus Pyxidicoccus; species Pyxidicoccus xibeiensis. Next base: position 1,995,382 of record NZ_JAJVKV010000001.1, read on the forward strand.
GATGTTGTGGATGGACGCGACGTCCCGCAGCTTGAACTCGCCAATCTTCACGATGTGCGCCGGGTCATCCACCTTCAGCACGCGCAGGTGCGCGCCCATCCGCTCTCCACCCTCGAAGGCGAGCGTGTGGCCGCCGATGACGCCCACCGCGCTGTGGTGGCTGAAGGCGTTGGGGAAGGTGTAGCCGCCCAGGTGCCGGCTGTTGGCCGGGTCGCGCACGTCGAACACCTGGTAGCCGTCATTCCCGTGGCTGACGTAGAGCCGGTCCCCGAAGGCGAAGGCGTCATGCGGGTAGCTGACGCGGGTGGCGTGGGCCATGCGGCCGAGCAGCACGGGCTGCGTGGGCGTGGAGACGTCGAAGATGAGCGTCTCGCCATTGGGCGAGGGGGACATGGCGTAGAGCCGGTCCCCGTCCACCAGCACGGTGTGCACGTTGAGCGCCGCGCCGCCGGGCAGGCTGCGCAGGAAGGCGGGCTGGCCCGGGTTGGAGATGTCGAAGACGATGACGCCCGACGTGCCGCTGGCGACGTAGAGGGCGTCTCCCTTGGCCCACACGCCATTCCAGTAGCTGTCCCCGGGGATGCTGATGCTGCCCTTGAAGATGGGGTGGCTCCGGTCCGTCACGTCGAAGATGGTGAGCCCGCCCTCGCGGCCCTTCCCGTTGATGGACACCACGTACGCGTGGTTCTTCGCGACGTAGACGTCCACCGGGTCGCCCAGCTCCACGCGCGACTCGGAGAGGGCGCGCAGGCCGCCGGCGGACTCTCGCTCGGCGCGCGCCCAGGACATCCGCTCGGCGCGGAAGGTGCCCACGTAGCCCTGGCTTTCGCCGGTGCAGAAGGAGAAGCAGCCCGTGAGCACGCCCGGGGACGGCGCCGCGCAGCCCACGAGCGTGTACGTGGTGGTCACCGGGCCCGCCTCGGTCTGCTCGACGGCATAGCCGGTGAAACGGCCTGTCTCCGCGGCGAGCTGCGCTTCATTGGCCCGGGTCGGGTAGCCCTGGACGAGGGACGGGGTGCCGTCCTCGGCGAACCGCAGGCTTCCACCGCCGCTGGCGATGTACGGCGTGTTCTCCTCGCCGCCCGGAATCTCGTAGCGGAGCTTCGCCCGGTAGATGCCCTTGCGGCTCAGCTGCCCCAGCGTGTCGCGCTGGCAGCCGGACAGGTCGAAGGACGCCAGCGAGGTGCCGCACGGGCCATACCGCTCCGCCAGCGCCCGGCAGGAGGCATGGCGGCCGGTGTCCTCCCAGTCGCCGTACTCCTCCAGCGGCGTGAAGCGCCCATCCCAGGGCTTGCGCTTCTCTTCCTCCTCCGAGCCACAGCCGGCCACTCCCAGCAGACAGGCCAGCAGGGCCGCCACGGCTCCACGGTGCATGCGCGTCATCATCCCACCCCCTCGTGACAGGACGCGACCACCCGGCCATGGCGCGCGAGGCCCGTACGTATACCCGCGACGCCAGCGCGCTGGAAGCGCACCCGTGCCTTCGCTGCGTGTCCAGGCGGGGCGCGCATGGGGCCGGGCCTCGCCGCCGGCGGAGGGGCTACGCGATGAGCGGCCCCGGCGCCGTGGCGCGCTGGCTGCCGCTCACCGGGGCTCCGGCTCGTCCAGCACCAGCAGCCCGCGCGCGGTGTCCACCACGTACACGTAGCCGTCCCCGGGCACGTGCAGGCCGGTGGCGCCCTCGTTGGGGCCATCTCCCCGGCCCTCATCCGTCTCGCGCCACGTATTGAACCACTCCACCAGGGTCGGTCGGGTGGGGTTGGACACGTCCAGCACGCGCAGGCCCTCGTGGTGGTACGTCATGTACAGGCGCGTGCCCCGCAGCGACAGGCTGTGCGGCGAGACGACCTGGCGCATGCCGTACTCGGCGAGCTTCCGGATGTCGGAGGGCTGGCTGGCATCCAGCACGCGCAGGCGGGCCCGCGTGCCCCGGCCCAGCTCGAAGGCGACGATGCGGCCGGCGAAGGTGCCCACCGCGCTCGCGGCGCTCCGGGCGAACGGGTACGTGTACTGCCCGAGCAGCCGCAGCTGCTGCGGCTGGCTGATGTCCGCCACCTTGAGGCCCTCGTGCCGGTGGTTGACGTAGAGGCGGCCCTCGTAGGCGACGGCGCCCTCGCCCCCCGAGTAGAGCCGGTCCGGGCTCCTCGCGCGCAGCGCGGAGTGCTGGAGCACCTGGGGCGCGCCCGGCGTGGAGATGTCGAAAATCACCGTCCCGGGCTCCGGGCCCTCCAGCGTGGCGAAGAGCCGATGGCCGTCCACGCGCACGCTGCTCACCGAGATGGGGCTCTCCGGCACGGTGCGCAGCAGGGTGGGCTGGGAGGGCTGGGAGATGTCCACCACCGCGACGCCCCGGGTGGCGCTGGCGACGTACAGCACGCCGTCGACGGACGTGGCGCTGCGCCAGTCCTCGCCGGCGGGAGGGGCCAGGTGCCCCACGGGCACGGGCGCGCGCACGTCGCCCACGTCGAACACGGTAAGGCCGCCGGGCTGGCCCGGCCGCCGCTCCGACAGGACATACGCATGGCCCCCGGCGACGTGGACGTCCATGGCGGGGCCGGCCTCCACGCGGGACTCGGAGCGCAGCCGCAGCCCGCTGGACGCCTCCGCCTCGCCCTTGAAGCGCGCCATGCGCTCGGCGCGGAAGGTGGCGGCGTCCACCAACTGGCCGTTGCGGCACATGGCGTAGCAGCCGGTGAGCACGCGCGAGTTCACGGCCTCGCAGCCCACGAAGGTGTGGAGGGTGTCGCCGTCGCGGCCGGTGATGAGGAGCGAGCGCGAGGACCACACCCCGCCAATGGCGGGGAAGCCGTTGACGAGCTCCGGGTGGCCGTCGCGCGTCCTCAGCTTGAAGCCGCCCCCGCTGACGGGAGGCCGGGCCTGCGCGGTGGAGGCCCAGGGCTCGTGGTGGAGCTCCGCCCGGAAGATGCCCGCGCGCTCCAGGTTCTCCAGCGAGCGGCGCTTGCACGAGGACAGGTCGAAGGACTCCGGCGAGCCGCACGGCGCGCCGCCGCCGTTCAGCACCCGACAGCCGGCCAGGGGGTTGGTGTCCCTCCAGTCTCCGTACTCCTCGAGTGGGACGTAGCTGCCATCCCAGGGCTCCGCCCCGGACTCACCGCATCCGAGCGCCGACACGGCGCAGGCGAGCAGGACCGTCCATGCGGTGCGAGCAGGCTGCATCGGGTGCATCCTCGTGAAGCGGCGCCCGCTCCGGCCAGCGGGTCACCAGCACCGCCAGTGTAGGAAGACCCCCAACTCCAGGGAAGCCCCACCCCTCAGGGTTCGTTGAGGATGAGCAATCCGCGCGACGTGTCCACGACGTACACGTGCCCGTCGCCCGGCACGCGCATGCCGATGGCGCCCTCGAACATGCCGTCCGCGCGGTCCGGGTCCGACTCGCGGAAGGTGTTGTAGTGCGCCACCTCGCGGGGCTGGCTGGGGTCGGACACGTCCAGCACGCGCACGCCCTCGTGGTAGTGCGCGATGTACAGGCGCGTGCCCACCAGCACCATGTTGTGGATGGACGTCACGCCGCGCAGCCGGTACTCGCCCACCTTGGCGATGCCCGCGGGGTGGGTGACGTCCAGCACGCGCACGTGCGCCCCCATCGTCTCGCCGCCCTCGAAGGCGATGGTGCGGCCGTTGATGATGCCCACCGCGTTGGCATGGCTGTACGCATGCGGGTACGCGTACCTGCCGAGCAGCGTCGGCTGCGGCCTCTCGAGGTCCACGACGAGGAAGCCGTCCACGGTGTGGTTCACGTAGAGCCGGCCCCCGAACGCGAAGGCGTCATGCGGATAGCCCAGGCCCCGCGCATACGCGTAGCTGGAGACCGTCTGGGGCGACAGCGGGTCCGTGAGGTCGAAGATGGACGTCTGCTGGTGGGAGGGGGTCATGGCGTAGAGCCGGTCCCCCTCGACGAACACGGTGTGCACGTTGACGGTGCCGCCGGCGGCGCCGCCCGTCACCTTGCGCACCAGCGCGGGGCTGGCCGGGTCGGTGATGTCGTAGACGAGCACGCCCGAGCTGCCGCTGGCCACGTAGAGCGCGTGGTCCTTCGCCCAGACGCCGTTCCAGTACGAGTCGCCTGGCAGCTGGAAGGACGCGCGCTGCACGGGGGCGCGCGGGTTGCTCACGTCGAACACGGTGAGGCCGCCGCTGTCCCCCGGGTCGTTGTTGATGGAGACGACGTAGGCGTGGCCCCGGGTGACGTACACGTCCACGGGGAAGCCCCGCGCCACGGGGCTCTCGGAGACGAGCGCGAGGCCGGAGGACTCGGCCTCGCCCGGGCGCCACGTCATGCGCTCGGCGCGGAAGGTGCCTCGCGAGTGCAGGCGGCCGTTCCTGCACCAGGAGAAGCAGCCCGTCAGCGTGCGCGGGCCGTGCGTCCTGCAGCCGGCGAAGGTGAAGCGGTCCACGACGTTGTTGGGGCGGTTGGCCTGGCTGGTGATGAGGAAGGCCTCCGCGCCCACCCGCCAGGTGGGGGTGGCTGGGTAGCCCAGGACGCTCACCGGCTCCGCGGCGGCGTTGAGCTGGAAGCCGCCGCCGCCGGGCTGGATGTCGGCGCTGGCGCCGGTGGCGCCCTCGTAGCGCAGCTCCGCGCGGTAGATGGCGTCCTGCCGCTCCAGGGCCCCGAGCGAGGCCTTGTCACAGCTCGTCAGGTCGAAGCTGTCCGCGCTCCCGCAGGCGGCGGGCCCCGCCAGCACCGCGCACGTGTCCAGGGCGCCCCGGTCCGTCCACTCGCCCGCCTCGTCCAGCGGTGCCCAGGGGCCGTCATAGGGGAGGGAGGGCGGGTCCTCGGGCGGAGCCGGCACCGGCTCCTCGGAGGAGCAGGCGGACAGCGACGCGGCACAGGAGAGGGCGAGGAGCAGTCGTGCGGCACGGGAGGGCATGAAGGTTCCTCGAGGGTTTCGGGAAGGAGCGCCCGCTTCCGGCCATGGGGCGCATGGCCGCGCAGCTTAGGGCGCCCACTCCGGGCCGGGAAGCGACGCCCCTGTCCGGCGTGGAGGCGGGCGGACGGGGGCCCGCCTCCAGTGCTCCGGCGGGTGCTCAGGGCTCATTGAAGATGAGCAGCCCGCGCGACATGTCGACGACGTACACGTAGCCGTCATCCGGGACGCGGATGCCGATGGCGCCTTCGATGACGTTGTCCCCCCGGGCCGGGTCGCTTTCCCGGAAGGTGTGGTAGTGCGCAATCTGCCGGGGCTGGGTGGGGTTGGCCACGTCCAGCACGCGCAGACCCTCGTGGTACCAGGCGACGTAGAGGCGGGTGCCCTTGAGGAGCATGTTGTGGATGGACGTCACGGGCCGCAGGCGGAACTCGCCAATCTTCACCATGGACGCGGGCTCGGTGACGTTCAGCACGCGCACGTGGGCGCCCATCGACTCGCCTCCCGCGAAGGCGATGGTCTGCCCCGCGAAGGTGCCCACGGCGAGGTGGTGGGCATAGCCGCTGGGGTAGATGTACTGGCCCAGGTGCCGCACGTTGTTCAGGTCGGTGACGTCCATGACGGAGTACCCGCCGAACCCGTTGGCGATGTAGAGGCGCCCCTGGTAGGCGAAGGAGTCATGCGGCCCCGCGGAGGACAGCTCCTCGGGCAGGGTGATGGTCTGGAGCAGGATGGGCCGCAGGGGATTGGAGACGTCGTAGACGAACGTCCCTCCGTCGGACGACATGGCGTAGAGCCGGTCCCCGTCCACGAGCACGGTATGGGTGCCGTAGGGGCCGGAGGGCAGGTTGCGCACGAACTCGGGGGCCGCGGGGTTGGTGATGTCGTAGACGATGGTGCCCGACGTGGTGCTGCCAATGTACAGCGCGTCGCCCTTCGCCCAGACGCCGTTCCAGTAGTTGTCCCCGGGCAGGCTGATGGCCGTCTTCAGGATGGGGAAGCGCCGGTCGGTGATGTCGAAGACGGTGAGCCCGCCATTGCTGGCGTCGCTGCCGTTGATGGACACGACGTAGGCGTGGTTCTTGGTGACGTAGATGTCCGCGGGCGTGCCCAGCTCGACGCGCGCCTCCGAGATGAGGTTCACCCAGCCGGAGGAATCCGGCTCGTACGGGTGCACCGCGAGGCGGTGGGCCTCGAAGGTGCCCGTCCCGGAGAAGCGCCCGTCGATGCAGCGGGCGAAGCAGCCGGTGATGAGGCCCGCCCTCGGCACCTGGCAGCCCGCGAGCGCCGTCACCTGGCGGGGGAGGACGGGATGGACTCGCGTCGAGGCGACGAAGAACGTTCCTCCATCCGTGTTCCGGACGTTGATGGGGTAGCCGCCGCCCATGGTGTCGGTGCCGCCGTCCGACAGGAGCTTGAAGCCGATGCCGACCGGCGTGACGCGGGTGCCGCCGTCGGCCAGGCGCCGCTCGGTGCGCATGGCGACCGAGTAGATGCCCTCGGGGGGAATCTCCGCGAGCGCGGCGGGGTCGCAGCTGGACAGCTCGTAGCGCGACAGGTCATCGCAGGCGACGGTGGTCGGGTCGCCCGCCGAGGCGAAGTTGCAGTCCGCGAAGCGGCCCCGGTCCACCCAGTTCCCGGTCTCCGGCAGCACGGTGTAGCCGCCGTCCCAGGGCTCGCTCGTGCTGGCATCGGGAGTGCCCGAGTCCGTGTCCCCCGCGTCGGGAGTGCCCGAGTCTGTGTCCCCCGCGTCGGGAGTGCCCGAGTCCGTGTCCCCCGCGTCGGGAGTGCCCGAGTCCGTGTCCCCCGCGTCGGGCACGCCAGCGTCCGTGTCAGGGGTGCCCGAGTCCTCGACGGGAACCGAGGCATCGGGACGGGGGTCGGGCGGGTCGTCGCAGCCCTGGATCGCGAGGAGCAGACCCACACAGGCGCAGAGCAGGGCTCGAGACGGGCGGGGAGAAGACGTCATCGTGGACCTCGGGGAGAGGGCCGCACACCGGTGCAGGCGGCCCATCGGGATACGTCCTCGGGTGTGGAACTTCCCGGTGCGTCCAGGATTGGTTGCCGCGTGATGAGGGATTCACGCGGCGCGTGGGGAACCCCGGCCTTCTGGCCCCTCTTTGGTCCTGGCCTTGCAACCGGCGCCCTGGCGGGCCTATGGCGGGTTGCAATGCCCATCACACGGCTGGACATCGCGGAGGCCGGCGGCGAATGACTCCTGGCATCTACCGGGTCCACAAGCCGGTGGGCCCCACGAGCTTCTCGGTGGTGCAGTCCTTCCTGGAGCAGACGCGCGCGCAGCCGGGCAAGCGGGTGCCGGTGTGTCATGGCGGGACGTTGGACCCGTTCGCGGAAGGGCTGCTGCTGGTGCTGGTGGGCGGGGCCACGCGGCTGTTCGAGCTGCTGCACGCCGTGCCGAAGACGTACGAGGCCGAGGTGGTGTGGGGCACGGAGACGGACACGGGAGACCTGCACGGCCGGCCCGTGCACCAGGGGGACACGGCGGCGCTGACGCCTGAGGTGTTGGACGCGGCGCTCGCGGGCTTCGTGGGCTGGCGCGAGCAGGTGCCGCCGGCGACGAGCGCGAAGAAGGTGGGAGGAGAGCCGGCGTACCGCAAGGCGCACCGGGGCGAGGTGGTGGAGCTGCCGCCGTCGCGCGTGTACCTGCACTCGGCGCGGTGGCTGTCGCACGCACTGCCGCGCACGAGCCGCCTGCTGCTGACGTGCCGCGGGGGCTACTACGTGCGCTCGCTGGCCATGGACGTGGGCCGGGTGCTGGGCTGTGGCGCGCACCTGTCCGCGCTGAAGCGCACGGCGATTGGCCCGTGGGAGGACCCGCCGGAGGGGCAGCGTCCCGGCCTGCACGGGCGCGAGCTGTTGCCCTGGGCCCGCGCGCGGGTGCTGACGGACCAGGAGGTCGGCGAGCTGCGGCGCGAGCGGGGCATTCCCCTGAGCGGAGTGCAGCCTCCGGACTGGAGGCTGCCGCCGGGGTTCCCCGACGCGGAGGCGCCGGTGCGAGGCTTCCACCAGGGCCGGCTCACCTTCCTGCTGCGCGAGCGCGAGGGCGCACTGGTGGCCGAGACGGAGCTGCGCGGCGGGCTGTGATGCGGTGACAGTCGTCACCACCCCCTGCGCCCGGGTGGTGACAGTTGTCACCGGTGGTGACAGGTGTCACCACCCCCCTGTGGCTCCCGGGACACGCCTCTTCGGGCGTCAACCTGTTGAAATCACGGTGGAGTGAAGGTGCGGATACGGGGGCAGGTGTGTGGCACGCCGCGCGCAATGGGGAAGGTCACCACGCTCCAATCCGGAGACTCAAATGACCACCCGACTGACCTCGAACCCCGCTGCCTCGGCCGTCCGCACCCCGGTGCGCACCGCCACCAACACCGCCCAGCCCGCCGCCCTGTCGCGGGCGGAGCTGACGCTCCCGATGCCGGCGAATGGGCGCAACGACATCACCGCTGGGGGCTGCTTCCCCCGGGATGACTTCCGGCCGGGTGGCTGCTTCCCGGGTGGGCCGACGAAGCCGGGTGGGGACTGGACGCCGCTGGACCTGGGCGCGCTGGTGGAGCTTGGCAAGCTGGACCAGTCGAAGGGCCAGGTGAGCGCCGAGCAGTTCACGGACGCCATCAAGAACGGCACGGCGGACCTGGATGGGCAGGCGGCGTCGGGTGAGTTCCGCGCCTTCGCCGAGTGGGCGCAGAAGAACGCCGACCGCCTGACGCCCGAGGCGAAGCAGGTGATGGACATCTACGCGAAGTACGCGGCGCAGTCGAAGGCGCGCGGCGAGTCGGGCATTCCGCAGGCGGACCACGCGAAGATGCTGCAGGAGATGTCGAAGGTGGGGGACCAGGGCGCGAAGAAGGCGCTGGCGGGGCTGGACAAGCTGCCCTCGCCCATCTCCGGCAAGGACCTGGCGAAGGCCATCGAGCGCGGCGTGAAGGACAAGGACGGCCAGACGTCCGCCGAGCTCGGCGCCTTCCAGGAGTGGGCGAAGAAGAACGCCTCCAAGCTGTCTCCCGAGGCCAAGGAGGTCATAGGCCTCTTCGAGAAGCACGCGAACAAGGCGACGGCGACGGGCGACAAGGACCTGTCCCGCACCGAGCTGAACAACATGCTGCGCGACTTCAAGAAGGTGGGCGACGTGAGCGCGCGCAATGCGCTGGCGAAGCTCGACAAGGAGAACGGCCCGGTGTCCGGCGAGGACATGCTCGAGGCCATCAAGCAGGGCGTGAACGACAACGACGGCAACTCCACCACCACGGAGCTGAAGGAGTTCCAGCAGTGGGCGAAGAAGAACGCGGACCGCCTGACGCCCGAGGCGAAGAAGGTGCTGGAGACCTACGAGAAGTTCGCGAAGGGCGCGGGCAAGGACGGCCTGACGCAGGCGAAGTACGACGAGATGCTGAAGGAGATGGGCCAGCACAAGACGTTCCGCGACGACTCCATGCGCAAGGCGCTGGAGGGGCTGGACGTGAAGAACGGCAGCATCGCCGGCAAGGACCTGGCGGAGGCCATCAAGGCGGGCGCGGGAGACCACGACGGCCAGGCGGCGGGTGTGGAGTTCGCGGACCTGCAGAAGTGGGCCCGCGACAACTACAGCCGGCTGGGCCCGGACGCGCGCAAGGTGCTGGACATCTACGAGAAGTACGCCACGAAGGCCATGGCCTCGGGCAGCACGGGCATCGACAACAGCGAGTTCCAGAAGATGCTGAAGGAGATGAGCCGGGTGGGCCAGCCGGCGCCCCGTCCCGCGGTCCTGGCGGTGTAGCGCGAGCTTTGCCGGCGGACTCACGTCACGGGTCGCTGCGGGGGGCCGCTTGACCCGCGACGTGAGCGAGCCGGTGTTTCCCGGGGGGGAAACAGCATCTCGGGAGTTCCTCTGCCGTGAGCGCCGGCAGCAGGAGCCAGGGAGCCTCGGACCGTTGGGGGACGGTCCGGGGCCCTTTTCTTTTTTGGGGCGTCAGATGTTGCGGAGGAGGTGCTCTCCCGAGCCACGGGCCGTCAACGGAGCGCACGGGCCAGGGCAGGGCGAAGGGATGTTCAGCGCGTCCGCGAGGTCGTCGATGAGTGAGCGCATGAAGGCCCCATGTGCGGGATTCTTGAGCACCGTCCTCCAATCGAGGACGCTGAGGGCTTCGTATCCTTCATGTGTTTCACGATAGGCCCGCTCCTCATTCTGAGATCTTGTTCCTTGAGGGTCACAAAGATATCGGACGTAGTTCTTGGGATGCCTTGGTCGAGGATGCCATTCGACTTTGGGAGGGGTCAGCGCCATGTAGTCAGGGTCGTTGACCTCGAAGTCCTCTACGTCTCTTGCGGAGTCAAAGAGATTGGGTGCAAGAGTTGCTGACGCACGGACCAAGGCGGCTGGCTCGCCAAAGAAGTATGCCTCCACCATTGGAACCAAGAGATGGAAGGAGGCGCGCGTTGCGAGTTTTCGGAAGACAAAACTCTGTTCAGCCGGCTGTGGGAACTTGCTGCGCACATAGTTTCGAATGGTGCGTCGCAAATAATCAAGCACGAATCCGGGTTGACGCTCGTTTGCGAGCTCCAAGTCATCAACGGCGATGACATAGTCCGCTCGCTCCGCCCTGCTGCTTCGGCCAGGGTGTAGCTCCGCTACAATGCGGGCCGCGAGCTTGGACGCTCTCGAAGAAGAAACTCCTTCTTCAGGAGGGAGAGTAGTCAGTGGAGTGGATGTGAAGTCTTGCTCCTTCAATGGAGCAAGGAACTCTACGCTGGCGCTGGTCAGCGCGAAGAGATGTCGAAGCGACCGGTGCAGGGCCTTCTCTTCAAGCTTGCCCGTCACGATAAGTCTGATTCGGGTAGTCATGGAGGAGGTCGCTGTTGGGCTCCAAACTCCTGATTGCTATACAGGTCACCTAGTGCAAAATGCGAAAGCCATGCTGGGTCGCTGTGCTCGCTGAGTGGAACCGGAACTCTGCCATGAGCCGGCTCCATGACATAGACGCGACTGGGGTCTGTGTTGAACTCATTCAGCAGGACGGGTGAGTGAGTTGATAAGAGAACCGTGAGCTCTTTTCGGGCTGCACGCGACCGGATTACTTCAAGCAGTGTCCGGATTGCGAATGGGTGAAGCCCGTTCTCTGGTTCATCTATGGCGACAGCTCCCTTGTCTGGCGCGGAGGCGACCGCGCACAAGTGGAGCAATGCAACGAGCAGGCCGTGAGGGGCGGCGAATGCGTGTACCGGCTCGGTCAAGCCGCGCAAGAACAGTCGCACTGTGACAGTCTGGCCGGCTGAGAGAAACTCGATGTCATCGAACAGTTCCGGAAAGCATTCTCGGAGACCGTTATGTACGAAGCGAAACCGCTCATCGTGCTCACGGCGACCAGCCCTCCAATTTCGAAGTACCGAGAATGCATTCGCCCCTGACGATTCAAGCTCCGTATCTGACGTCACGAGCGAACCCGTTGTGCGCAGGTCGACGATACGGAGATCCCGATACAGGCGGTATCCCAATACGAAATTGAATAGGGCATCAATCTCCGGGTTCGGTTCTTCAAGAATCCCTTTGGTTCGCTCAAGGATGGAGTTGTCCGAGGTCTGGAACTCTCTTCCATTGACTCGAATCATCTTCATGCCTGGGCCCCATTCCGCGACCAGAGAGTCCCGTACCTTCAGCACCTCTCCTGCAACGAGGTCAGGAGCCATGAGTGTGGGAACGACGGTCCACGTACCGTCTCCGAATCGCAACCGAAAGAGGATGTCGTCGTCGGGCCCGGCCTGTTGGTTTCTGATGCTCGCAGTCCCCCCTGCGAGGGTCGTAGCGGATTTGATTCCTCGCTGAAGGAAATGCCTGAGGAACTCAATGACCGAAAGCAGGGTCGTCTTGCCAGAGCCGTTAGCGCCAGTGACCGCACAGACTCCGGAAGGGTTCCAACGCACCTTCCTGAGCGCGCGGTAGTTGTCGACCTCCAAGGTAAATCCCATGCTTGTCTCCTACCCATCCATGCCCGTGGTGGACAGAGGGCCATCTCCAACCGATTCAGTGTCGCTGGAGATGGCCCTCACGTTGGTTGCGTCCAGCGGGACTACTTCTTCGTCTTCGCCAGCGTGTCCTTGGCCACCTGCACCACGTTGTCCACGGTGAAGCCGAACTTCTGCTGCAGCGCCTTGATGGGGGCGGACGCGCCGAAGCTGCGCATGCCGATGACGCTGCCGGCGTGGCCCACGAAGCGCTCCCAGCCGAACGCGGCGCCCTTCTCCACGGACACGCGGGCCGTGACGGACGGAGGCAGCACGCTGTCGCGGTACTCCTGGGACTGCTGCTCGAACAGCTCCCACGACGGCAGGCTCACCACGCGCACCTTGCGGCCCTCGGCCTTGAGCTTCTCCGCGGCGTCCAGGCACAGCGACACCTCGCTGCCGGTGCCGATGAGGATGATTTCCGGCTTGCCGCCCTCCGCCTCCGCCAGCACGTAGCCGCCGCGCTTCACGCCGGACGCCGCGCCGTACTTGCTGCGGTCCAGCGTGGGCACCGGCTGGCGGGTGAGCACCAGCACCACCGGGTGCTTCTTCTGCTCGCCAATCACGCGCCACGCCTCCACCACCTCGTTGGCGTCACCGGGGCGCAGCACGATGATGCCCGGAATGGCGCGCAAGCTGGCCAGCTGCTCCACCGGCTGGTGCGTGGGGCCGTCCTCGCCCAGGCCGATGGAGTCGTGCGTGAAGATGTGCAGCGCGGGCAGCTCCATCAGCGCGGACAGGCGGATGGCGGGGCGCTCGTAGTCACTGAAGATGAGGAACGTGGCGCCATAGCCGCGCAGCTTGCTGAGGCACAGGCCGTTGACGATGGAGCCCATCGCGTGCTCGCGCACGCCGAAGTGGACGTTGCGGCCCGCGTGGTCGCCCGGCTTCATGGACTCCGATCCGTTGATGTACGTCTTCGTGGACGGGTTGAGGTCCGCCGAGCCGCCCACCAGCCACGGGTAGTTCTTGGCCACGGCGTTGAGCACCTTGCCGCTGGACTCGCGGGTGGCCATGCCCTTGGCGTCGGCGGGGAACGTGGGCAGCTCCGCGTCCCAGCCCTGGGGCTGCTCTCTGCGCTGCATGCGCTCCAGCTGGTCGGCCAGCTCGGGGAACTGCTTGCGGTACTCGGCGAAGCGCTGCTCCCAGGCCTCGCGCAGCTGCTTGCCGCGGGCGCCCATGCGCTCCTGGAAGCGCTCGCGCACCCCGTCGGGGACCAGGAACTTCGCGTCCTCGGGCCAGCCGTAGTTGCGCTTGGTGCCCTTGATTTCCTCGTCGCCGAGCGGCTCGCCGTGGGCCTTCGCGGAGCCCTGGAGCTTGGGGGCGCCGAAGGCAATCTGGGTGGTGACGACGATGAGGGTGGGCTTGCCGCGCAGGGTCTTGAAGGTGCGCAGCGCCTCGGCCATGGCGTTGAGGTCGTTGGCGTCGGCCACGTGGAGCACGCGCCAGCCGTAGCCCTCGAAGCGGCGGCCCACGTCCTCGGTGAAGGCCAGGTCGGTGCTGCCGTCGATGGAGATGTGGTTGGAGTCGTAGATCCAGCAGAGGTTGGGCAGCTGGAGGTGGCCGGCGATGGAGGCGGCCTCGGAGGCGACGCCTTCCATCAGGTCGCCGTCACCGCAGATGGCGTAGACGTCGTAGCTGAACATCTCGAAGCCGGGGCGGTTGAAGTGCCCGGCGAGCCACCGGCTGGCGATGGCCATGCCCACGCTGTTGGCGACGCCCTGGCCCAGGGGGCCGGTGGTGGTCTCCACGCCGCTGGTCCACCGGTACTCGGGGTGGCCGGGGGTGGCGGAGTCGAGCTGGCGGAACTTCTTGATGTCCTCGAGCGAGACGGTGGGCGCGTCCTCGACGGTGTACTCGCGGGTGACGCGCTTGACGCCGGCCAGGTGGAGCAGCGCGTACAGCAGCATGGACGCGTGGCCGTTGGAGAGGATGAAGCGGTCCCGGTCCGGCCAGATGGGCTGGGACGGGTCGTAGCGCAGCTCCTGTTGCCAGAGCTGGTACGCCACGGGGGCCAGGGACATGGGCGCCCCCGGGTGGCCCGAGTGGGCTTGCTGGACCGCATCCATGGCCAGGGTGCGGATGGTGTTGATGCTCAGCAGGTCCTGCTTATCGGTCGTCATGGTGTCCTCGCGTTCCCGCTCGCGTGGGGCGCACCATGCCGTAACTGCCGCCGCGACGCCGCACGAAACGCGAGCCCGCCCCCCAGGCCGTCCGGCAGTCCACGGGGCGCCGGGAATTCATGGCCCTGGAGGGAGGGGCCCTTCAGGGGGTGATGCGGCCGGAGAACAGCTCCTTCACGTAGAGCAGGTCCACGGAGAGGCCGAAGACGCCGCGGGTGCTCCACCGCTCCTCGGTGCGGATGTCGTCACGGGTACCGGCGAAGGGCTCATCGAGCCGTGCCCCCACGGGCTGGGGGGCACGCAGGACGTCGGCCACGTAGAGCACGTTGACGCCGTAGATGACCTCGAAGGAGAGGCCGGCGACGAAGCGCCGGCCCGGCTGCGTCAGCCCGATGCCAAGCACGGCCCCCAGCCGGTCGAGCACTCCCTGGTCATGGACGAGGTCGCGTCCGGAATACGAAGGGCCTCCGAAGAGGCTGATGACGTAGCGCGGGGCGCCGTAGAGCACGAGGCTCGCCGTGTATTCGACCCCCCGGCCGTTGGGGCCCTTGGAGTAGAGGATGTTCTCCTCGCCGGAGGGGCGGACGTCGAAGTCCCGTACGTGCTGCGGGGTGAAGATGGCGCCGAGCTGCAGGGTGGCCCGGTACAGCTCGTGCTGACTGAGGTTGAAGCGGATGGCGCCCTCGTCACCCGCCGCCTGGGAGCGGCGGAAGCTGATGTCGACGTTGGCGTTGAAGCACCGGCGCGGGGTGTTCTTGCGCAGCTCCCAGACGTCGCTCTGGCGGAGGCTCTGCTCCGAGCGCGTGAGGCTGACCTTGTCCACGCTGATGTACACGGCGGGCGTGGCCGGCTCGATGGCACAGGGCTCGAAGCGCGTGGGAGCCCACTGCTTGATGGCGGTGTAGACGCCGACGTAGATGGGGTCGCCCTCAATGCCGTACAGCCGGTTGGCGTGGCAGATTTCGCCGCTCTCCATGAAGACGATGAGCGTATAGCCCGGCTTCCGGCTGCCCTTGGCCTGACGGCTGATCTCCTGCTCCCAGTCAGATGCATCCTGCTTGCACTCGGCCAGGGTGCCGCTTCGTGGCGGGTGGGCCTCATCGCCTTCTTCCCCGGTCTTCCCTCCCCCCGAGCCGCCATCGGATGCGAGCTTGACGGCCTGGAAGCACGTCGCGTCTCCAGTCCCCTGGAACAGGAACCCGGGCGTCCCCTTCAGCCGTGCTGCCTCCGTCCGGAGCGCCCCGATGAGCGAGGGCGCCCAGACGTTGCCCGTCTTCAGATACTGCCCCGCCTCGCCAAGGCGGGCATCGACCAGCGCGGCGTCCGCCGTCCGCACCTGCGCTTTGACCAGGGTGGGGAAGCCCGCGGGCGCGGTAATCATGTCCTCTCCCGCCGTCACTTCCGGCGAGGGGCATGCGCCCTGCGCTCGGGCCGTGCCCGCCATCAACCCTGCCGTCACGGACAGCACGGTCATCAATGAAGCCTTCATGGAACGAGACCTCCTGGCTGCGATGAATGGACTGCGGAGCTGGCGGGATGACGGCCTGGTTGGCGGGACGCTCAAACGCAGGTTCCACCTTCGAGGTACAGAGGCACCCCCACCTGCATGAAGACGGAGAGGTCGTTGTGCTGACCCTTGTTCCTGCCCACCAGCAGGCCCCAGATACGGCGGTCCATGCCGATGAGACATGCCCCTGAGTCACCCGGCTCCGTCACTCCCTGGGTGAGCAGGACGTTGCGGATGATTCCCTGCGAGCCCACCACGACCTGGCCCTGGGCTCCCACGAACCGGGTCGCGCGCATGCCGGCATGACTCAGGACGTACAGGTCCTTGCCGAGGTCGTCCGCCGTCGGCAGATAGGGGAGCCCGAGGGGAAGCGCGTCCTGGAAGGTGTTCTGGCAGTACTGCACACCCCGCGGGCGGACCAGCGCATAGTCCGCGTCCTCGGTCACGACGACCTTCAAGAGCGCTCCCTGGAAGCCGCGGCTCGCTCCACCGATGTTCCGCATCGAGACCGTGGGCTCGGTGCCTGGGGCATGGACGTGGGTCCCGGTCCACGAGGGGTCGGTGAAGACATGGCCCGCGCTGACCACGACCCGGCCGAACCCGGGGTGGTCCATCACCATGCCCACCGTGCCGCGCCCCGGTGTCCTCACGAGGTCTCCGGGGCCCAGCGTCAGCTCGCCGCCCTGCCGCTGGAAGGACCCTGCGTCCAGCACGTCCGTCCGGACCTCTCTGCGCCGGCGGGAGGTGGGGAACCACTCGAGGCGGGGAGGGATGAGGAGGCTCTCCGGAAGCTGGCGCCTGGGAAGCTTCTGGCTCACGAGGCAGCACAGCGCGAGCCCGCCCTCTTCACCCCGGCGGACCTTGCGTCCCACGAAGACCCCGATGACGTTGCGCGCCGACAGGAGCGACTTCACCAGTCCGGAGAGCACGGACGGGGGCGGAACCTGCTCGGCGGCGACCCGCGCGGGCAGCCGGCGCGGTGTCGTCGTGCTTCGTGGGCGGCGGGAACGTGGCATGGCCCTCTCCGTCAGAGCCGCACGTCGTGGTACCAGCGGATGCGGTTGCCCGAGAAGGGAATCCGGTGGCGGGTGGCGACATCCGCGCCCCGGACGTTGTCCGAGAAGCGCAGTCCGGTGAGGTCCTCGATGCGGCCGATGGGCACCTGGAAGCCGCGGAAGTCATCCACCGGAAGGGTCTCGAACTCCATCCGGTCCAGGAAGGACTTCTGGTGGACCACGAAGCCCGCGGCCAGGAGCGAGCCCTGCGCGTCCCGGCACGCCACGACCTTCCAGAACGCCTCCGGCACCTGCACTCCCCGGTGGAGCCGGTCGGACTCCTGGAAGACCGGGCCGGTGAACACCGTGGCCTTCCAGTCCAGCGTGTCGGTGGAATAGAGGATGTGGTTCTCGAGCCCCTGCCACCAGCTCTCGCTCTGGTTGAAGGTGAAGAACTGGGGCGCGCAGTTGGTGAAGTAGAACGTGTCCGCGTTGGCCTGCGCGGCGTGCTCACCCCAGACCGGGTCCAGGCGCCGGACCAGGTGGCCGCGGTCGAAGCCCGCCGGCCCATCCCGGTAGAAGCCGTCCAGCACCTGCAGCTCCTCCGCCAGCCGCGGGTCCGCGAGCCACTCGGGCTCGGGCTTGCGAGGGAACTCCACCCACGCGCGCCCGTCGATGTTGACGGCGGTGAAGAACGCCAGGCGCCGGCGCTCGCTCATCACGATGCTGAAGTGCCGGTACTTCAGCTCCACTTCGCTCGCGTTCTTGAGCCTCGCCGCGGGCCCGAACGCCTGCTCCGCGCGGGTGCGGTCGGGGAGCGGAACGGTGTGTGTCAGCCCCAGGAAGTCCGGGCGGTAGCCGTCCCTTCCCGAGGAGAAGTCCCGGCTGACCCTGGGCTCGCGGCGCTCGACCTCGAGCGTGCGCGCCAGCGCCTCGGCCGGAGAGGTCCGCTCGGGGGCGGAGACCGCGCGGGGGCCCTGGCGGGCGGAGTGTCCGCCGAAGGGCCCGCCCTGCTTCGCCGCGTCGTCGAGGAGCGCGGAGACCAGGGGATTGGGGGCCTGGCGGAGCTGGTCCGCGAGGTCCTGGAGGATGAAGCTCGCGGCAGTCCCCTCGTTGGCAATCCAGTTCAGGCGATGCGGGGGGAGCAGCGCTGCCTCCGTCTCGCTCACCTGCTGGCCGTCATTCAGGATGATGTCCCCGTTCGGAGCCCGGTCGAGCACGCCGGCCCTGTGGAGGGCCACGACCTGCCAGGAGTCGTTGAAGACGGGCGAGCCGGACGAGCCCTGGGCCGTGTCGCTCGAGTACCAGAGCCGCGTCTCGGCGCTGGCGCCCACGGGCAGGTTGCCCACGGTGCGCACCTCGTTCTCGCGCAGGGCGACCTGTTTGGTGTCACCCCCAGGGTGCTGGATGATGGTGACGAACTCGCCGGCGCGGATGCTCTTGGTCGAGACCTCGAGCCGCAGCCAGCCATAGCGGGAGAGCTCCACCTGCCCGTCGATGGAGCGAGGCGCCACGGCCACCAGCGAGTAGTCGAGATCCTGGTTGGTGATGAAGCAGCGCTGCGGCTCGAACGCGAAGAGCGGCCCCGAGCGCGTGGTGCCGTCCGGCGCGAGCTCGTACTCGAACTCCGCCCGGAGGGCCTGGGTGGAGTCCGGCGTCTCCAGCACATGGTGGTTCGTCAGCAGCAGGCCAGGGCCCACCATGAAGCCCGTCGCGATTCCCACCTGCTGCCCGTTGGGGTAGCGGTAGCGAATCCTCACGACCGACTCGGCCGCCCGGAGCCCGAGCTCGAGGTAGGAAGTGCTGACGAGGTCGTTCCTCCCCAGGATTCGCTCCAGGTCGACCCTCGCGATGGTTTCACCCCGGGTCATGGCCGTGACGCGCTCGAAAAACAGAGGGTCGACGTTCGCGAGCGTGTTGTTCAAAGGCCGCTGGACTCGCACATCGCGGAGTTGCTGGAGCTGCTTCCCATCAAGCGAAGAGATGCGAAACATGTGGACCCCCTGGTTCGACTTTCCGAAAAGGCTTACAGCGTAGCCGTTGAGCAAGGCACATGCCGCCCGGCCTCCAGGGCGAGGCGCGGCGCGCTGCCAACCGCAGTGGACCGAAGTGTCCAACCCGCCCGACACGGTGGACGAATCCGTCCAGCGCGGCCAGGTCCTGGGCGGAGGCAGGGGCGGGGTGTCATGGCACACCGGTTGCTCATGCGAACGCCGCCAACCTAGGCTCACGCTACGGACTCACCGTAGCTGCGTTGCACCACATGAGGGGGCGCCATGGCAGAGACGAAGCGCATCACGCAGCAGGCCGTCACGGTGTCGAACTTCCTCCAGCCAGAGCTCCGGAGCGTGTACAGCAAGGTCTTCCCGCCGCCGGGGGAGAAGCTGGAGAACGGGAAGCCGGCGGGAGTCGAGCGCCGCCGGCAGCTCTGCGAGCTGCTGGCGCCGTATGACTCGCTCTCGGCCACGGGCCAGGCCGCGCTGCGCAGCGAGGTCAACACGCTCCTCTCGGGATACGTGGACCCTTCGCAGCGCTTCGCGTTGGACCCGGACAAGCAGTTCATGCCCTTCAAGGTTGCCTTCATGGACCCGAGCTACGCGGCCCTGCGAGGCATCCAGGGCAGCAGCCCCAACACCCCCAGCGGTGTCGATGGTGCGAAGACGCTGAAGGTGGGACCCTACGAACTGCAGCTCATCTACAACGCGCTGTTCAACCAGGGAGAGAGCACGACCGCCAACGGCGGGCTGGCGCATGACTTCCTGCACGCGCTGAAGGGGCAGGCCCGTTTGAAGAACCCGTCGGGGGTGAGGGCCATCCTGCAGCAGGTCTACGACTCCAAGCTCGTCTTCGCGAACGACAGACTCCATGCCAACGTCAAGCTCGACATCGGCGATGCCCTCGTCGAGCAGCTCTACCTCGTCATGGACGGGAGCTACTTCAAGGGGCTCGAGCCCTACGAAGGCCCGGAGAGCTGCGACCTGACCAGCGCCAGCGGCGCCCCGGGCCCCACCACCATGGAGTGCTACTAGGCCACGCCCATGGGCGACTGTGACCTGGAGTACCGCGACTCGGTGTCCGCACTCCCGGCGGACCTGCGTCCCCTGGCGGCGGAGCTGCCCTTCCACCTCGGGCTGACGGCACGGCGGGACGGCGGCTGGGAGGAGTACACCGCGCTCGCGCCCTTCCAGGCGCTGCCCGGGTACGCGGCCGAGGACGCCATGCGACCGGCGCTGCCGCCAGACGTGCTGGCGCGCTACCTGCGCGCGCACCGCCGGGGCGGCTTCATCGGCCTCTTCCTCGACCGGCTCGCCGATGGTCAGGTCCAGGACCGCCCGGAGTGGCCCCGGCTGCGCGCCTGCCTGCTCGGGCAGTGGGAGCAGGCCCTGGCGGAGGCGACTGGCAGCGCGGCCCTGGCCACCCAGGCCGTGAGCGCCTCCCTGCGCGCCTGGGACGAGGGCATGAAGCTGGAGCAGGCCCTCCTGGCGCGCCAGTCGCTGTCGCTGCCGGCGTACATGGAGCTCGTGAGCCGGAAGGTGGCCTGGCTCGGCACCGCCTCGTTCTGTCTCATCCTGGCGCATGGCCGCGCGGAGCGGCTCCCCGCGTTCCGGCGGGTCTTCGACCTGCTGCTGCTCAGCTCCCAGTGCCTGGACGATGCGCTGGACCACGAGGAGGACGCGCGCCTGAATGGCATCAGCTTTCCGGCCGCGCTGGGCTATCCCCCCGGCGGGCTGCAGCGGGCGGCGCCCCGGGTGGCGCGGCTCGGCGCGGACGTCGCCCGGTCGGCGGGGTTTCTGCGCCTGGGCGGGTGGCTGGCGGAGCGCGCCGCGAAGCTCGACGGCATTCCCGCGCCGGGCAACGCTCTGCAGAATGAGCTGGCGGCGCTGGTCCTGGGGGAGGCCGTGGCGGGACTGTGCGGGCCGCTCCAGCAGGACCTTCCTCACGGACAGGGCTGACGACGGGAGCGCCCAAGGATGAATGCGGGTCCCAGCCCTTCCGTGCGCCTCGTCACCGCCGTGCTCGCCGTGGCGGCGCTGGTCCTGGCGGGCGCCGCTACGCACGGGGCGTGGCGCACGCTGGGCACGCCCTTTCCCTCGCTGCTGGTCGACCCCTACGGCGCCTTCTCCTCGTTCTACCTGCCCCACTGGAACGAGCAGCGGCTGCCGGTGCGCCACCCCAATCCCGTCGTTTCCTGCGAGGGGACGCCCATCGACGCCACGGCGGCCCGCTCCGGCGTCTTCCCGGGCCAGCAGCTCCAGGACTGCGTCCGGCGCGCGCACGAGGCGGGCCGCTCCCACGTCACGCTGGAGTTCCTCCGCCGCGGGGCGCGCGTCACCCTCGAGCAGCCCGTCCGCCTCTTCGGCTCGGAGGAGTTGCTGTTCCTCTTCGTCATCTACGCGGGCGTCGGCGGCTTCCTGCTGTGGTCCGGCCTGCTCGTGCTGCTGCTCGCCAGCCGCCGCGATGGCGCGGTGGCCTACGGCGTCCTGTGCATCTCCAGCTTCGTCTTCCTGCTGACCCTCTTCGACTACCACACGCGCGCCACGTACATGCCGCTGTTCATCGTGTCGCGGCTGGGCACGGCGGTGGGCTGCATCTGGCTGGGCTACGCCTTCCCCGAGCGGCCCGTCCGCTTCCGCCGCTTCTGGCGTGCCGGGCTCGGCGGGCTCTGCGCCGCGGCGGCCAGCGTGGCCGTGTGGCTCCTGGTCGCTCCCCACCTGGGCCTGGAGACAGGCTGGATGCGCGCCCGCGTCAATGACTTCTCCCAGGGCTCGCTGGTCATCTGCGGCACCTCCATCCTCGCGAGGCTCCGGGGCAGCACGGGCCGGCAGCGCGCGGAGCTGCTCTCCGCCGCCTGGGGACTGGCGCTCCTCCCGGTGCTGGTGGCCGTCGGCGTCCTGTACGGCCGGGGTTTCTACCTGCTGATTCCCTGCCTCATCGCCACGCTGCCGCTGTCCATCGGCTACGGCCTCATCCGCCACAACGTCCTCGCCGTCACCGCCGTGCTCACGCGCAGGCTGATGGCGGTGCCCGTCGTCCTCGCGGCGCTGCTCGCGTCGGCCTTCACCTGGCGCGGGGCGCACCGCCTGCTCGCCACCTACGGGGTGCCGGAGGTGCTCCCCGTCATCGCCGCCGTGGCCGCTTTCGTCCTCCTGGTCCTCCTCGGCCGGCCTCTCGTCAACCGCCTCTTCTTCCCCGCCTCGCTCCAGTTCCGTCCCACCCTGGAGCAGCTCAGCGACGAGCTCGCGGCCCCGCGAGAGCCCGGCGCCATCCGTGACACCCTGGAGCGCGTGGTGCTGCGCTGGCTGCCCACGCGCAGGGTCCAGGTCCTCGACACGAAGGAGCTCGAGGCGCTGCCCCACCTGCCGCCGGACGCCACGCGGCAGCTGTGTGCCGGCGCGCATCTGTGGACCCAGGAAGGCGCCTGGCAGCGGCGGCTCCTCGTCCCCATGCGCTCGCTGGGCGAGCTGCGCGGGGTGCTGCTGCTGGCCCCCAAGCACGGGTCCGCCCTCTACACCTCCGAGGACCTGGAGCTGCTGCACACCATCGCCAGCCTCGGCGGCGTGGGGCTGCACAACACCCAGGTGCTGCACGAGCTGGACGTCCTGCGCCAGGCCCAGGTGGATGCCGCCCACGACGAGAAGCGGCTGGCCCTGGCCATGCTGAGCGCGGAGATTTCCCACGAAATCGCCTACCCGCTGAACTTCTTCCGCCACCTGCTGCGGCAGGGAGGCTCGGGGCGCTCCATCGACTCGGAGGACGTGGAAATCGGCCGCGAGGAAATCGAGCGGCTGGAGCGCATGCTCGTGTCCTTGCGCCGCCTGTCCCTGCCGCTCCCGAAGCTGGAGCCCGTCCCGGTGCTGCCCCGCGCCCGCCGCGCGCTGGACCTCATCCGCGACCAGCTGCAGGAGCGGCGCCTGTCCTGCACCATCGACGTTCCCCCGGAGCTGACGCTGCTGGCGGAGCCGGACGCCATGGTGCAGCTCTTCGCCAACCTGCTGCGCAACGCCGCGCAGGCCGCCGGAGACGCGGGACAGCTCGGCGTGCGCGCCTGGGCGGAAGGCGCCGAGCGCGTCCTGGAGGTCTGGGACTCCGGCCCCGGCATCCCCGAGTCCGCGAGGGACACGCTCTTCGACCCCTGGGTCACCACGAAGCAGGGCGGGCTGGGGCTGGGGCTCGCCGTCACGCAGCGCATCGTCCGCCGCTTCGGCTGGAACATCTCCGTCCACCGCGAGGACGGGCGCACCTGCTTCCGCGTCCGTACCCCGCTGGACGGCAACGCCCGCACCCCGCCCCCGCAGGAGGAGGCATGAAAATCCTCATCATCGACGACCAGCGCAGCGCGCGCCGCGTCCTGACGAGCGTGCTGTCACCCATGCGGGACGTGGAGCTGCGCGAGGCGTCCAGCCTGGCCGAGGCGCGCAAGGTGCTCGCGGACGAGCCGGTGGACGTGGCCCTGGTGGACATCCGCCTGGACTCCGACGCGCGCAACCGCGACGGCCTCACGCTCATCGAGGAGATTCGCCGCAAGACGAGCGCGGTGCCCATCGTGGTGACGGTGTCCAGCGAGATGACGGAGATTCGGACCGCCATGCGCCTGGGCGCGTACGACTACGTCCTCAAGGACGAGCTGTGCGAGGAGCTCATCGTCCCCATCCTCGAGGGGCTGAGAGACAGGCGCAAGCTGGAGCACGAGGTGCGGGTGCTGCGCGCCCGTGTCACCCCCGAGGTGCTGCCCGCGGGCATGGTGGGCACCTCCGAGGCCATGCAGCGGCTGCTGTCCGTGGTGCGGCGCGTGGCGCTGTCGGACCGGCCCGCGCTGGTGACGGGGCCCACCGGCTCCGGCAAGGAGCTGGTGGCGCGCGCGCTCCACACGCTGGGACCCCAGCCAGAGTCGCAGTGGCTGGACGTCAACTGCGGCGCCATTCCCGAGCACCTCATGGAGTCCCAGCTCTTCGGCCACGAGAGAGGCGCCTTCACCGGGGCGGAGAAGCGGCAGGAGGGGTTCCTGACAGTGGTGGGGCAGGGGACGCTGTTCCTGGATGAAATCGCCGAGCTGCCCCTGAGCCTCCAGGCCAAGCTGCTGCGGGTGCTGGAGACGGGCGTCTTCCGCCGGGTGGGCTCCACGGAGGACCTCGCCTTCCAGGGTCGCGTGGTGGCCGCCACTCACGCGGACCTGGAGGACCGGGTGCGCCGGCGGGAGTTTCGCGAGGACCTGTACTACCGCCTGGCGGTGCTGGAGGTGCAGGTGCCCCCGCTGGAGGAGCGCCGCGAGGACATTCCCGCGCTGCTGGCCCACTTCGCGGGCCGCCAGCGCCGGCAGCTCCGCTTCTCCGCCGAGGCCGTAGAGGTGCTGACGCGCGCGAGCTGGCCGGGCAACGTGCGCCAGCTGCGCACGCTGGTGGACCGGCTGGCCGTCTTCGCCGAGGACGACCTGGTGACGCCGCAGGCCCTGGCCGTGCTGCCGGGGCGCGAGCGGCGCAACGTGCCCGCGGAGGACCCGGTGAAGCAGCTCGCGCGGGCCGTCCTGCGGCTGCCGGAAGCGGGGGACAAGCTGGAGCACCTCGAGCAGGTGCTGATTGCCGAGGCCATGTCCCTGGCAGAGGGCAACAAGAGTGCCGCGGCGCGGCTGCTGGGCGTGCACCGCAAGGCCATCGAGCGCCGGTTGGGAAGACGGGACGGAGGTGACGGCGAGCCCGAGGCCTAGCCTCGGCCTGGCTGCCCGGAATCGTCCACTCCGGTCAGCAGGCTGGCCGGTTCCGCCCTCTGGCTGTGAAGGGCTCTCAGCGGAACCCCTCGCGGCATGGGCATTGCTGAAGGCCTGGGCGGGGAGCGCGATGCCCGCGCTCCGGACCCGAGGAATCCATCGTGCAAACCACGCGGCTCATCGATGTGAACACACTCACCGAGAAGCTGACGGACGAAAGCTTCCTTCAGCTCGCGAAGCAGTCCCCTGAGATGGCGGTCAAGAGCATCACCGAGAACCCACTGAACTCTGACAAGTGGATCTACCGGACGGTGGTGGCCATCCTCGGTGTCATCTCGCTGACCGCGCTCGTGGGCGGCCTGCTGCTCGCCTATCGAAGCGAGCCCCGGGAGATTCCGCAGATGCTGGTGGCGCTGGGCTCCACCGCCGTCGGCGCCCTGGCGGGGTTGCTGGCCCCGTCCCCCCGGGAGTCGTGACGCCTACCGCCGCGCCATGGCGCCCTTCACGGTGCGCCCGCGCGTCAGGTGCGTGACGGCCTCGCCCAGGCCCTCGACGGTGAGGGGGAACATGGGGAAGACGCGAGCGATGACGGAGATGGTGCCCGAGCGCCACACGCCCATGGGCTCGGGGTTGAGCCACACGTTGCGCTCGAAGTGCTGGGCCAGCTGCATCAGCCACGTCAGCCCTTCCTGCCCGTCCGCCTTGTAGTGCCCGTCCGCGTCGGTGCGGATGGACAGCTCGTACGGGGCCATGGACGCATCGCCCACCATGACCAGCTTGTGGTGCCGCCCCACCTGCGCGACCAGCTCCGGAACCGTCATTCCTCCCGTGAGCTGCGGCGTGGCGTACAGCTTCCCGTACACGCAGTTGTGGAAGTAGTACGTCCGCAGCTCCTTGAAGTGCGTCGCGTGGCTCGCCGCGCTGAACAGGCGGCTCATCACGGCCGCGTACGGGTCCATGGAGCCGCCCACGTCCATGGCCAGCACCACGCGCGTGTTGGGCCGGCGCGGCGGCCGCGTCACCACCTCCAGCTCGCCCGCGTTCTTCGCGGTGGCGGCGATGGACTCGTCCACGTCCAGCTCGTCCGGCGCGCCGTCGCGGGCAAACGCCCGCAGCTTGCGCAGCGCCACCGCGAGCTGCCGCGTGTCCAGCACCAGGTCATCCCGGTAGCCCGCGTACCGGCGCGCGCCCGCCTGCATCAGCGCCATGCCCTGCCGGCCGCCCTTGCCGCCCACGCGGATGCCCTCGCGTGCGAAGCCGCCGTTGCCGAAGGGAGACGCGCCGCCCGTGCCAATCCACCGGTTGCCGCCGTCGTGGCGCTCCTGCTGCTCGCGCAGGCGCTCCTCGAACATCCGGCGAATCTCCTCCGGGTCCAGCGCCTCCAGCAGCGCGATTTCCTCCGGCGTCAAATCGCGCCGCTCGCGCGCGTCCTCCAGCCAGGACAGCAGCTCCTGCGTCAGCTCCAGGCCCGCGGTCTCCACGCCCTTGAAGTGCGCGAGGAACGCCTGGTCGAACGTGTCCAGCTGCGTCTCCGAGTGGACCAGGAGCGCGCGCGCCACGTGGTAGAAGCCGTCCAGGCTGCTGTCGTGGAGCCCGGCCTTCAGCGCTCCCGCCAGCGCGAGCGCCTCCTGCGCGCCCACCTTCACGCCCCGCCGGCGCAGCTCGTAGAAGAATGGCAGGAACATGGCGCTCTCCCTCAGGCCCGGGGCCGGCGGCCGCGCCCGAAGGCCTCGGCCACGGAGACGAGGTCCTGCTCCTTCTTCAGCAGTGCGCCCAGGTAGGGCAGGCTCTCGTCGAGCTTCAGCTCGGTGATGCCCTGGGACTTGAGCACGGCAATCCAGTCGATGAGCTCGCTGGTGGAGGGCCGCTTGCGCAGGCGGGTGAAGCCGCGCAGCTCGTAGAAGACCTTCATCGCCTGCTCGGCCAGCGTGGCGTCCAGCTCCGGGTGGTGCACGGAGACGATGCGGCGCATGAGCTCCGCGTCCGGGAAGTCGATGAAGTGGAAGACGCACCGGCGCAGGAAGGCGTCCGGCAGCTCCTTCTCGTTGTTGGACGTAATCACCACCACGGGGCGGTGCTTCGCCACCACCTCGTCGCCCGTCTCGGTGACGCGGAAGCGCATCCGGTCCAGCTCGTGGAGCAGGTCGTTGGGGAACTCGAGGTCCGCCTTGTCCACCTCGTCGATGAGGAGCACCACGCGCTCGGGCGCGGAGAACGCCTCGCCCAGCGGGCCCTGGCGGATGTACCGGCGGATATCCCTTACGTCCCCGTCGCCGAAGCGCGAGTCGTACAGGCGCTGCACGGTGTCGTAGACGTAGAGGCCGTCCTGGGCGCGGGTGGTGCTCTTCACGTGCCAGGTGAGCAGCCGGTGGCCCAGCGCCTGGGCGATGGCCTCGGCCAGCAGCGTCTTGCCGGTGCCGGGCTCGCCCTTCACCAGCAGGGGCCGCTGGAGCGTCAGCGCGCAGTTGACCGCGGCCTGGAGGCCCTCGTTGGTCAGGTAGGTATCAGTGCCTCGGAAGCGGACGGGGGTGGGGACCGGAGTCATGGCCCGCCTCCTTTAACATCCACCGGGCTGCCGCGGGGGGCCTGTGCGTCCCGTGCCCGGTTGCGGGCGTCCCAGCCCCCTCGTCTGCCCTCCTGAAGGGCGTCAGACCGAACCGGTAGGCTCGTCCGTATGAAGCAAGCGAGCCGGCGGCATTTCCGCAAGGAACGCCGCCTGGCGCGTCCTGGAGTCAGGGCCGGTTGCTTGCTGGAGGCGTCGTGGGTCACCCATTCGTTCCGACACTGCTGGTGGTCTGGGCGCTCTCGATGGCGGTGCGCTCCTGCGCCGTGACGGCGGCCACCCAGCCGCCCGAGCCCGAGGCGGTACAGCCCGTAGCGGCCCCGGTGACGGAGAACGAGCCGGCACCTGCTTCCGTGCCCCATGTCCGCGGCTGACCGCGCGGGTCACCTGGGACGCCCCACCCGGGGGGATGTATGGCTTCGCCCGCTGGCGAACCGTTGGCGTGGGCCCTGCAATGAATTTCACGCACGTCACCTGTATCGGGCGTGTATCCTCCCGCAATGGACCTTGCGAATGCCCTTGGGGAGATGTTCCGGCGCGAGCTGCAGTCGCAGTTGGCCCCGCTGCAGGCGGCCGTCCGCCGGATGGACGACGGCCTGGAAGCCCTGGAGCTGCTGCGCACGGCGACGTACCGCCTGGCGCCACTGACCAGTCGGCTCGGCGCCCTTGCGGGCGTGCGGCCCGCGGAGACGCTGGCGCCGGTAGCTCGTCGGGGCCCTGGGCGTCCCCGGAAGCTGAACGCCGCGGTGCCGGCGAAGGTGACCGTGGCGAAGGGGCCGGCGCCTCGTGCGAGCGCGGACAGTGGTGCGCGGGCCTGCGCCGTGAAGGGGTGCGAGCGCCCGAGCCGCTCGAAGGGCTACTGCTCGGCGCACTACCAGAAGCTGCGGCTGCTGATGCGCACCAACCGCCGGCCCACGGCGTGGGTGGACGACGCGGCGCCGCAGTCCGTGGAGGAAGTGAAGCTGCCGCGCGGGCGCGCCGCCAGCAAGGCGCTGAAGGAGGCCGCGAGGCCGGCGCCCCGGACCGCTCGCGTGGCCGAGCCTCCCAGGGCGCCCGTGAAGGCCAAGACGCCAGCGAGGGCCAAGGCCCCGGCGAAGGCCAAGGCCCCGGCGAAGCAGGCCCGGGCCAGCAAGACGCCAGCGAAGGCCAAGGCTCCGGCGAAGGCCAAGGCCCCGGCGAAGCAGGCCCGGGCCAGCAAGACGCCGGCGAAGCAGGCCCGCGCCAAGGCCCCGAGCAAGGCGAAGGCACCGGCGGGCAAGAAGGGCCGGGCGTCCTCGCGCTGAGGTGGGCGGTGGCCGCGTCCGCCTCCGGGCGGGCGCTGGACCTGCCACATCCAGCACTGATTCGAGGAGTGGACAGGGGGCCTGGCCGCGAGGGCTGACGGGCGCTCCTGGTGGATGGACCTGGGGAATCCGAGGGTGCGCTCCAGGCGAGCGGCCCGCTCCTGGACATCCGTGCTCGCGCAGTCGTTGACAGTGCCCGGGCGGAATGGGATTCGGGCCGCATGAGCGAGCAAGGCTATCCGGTCACCGTGGCGGTGCGGCGCCCCGATGGGCGAGTGGAGCAGGTGCGTGTGGGCACGGCGTTCAAGAACGACGAGGGCTTCACGCTGAAGCTG
This sequence comes from Pyxidicoccus xibeiensis, assembly GCF_024198175.1. Lineage (NCBI taxonomy): Bacteria > Pseudomonadati > Myxococcota > Myxococcia > Myxococcales > Myxococcaceae > Pyxidicoccus > Pyxidicoccus xibeiensis. The sequence continues at coordinate 2,023,772 of NZ_JAJVKV010000001.1, forward strand.
GGAGAGATGTCGATTGGTGGAGCGCCGGACGCGGCGGCCGCGGCTCCGCGCCGGGCGGCGGCCCCCGCGGGCGGTGGCGGCGGCGATGGGATGGTGTTCCCCAACTACGGTCGCAGCAAGGGCGCGCCCATCGTTGGCGCGACGATGCAGGACCTGGAGTTCTACGCCAACGGCGCGCGGCGCTCGCTGAATGACCCGAGCAAGTCACGCTGGCACGACAAGGAGCGCCAGCTCCTGTCCGCCATCGAGGCGGAGATGGCGCGCCAGCAGGGCGGCGGCGGTGGCGGCGGCGACAGCTACGGGGGCGGTGGTGGCGGCCGGGGTGGCAGTGGCGGCCGGGGTGGGGGATACGGCGACGACGACATCCCCCCGCCGGGCGACGACGACAACATCCCGTTCTGAGTCACGCGCAGGGAAGCCCGTGCCCCCTTCCATATAGAGGAGGGGGGCGGGCAGCTCGGCCGGCGGAGCAGGGCGTCGGCTCCTGTTCGAGGCTGGCCGGGCCCCATTGCCGTCCCGCGGCCCACAGGTGAACGAGCGTTGGACGGAGCCTCGGAGGCACGCCGCTCCTCTTCACGCCGTCCCGGCCGCGTACGGCAGCCACACGGTGAAGGTGGTGCCCTGGCCCACGGTGCTGTGGACGGACACCTCGCCATGGTGGCCCTCGACGATGCGCCGGACGATGGAGAGCCCCAGCCCGGTGCCGCTGGCGCGGGTGGTGAAGAAGGGCTCGAAGATGCGCGCCCGCACCTCTGGCGCCATGCCGTGTCCCGTGTCGGAGATGGTCAGCCGGGCATGAGGCATGCCGGCGCGCGTGTCGGGCTCGAGCCGCGTGGTGAGCGTCCCTCCGGACGGCATCGCCTGCACGGCATTGGTGAAGAGGTTGCTCAGCGCCACATGGAGGAGCTGGGCATCCACGGCGATGGGAGGCAGCTCCTGGGTCACCGTCCGCGCCACGGTGATGCCCCCGGGGCCGGAGCGCAGTGAGGCCTCCAGTGCGCCCTCCACCACGGGCGGCAGCGGCTGGGGCCGAAGCCTCGGCTCCACGGGGCGGGCGAAGTCGAGCAGGTCATTGACCATCACATCCAGCCGCCGCACCTCCTCGTCCATGATGCCCAGCAGGGGCGCGGCGTGCCCCTGTGCGGCCTGGGGCACCAGCCGGCGCAGGGCCGCCACGGCATTGGCGATGACGGCCAGCGGGTTGCGGACCTCGTGGGCGACGGTGGCGCTCAGCTCGCCGAGCGCGGCCATGCGCTCGCGCCGCACCAGCTTCGCCTGTGTGGCCGCGAGCGTCTGGAGGGACTCGCGCAGCTCCTGGTTGAGGTGGCTCACCTCCTGCTGGGCGCGGCGCCGCTCGCCCAGGGCGCTGGCCAGCAGCAGCCCGCACATGCTGGCGGAGGCGAGGAAGGACTGGAGGAAGGCGAGGCTGAGGGTATGCCACGCCGCCTGGGCGAAGGGGCCCAGGCCATGGGCGGTGTGCCAGAGGGCCACCGTGGCCAGCACGGCGGTGGCCATGGCGGCGCCCCGGGCCTCGAAGCGCAGCGCGGCCCAGAGCATGAAGGGGAAGGCCAGGTACGTGGCCGGGTGGAACGCGGCGGCCTCCGGCATGCTGGAGGTGTGCACGCGGAACACCCCGTGCGTGGCCAGGGCCAGGCACCCCAGCAGCGTCGCCAGCTCCCACCAGCGGCGGGGCGTCCACCCGGTGGCGCCGCCGGCCCGCCACGTGAGCAGCAGCGGCGTCACCACCAGCACTCCCATGGCATCCCCCACCCAGAACACGCGCCACGTGTGCCAGAACCCCTCCGGCTCCAGTCGTCCGCGCAGCAAGAGCATGCCCACGCCCACCGTCGCGCCGAGCGCGGCGCTGACGACCGCGCCCAGCCCCACCAGCCCGAGCACGTCCCGCACCCGGTCCAGCGACGGGTTGACGCCCACCAGTCGCCGCAGCAGGAAGGCGCCCGCCAGTGCCTCCAGCAGGTTGCCCGCGGCGATGAGCAGCAGCGAGGGCGAAGGCGGCCAGCTCGAGTGGAGGGCGAAGGCCCCGGTGAGCAGGGAGGCCCCCAGCAGCGCGGGCCAGTCGCGGTAGCGGGTGAGCAGCAGCCCCGCCAGCGCCACCCCGCTGGGCGGCCACATGGCGGACACGTTCTCGGGAGGGAGCACCAGCAGCCCGCCCAGCTTGAAGGAGAGGGCGTAGGCGGTGGCGAAGAACACGAGCCGCGCGAGCGGCTGCCACCTGCGGCGGTTGGAGCCTGTTGTGTGCACGCGCGTGATGTCGCCTGGACCCCCACTTCCGGGAGGACGGTCCGCGGGAGCGTGGCACGGACCTCCCGCGCCAGGAAGTGACCTGTGGGGAGGGGGGAGATCCAACTCTTGCGCCAGGACGCAATGACTGCGCGTGGGGGTGGCCTCCGCGGATGTCTGGGAAGAAGCCTGTCTTCAGCCGCGCCAGGCAGGCCTGTCTCGTGATTCCCCAGAGTGAGAACAGACACCCACGGTGAATACCGGACTCACGAAGAGGGAATGCCCCTCCGGCGGAGCTTCATTCTCACTGGTTGATACTTCATTCTTGAAGCGCAGGCCTGTTTCCAGGGAATCCAGGTGTTTATTCCGAGCCTCGGGTGTTGGGTGCTTCACTGGTGAATCAGCCCCGGGTGCCAGGTGATTGTCATTTCAATGACTTCGTTCGTGGCCTGAATCGTGCTCATTCCGCCCGAGCCAGGGAATTCCTCCCATCCGGCACGGCTGTGAAATGACGGGGCCATGAAATGACACCCAATGTCTGTGTCGTCGGAGCAGGTGCCTTCGTTCCTTCACGCACGGTGAGCAATGCGCGCATCTCGCGAGCCATTCCCGGGTGGCCGGCGGAGCGCATCGAGGAGAAGCTGGGTATCCGGGAGCGGCGCTTCCTCTGGGACATCGACGAGGTGAATGGCCGGGCCATTCCTCCGCCGGAGAACGACGGGCACATCTACCCGGCGAACAACACGGACATGTGCGAGGTGGCGCTGCGCAAGGCGCTGGCCCAGGCGGGGGTGGAGGCGGGAGCGCTGGACGCACTCTTCGTCGTCACGTGTACGCCGGACGCGCCGCACTTCAACCACGACGCCATGGAGCTGCACCGGCGGCTGGAGCTGCGCGAGGACGCCTTCGCGCTGATGGTGGACGACGGCTGCGGTGGCACGCCGTACGTGCTGGACCTGGTGAAGAAGATGATGGACGGCGGCCGCTTCCGCACGGTGGCGGTGGTGGCGTCGGCCTTCACGTCGCCGCTGGTGAACCGGGAGGTGTACCTGGACGAGCTGCCCCCCGGGCCGGGGCGCGCCAAGACGCTGCAGGGCTACCTGTCCATGTACGTCTTCGGGGACGGCGCGGGCGCGGTGGTGCTCCGCGCGGAGCCGGCCGACGAGGGCGGCGCTGGCATCCTCGCCTCCTTCTCCGGCAACGCGCACGGGGACCTGGTCATCCGCAAGGGCGGCGGGCTGCTGAAGCTGCCGTACCAGCCGGGTCGGATGAGACTGGCGGACCTGGCCTTCGTGGTGGACGGCTTCAAGGTGGCGCGCAGCTACCCCGAGTACATGCAGAAGTGCCTCGACACGGTACTGGACCCGCGCCCCGAGCTGCGCTCACAGGTGCGGAGGTACTACTTTCATCAGCCGAACAAGCGGGTGATGGATGCCTTCGTGGCGCGAGCGGGCCTGCCCGCGGAGGCGGTAGCGTGCAACGTGGACCGCTATGGCAACACGTCGGCGGCGGGGATGCTCATCCTGCTGGCCGAGGACCTGGAAGCAGGTCGGGTGCGGTTGGGGAGCGGAGACCTGGTGGTGGTGGCAGCGGTGGGAGCGAACATCCACTACGGCGCACAGCTGGTGAGGCTATGACGGACAAGGGCACGGCAGGCGAAGGGTTCGACTCACGGGTGTCGAAGGACCTGGAGGCGCGGCTGGCCCTGGCGACGAAGGAGGACACGGCGCGCGGGCTGTTCTTCAACGGCGTGGTGGGTGCGGTGCGCGTGCTGGGCGGCGAGGACGCGGTGGTGCGCTGTCTGTCGGCCAGCGGCGAGAAGAAGTTCATCGACTTCTTCAACTATCCGGTGGCGGCGTTCCTGCGGATGTCCTTCACGGCGGCGCACCTGATGGCGCCGAAGTTCGGCGGCTTCGACGGGGCGATGCGGCGCATGGGTGTCCAGGCGACGACGGACTTCCTGTCCTCGGCGGCGGGCAAGACGCTGCTGCTGCTGGCGTCGGAGAGCCCGAAGCGGCTGGTGGGCAACCTGCACGCGGGCTACCGCGCGGCGGTGAGCTACGGCGAGCGTGGCGTGACGTGGACGGGAGACAAGACGGGTGTCTTCTTCATGAAGCGCGACTTCATGCCGCCGCCCTACCACGAGGGCACACTGCAGGCGGCCATCGAGGCGGTGGGCGGCAAGCAGGTGCAGGTGCACGGCACGCAGACGGGGCCGCTCGACACCGAATACACGCTGTCCTGGCAGTAGCCCTCCGGGGGAGCGGAGTCACCCTCCTGACGCTGGAGTGAGGTCGCCGTCCGGCGCTCGGGAGATGTGTGTCCTGGAGTGGTCGGACCCGCAGTGGCGGGGTGTATCGCTGTAGCCGTCCGGGGCGCTCCGCGAGGCCGCGGGAGCCGGACGGGTCTCAACCGAGTCAGGTCTGGTGGCGGGTGCGTTCCGGCGTGGACGGGAGGGGTGTGCCCGCGGGCCGGTGCTGTCCCTGCGGAGACCTGCAACAACCTCGTGGTCCGGATGGAGGTGCTCCATGTCGCGAAGGCACGGTGGTGTGGTGACGGTGTTGGTGATGCTGGCGGTGGCGGTGGCAGCCGAGGCGAGCGCGGGCGAAGTGGTGTACCAGTTCCGCACGGAGGAGGACCCGTCGACGCCGCCGGACCGGGCGGTGTGCGCGGCGGCGCCCTTCGTGACGAACGTGTTCTTGGGAGCGAGCGTGTACGTGCCGCTGCACAGCGTGCGGGACGGCAAGGTGGTGTACGAGGGCCGCAGGCGGGTGGGAACGGCGACGGCGTGCGTGAGGCTGACGGACCCCACCTTCCCGCCGGGGCAGCAGGTGCCCTTCTACGCGCGGTTCAACCTGCCGGACGGTAGCTTCACGGCCTCGGGGACGTGCACGCTGGTGAGCAACGACGTACCGGAGGCGGGGCTGGTGCTGGCGGGGTGCGCGCTGCGACTGGTGGACGTGCCGAGAGGCTTCGTGGGTGGCACGGTGTCGAGCACCAGCGTGTTCAACCCGCAGCGGCTGCCGGGGTATGCGACGGGCTCGTACTACACGCTCTATGCCTACCGGCATGGCCACCGGCGCGACGCGCGTGAGGAGTACGAGGCCTGGGAGGCCGCCGAGGCCGAGTCGAGGGCGGAGGAGTAGTCCGGGCGTAACGCCTGGGACTGTCGTTGGGTTCCCACCACCGGAGCGGCGGGGAAGTCGCTCGAGGCGCGGTGCCTGGGACTGGCGAGATGCGCTCTCCAGTGGAGCGGCCGGAGTGGCGCCGTCCGGAGCGCCGCTCCTGGCACCGGCCTGCGGTTCCCTCCGTCGGAGCGGCGGGGGATGATGGGCCCATGGACCGCAAGCGGATGGAGCTCTACGCGGCGCTCGGCTATCGGGCGCCAAAGGCCTCGCGGACGGGCCGCGCCGTGGACGACGTGCAGGCCGAGGCGGAGGAACTGCCACCGCTCGGGCCCGACGAGCTGGAGTCCCTGCGCGAGCGCTTCCTGAGCGAGCCGGAAGAGGTGCTGCGCCAGGTGCACGAGGGCCTGGGCGCGCCAGTGTCGGAGATGGACTTCGCGCGAGGGCTCCAGGAGGTGGAGCACGCGCTGCGCGAGCCGGAGCAGGCGCTCCAGGCGCTGCGCCAGCCGGCCCACGGGGTGAAGGCGTCGGTGCTGCTGCCGCCGGACTTCCGCTTCCCGCTGATGACGAAGGAAATCCCCATCGACCCGTCACGGACGAAGTTCGAGCCGGTGGCGGACCTGCGTGGCTGGCTGCTCTTCAGCGGACGCGCCTGGCTGCGCGGCGCGATGGTGCGCAGGGCGCCCTTCCGGTGGCACGACGCCGCGAACCACCCCAGCCGCTTCCGGTACGTGCTGCGGGAGCCCACGCCGGGCCGGCCGGTGGAGGTGGCAGTGTTCTCCGACTTCGGCACGGGCGAGTACCCGGCGCGCTACCTGGCCCGGCAGCTCGCGATGCGCGGCGAGCGGCTGGAGCACGCGGTGCACCTGGGCGGCGTCTACTACGCGGGCCGGCAGGGCGAGTTCGACGCGCACGTGGCCGAGCCGCTGGAGTCGCTGCTCCCGGAGACGACGGTGCTGACGCTGAGCTCCGGCGTGGAGCTGCGCTCCGGGGGCACTCCGTACTTCCGCTACCTGGACGAGCGTCGAGGCGCCGCGAGAGCGCGGCAGGTGCAGGAGGGCAGCTACTTCTGTGTGGCCTCGGAGCGCTTCCAGCTCATCGGCCTGGACACGGCCTGGTTCGAGCCGGGAAGGCACCGCGAGCCGGCGCTGCTGGGCTGGCTGGAGTCGGTGCTCGCGGAGGGCCGTCGGCGCGGGGCGGTGAACATCCTGATGAGCCATGGTGCGCCGTACCGGTACGGGGCGGCGCGCACCTCCGCGCTGCTGGAGGACCTGCGCACGCTGGTGGTGGAGCGCGAGCTCGTCGACCTGTGGCTCTGGGGCAGCACCCCGTACGGCGCGCTGTTCGACCGGGGGCAGGGGCTGCCATTCCTGGGCGTGAGCCTGGGGCACGGGGGCCTGCCCGTCGCGAGAGTCGAGCCGGGCGGTGTGTCGCCCGCGCCGCCGCGCTTCCTCGAGTCACGGCCGCGCTTCCCCGAGGGGACGGGCGTCCGTCCGGACCTGGGCAACAACGGCTATGCGTCGCTGTTGCTGCACGACGACGGCGCGGTGGGCCTGCGGTTCCTCGACTGGATGGGCAACGTGCGCTGCACGGCGAGGCTGGCGCGAGAGGGCAACGGCCCCCTGGTCATCCAGCGGCTCGAGCCCGTGGAGTGACGTCCTCCCTCGTCACAGCAGTGTGCGCGTGTACCAGGGCGGCCGGGGCGGCGACGACATCAGCCGCTGCACGTCGCGAGGTCGGGGCACGGTGGTGTACCGGAGCCGGTAGCCGCGCGGCAGGGTCTTCCAGTAGGTGACCTGCCAGGGGACCAGCTCCTCTCCCTGCTTCGACTCGGGGACGGGCTGGTTCCCGTCGCCGAGCGTCTCGTGGAAGCGCCATTCCTCCTCGGCGGCTTCGAGGCTCACCGCCTCGATGACCCAGGAATCCGGAGTGCCGTCAGCGGTGGGCTCCTGGCCCGCGTTGACGTAGCGGCCCCAGTCGGGGCGGGCGTGGCGCTCCCAGAGGGCGCCGCCTTCCGGAGTCAGCGCATAGCCGAAGAAGGAGCGGGGCCTGCGCGCGTCGATGGCTCGGGAAATCTCCTCGGGAGAGAACAGCTCCTCGAAGCCATCCGGCAGCTCGTGGATGCGGATGAGGCCGCGGTCGGCGAGCACGGACAGCCGCTCGCAGAGCTCCTCGCGGGAGCAGCGCGGGTCATCCGCCATGTTGAGCGCGACGTGGGGATTCGGCTCCACGAGCATGTGCAGGGGAGTGGGCAGCTCCATGACGACCTCCAGGAGCCAGAGGTCCAGGGCGTCCACGGTCTCATTCTCGGGCGGCGGCGACATGGTCCAGGAGGATAGAGCATCCAGGCGTGTGGAGCACGCTGCCTCGGGTTTTTATTACGAATTCGGAACTTCCGAAATCGGAGGATGTGTTATGCGGGGGTGATGAAGCCGCTCCGCCTCGTCCTGGATGTCCACCGCGCCACGCACCGAATCGGCCTGTTCCTCGATGCGACGGAGCCCTCGCTGGACATCTCCCAGGGAGAGGCGCACCTGCTGGCGTACCTGTTGGAAGTAGGGGACACGTCCCTGGGCGAGCTGCACGCGGCCTTCGCGCACAAGCGCTCCACGCTGACCAGCTACGTGGACCGGCTGGAAGCGAAGCGGCTGGTGCGCAGGGAGCTGCGACCGGAGGACCGGCGCTCGTTCCAGGTGTCCTTGACGGCGGCGGGCCGGACGCTGGCGGCGCGGGTGCACAAGCGCCTGGAGGCGCTGGAGGCAGCGGCGCTGCAGGGACTGAGCGCGCGCGAGGTGGACGCACTGAAGGAAGGGCTCGCGGCCCTCGCCGAGGCGGGCGAGGCGGCGCGCCCGGCACGAAAGCCACGAGGAAAAGGAGGCAGGGGATGAGCACGCAGACTGCACGGCAGGAACGCGACGCCGGAGACCCTCCACGGAGCGAAGCACCCTCACCGCCGACGAAGGTCGCTGGGGCGCTGACGGACGCGGGCTTCCTCGCGGCGGTGGAGGCGGCCACGTACCCGGGCGAGGACTTCCGCCACGGCGCACACGTGCGGCTCGCGTGGCTGTGCCTGCGAGAGCATGGCTTCGAGGCCGGGCTGGCGCGCGTCCGGGAGCTCATCCAGCGCTACGCGGCGGCGCTCGGCGCGACGGGGAAGTACCACGAGACGCTCACCCGGGCCTGGGCGGAGCTGGTGCAGGTGGGGCTCGACGCGGCGCCGGACGTCACCTCGTTCGACGCCTTCCTGGAGGCGAGGCCGGAGCTGGAAGACTCGCGGCTGCTGGAGCGGCACTACCGCAAGGAGACCCTGGACTCAGTGGCGGCGCGCGCCGGCTGGGTGCCTCCGGACATGGCGCCGCTGCCTTCGAGGAGGACCGGGACGCGTCCCCCGCCCGGCTGACGCGGCGGTCCGGCTCAAGGCCCCTGGATGCCGTGCTCCTTCATGTACTTCTCGAGCGACTTCCGGGCCTGGAACTGGACCTTGTTCCTCAACAGCGGGCTCCACCCGAGCACCAGGCCCATGGGCCCGAGCGCCTGGCGCGACCACGTCCAGAAGTCGAAGCGGTCGCGGTGGCGGAGAATCTTCCCATCGCGGAACTCGAACTCGGCGTCGATGCGGTTGAGGACCTTCCGGCCGCTGGCGCTGAAGGTATAGCGCGCGTCCCAGTGGGCGCGTCCGGTGCGGTCATCGGCCTGGACGTCGCGGAAGGTGACCTCCAGGTCCTTTCCACGCTCGAGGAGCATGCGCCACATGGAGGTGACGCCGCCGTGGCGCAGGCCGATGAAGACCGCGTCGGAGAACTCCGCGTCGGGGTGGTAGCAGGCAGCCATGGCCTGGGCATCACGCCGCTGGAACGCCGAGTAGAAATCCGTGAGGAGCTGGGAGTGCGGGTGCATGGGGCAGATGTAGCAGACCTGTCAGTGTACGCGCGCGAACTGTCCGGCGTTCAGCGCCTCGCGGGAGGTTGCCCCTGGGGCCGACTGTCATTGGGGTGGCACGGCCTTACCTCATCCGACACAGCGCCGCATGGCGCGGCGTCGTGAGGGGGGTGGGGCATGGGGAGTCCGATTCGCGGCGGCACATTCGCGGGTGCGCTGCTGACCGCGGCGGTGACGTTGGCAATGGCGCTGCCTGGGAGTGCAGGGGCGCAGGCCTTCTCGTCCCCCCGGAGCCTGACGTCGACGGCGGCGGGCTTCCAGGAGCCCCGGGTCTCCGCGCTCGGGAGTGACGTGCACGTGGCCTGGCAGGACGAGGCCCTGGGCAACAGTGACGTGTACTACCGGCGCGGCACGGACGGCGGCGCCACCTTCGGTCCGGCGCGCAACCTCAGCCTGGACGGGGTCACTCCGGAGGAGGAGGCGCACTCGATTCAGGTGCTCGCGCACGGCGACAACGTCTACCTGACGTGGGTGGAGGGCGGCCTGCGCTTCCGGGCCAGCGAGAACCGGGGCGCCACCTTCGGACCCGTCCTCGAGCTGACGAGCTATCCCGAGGGCGGCCTGCGCCTGGCCGCCAGCGGCGACGACGTCTACATGGCGTGGTACCGCTCGCTGGAGGACGAGGTGGGGGCCATCTACTTCATCCGCAGCCCGGTCGAGGGTCGCGTCTTCGCGGACGTCGAGCTGCCCAACGACCGCCGCACCTACGGGGACGTGGAGCTGGCGGCGCGCGGAGACGACGTCTACGTGGTGTGGAACGACTTCGGCTCCAACGATGGCTCGGACATCTTCTTCCGTCGCAGCACCGACGCGGGCATCACCTTCGAGCCCATCCAGCGGCTCATCACCTCGGACGGGAACTCGAGGGAGCAGAAGCTGGCGGTGCAGGGCAACGCCGTCTACGTGGTGTGGGAGGAGTGTGACTACGGCGAGGGCGGCTGCGAGGTCCTGCTGCGCCGCAGCCCGGACGCGGGGGCCACGTTCGGAGCGGTGGTGAACGTGAGCAACACCCCTGGGGATTCCAGGGACCCCCAGTTGGTGGTGCGCGACTCGCGGGTGTTCGTGGCCTGGCATGACCAGGCGCCCGACAGCATGGGCCCGGAGGTGTTCCTGGCGCTCAGCACCAACGGGGGCGCGACCTTCGGCCCGGCGGTGCGGGTGACGCACACGGAGGTGCAGGCGTTGGACGTGAGGCTGGTCGCCGCCGGGACGGGCGTCCGGCTGGTGTGGACCGAGGGCTACCATGGCGAGCGCGAGGTCTGGACGCAGGCCACGCTGGGCTACGGCCTCACGCTGGGACCGGCGGAGAACCTGAGCCGCACCCCGGGAGAGTCGGGGGGCGCATCCATTGCCTCCTCACAGTGCGGCGCGCGGGTGCACGTGGTGTGGCTGGAGGGCTCGGGGCCCACGGGCAATGCGGTGGTGTACCGGCGGGGCACGCTGCCCGGGTCGCCCCTCTACTGTCTGCTGTTGCCGGAGTCCCGGTAGACGCAGCGGCCGAGGCTCCTCCCGGGGGAGTGGCCTCGGCTGGGCGGTCCGGCGGCCCGGGTGTACTCCGCCGGACCGTTGGCGTGCGGAATGGCGCGGCGGACGCCGGGCGTGCATGGCAGATTCGGCCCATGGCTCGCGACATCGTCATCTGGCCCCACAAGGTTCTCACCTCGCCCACGAAGCCCGTGACGGACTTCGGCCCCGCCCTCCAGAAGCTGCTGGAGGAGATGGCCGAGTCAATGAAGGAAGCAGAGGGCATCGGCATCGCCGCCAACCAGGTAGGCGAGCCGCTGCGCGTGGCGTTGGTGGGACGCGAGGACGGTACGTCCTTCGAAATCGTCAATCCGCAGGTGTTGGAGAAGAAGGAGCCCGTGTCCCTGGAGGAGGGCTGCCTGTCCGTCCCCCGGGAGTGGGAGAAGTGCCCGCGCTTCCACCGGGTGAAGGTGCGCTATCAGGACAGGACGGGTGAGTGGCACGAGCTGGAGGCGGAAGGCCGGCTCGCGCACGTGCTGCAGCATGAAATCGACCACCTGGACGGGCATGTCTTCGTGGACCACCTGTCCGGCCTCAAGCGCACGCTCATCCTGGACCGCATGAAGAAGCTGCAGAAGGTGAAGGCCCGGCAGAAGGACTAGGCTGGAAGCAGTACGGGGGGCACCATGGACACGCGGACCATTCCCGAGCGGGTAGCGACCTTCCGGGAGGGATACAGGCGCAGGTTCGTGGGCCCCCGCTACTCCGGGCGGGCGCACTTCGCCTTCACCAGCCTGGCGTCGCTGGCAGCCATCGGCTTCTCGCTCTCACGGCTGGAGGCGGTGCGTCCCCTGGAGTGGCTGACACTCCCCACGGTCTTCCTGCTGGGGAACGTGGTGGAGTTCCTCGGGCACCGCGGGCCCATGCACCACCGCCGGCGGGGGCTGGGGCTGCTCTTCGGGCGGCACACCGAGCAGCACCACCGCTACTTCACCCACGACGCCCTGGCCTATGAATCGCCGCGCGACGTGAAGATGGTGCTCTTCCCGCCCGTGCTGCTGCTGTTCTTCCTGGGGGGCATCGCCGCGCCGCTCGCGGCCCTGGGCTACGTGCTCGTCTCGCCGACCGTGGGCTGGCTCTTCGCGGCCTCCTCCGTGGGCTACTACCTCTCCTACGAGTGGCTGCACTTCTGCCACCACCTGCCTCCGGGGCACCCCGTGGCCCGGCTCCCGCTGATGGAGCGGCTGCGAAGGCATCATCAGGTGCACCACGACCCGTCGAAGATGCAGCGGTACAACTTCAACATCACCTTCCCGCTCTCGGACTGGCTCTTCGGCACCGTATGGCGGCCGGGAGCTGCTGGAGGTCTCGCGCCGCGGGAGCCCTCGGAGCCCCGGGCGGGTCTGGACGTCTGAGCGGCCTGCCTGGCAGGTCTCCGGCCTGTGGACCGGGGCTTTCCAGAAAGAAGGCGCCGGGCCCTGGCAGGGGCTTCACACCCCACAAGGGGCTGCGCATATCCCCGGTTACGGAGCTGTGACCTGGACCTTGGATCAATTGGATTTGACGACCAGGTAACACTGCGCTACTAACCGGACCCCTGCTCGACACCTTGGTGCCCGTCACCCGGGAGCGGCAGAGGAAGAAAAAGGTCGACGAAGGCTGTTGACCCTGGACGCGGTGCTGATAGAAGCCGCGCCCCCTCGAACGAACGGCTGATCTCAGCGGCTCGTCGGGAGGAAGAAGCAAGGGCGTCAAAGGAGCAGGCCTGTTCGGATGATCCCGCAGACGCGACGCAGTTCGGAATGCTGACAGCGAGAATATCCGGAGTCAGCACGGTGGTTGACTCAAGACGCGGTGGTGGTAGAAGCCGCGCCCCACTCGACGGAGCGCCTGGCGGGAAGCAGCAGCCAGGAAGCGCCGACGGGAGCAGTAGCAGCAGGAAGAAAGAGTCGGCACGAAGCGGTTGACTCGAAATGCGGCGGTGGTAGAAGCCGCGCCCCTCACCCGAAAGCCCGCGCACTGGCGCGGAAGGCACTTCCGGGTGGGCAGCACGACAAGACGGAATACGGCGGTCGACGAAGCGAGTTGACAGAAGACGCGGTGGTGGTAGAAACCGCGACCCCAGCAAAAAGCAGCCCGGAAAGAAGTCAAACGGGCGGCAGGGTTGGGAAAGTCAACGAAGCGGTAGTTGACGCGGGATGCGGCGAAGCGGTAGAAGCCGCGCCCCCTCGGAAGAAACAGCGGAAGCCACTGGGCGGCGCTGAGGACTCCGAAGGCCCCGAGGACGCGAAAGTCGAAGTTGACAACGGACGCGGGCTTGAATAGAAACTGCGGCCCCGCCGGTTGAAAACGGCAGGCGGCAGGAAGCAAACAGTAGCAAAAAGTCGCGGGTGGTACAAGCGACTCGGTCTTTGAAAACCAAATAGCAAGCCTAAGTAGAAGACAGATTGCGGAAACCGCAGTCAATTCTTTGA